>CAKUJH010000001.1 GCA_934661375.1 uncultured Victivallales bacterium
GAGGCGCAACAGGGCTACAATTTAGCACACTTTCACTCTTTGTCAAATCAAATTTCAATTTTTTTTCGTGTTTTTTCAGCTTGTACTACATTATGCCGATTGAAATCCCCTTTTTTCATTCTATATTTCAGCTCATGGAAAATTCAACAAAGAAACAATATCAGGAGTTTCTTATGGACAAGCATTTGCGTATCGGATATTTCGCCCACTGGTTTCAACCGGCTTATACAACCGAAGATTTTCTGCATGATCTGGGAGTCAACGCAGAAAAAATTGATTACTCGCAGAAAAACTATCTGGAAAAATATGATGTCGCCATCATTGAACAGAACGGATTCAACGACTATATTGAAAATGACGAACTCTATATCCGCGATTGGGTGAAACGCGGCGGAATCTGTCTGTTTCTGCATCAGGATTATATGCGCTGGGCACCTTATTTCCTGCCCGATGAACTGGGATATACGCAACTGATTCACCGGCATGTGAACACCATTCTGGACTACCGAACCTACATGATGCCGTGGATTGAGGAAGCAGGCAAAGAACTGTTTGAATATCCGGAACGCATCACACCGGATGAAATGCTGGACTGGTATGTTCCCGCCAATTCCTTCGGCATTGCCGCCGGACCGGATCAATGTAAACCGGAAATCTTCCGGACCGCCGCGCAATCCTGTTTTCTGGCAAACCCCGCCTGGGAAATTCTCGGTTCCTATCTGGATCCGGCGGTACGCGACGGCGCGCTGATCCTGCGCGGCAAATATGGCAAAGGCATGTACTTCCTGAATCAGCTGATGCGTCCGGAAGAACGGGTTGCCGAAAATGACCGCTGTTTCCGATTCTGGAAAAAGTATCTGCCGAATCTGCTGGCATATTTTGCGCGGTTCAAAGACAATATGCCGGCACCGGCACCCATTCCCGCGGCATCATCTCTTCCTCCGAAAAAAATTCATAAGATGGCTATTCACATGCACTCGCTGGACTGGTACGGCTGCGATTCCATGCCCGGCACCATGAATGCCCTGATGCGATACAAGAATTTTGACATCTGCGCCCTGTCCGTCAAAGACACCGCCCCTTACGGGGGCAAGCTGGATCCGGCATGTTTTTCCGACGACCA
The DNA here is from genome assembly GCA_934661375.1 of uncultured Victivallales bacterium. Lineage (GTDB taxonomy): Bacteria > Verrucomicrobiota > Lentisphaeria > Victivallales > UBA1829 > SIG94. Next base: position 1,124 of record CAKUJH010000001.1, read on the forward strand.
TGCGCTGTTTCTGGACGGACAGGAATATCATCCGTTCAACTGGAACGACAAATATAAACATTTGAGCCACAACAACTATCACATGCTTGCCATCGGCATTGACCCCGACGGCTACACGGCGGAATTCACGCGCAGTCTTTTTTCCGATGCGGAAGTCGATGCGTATCTCAAAAAAGCCCTTGCCCACATCCGCGACCACGGCGGAGCTTCCTGTGCCACCCATCCGTGGTGCGGCTACTGGCACGACTACCCTTTCGACGCCGTCGATTACGAAGAGTTGAAAACCATTTCCGGAACCGACATTGAGAAATACTGGCTCTCCGGCGGAAAGATCACCCTGATGAATTCCGTGGATTTATTCGGGACACGCAGTTTTTACGACAATCCGGCGCTGAACTTTCTCTGTCTTCACGGGGAACCGCCCTGCCGTGACAATGTGGTCAAGGCAATTAAAGCCGGACACAACATAGCGGCGGCGTTTTTCGATGAAGCGGACATCATGCTGGGCGACGCGCTGCCGGGCGATACCGTTTCCGCCCGGAATGCGGCAGAACAGGAGCTGAAAATCAGCGCGAAAATCTCCACCGGAAAAATCCGTCATATCCGGGTCTATTCCGGTGCAGACGTCATCTGGCAATCAGAAGAACAGAACGCGGAAATCCGGCGTTCCGTTTCCCTGTCCGGGCTGACGCTGAACAAATTCATCCGGGTGGAAATCGAAGGAGACAAACCCGTGCATATCGTCTGTTCCACGCCGTTCTATCTGGAATGACACACTTCGCAGGGATGCGGTTCAGGCTTTTTTCCGGAGCAGCAGATTGATGGACAGACAGAAGGTGCGGATGGCAAGCTCGTCATTGACATTCGTCTGAAGCGCGGCAAGCAGCGACTCTGCGGCGTCCAGCATACGTCTGGCACGTTCCGGAGACAGCAGGGAATGCACCTTGGCGGCATCCGGCAGGATTTCCGGATTCGACATCACCTCCAGAGGAAGCTGTTCCGCCAGCAGAACCACCTGGGCGAACCAGGTGTGAATCATGCTGATGAACTGTTCCCGATTCCGGCGGTATTCACTGCCGGCTTCACCGTCAATGCGTTTTTCAATGAGTTTCACCCCGGCGTTTTCCAGTTCTTTGGCAGATTCCAGACGAGCCGCCCAGCGTTCCTCCGCCGCCAGTTGCGCCGCAGCCATCAGGGATGAGGAAATTTCCAGCAGAGCGCGGGTGCAGTCTTCCGCCCGCATGAGGCTGCGGTACGGCTGAAGCACCAGATTTTCCAGAATTGCAGGGACATCCGAACAGCGCGGGAAACGGTATTCGCAGCGGTTGTCGGTCAGTGCCAGCAGCTGACAGCGGGAGCGGATGGTCGGCAGCAGGGCGGAAGGACGCCCGGTGGTCAGGACAAACAGACATTTTCCCGGCGGTTCCTCCAAGGTTTTCAGGAAAGCGTTCTGCGCCGATTCGTTCATGGTGTCCGCTTCCTGAATGACTCCGATTTTCCAGCCGGAAACGGAAACGCTGCTCAAATGGAACTGCGACTCAAACCAGCGCAGAGTGTCCGGATCGCCCGAATCCTTGCCGATCACGATTTCCCGCGCACGGGAAGTCGGCGCCAGGATATGAAAATCCGGATAGATTCCGTTAAGAATCTGGCGGCATTCTCCGCATTCCATACAGGGACCGCCGTCCGGACGCTGATTTTCGCAAACGCGCAAAGCCGCCAGCAGCAGCGGAAAGTCCGTGCGGAAATCGGGATTGGAAGTTACGACAAGGTAAGCGTGCGACATCCGGTCGGACCGCTTGGCATGAGCCAGTGCCGCAGTAAGCATCGGATAACGTTCAGAATAAGTCTGCCAGCCGGTCATGTACCGCCTCCATGATTTGAGCGTGAACTTCTTCCGGGGAACGTGCGGCATCCACGATCCGGAAACGGTGCGGGTTGAGCCGTGCCAGTTCCAGGAAAGCGTTCCGCACGTCGTGATGAAATTTCATTTTTTCGGAATCGAAACGGTCTTTTTCCGCTCCGCCGCGTTTCCGGCTGCGTTCGATGCCGAGTTCGGGGGGGATATCCAGCAGCAGCGTGAGATCCGGCTCCAGCGAACCGCAGGCGAAACGGTTGATCCGGAACACCATGTTCAGGTCGAGGCCGCGTGCATAGCCCTGATACGCCGAAGTGGAGTCGAAAAAACGGTCGCTGAGCAGAATGCCGCCGCGCCGGAGAACCGGTTCAATCAGCCGATGCGTCATCTGGGCATGACATGCGCCGAACAGCAGCAGTTCCGTTTCCGGCAGCAGGTCGTCGCCCGGCGTCGGGACTTTGAGCAGCTCCCGGATTTTTTCCGCAACGGGAGTTCCTCCGGGCGACCGGGACACCTCCACGGAGCGTCCCAGTTCCCGCAGTTTTTCGGCCAGCAGCCGGATCTGAGTGCTTTTCCCGCACCCTTCCATGCCCTCGAACGTGATAAAATACCCTTTTTTGTCAGGAAAATCCGTCTTTTTCATACTTTGTATTTGCGATTCCGTCCATGAGACTGTAAATTGACATTCAAACATTTTACCAGTAACAATACCACGGAAGTGGGCAATCTTCAAATGGAGAATGAAAAATGGCCGAAAAATTAGCCAGAAACTCTTATCTGACCCGCAATGAGGGCAACTATCCGGAAAAAATCACAGTGGGAACCCGTGTCTATGTCAAGAACAGCGACCTCCGTTACGGGACCAACCCGCACCAGCCCGCCGCGCTGTATGTTCCGGAAGGCGGACACGGCGCCATCGCGGACATGAAAACGCTCAAGAGCGGCAAGAACGGTCTTTCCCAGACCAATCTGGAAGATATATCCGGCGCGCTGAACATTGTGAAGTTCTTCGCCAAGCCCGCCTGTGCAGTCATGAAACACGTCAACCCCAGCGGCGCGGCTGTCATGCGCGACGGTGAAACCCTGCGCGATGTCTACATCAAAGCCCGCGACTGCGACGCCCGCGCGGCATTCGGCAGTGTGATCGCATTCAACGTCAAAGTCGACGCCGCCACCGCCGAGGAAATCATGAGCACATTCTGTGAATGTGTGGTTGCGCCCGCATTCGATGAGGAAGCCCTGGCGCTGTTCAATGATGCGGAACGGTTCAAACTCAACAAACAGATCCGCATTCTCCAGTGCGGCGACATCTCCACCCTGCCCCGTTATGTGGAAGACAATGCCGACGGACGTTTCGACACCTTCAAGGTGCTGGGCGACGGCTCTCTGGTCATCGCCGCCCCGCTGCTGACCCATGTCCGCTCCGCCGCCGATCTTCCGGCAGCCTCCGGTGAAAACAAAGCCTGCGGTCCGCAGGTCTCCTCCGTCGAACCCACGCCCGCCCAGATGGAAGATCTGCTGGATGCGTGGTACATCAATATCGGCGTCCGTTCCAACGGCGTAGTCATTGTGAAAAACGGTCAGACTCTGGCTGTCGGCACCGGCGAACAGGACCGCGTGGGCGCAGTGGAACAGGCTATTGAGAAATTCGGTCTCAAATACAAAGGGGCAAACACGCTTGAAGGCGCAGTCATGTCCAGCGACGGCTTCTTCCCGTTCTACGATGCAGTTGAAGTCGCAGCCAAAGCCGGCATCAAGGCGATCGTCGCGCCGTCCGGCTCCCTGAAGGACGCCGACGTCATCAAACGCGCCAACGAACTCGGCGTGGTCCTGCGTCACGCGCCGGAACGGATCTTCTCCCATCATTGATGGAGTCCGCCTGATGAGTTCTGCCCCGGAAAACGGAAACCTCACCGAACAGACTTTGCGCGGACGGGTGGAAAAAGTCATTTTCCGCAACGAGGAAAACGGCTTCGAAGTGCTGTCCGTGCAGGATGTCCGGGGAACTCTGCACAGTGTCTGCGGATGCCTGCCGGGCATTGCGGAAGGACAAGGAGTCGAACTCAAAGGACATTGGGAGTTTCATCCGGAACACGGACGCCGTTTCCGGGTGGATTCCTGTACATTTTCCCTGCCGACAACCTTGGAAGGCATCGAAAAGTATCTGGCGTCGGGCGCCATCAAAGGCATCGGCGCAAAATATGCCAGGGCGATTGTCGAAACTTTCGGTGCGGAAACCCTGCAAGTGCTGGACAACGCTTCCGCACGGCTGAAAGAGGTGCCGGGTCTCGGCAGAAAACGCATTGAAGCCATCCGGAAAGCCTGGGGGGAAAGTTCGGAAAAACGCAACCTCCAGCTGCACATGCAGAGTCTCGGCATCAGCACGGCTTATTTCAACCGGATCTACGCGCTTTACGGCATCCAGTCCGCGGAAGTGCTGCGCACCAACCCGTACCGGCTGGCGGCGGATGTGGACGGCATCGGTTTTGTCATGGCAGACCGCATTGCGGCAAATGCCGGCATCGGAAAAAACGATCCGCAGCGGCTGATCTCCGGAGTCGGGCATACCTTGAAACAGATCCGCGTGTCGGGACACGTCTGCATGCCGGAAAATGAATTTCTCCGGACGCTCGGCGAACTTCTGGATGTGGATGACGTTCATGCGAAACAGGCTTTGGAACTGGCGGTTCAGGCAAGACGCGCGGTCATTTTCCCTGCCCCGAACGGAGTTCCGATGGTTTATGAACCGGGACTGCTCCGCTGCGAACAGGAACTTCCGCTGCTGATTGCCGGACTGATGCGCACTCCGCACCATTTCGGGGAACGGATTCTGAAATATGCCGCGCCGCAGGGTTCAAAATTTTCCGGGGAACAGCTGAACGCGGTGATCCGGGCGGGCAAAAGTCCGGTCAGCATCATCACCGGCGGACCCGGCGTCGGCAAAACCACTGTCGTGGCGGAAATCGTCCGGCGTGCCAAAGCCGCGGGACTGAATCTGGTGCTGGCGGCTCCTACGGGACGCGCCGCCAAACGCATGAGCGAAACCACAGGCGTCAAAGCCTCCACCCTGCACCGTCTGCTCAAATGGGATCCCGCCAAACGCCAGTTCGTGCATAACAAATCGAAACCGCTGCCCAATCAGCTGTTTGTACTGGATGAAGTTTCCATGCTGGATCTGCCGCTTTCCGTGGCATTCTTCCGGGCGGTCCGGCCGGGCGCAGCCGTCATTCTGGTGGGCGATGCCGACCAGCTGCCGTCCGTGGGACCCGGTTCCGTGCTGAACGACCTGATTGCCTGCGGAGAAATTCCTGTTTCCCGGCTCACGCGTATTTTCCGGCAGGGCAGCGGCAGCGGCATTATTCAGGCGGCTCATGAAGTCAACGAAGGTATCGTGCCGCAGATGCCGGCAGCCGGTCCGGAACACATCTCCGATTTCTACTGGATTGAAAAAGATGACCCGGAAGAAGCCGCCCTGCTGATTGAACGTCTGGTCACGGAACGCATTCCGAAGCGTTTCGGATTCAATCCCAAAACCGATATTCAGGTGCTTTCCCCGATGAACCGCGGGATCTGCGGCACAGTTCAGCTGAATGAGCGTCTGCAAATGCTGCTGAATCCGAACGCCGCGGGGTTCCGCTCCGGAGAAAGAATTTTTCATGCCGGCGACAAAGTCATGCAGGTCAGCAACAATTACGACAAGGGCGTTTTCAACGGCGATATGGGAGTCATCCTTTCCATCCGCCATTCGGACAACACTTTTACGGTCCGTTACGACCAGGACGATGTGGAATACAGTTTTCTGGAATCAAACCAGCTGGTGCCGGCTTATGCGGTAACGGTTCACAAATCACAGGGCAGCGAATTCCCGGCGGTGGTCATGCCCGTGCTGACGCAGCATTACATGATGCTTCAGCGCAATCTGCTTTATACCGGCATGACCCGTGCCAGAAAACTGATGATCCTGATCGGCTCACGGAAAGCAGTTTCCATGGCAGTCCGCAATGCCGTCCGGGAACCCCGCCATTCCCTGCTGCTCGAACGTCTTAAAGAAGTATTCAGCCGAATTGCCGGGAGCAGATGAATATGTGTGGAATCGCCGGATTTGTCAACTTGAACTCCGAGCCGCCGCAGGAACAGATTCTGCGGAACATGCTGATCCCCATGATCTGCCGCGGTCCGGACGGCGAAGGTGTCCGGATTTCCGGTCCGGCGGCACTTGGACACCGGAGACTGGCGGTCATCGACCTGCTTTCCGGCGCACAGCCGATGTGCAATGAGGACGGCTCTGTCTGGATCACCTTCAACGGCGAAATCTTCAACTACCGTGAACTCCGCACCCGCCTGCTCCGGAAAGGACACCGGTTCAGAACGGAGTCTGATACCGAAGTTCTTGTTCATCTATATGAAGAATACGGTACAGAAATGTTTGCACATCTGAGCGGCTTCTATGCCTTCGCCATTTACAATGTCTCATCCGGGAAACTGCTGCTGGCGCGGGACTGTGCCGGAGTCAAACCGCTGTTTTATTTCCAGACACCGGAAGTGTTTGCCTTTGCCAGCACCATTCCGGCACTGCGGCGGCATCCGGCATTTCCGCACGAACTCAACCGGCAGGCTCTGTGGGATTTTCTGTCCCTGCAATACATTCCGCAGGGAACAGCCTACCGGAAAGTGCGGCGGCTTGAACCCGGTTCGTTTCTGGAACTGAATCTGAACGGCAGTTCCGCCGCAGTCCGCCGGTTCTGGAAACCGGAAACATTGCACGAAAACAAATTGCAGATTTCCTACCGGGACGCCTGTGCCGAACTGGAAAAACGGGTGCGTCAGGCTGTGGCTGAACGTCTGATCGCCGATGTGCCGCTGGGAGTCTTTCTGTCCGGAGGAGTGGATTCCGCCATTGTCGCAGGTCTGGCGGCGGAAATGACCGGCTCGCCGCTGCACTGTTACTCCATCGCATTCCGGGAAAAAACCTATGATGAACGGGGATCCGCCGCGGAAAATGCCGCATGGGCGCGGCAGTTCGCCCGGCATGGTCTGATTCACCGGATTCAGGAAGTCGATCCCTGCGATATTTCCATTCTGGAAAAACGGATTGCGGAATATGGACAGCCTTTTGCGGACGCTTCGCTGATTCCGACCTCGCAGCTGTGCGCGTTTGCCCGCAGCGAAGTAACGGTTGCGCTGGGCGGCGACGGCGCAGATGAAATGTTCCGGGGCTATGAACGGTATATGGCAATGCGGTATCTGGAAAAATCTGATTTTCTGCCGGCGGCTCTGCGGAAAATACTGACCGGCACAATTTGCTCCCTGCTGCCGGATCACGGAGGAGAACGCGGCAGTCTGGCGCGCGCCAGACGTTTTTTCCGGGGAATCGGGGCGTCCGGAGCAGAACGGTACCTGGGCATTGTCTCTCATACCGGTGAATCGCTCAAACGCCGGTTCTGCGGCAGCGGTTTCGAAGGGATGCGCCCGACACTGGAACAGTTTGATACAGAAGAACATCCGTTCGGGAAAGCCGGGGACGTTCCGCTTTTCGATCTCCGCACGTACCTGCCCTGCGATATTCTGGCAAAAGCCGATACAGCCTCCATGTCCGCTTCGCTGGAACTGCGCTCCCCGTTTCTGGACCGGCGGGTCATGGAATTTGCCCTGTCTCTGCCGGAAAATTTCAAGGAACAGAACGGACACCGCAAACGCATTCTGACCGACACCTTCGCCCGGTACCTGCCGCCGGGTCTTGCCCGCCGCCGCAAACGCGGATTCGGCGTGCCGCTGGCAGACTGGTTCCGCGGCGAATGGAAAAATCTTCTGCTGGAACGGCTTCCGCAAGGAGAAGGGGTGAAGTCCGGCATGTTTTCCAAAACCGGAATCGAACAGCTGATCGCGGAACATCAGGCAGGATGCGACCGCAGTTACGCACTTTTTTCAGCACTGGTGCTGGAGATGTTTCTGGACAGCATAAAGCCGTAATACCCGGCGGGTTCCGGCGGTAACCGGATACCATGCGCTGTTCCGCAGCAGCACCGCCCAGAGAACTTCCCCGGAAACATCACGAACCAGCGGACAGCCTTCCCGTTCTGCGGTTCCGATCCCCGCATCGGCAAACAGTTTCTTCAATTTGACTGATTCGGTTCTGCCGAACGGAATCATACGGTCGCCATTCCGCCAGGCAGACAGTTTCAGCGGCAGATGTTTTTCCAGTTCATCGGCATCAAAAAAAGCCGAGGACTTATCGCGCGGATACAGAATTTTTCCCGGCGGCAGCAGTTCCGCACGCAGCCAGAGCGATTCATTCCAGCGGCACAGCTCATCCTGAAAAGGATTCCAGGTAATTTCAGCACAGCCGTTTTCCTGCGTGGAAATCAGCAGGAATTCCCCATGCCGCAGACACAGATTCCATTCCGGAAATCCGCGCAGGGGAATCCGGGCGGACGGACGGGGATTCTCCACCAGGGTTTCAAAACGTTCCAAAAGACGGGAATCCGGCACAAAAGACGGCAGGTTCAACTCCCGCTGCAGAAACAGACGCAGCAGACGCACGCGCAGGGCGGACGGCAGGTTCCGCAATTCAGCGGCGGAAAAAACAGACATCCCGGCAAAATGCTGCGCGGCAAGCTGTTCCAGACAGACCGCATCCGCTTCCAGCGCCCGAAGCGACTGCTGTATGCCGCGCAGAGCAAACGGAAATTTGCGCACCGCCAGCGGCAGCAGTTCCAGACGCAGAAAATTCCGGCGGTAACGGACGGAATCATTGGTGGAATCATGACACCAGAACGACATGCCGCGCGAAGCCAGATATGCCTCAATCTGTCCGCGCCCCGCATTCAGCAGCGGACGGATGAACACCAGTTCCCCCAGCCGCTGAACCGAACGCATGGAGGAAAGCCCGGAAGCATTCGAACCGCGGAACAGACGGAGCAATATATTTTCCGCCCGGTCTTCGGCATGATGCCCCACGGCAATCAGCGTACTGCCCGGATTGCGGACGATTTTATGCCAGTAATCCAGACGGAGACGGCGCGCCGCCTCCTCGTCCCCTTCGCCCTTGCGCCGGCAGGCTGGGGCATTGATGTGGAACAGCTGAAACGGGATGTTTTCCCGCCGGCAGACATCCCGGCAGAATGCGGCGTCCGCCAGTGAATCCCCGCCGCGGAAACCGTGTTCAAAGTGAACCGCTTCCAGAGTAAAAGGTATTTTCCGGCTCCACTCCTGCAGAAACAGAAGCAGAGCCAGTGAATCCGCGCCGCCGCTGAAAGAACAGCAGACCGTTTTTCCGGACAGCATGGATTCCATTCCGGACGGCAGAATCAAAGCGTCATGCTTTGGCGATTGCATCCAGAATCTTCGCTTTCGTCTGCATACCGGTCAGTCGCCCGACAATCTTGCCGTCACGCAGAATCACCATATCCGGCACATTGCGGACCCCGAACTGGACGCACTGCTCCGGCAATTCGGCAACATTGGCTTTGGCAATCAGCACCTTGTCGCCGACTTCCGCCGCAACCTGATCCAGAATCGGAGCCAGCATTTTGCAGGGTCCGCAGTAATCCGCCCAGAAATCCACCAGGCAAACCCCCTTCGATGTAACTTCATCGAACCGTTCCGCACTCAGATGCACTACTTCTTTCATCTTCCGTTCTCCTTGTGTTATGATATTCCCATACCAGGGGGGAGCATAAAGTTATTTTAACTCCGTTTCGTTTTTTTTCAAGTCGGTTCTCATTCAAAAAACGCTTTTAAAAAAGGAAAAAGCCTTCCTGTTCTTTCCGCAGAAAAAACAGAAAGGCGTATGTTTCACAGCTGTTTTTCAGCTCAGCGACGGCCGGGCGTCCAGAATCTGGAGCTGACGGCGTTTTTCCCCGTAATATTCATTGATGTGCGGAAGCGCAATCACATCCCACACAATTTTCGGATCAATAATCATATTGAACGCAATGAAATCGGTGGTCTCGCCGTTCTGGTCGCGCATGATTCCCTTGGTATGCCCCGGCTTGATCGGGAAGGTACGCACCACTTCCATCCGGTTCAGACGGTATGCCGGCTGCGGATTGCCATGCCCGAACGGTCCAAGCAGCGGATAGAGTTCAAAGAAACCCCGTCCCAGTTCGGAAAGCTCAACCGTGCCGTCGTACGACACACTGTCGTTGATGTCGCTCGGCGAAATTTCTTCGCGGACATGTTCCTCAAATTCCTTCTGGAATTCCGCAATTTTGTCTTTGGGCAGTCCCAGACCGACAGCCATGGGATGACCGCCGTACCGGGTCAGCAGATGCGAACTCTTGGAAAGAATCTTGATCAGGTTCAGTCCGGGAATACTGCGTCCGGAGCCATGAGCTTCCTCACCTTGAATGGTCAGCACAATGGCGGGCCGGTTGTAATCGCGGGCGAAACGCGACGCCACAATACCAATCACGCCCTGATGCCAGCCTTCGCCGGCGGCGGTGATGGTCATGGACGTGGAAAACGTCGGCTGCGATTCGACCTGCCGTTTGGCTTCCGTGAAAATCTCCTGCTCCTTCGCCTGACGCCGCTGATTGAACGACTCCAGCATGTCCGCATAATGATATGCGTCCACGATATTGGAGGCATTCAGCAGATCCAATGCGGAATTGGCATTGCCGAGACGTCCCGCCGCATTGATGCGCGGCGCCAGCTTGAACGTGATGTCGCTGGGGGTGATCGCCGCCCCGACATGCGCCACTTCTATCAAAGCGCGGATGCCCGGCCGCAGCTGCTTGCGCAGAGTTTCCATGCCGTATTTCACGAGAATGCGGTTCTCTCCCAGCAGCGGAACAATATCCGCCACCGTGCCGAGCGCCACAAAGTCCAGAATATCCTGAAGTTCCGTGGCATAACCGCCCAGATTGTTCTCGCGTCCATACTTGATGAACGCATGAGCCAGCTTGAACGCCATCCCCACCCCGGACAGCTGATTCATATCCGCAAGGTCCGGATAGACTTTCGGATTGAGAATCGCCAGTGCGGGCGACGGCGTGTCGCCGGGTTCGTGGTGGTCGGTGATGATCACGTCAATTCCGCGGGCGGCGGCATCTTCCACTGCGGGATTGCTGTTGATGCCGCAGTCCACCGTAACCAGAACTTTGCACGGCGATGAAGCCGACTCCAGTGCCTTGACCAGGGACTCCGGCGTGAAGCCGTAGCCGTCGTCAAAACGGTGCGGAAGGAAGGAGCTGATCACAGCCCCGTTTTTTTCCAGCACCCAGGACAGCAGCGAAGTCGCTGTGATTCCGTCCGTGTCGTAGTCGCCATGAATCAAGATCCGCTCACGGTTGCGGATCGCCTGCCATAACCTCTTGACTGCCACATCCATACCCGGAAAACGATAAGGATCCGACAACGCGGCGAAATCATTATTGAAATACGCGTCAACAGTTGCCGAGTCTATCCCTCGCGAAGCGAGATACAACGCCACCGCACGGGGGATCCGTTTGTTCCTCATCAGATCCTGTACTATGTTTTCTTTGCCGTCAGAAGCTGAAATCCATAATTTGGTACCCATTCTGCCTTTCTTGTTTAAAATATCATGACACTAAATATAATTCTATTTTTTCAAACATCAAATAAAAAAAAGCGGCAAAGTGCAAAAAAACGAAAGTTTGTCTCCCCTAATCCGGCGAAAGGGAACAAAAACGTAAGTTTTGGCAGCCAGATGAACGGTTTCTGAAAAACGGCAGAGGAATGCGCGTCCCGAATCCGGATGAAAACAGCAAACCCGGCATCCCCGAAAGGAAACCGGCTTTGTTGAAAAATACAGACGGAAAAACTCAATCTTCCAGTTTGGACAAATCTTCCGGAGGATTGTTTCTGCCGTCATCCTTGCGGTTCTGTCCGCGGCGGACCTTGTACTTTTCCGGATAGACGACATTCACGTCTTCATGGGGACAGGAAACGGTCCGTCCGGTATCGTCCAGCTGAACCACGACTTTCTGGGTCAGCAGATTGCGGTCGATGATATGCCCGCGTCCTTCCTTGCATTCGCAGCAGTCGCCGCGCCGGGGCATGGTCTTTTCCAGTTCCAGATATCCTTCATGCTCATATTTCAGACAGCATTTGAGGCGGCCGCACATGCCGGAAATCGTAGACGGAGTCAGAGATAAATCCTGCTCCTTCGCCATTTTCACATTGATGGAAGCAAACTCCGTCAGGAAAGAACAGCAGCAGAGTTTGCGTCCGCAGATGGAAAGACCACCGATGATGGCAGTTTCATCCCGAACCCCGATCTGGCGCAGCTCGATCCGGGTGTTCAGAGCGGCGGAAAGCTGTTTGACCAGTTCCCGGAAATCGACACGCCCTTCCGCGCTGAACTGAATCGCCAGCAGTTTGTTGTCAAAGGAATAGTGTGCGTTGATCAGTTTCATCGACAGATTCAGTTTCTCGATATGCTGTGCGGCAGTCCGCATGGCGGATTTGGAACGCATGAGGTTTTCATTGGCTTTGCCCTGGTCAACCATGGTCGCCTTGCGCTGAATGCGCGGAATCTCCGCCTTCTTTTCGGAGGGCGGCCCGCTGTGATGCACCTCTTTGCGTTCGGCGTCAGGATTGTACGGAGTACGGGAAGAACCGACAATCTGACCGTAATCCAGAAAGAAATCCTTGCGGATGACGCACCAGTCGCCGGACTTCAGCGCAAGCGAATCATCGCCTCTGGCTTTGTATTTGAAACCGTTGTCAAGCAGTATATCATAAAGAAATTCCATTGATTATCTCCATTTCGGACTTGAAAGGTTGACTCTTTGAAAGTAAAATACACCAACTAAAGACGGTTTTCAATAAAAAATATGCAAGAATGAGTTTTTTTTAACGGAACTTGTGCCGGAAAAGAAAAGGATTGTCGGGAAAATGGCTTCTCATGATAAGAATCTGATTACCTGCGTGGAGTTCGGGACCCATTCGGTCAAGGCATTGCACGGAACCCGCGACAAAGCGGGCAACCCCGTAGTGCTGGGAATCGGTCAGGTCCCGTCCGACGGAGCGGTCTGCAAAGGGGAAATCGTACAGATGCGGCAGGCAGCCGCCGCATTGGAAAAAGCCCTCGCCGGCGCGGATAAATCCGCAGGCGTCGTCAGCGAACGCCGCAATGTGTACTGCATCGTCAACGGTCCGGGCGTAACATCCAGACAAGGCGAAGGACAGGTCATCATTTATGACGAGGACCGCAAAATCCGGCGTTCCCACATTCAGGAAGCGGTCAACAAGGCTCAAAGCCTCGCACTGCCCGCGGAACAGGTATACCTGAGTTCCTTTGATTCTTTTTTCCTGCTGGACTCCCGTACCCGGGTGCAGGACCCCGAAGGGCAGACCGCCTCGCGGCTGGAAGCCTTTCTGCATATCTTCTCCGCCTCCCGCAATCAGCTGGAAACCACCCGCGACATTTTGCGCGAACTCGGTTTTGAAGACCGTATTGAGTTTGTGTTCGCGCCGGTCGCCGCCGCTTACGGCGTTCTGCAGGAAGAAGAAAAAAATGACGGAGTTCTGCTCATCGACATGGGAGCGGGAACCACCACTTATATTGTCATCCGCCGCGACGGCATTCTTGCCAGCGGCATCCTGCCGATCGGCACGGAAAATATCGCCAATGATCTCTCCATCGGACTGGATCTGAGCATTGAGCAATGCCGCAAAATGCTGATTGACCAGACCCTTTCCCGGAAAATCAAAAACGGCGAACCGTTCATTGACGCCGGCGGTCCGGTCAGCGGAACCAAACGCAAAATTCCCGTGGGCTCCTTTGAACGCATCATGGACTTGCGCCTGCGGGAAATCTATTCCATCCTGCGCGAACGTCTGGACCCGCGCACCTATGCGCCGCAGACGGAATGCGGCATCGTTTTCTGCGGCGGCGGAGCCCTGATCCCGTCCGCACGGAAAATTCTGGGGGAAGATATGCGTATGCCGGTACGGCCGGGCATTCCGTTCGGACTTTCCGGAGCCATGAGCGACCTGGAAACTCCGGTACGGCATGCGGCTCTGCTGGGTCTGCTCAAATATGTAACCGCCGCCGAAGCCGACCGCGGCAGCGCAGGCAGCCGCTTCGGTGATGCGCTGGAGGATTTCGGCGAAAACCTCTTCAAAAAGGTCAAGGATCTTACCAGGGTGTTCAAAATATGAATGAAAATCCGGAAATCAATACTGTTGCTTCCGTTCCGGCAGGTCCGGCGGAAACTCTCCCCCCGAAAAAGATAATCGTCGTCGCCCTGGGCGGCTGCGGCGCAAAAACTCTCAACGCGTTTGCCGCCCTGCCGGGCATCGACGGAATTGACACTCTGCTGCTGGAAACCGACAAGGAATCCGCCGCACAATGCAAAGCCGCACAGATTCTCCGCACTGTGGCAAACTGGGCGGCAGACACCGGGCTCGGCTGCGGCGGCGATCCCATGAAAGGGGAACGCGCCTTCGCCCGCGAACGGGCGAAAATCACCAGCCTGATTTCCGGGCATGATTTCGTCATTGTAACCGGCGGGCTCGGCGGCGGCACTGCCACTGGCGGTGTCCGCACCATTGCCAGTGTCATCCGCAATCTTTCCGTTCCCGCCGTGTTCATGCTGACAACGCCGTTCTCCTTCGAATCCTACACCCGGCGCAACCGGGCGGAACAGTGTCTGCTGGACCTGCGCGATGTTACCGAAGCTCTGGTTCCGCTGCCGAATGACCTTCTGTTCTCCACTCTGCCGCCGGATACCGAAGTCGAACCGGCTTTCGAAAAAGCGGCGGCAGAACTGGCGGCATCCATTTTCGGCGTGGCGGAACTGTTCCGCAGCCGCAAACTGATCGGTCCCGATTACGCCGAGTTTTCCGCAACTCTCAAAAAAGCAGGCAACACCTGCGCTTTCGGCAGCGGACGCGCTTCCTCGGAAGACGGGCTGGACCGCTGTTCTCTGGCACTGGAACGGATGCTGGAATCCCCGTTCCTCGGCGGTGTGGACCGTCTGGGTTCCTGCGGTGCGCTGATTGTCTCCATGGTCGGCGGAGATCTGCAGCTGGCGGAGATGAAACGCGCTCTGGAAAATCTGGCGTCTCTGCTTCCCGCCGGAGTTCAGGTCTCCGCCGGAGCTGCCGTCAACCCTGCTTATAAAGGACGTGTTCAGCTCAGTGCGCTGGCGGTTCATTATCACCAGCTGCGCGAATCGGAACGCCCGGAACATACGCAGGAATCCCTGTGGAATTCTACTCCGGCGGCGTCATCCGGTCCGGTCGGAAAGAACACCTTTGAACAGGGATTGCTGGATCTGCAGAGCTATTCCAAAGGAATCTTTTCCAACTGTGCTCCGGTCAAATACAAAGATGAGGATCTGGATATTCCGACCTTCCAGCGGCGGGGCGTTGTCATCGACAAAGGCAGCACAACCAAATGATCCGGAATCTCCTGACATCTGCTCTGCTCCTGGGACTTGCCGCCGGATGTTCTCCCGAAGTTCCGTTCGAGGCTCTGCCCAAAACCGACACTGCCCTGATCCGGAAATATGCGGAAGACTCGGTGCGTCTTTTCCCCGGCAGACATTCCGGTTCACCGGTCATTGCCCGTTACGCGGAATGGATTCGCTCCGAAGCGGCGGGCTCCGGAAAATTCAAGGTCTCCGTGCTGCCGTTCCGGGAACAGACGCCCGCCGGTGAAATCGAATTCCGCAACATCACAGTGGAAATTCCCGGACGCTCCCGTGAATGGATTCTGATCGGGGCGCATTACGATGCCAAACGTTTCCTGACCCTGTCCGGTTTTCAGGCTGCCAATGACGGCGCTTCCGGAGTCGCCGCCCTGCTTGCCATGATCCGGGCTCTGGAAAAATATCCGGAGAAACCGCCCTTCTCTCTGCGTTTCGTCTTTTTCGACGGCGAAGAATGTCTTTACCAGTATAATGAACGGGACGGTCTGCACGGCAGCCGTTTCCTCGCGGCGGAATGGGCAAAAAACGGCGAACTCAGGAACTGCCGCGCCATGATCCTGCTGGACATGATCGGCGACCGGGATCTGAACCTGACTCTCCCCGCCGACACACCGTCAGCCCTGCTGAATCTGCTGAAACGCATCACGGAAAAACATCTGCCGACGCTGCGGTACAGCAAACTGGAATACAACATGCTGGATGACCATGTTCCGTTTCAGAAACAGGGCATCCCTGCCATTGACCTGATCGATTTTGATTACGGTCCGCAGAACAGTTACTGGCATACCGCCGGAGATACCCTGGACAATATTTCCGCGGAAAGCATCAGGACAGTTGCGGATCTGGCTTTTGCGCTGATCTGGAACGCGCCATCCAAATAAAAAAGAAAGACCGGTCTGCGGTAATAATTCCCTGCAAACCGGCTTCCCTCTCTCTCCGGAAATAACCTGTTACGGACGCACCCAGCGCGGCTTCCCGGCAATCCAGGTTTCCAGCACTTTCCATTCGGAATCCATGATCACCAGATCCGCCTCGTAACCCGGTTCCAGACGTCCGCGTTTTCCAAGGTTCAAGGACTGCGCCTGATTCCAGGATGTGCTTTTGACAGCTTCCTTCGGCGGCAGACCGGTTGTCCGCAGTACCCGCCGAAAACCATCGTCATACAGTCCCGTACTGCCGGCGACCCTGCCGTTTTCCAACGTGGCTCTGCCGTTTTTCACAAACACCGGCAAGCCGCCCAGCGAATATTGACCGTCCGGCATTCCCGCCGCGCGCATGGCGTCCGTGATGATCATGACACGCTCCGGACCTTTCAGCCGGAAAATGATGTCAATCATTTCATCACAGAGATGCACGCCGTCGCAAATCGTTTCCACAAATACATCCCCCGCGCGCAGACCGCCGCCCACAAAGCCGAATTTCAGATGATGCATCGGCGTCAGCACATTGCAGAAATGCGTCAGATGCTTCATGCCCGCCGCGCGTGCCGGTTCAAAAAGGTTATACTCCGCCAGCGAATGCGCCCCGGACGGCATGATGCCGAGTCTGCGCAGTTCCCGGATAAATTCCAGGCTTCCCGGCAGTTCCGGCGAAAAGGATACTTTCCGGACCGGGCAGATGTCATTCCATTTCTTCACCAGTTCAATATCCGGATTCCGCAGAAATTCCGGATTCTGTGCGCCCGCGCCTTCCGGGGCTATGAAAGGTCCTTCCAGATGCACACCGAGCAGCTGCGCTCCGTCCCTGTTGTTCCGGCGGTAGTCTTCCGCACAGCGGCAGGTACGGCTGATGTCCTTCTCGCTGATCGTCAGGGTCGTTGCCAGAAATCCGGTAACGCCTTCCGACAGTTTTCCGCAGCCGATGGTATGGAATGCCTCCGGCGTGGCGTCGGAAAAATCCATGTTGCCGCGTCCGTGACAATGAATGTCGATGAATCCGGGCAGCACACTTTTCCCGGTCAGATCATATACCTTGTCGGCAGCGGGCGGTTCCTCGCCGGGAAAAACAATCCGGTCCACTTTGCCGTCATCCAGCAGCAGGGAGGCGGTCAGGTCAAAATCGGGTGTAACCAGACGGCAGTTGCTCAACAGCGTCTTCATGACAGCCTCAGCCCAGGGTGATTTCGTCGGCAGTGTAGATGATTTCGGAATCCTTGTGCGTCAGCAGGTAGGACGCCGGAAGTTCCGAAGTCGGCTGATCAAGATGTTTCATCACCGTCAGAGGTTTCGCCTGTTCCGGAAAACACGCCAGCAGCAGAAGTTTTCCCGCGGCGACAATCGGCTTCATGCCCATGGAGACCGCATGACGCGGCACCAGTTTGTCATCGTTTCCGGCGGTCAGACGGGAGTTGGTGGCAATCGTCATGGCTTTGAGAGCGACAATCCGGGTCGGCAGTTCCGCAAACTGTTCCGCCGTGATTTCATCCTTGCTGACCGGTTCGTTGAAAGCGATATGCCCGTTGAACCCGATGCCGAGCAGCTGAAGATCAATGCCGCCGGCAGCAGCCAGTTCCGCATCGAATTTTTCCGGGGCAACCGGATCCGGAAAATGAATGTGATCCTCGGTCAGTCCCAGCGAAGGATCAATATGGCGGAACAGATTTTCGTGCATGTAAGTGTAATAACTCAGCGGATGATCATGCGCAACCGGTTTGCCGTCAATCACGTATTCATCCAGATTGTACGTGTAGAGCTTGGAAAGATCGGTTCTGTTTTCGTTGAACATTTTCGCCAGAGCCGGATACAGTTCCAGCATGGTGTTCCCGGTTGCCAGACCGAGGTTGAAACGTTTGCCCTGGGCGATTTTCGCAGCAACTGCGTTATAGATGATTTCCGCACCCATCCGGCTCATTTCATGATAATCCTTGACTGACGTCCATTTCATTTGAACTACTCCTTGTTTGATGGTTTAGTAACGCGTGTTACTATATTATATCACATCCTGACGGAGTGTCAATACCGGATTTGGAAAAATTCAAAAAAAAGACGCTGCACAATAACAGCGTCTCGTCATTTCAGCGGAAAAATCAGAACTTCACATCCGGAACCTGTTCAACCGCCTGGCGTCCCTTCGGAGCTTCAAAATACTCCCGTTTTTTCAATTCCAGTCCGGCGGCGAACAGGGACCCTGGAAAACTCCGGATCGCGTAATTGAACTCTTTCGCCGCCCTGTTGTAATTCATCCGCGCCACGGCAATCCTGTTTTCCGTGCCGGCAAGTTCATCCTGCAGACGCAGAAAACTGCTGTCCGCTTTCAAAGTCGGGTAATTTTCCGCAACAGCCAGCAAACGTCCCAGTGCGCCGTTCAATCCGGCTTCCGCTTCGGCTTTCTGCTGCGGTCCGGACGCGGAAAGCAGACGCGAACGCGCCGCAGCCAGTTCCGTGAAGATCTTTTCTTCATGCTTGGCGTAGCCCTTGACTGTATTGACCAGATTCGGAATCAGATCCGCGCGACGCTGCAGCTGGTTTTCAATCTGGCTCCAGTTCTCGTTGACCGTTTCGTCCAGCCGGATCAGTCTGTTTTTCGATAAAACGACAAAGAGTGCCGCAACGATCACGGCGACGACAACACATCCGACAACGATCCATACATTTTTCATGATTTATCTTTCCTGTTTTTAAGTTGTATTCTGACTTCTGTTCACCAGCGGGAAGAAGCGCCGCCTCCGCCGCCGGAACCGCCTCCGCCGCTGTAACCTCCGCCGCTGTAACCGCCGCCGCTGTAGCCTCCGCCGGAACTGCTTCCCCTTCCGGTTCTGTCCGGCTTCACAAAAATACTGATCAGCAGAACTATTATCACTACAGCCAGCTGCGAATAGAATGACCAGTCAACCTTCTGTTCTTCCGGTGGAGCGATCTTCTCCAGCTGCGTTTTTTTTCCGGTGATGAAATCCTCCATGCTGCCGACCGCGTGGACAATGCCGTCCGCATATTTTTTCTTCCGGAAATATGGTCCGAGCCCGCGGAGGATGTCTCCGGCACGGGCATCATTCACCACGCCTTCCCAGCCGTAACCGATTTCCAGCCGCATTTGCCGTGAATCGGGAATCAACAGCAGAACGGCTCCATTGTCTTTGCCTTTCATTCCGATTTTCCAGGTATTGAGCAGGGCAAGACCGGCTTCTTCAATGGAAACATCCTTCAACGGCGGAAGCAAAGCCACGGCAAGCTGTCCGCCGGTGGCCTCTTCAAACGTCTTGATGCGTTTTTCAATCAGAGTGCGGTCTTCCCCATTCAGCGTTCCGGTTTTATCGACAACACGCCCGGTCAGCTCCGGGACGTCAAACGCCCCTGCCGACAGGACACAGGCAAAAGTCAGGATCAATGCGAATACAGAACGCATGAGCGGCTTTCTCCTTTAGAAGGTTGAGTTCAGAAAACCCGGACTTTGCGGGGAGCCAGTTTCTTCTCGGCTTCCGCTTTCATGGTCCGTTCCACTTTGAGAGTCTGCAAAAGCGGCAGAGATTCCGCAACCGACAAATCAAAACCGTCGCATTCGGCATTCAGCGAACGCAGATTCCGGCATTTGCCGACCGCTGCGAAATTCGCAATTTTAGTTCCGTCCAGGTTCAGTGTTTTCAATTTTTCCAGAGATCCGACCCAGGTCAAATCCACCGTCTTCTTCGATTTCGGATTCACGCTCGACAGATTCAGGTCTTCCAGCGGAGAAGCGGCAAGAACTGCCAGTTTCGCTTCGTTCTGGATTTCAGTTCCGGACAGCGATAATTTTTTCAGAGGAGCTTTGCTCAATCCATCCGCAAACTGCGCAACATCAACCGTATGACGCATTCTCCAGATCTTCAGCTCTTCCAGCGCGGCACAGCGGCCAAGCGGTTCATAAGATTTATAGGTCTCGGCGAAAATCTGAAGTTTTTTCAGTTTCGGCAGCTGCGGCGCCCAGGACAGATCATCCATCTGCGACAATCCGGCATGAACATCTTCCAGCGTCTTGATCGAGGCCAGGGCATTGTAATCCCTGATCCGTTTCGTCGCATAAATCATAATCCGTTTCAAGGTTTTCGACGCAGACAGCGGGGCCAAGTCCAGATCGGACGAACCATACAAGTTGAGGTAGTTCAGTTTCGGCAGTTTCGCCACCGGAGCAAGATCAAGGCCGTGGACATATTGCAGCGCCACCGTGCCCAGCAACGGGAGAGCGGACAGAGCGGACAAATCCACGGGACCGCCGTTATAAGACAGATTGAACGTCCGCAATCCGCCGCAGTTTTCGATTCCGGCAGCCGATTTGAACGTCGCCGGAGCATGACTGATTTCAAGACTCCGCAGACGGGTCAGCCGGGAACAGAAACTCAGATCCGCAGACGCGAATCCCACTTTCTTCAGAGAAAGCTGTTCCAGCGCGATGCAGTCGCCCAGAGCCGACACATCCTTCACCAGCGGCGTTTTTTCCAGGGTCAGCCGGGTTATTCCGCCCAGTTTCTTCAGCGGAGCCAGCGAAGTCAATGCGGGACAGTCCTTGATGGAAAGCTGGATGGACTGAAAGTTGCTGAATTTCTCCGCCGCCAGCGCCAAATCCGCATCGGAGCATTTTTTCAGTTCCAGCGAAATTCTCCGGAAAGTACCGCGTTTTTTCTGAAAATCGGCTATCGCCTGCGAAATGTTCTGTTCCGTCAGAGCCTCGTCAAAACTGATCCGGCTTCCGGAGACCTGAATTTTCGCCCAGCATGGAATCGCCGACAGGGCGGCGAGCAGGACCAATAATTTTCCGTTCATAAGAGAGCAATCCTTTCTTGTGCGTCTTTTATTCTGTTATGCGGCAGCCGCGGCTGCTTTGCGTTTCTTCGCTTCATTGCGCTTCCGGATCAGAAACACCAGTCCGGCAATACCGATCACGATCAGCGGCACTGCGATCAGCGGACGGTAGAACAGCCAGGCAACGGCGATCGTGAACAGCGTGCAGGGCATGGCAATCAGGAAGGACACCAGGGAAACCCCCGCCCCGATCAGATCGCCGACCAGCGGAATCACATCCGCCAGGACGGAAAGCGGACGCAGCACCATGCCAAGTCCGATATACATCAGCAGGAATCCGGCAATGCGCAGGATCCATGTCATGACGCTGTTGGATTTCTGTGCGCTCTGGAACATGGCATCCGCACTCTTGAGCGAATCCGTCATCAGCAGAATCGTGCCGTCCTTGACCGTGTACGGACTGAAAGTCTGGCCCTGCTGTTTCGCCACCACACTCACGTCGTGCGGAACGACACTGGCATACGTGACCCGGACATCGCCGATTTCCTGCGTTCCGGATGCCCGTTCGACCGCCGGGGAATCATCCTGAGGCTGTTTTTCCGGAACATGATAAATATAAATGACATTGTCCCTGACATATCCTTGGCGTCCGCCGGTCAGCTGGTAATCCGCCGGCAGTTCATGAGGTTTGGACTGGCCGATCATGCCGATCATGTTCTCCGGCAGCTGGAATGCGCCCAGTTTCACATCGCCCGCCTGCCATTTCTGCGCGGCAAACGGGAAATTATCCGGATTGTCATGACCGGCTTCCTTGAAACCGGCGGACGGGATCAGCTTGTCGCTCCAGGCTTTTTCATAAGTGTAAACCGTCGTCTTTTTTTCTCCGCCGCCCAGCTTCTTTTCCGTTTTGCTGGAACTTTTTTCGCTCCACTGATACATTTCAACTTTGCGGATCAGCCGAATCCCCTTCACGCTGATTCCGAATTCCGGGTCTGTCAAGGTGGCGTCGGACACCAGTTTTCCGGAGACATGCACCAGTTTCCCTTCGTTTTCCGGCAGAACTTTATCCGATTCCACGGAAATCACAGAAGATGCCCCCGCCGCCAGCGTCTGCGCCCGTTTCACCGCGCGTCCTTCATTCCAGAACAGCAGCGGGAATGCCACGATGAACAAAATGATCCCCGTAAACACTCCCTTGATTGCCCCGCCCAGCCGGACGAAATACGACGTTTCCTGAACTTCTGTTACAGCCATAGCAATACCCTTTCTTTCTTCAATTGTTGACGGCTTGAAGCTCGCACTGTAAGTGCCTGTATTGGGTATTAATATAACATATTTTCGCAAATTCAAGCAGAAATAAAGAAAAATACCGTTTTTTTCAGGGACGGTAAAACAGGTATGTAGACAGCAAATCTGCCTCAAATGCACTGCCGGTTTGCGGAAATTTTCCGGAGAGCAGCTGTTTTTCCCAGTCGCACAGCATACGCCACACCTCGTCCAGGCGCACCGTATATTCATGCGGAAACTCCGCCGAAGTAATGCCGGACACATCCGAACGGACCGTCCAAAAAATATTCCGGCACAAAGTGCGGATATGGATCAGTTTCAATTCAGCCGGTTCTATTTTTTCCGGTACGCGTCCCCGCGCCGCCAGACAGCAGAAGGTAGGAATCACACTGTTGAAAAACGGACGGGCGCACGGACCGAAGGTGTTGGGCATCAGCAAGGTTGTAAAAGAATTGCCCGTGCGGTCCGCCCACTGTTCCAGCAGTTCACGGGATTTCCGTTTGGATTCGTGATACGGCAGAGGGCGGTTTTCATGCGTGGTTGACGCCAGATAAACATGCACCCGGCTTCCCGTCCGTTCCAGAGCGGCGATCAATGCGGACGTCAGCGCAAGATTGGTCTTCAGCAGATATTCTCCGTCCTCGTGACGGCTCAACCCGGCAAAATGCACAATGGCATTGCAGTTCGTCACAAAGCGATCCATTTCCTGCGGACAGCTGAACGCCGAACGCGGACAGACTACATAACGGTAAGGTTCACCCGTCATTTCAATCCAGCGCAGAAACGCACTGCCGATAAACCCTTCCGCCCCCGTAATCCCGATAATCATAGAAGTATTCTCCATAAAAAACGAGCCCGGCATTCCACGCAGGAAACCGGACCCGTTCAGTTTTTTCAATAAAGAAGACAGCGGTTATTTTGCCGCATCCTTGTCGGCTGCCGCTTCATCTTTCGCAACTTCCGCCATGTCGGCAAGCGAGACGTTTCCTTCCACGCGGCCGTCATCCAGATCGTTGTCTTTCTTGTTTTCCAGACGGCGGAACAGTCTGCACAGGTCAACCGAGCCGCCGATCGTGAACCACACCGTCGAGACCACCGCCACGATACCGGGAACCAGCAGCATGGTAATGTGGAACTTGATCGCCCACCAGTGATCCGGCCAGCGGTAGAACGCGTTCCAGACGATAATCAGGATGAAGCAGATGCCGAAGGACCAGACGAAGGACCAGATGAACACGCTCCATGCCAGAATCTTGTCGCCTTTGGTATACTGGGAGTCGATACCGAGGATACGGCTGAGAATCACGCGCGGATTCCAGCTCCACTTCGGCATATCCAGTTTGTGTTCGCCCACGGCGTAGATCCCGCGGTGCAGCATGCGGTCCATGTTGAACGGCTTGCGGCAGGTCAGCAGAGAAAACGCGAAGTACAGAATAATCGCAATCACCATGGACAGGAAGTAGATTTCCTGCGAGTTCACCGGGAATTTTTCCGGCGTAACATTCCACACGATGTACGGGTTGAACGGCTTGGAAACCGCATGGAAGAACGCGGTGATTCCGTCCACCCAGCCCATTCTTTCCAGGAACGGATACAGATGTTTTGCCCAGGTCTGCTGGCAGACAATGCCGCCCACCGCGAGGATGGAGCCGGACGCCAGAGCGGCAAACGCTCCGGCAGTCGTGCCGCGTTTCCAGTACAAGCCCAGCACGATGACCGGTCCCGCACCGCCCAGCCAGATGGCGCCGGTGATGGCGAAGAACATCAGAATGTAGTCCATCTGTGCGAAGAAGAACGAGAACAGGAAGGCGAACGCCGCGACGCCCGCGATAATCCAGCGCAGCAGATTCAGCTGCTGGTGTGGAGTGAACGGCTTCTTGCGCAGCGGCAGAATGATGTCCTGCACAATGATGCTGCCCCAGGAGTGCATGTAGGTTGTATCCGTGGAAAGCATCAGGAAGATCAGCAGAGCGCAAAGCACACCGGTGATACCCATCGGCAGCATTTCACGCAGAGCAACCGGAACCAGCATCTGATGATAAATCGTGCCGATCGTCTGAGCCGTACCCTTGTCCACCGTGGCAACGGCAGCCTGGGTGGCGTCTTTATACAGAGTCGGATCCAGCGGCTTGGTCAGGTCGACATTGGCAAAAGTCTTGTTCTGCGCCAGAATGCCCTGCATTTTCGGGGTCAGCGTCCCGTCCTTGGTCATGATGGCAACGTCTTCGCGGATGGGGTCAAAGCGTTTTTCATGCGCCATTTCCTCCATGGTCTTGGCAGTCAGCTGCGTATTGACCACATCGGCGTCTTTCTTGAAGTCCTTATGCGTCATGTAAGTGAACGCGGCAACCGCCAGCAGCACGATCATCATCGTGGAGAAGCCGGCGCGCCAGGTGCCCAGCAGCGCACCCATTTTCTGTTCGTGCGCATTGGCGGCGGCGGCATTGTAGCCCTGCGTTCCGCTCCATGCCATACGGTTGAAGACAGAACTGAAGATACCGACGAACACGTAGAACAGGTTGAAGGTACGGAGGTTTTCAATATCATAAGGATTCAGCATACTTTCGCCCGGAGCACGGTTCATGAGAGCGGGAACCATTTCGTTGTTCCAGGAGAAACGGTAGAAGATGTAGGCAACGATAATTGCGTACAGCGGATAGGAAACCAGCCCCTGCACACAGTCGGTAACCATGATGGTGATCTGTCCGCCCATGGTCACAATCCAGACCGCCATGCCGAGGAAAATCAGCATCAGCAGACCGAATGTCGAAAATTTCCAGCCGCCGATATAGAAATGAACCGGCAGGTTCAGGAAGTACATCATGCAGCGCGCACCCACGGCAGGGAAAATCGCGTAGTTGATCACGCCGGAAATGGATTGCAGAATTGCCGCAAAAATACGGAAGGAACGGTTGTAACGGATTTCGAAAAACTGACCCATGGTCAATGCTTTGGTTTCACGGAAACGGTAAATGCAGTATCCGGTCAACGCCATCAGCAGACCCAGCGGAGCGGAGATCGCACTCCAGAAACTGACGGCGAACCCGCAGGAATAATACATTTCCCACATGGCGACCAGAGAAATCAGTCCCATGCCGGCTTCGCCGCTCGCCACGCAAATGACGTAACGGCCCGCCACGCGGCTGGCTGCCAGGAAGTCCGCCACGCTGCGGACATACTTCTGTGACTTCATCCCGATCGCGAACACCACGATGACCGGAATGAATACGATGATCCAATCTAACCAAAACATTTTTTTCCGTTCCTCTTCTTTTTTAGTTTTTGTTAATTTTTTTGCTGCTTATTTTTCTTACAATAACAGTATTCAGGCTGATTTTCAAGTGTTTTTTCTGTTTTTATTCGATAAAAAAACACTTTTTGGTTATCAAACGTCGGCAAACTGTGCCATTTTGACCCGGCGGTCGGAGATTTCCCGATGCGGAATCAGTCAGCCGTCACTCGCTGAACAGCCAGGTGGAAAGATAACGCTCTCCGCTGTCCGGCAGCAGTACGACAATGCGTTTTCCTCCGTATTGCGGCTCTTTGCTGAGTTCCAGCGCCGCAAACAACGCCGCGCCGGAGGAAATCCCGATCAGCAGTCCTTCTTTGGCTGCGGCTTCCCGCGCCGTCCGCCCGGCATCTTCCGCCGAGATCGGCATGACCCGGTCTATGATTTTCGTGTCCAGTGTTTTCGGAATGAAATTCGCGCCGATACCCTGCAGTTTGTGCGGACCGGCTTTCCCGCCGGAAATAATGGGACTGTCCGACGGTTCCACGGCAATCAGCTGAAGTTCCGGATTGTGTGCTTTAAGCCCTTTCCCTACGCCGGACAGTGTGCCGCCGGTTCCGACACCGGCAACGAAGGCATCCACTTTCCCGCAGGTATCGCGCCAGATTTCTTCGGCGGTATGAGTAACATGATAAGCGGGATTGGCAGGATTCTCAAACTGCTGCGGAATGAAGGAACCGGGATTCTGCGCCTGAAGCTCTTTGGCTTTGGCAATGGAACCTGCCATGCCTTCCGCACCGGGCGTCAATACAATCTGGGCACCGTAAGCCGCCAGCAGTTTGCGGCGTTCAATACTCATGGTTTCGGGCATGGTCAGGATCATCCGGTAGCCCTTGACAGCCGCGGCGACAGCCAGTCCGATTCCGGTATTGCCGCTGGTCGGTTCAATAATCAGACCGCCCGGCTGGAGTGTGCCGGATTTTTCCGCCGCTTCAATCATCGCCAGACCAATCCGGTCCTTCACGCTGCCGCCGGGATTGAAATACTCGACTTTGGCAATCACTTCCGCCTTGCCGGTGTTCAATTTCTGAATCCGGACCAGTGGGGTATTGCCGATAGTCTCCAGAATGTTCTGTGCGATTTTTTCCATGATGACCGCTCCTCTTAAAATTGAAATTCCAGCTGGGACGCCTGCTCCGGTGTTTTTTCCGGAACAGCGGCGGGATGAATCTTATCCAGCTCCTTGAGAATGCTTTTGAGTTCGAAACGCTCGGCAAGAGCGCGGATTTGTCCGTAATCCGGTGCGGCTTTGTCAAAACTTGCCTGATCCAGCGGAGCTTCAAAATTCAGCGTAATCAGTTTCCGGTTGAGTGCAAGAATATCTTTCGCCGCGGAAATTTTTTCCCGAAGAGATTCCCGCTGGACAATTTCCGGATTTGCCAGAATCGCATCCAGTGAACCATGTTCGGAAATCAGTTTGGCGGCAGTTTTCGGTCCTACGCCTTCCACTCCGGGAATATTATCCGAGGCATCCCCGATCAGCGCCAGATAATCCACGATGCCGGACGGCGGTACCCCGAACTTGGCGAGAGTTGCCGCTTCATCGCGGATCAGCAGCCCTTTGCCGTCCTTGTCCGGAACCAGCATGTTCACCCGTTCATTGACCAGCTGGGACAAATCTTTGTCGGAGGACAGAATCAGCACTTTCCGGTCGGTCATGCGCACGGCGGCGCATCCGATAAGATCATCCGCTTCAACGCCTTCCGACTCCACCAGCGGCCAGCCGAACGCCCGGATCATCTCCCGGAGCGGTTCGATCTGACAACGCAGGTCCTCCGGCATGGGCGGACGGTTCGCCTTGTAGGCGGGAGCCAGTTCAAGACGCGCCGTGCATTTGCCCTTGTCAAACATAAACGCCCCGTCGCATTCTCTGTATTCCTGCTGAAGTTTCAGCAGAAGTTTGGTCATGGCGAACAGGGCGTTGGTCGGAATCCCTGCCGCGGTGGAAAGCGAACGGACTGCGTAATATCCGCGGTAAATCTGCGAATAGGCATCCACCAGCAGCAGAGTTCTGTTCATCATCAGGATTCCTTATTTGAATTCGATGATGGACGGATCGTAATCCGCCGGCGGCAGATAGCCGAGCAGTTCCATGCAGGTCGTGGCGACAGAGCTGATACCCAGACCGGATTTCAGCGCAGTGGAATATTCCCCTTTGCTTTCGGGGTCAACAATGATGCACGGAACCGGATTCAGCGAATGTGCGGTTTTCCGTTTGGGCGCACCGTTCTTGTCCAGCTTGACTGCACCTTTCTTGTCATGTTCATACATGTCGTCCGCATTGCCGTGGTCCGCCGTGATCAGCATCGCGCCGCCCGCTTTCACCACGCTGGCATACACCCGCTGAAGGCAGAGATCCAGCGCGCCCATGGACACCTGAACCGCCTGATACACACCGGTATGACCAACCATGTCGCCGTTGGGATAGTTCAGACGGATGAAATCGTAGGAACCGCCTTCGATGGCTTTGCAGACTTCATCGGTGATTTCCGCGCACTTCATCCACGGACGCTGTTCGAACGGAACCACATCGGACGGAATCAGTTTGTATTCTTCCGTGGCAAATTTGCCGGAACGGTTGCCGTTGAAGAAATAGGTAACATGTCCGTATTTCTGCGTTTCGCTGATGGCGAACTGCCGGACACCGGTATTGCTGAGATATTCCGACAGCGTACGGTCGATTTCCGGCGGGTTGACCAGATAATGATTCGGAATGTGAAGGTCGCCGTCATATTCCATCATGCCGGCATAAAGCACATCGGGTTTCGCGCCGCGGTCAAAATGCGTGAATTCATCCCCCTGGTCGAACGCCTGGCTGATTTCCAGCGCGCGGTCGCCGCGGAAGTTGAAGTAAATCACGGCATCGCCGTCTTTGATCGGACCGACCGGATTCTTGCCGTCTTCGGAAATCACGAACGGCGGAAGGTCCTGGTCAATCGCCTTGGTTTCGGCACGCAGGGTTTCCACTGCCTCATGCGCCGTTTTGAACATGCGGCCTTTTCCCTGCACATGAGTTTCCCAGCCCTTGCGGACCATGTCCCAGTTGGCATTGTAACGGTCCATGGTGATGACCATGCGGCCGCCGCCGGAAGCAATCTTGAAATCCGGACCGAGCGTTTTGAGATATTCTTCAAACGGATCAATGTAATCCAGCGCGGAAGTTTCCGGCACATCGCGTCCGTCCAGCAGAATATGAATGCGGACTTTGGAAACACCTTCGGCTTTGGCTTTTTCCAGCATTCCTTTCAGATGGGCGATATTGCTGTGGACGTTGCCGTCGGAAAACAGACCGATAAAATGGAGCGTGCCGCCTGCCTTGGCTTTGGCAATGACGTCTTTCCAGGTCTGGCCTTCAAACATTTTGCCGGAAGCAATGGCTTCGGACACCAGTTTTGCCCCCTGTGCGAAAACGCGTCCGCAGCCCATGGCATTGTGACCGACTTCGCTGTTGCCCATGTCATCGTCGCTGGGCAGACCGACAGCCGTTCCGTGTGCTTTGAGCGTGGTGAACGGCTGTTCCTTCATCAGTTTATGCAGAAACGGCGTCGGAGAATCCAGCACGGCATCGCCTTCGGCATACTTGCCGATCCCCACGCCGTCCATGATCAGCAGAACCACCGGTCCGCGTCTTTTCGTGAATTTCGGATTTATTTGCAGTTTATCATTCATAAGAAATACCATCCTTTCCTGTTTTTTTCATACGGTAAAATACACCGGTTCCCGCACTTATGCAACGGGAAAACTTTATTTTTCCTGCAAAATGCGCCGGAATTCCGGTTCAAGAGCCTCCGCCCAGACCCTGTACCCGGCAGCATTCAGATGAGTCAGACACGGCTCGTAGAGTTCGGTCCGGAGCGAACCGTCCGGATGCCTGAACTGTTCCCCGATGTCCAGCTGCTGCACCTTGTCCATGCCCCGGAGCTTTTCCCGCACCAGCGCATTGGTCCGGTCTATCAGCGGCTGATAAGGCTGAGCGGCTGTTCCGCGCGGAAAAACTGCCATGACAATCACCTCGGCTTCCGGAAACATTCTGCGCAGTTCCGTCACCACCGCCAGAATTCCCGCCGCGGCATCCTCCGGACTGTCGCACGGGTGTTTGGGCGTAACGGAAAACTGATTGGTGCCGATGTTCAGCACGATGCACTTCGGATGCTGTCCGGCAAGTTCGCCGTGCGCCAGACGCCACAGCACATTCTGGGTGCGGTCGAAGCCGAAACCCAGATTGAATGCCTTGCGGCGGTCATAATATTCATGCCAGACCGGTCCGCCGTAGGAAACGGCATCCTCATCACTCCAGAAATGCGTAATGGAATCGCCGATAAACACCAGATCATATTGATTTTCGGCTGCCAGTGCGCACCGGGCGGCATGACGTTCATACCAGTCGTAGCAGTCCTCTTCTATCTTCGGACACGGAATGCAGGTTTGCGGCAAAGTCATTTTCAGCTCCATTTTCTGTTTCCGGTAATATAGCTGTACACGGCAGGAAAATCAACTCCGCGGAATCGGACGTTTACAAGAAAAAACCGTCCGCACTCCCGGAAAAGAAGCACGGACGGAAATTTTTTATGAGCCGGAATTATTTCTTGTTGAGTTTTTCCAGCCAGGATTCGAGCAGTTTCGCCGCGGCATTGCGTCCGCCGACACCGAATGCAACAGCGGCAGCCACGCAGACTGCACCCAGAATCAGGGAGAAGGCGATGTAGACAATGGAGTCGCCGATGTTCAGGTTGCCGACCGCCAGAGCGATGGTGAAGATAATCACGCCCACCCGGACGCCGCCGACCACCACTTCATTGCATTTGCCTTTGATGGCATCCGCCACAAAGTTGGCAAGCCAGATGCCGATCAGCAGAACCACGATGCTCAGCAGAACATTGCCGCCGAACGCCGCAAAGTTCCGGATGAGGGCGGCAAGCTGGTCAAAGCCCAGAATTTCGCAGGACGCCAGCACCGCCATCACAAGAATCGAGAGGAAAGTCAGTTTTCCCGCAATCACGGACGGAGCAGTCGTTTCTTCGCCTTCCTTCTTGAAACCGATTCCTTCAATGAAACGGTCCAAACCGAAATTGGCGGTCAGCTGTGTAACCAGCGTGGAAACAAAGCTGCCTGCCAGCACTGCCACAAAGATCAGCAGAGCCGCACCGATCACATCACCCGTGGCATCCAGCAGTTTGTTGAAGAAGCCAGCCACGGAATTGGACAGCACTTCAACCTGCAGAGCCGTCAGCGAGGAAATCACCACCGGAATGGCAACCAGCACATAAGCCACAATGCCGATCATCGAAGCCAGGCCGTCGTTGCCGAAAAGCGCGGAAACCCCGGCTTTTTCGCCGAACGCATTCAGACGGCTGATGACCACCAGTCCGGACACCGCTTTGCGGATGATGCCCGCCACCCACAGACCGATCGTCAGAATCGCCAGCGCGGCAATCAGATGCGGAATGTAAGTCAGCACTTTTTCAAACATGGACTGCAGCGGTCCCGTGATGCCGTAGATTTTCAGGGCATTCAGCACCGCCGGCAGAAAGAACAGGAACACGGTATAATACACGGTTTTCGCAGTGTATTCCGCCACCGTTTCCGGGCTGTCGGAACCGATCTGGTCTGCCAGGCGTTCATTCAGTCTGCTTTTCAGCAGTGCAGCTTTCGTGACGGCATGAACCGTGGTCGCAACCAGCCAGGCGATGACCACCAGCAGCAGAGCGCCGGCAATGTTCGGGGCATAAGTCGCCACTGCGGAAATGAAATCCTGCAGCGGTTCCGCCGCCGCATTCAGTTTCAGCACCGAGAAGCACGCCAGCACCGCAAAAATCATGATGACATAATAAATCACTTTTCCCGCCAGCGTATCCGCATGGGAAATATGCGGAACTTCCGTGCCGTCCGGCAGAACAGCACGTCTGTTGGAAATTTTCTGCACTCCGACGGAGATTTTACGGGAAACAAAAAGGGCGAGTAGCCAGCCAATCACCAGAATCGCGATGGCTCCGACGACGTTCAGCAGATTACTGTCCAGGATCATCTGCCAGACCTGTTTGAAGAAATCTTTCATTGGATTCCTCTCCTTTGTTTTTGGTTTGTTGTTAGTATGTGAAGTCTTGCAAAAAACATTCGGCTCATGCCAGTTTCTTCATGCTTTCCTGAATGGCGGAGGGTGTCCCCATCACCGTCAGCACATCATCCACTTCCAGTTCCGTATCGCCGCGCGGCACAATGAACTTGTCATCCCGGCGGATCAGCAGAACCAGCGCACCATCCGGCAGACTCAAATCCGCCAGCGTCATGCCGCTGCATTTCTGAGTTACCGTAATCTCACGCGAATCCGAATTCTTGTCGCCGGTCTCTTCCAATGCCAGCGGCGACAGCGGAGTTTTGCGCAGCGGAGCATCCAGTTTCAGCAGTTTTGCCAGCGGCATAATCGTCATTCCCTGCAGCAGAACGGAAGTAAGCACGATGAAGAATACAATGTGAAACAGCAGATCCGCCTGCGGCACACCGCCCATCATCGGGAAAGTCGCCAGCATGATCGGCGCACCGCCGCGGAGCCCGACCCATGACACGAATGTGCGTTCCTTCAGGGTGAACTTGCTCCGCCACATGCCGATGAAAGTCGCCAGCGGACGCGCCGCCAGCATCAGGAAACACGCCACGGCAAGCCCGATCCATTTCGCCTTCCAGACCAGCGACGGAAATGCCAGCAGTCCCAGCATCGAGAACAGCACCACCTGCATGATCCACGCCAGCCCATCGTAAAAACGCCCCACTCCGTTGTGGAACACAAACTTCCGGTTGCCCATCACCATGCCCGCCACATAGACCGCCATGAAGCCGTTTCCATATGCCAGTTCCGTGCAGGAATATGCCAGCAGCACAACCACGATGCTCAACGCGTAATACAAACCGTTGTAATCAAATCCGATCTTGTTGTAAAGCCAGACCGCCAGACGTCCGATGATATATCCCATCACCAGCCCGATTGCCATTTTCGCCAGAAACTCCGGCAGAATCTCCCAGTAATTCAGCAGACTCAACACCTGGTTCGTCTTGACTTCCGTCATCACCACATTCACCATGAATATGGTCAGGAAGGCTGCCATGGGATCGTTGCTTCCCGATTCAAATTCCAGCAGAGGCTGCAGATTCCCCTGCAAACTCACACTCTTGGAACGGAGAATCGAAAACACTGCCGCCGCATCCGTCGAAGAGATGATGGAACCCAGCAGCAGACACCACGAAAACTGGATCGAATGCGAAGTGTTCGGCCATGCCCAGTTCAAAAAGAAATAAGCAAATATACCCGTGAACAATGCCGTCAGCAGCACTCCGAAGCTGGACAGAATTCCGCCCGTCAGAAACACTGGTTTGATGTTTTTCCACTCGGTGTCAAAGCCGCCCGAAAACAGAATGAACGCCATCGCCATGGTGCCGATGGCATTGGCTACCGCCGCATTGTCAAACTTCAAATTTCCTATACCTTCGCTCCCGGCAAGCATACCGACAGCCAGAAACAACAGCAGACAAGGCATGTTGAGCCGGCTGGAAATCTTGCTCGAAAGCAGACACACCAGCATCAAGGCTGCAAATACCGCCATTCCCGTCGTACTGAAATCAAAACTCATAATATCTCCACATCTTCCGTAACATATTCCCGCACAAGGAATACTATCTCAAAAAAAACAATATCGTCAGCAGAAACTGCCGGCTGGCCCGGCACGCACCTGAACCGTCCGTTTCCAGCCGGACACCCGGAGAAAATGATTCTCAAACAAACGGCACGCCGGATACTCCTCCATGATCTGCACTTCCGGCAAAGAACGACATGGCATCCCCGGAACAGACAACCGGATTCCCTTGACGGATTTTTCTTTCCGCACCGTAATTGCCGTCGACTGCCGGCAGACCGGACAGCATTCGGCTTTCCTGTCGGTTTTCAGAAGGTTGAAAACAGCCGTCCCCGGCTCATGCAGCTCCGCAGTTTCCGCAGCTTCGCAGAATCCGGCGCAGAACAGCAGCGGCAGGACAATCAGATAGACAAGCGGATTCCCGCAGTGTTTCCAATGCGGCTCAAACTCCGGCTTTTCCGCCGGCAACGGTTGTCGAATACGTCCCGCTTTCAATCCGAAAATCTCCTCTTAAGGTTTTCGGGGGTAACATATCATTGCAGACGCAATTTTCAAGCAGGAAAAAACAAAAAACAACGAGAAAAAAAGGCTCGGTTTTCCCCTCGGAAAAAGCAATATTCCGATTCTGTAAAATATTTATTCGGACTCTGTGAGCCTGCGCAGATAAAGAGAGCCGGAACACCCTCCGTTTTGGGCTGGAGACGGCTGAACCGTTACAATCAGCACCTCTTTTCCGTCATTGCTCAGAAAAAATTCTCCGGAGGCATTCCCGGACGAAACCGTTTCACGCCCGGCATTTTTCCAGCCGCGGCTTTCCAGCCCGCGAACCAGATCGGTTAAAGTCTGCTGCGGCAGATAAGGAGACTGGAATGCGCCATACAGGGAATGACGTTTCGGAAACTGCATCACGGTCTGCGGGACTGCGCCCGGCGGCAGCGGAAAATCCGCCGGCCAGACAGACGGGACGCCGCGCCGGAAATCCGCCGGCAGCACCATGCTGAACTGAAGCATCGGAACAATTCCATTCAGTTCCACCAGATAATACCGTCTTTTCGCGCCGGAACGCAGCGGAATTTCAAACAGCAGAGAATTGGAATTGACTGCCGCAGAACCGTTTTTATACACGCCGCGCAGATCGTGCAGGGCTTCCTGCAAAGTCCGGTCAACCAATGACACTTCCAGATTCAGGCTGTGCCCGTTGATTTTCACTTCTTCTGTCCACAGAGTCTCGCTCTGCAAGGCGTTGTTCACGCCGGAAGAACCGCCGCGGGACGGCCACAGGGAAAACACATCCGCCCGGACCAGAAAAGTCATCAGCAGCAGGAAAACAACAGAAGCGGTCTTGGTCATCGTCAGCTCCAGCAGTAAGAATACCGGTTACAGGTCAGAGTTCTTGGAATAGTCCATGGTTTCCAGACGCCCCACTGCAATCAGCAGGAAAATGATGGACAGAGAAAAAGAATAAATCAGCAGCATGAAGAACACCAGTCCGAACATTTTGAAATCCTGGAAATAAAAAATGAAATTCGGGAAGAAATAATACAGAATGAATCCGGCTGCCCCCGCGTATCCGGCGGCTCCTTTCGGCAGCATCGCCACGGCAATCGGCAGAAAACTGAACGACAGGGAAAACAACAGGTAGATAAAGGAAATCACCATGGCCGCCAATTCTCCGGTAAAACAGGATATCATGATAATCATGCCGCAGAACGGAAGAAATGCCAGAACCATATACAACTGCTTGAACAT
This sequence comes from uncultured Victivallales bacterium, assembly GCA_934661375.1. Lineage (GTDB taxonomy): Bacteria > Verrucomicrobiota > Lentisphaeria > Victivallales > UBA1829 > SIG94. Next base: position 36,046 of record CAKUJH010000001.1, read on the forward strand.
CAGCATCAGAGAATAAAATTCTCCCGTCTGAATCCAATGCGCGGCAAAAATGACCAGCAGAGACGCCGCATACAAAGAAACGCAAATAATCAGCATTCCGAAGTATTTGCCCAGCATATAGTTGAGCTTGCGGATCGGTTTGGACAGCAGAATCAGAATCAGATCAGAGGAAATATCGCGCGGAATTTCCGCCGCACCGAGAAATCCGCCGAAAAATGCCGAAACCGCAAACATGACAAACGCCGCAGACAACAGCGGACACTTGCTCCGGTCCGCTTCCACCACCTGAGCAAAAATGGACTCCGCATTCAGCTGCTGGGCAATCGGGTCCAGACCCGAAAACACAAATGCCAGGACCATGGCAATTCCCAGAAAAATGAAAAATGCCGGTTCGCGCATCCGTTTCAATGTCAAGGAGGTTATCGCAAACATGATTTCATTTGCCCTTTCCGGAAACGTTCCGTTTTTCCTGTTCCCGTTCCAGCTGCACTTCCATGATACTGTCGCACAGCCGGCTTTCGTCAATCAGGGCATCCGCCTGGTTGGCAACCGCCGGTTGACGGTGCTTCGTCGCCAGCCGTACCATTTCCGTATAAAGAATGGAATAATCCCGATATTCCGGTTTCATTTTCAGCAGAGGCATCATGAAATTCAGTTTATCCTGTTCGGATACTTTCAGCTGATTCAGACGGTTCAGAGCCAACGCCCAGATATTGAACCGTTCCAGCTGCGGAAACCGCAGCAGATATTCGTGAAATCCGGCAACCGTGATTTTATCCGGGGAATCCTCTTTGAGCAGATAATACACGAAAGCGGGGGCGGCTTCCGGCCGGTCAGGGTAATTCCGGCGCAGCGAACTGAAGATCTTTTCCTTTTCCTCCAGATCACGGGTATATTCCCCCAGCTGCGCCATGATGGACAGTTTTTCGGTTTCCGTCTGAGCCGCCGCCAGCGAATTGGTCATGTCGGCGTGCATGATCCGGTACGTAACAATATCCCGCACCGATTCCGGCAAATCATTCAGGATGTTGTCCAGCTTGACTTTTTCCGGATTGATGTTCGCGACTGCGGCACAGCGCAGAAAGGCTTCCGAAATGAAATAAAGCAGAAAGACCGGCACGATCAAAAATATCAGACCGGTCTTCTTTTTCATGACAACTGTCTCCTCTGCACCGAGTTACTGTTTTTTACCGCAGGCGGAGCAGAAGTTTGCGCCGTCCTTGAGAACCGCACCGCAGGAGCAGACGCCCCAGGTTTTGATGCCGGAGCCGCAGACTGCACAGAACTTGTCGCCGGGCTGCGACGGAGTAATGCAGGTGGAGCAGAGATGATTGTCCGCAAAAACTTCCTGCTGCACTTTGGCAATCAGTTCCAGAGTTTCCTTCGACGGCTGGATGGGTTTGCCGTTTTCATCTACCGGATATTTGGCGTCGCGCGCCGCTTTCAGCAGACGGGTTTCGATGTCCGGAATTTTGCAGTATTCATTTTCTGCGAATTCATTCTTGCCGCCTTTTGCCATTTTCCATTCGTCAAACAGCACCGCCAGCACCGCGGCATTGTCTTCGCCGCCGCGCATTTTCGCTTTGGAACGGATATAGTTGCTGATGATATAGGGTTCCGGCTGGGAGGACCGCTGGATCGCCATGCGGAAGAACCGGGTGGCTGCCGCATAATCAGGTTCGGAAAGAACTTTGTCCGGATTGTTCTGATCGACGATCTGCCGGGACAGGATGAATCCGGCATAGAACGGAATCTGGACGTTGCCGCGCAGATGTTCGTTGGAGCAGGCTTCTTCCAGAAGTTTCACCGCCAGTTTCGGGTCGGCATTGGAAATGCTGAGAATACCGCACTGATAGGAATCCTGGAAGTTCGGGTCGTAGGCAATAATGGTTTTCAGCATGTTGCTGACCTTTTCCACGTTGGTGGAATCAATCGTGGTCAGACCGCCGGCATAATTGACGAAACGCATCCAGGCGACGTCCGCCAGGAATTTATGCAGACCCGCCACAGGCGCGCGGGACAGGGATTTCTTTTCCGCCGTGATTTCGTTCTGGCGCGGAGTGATGTACACGGCAAGATAGGAAGCCGCCGCCAGGGCGATCAGCATGATGAGAAAACGTACAATGGAATCTTTTTTCATAGTTGTTCACCTGTCCTTTGATTATTTAATGTCCTTGGCTTTGAAGAAGAAGCTGGTGAACATCAGCAGGAACAGCGCATACGCGATGCCCCAGAGAGCAGCCAGCAGCATGTAGCTTCCCGGAATCGGAGCCATGTAAACCGCATGGGATTTGAAGTTGAAGAAATCCAGGTTCGGCAGAATACCGCCGTAAAGAACCGGGATGTTTGCCAGCGCACTGACTGAATAGCTGAACCAGATGGCGAGAATCGTCAGCACCGGCGCAACCACTTCCGGGAACAGTGTGGCAAAAAACACTGCCATTGCCGACATCGGAATGATGGCAAGAATCAGCATGAGCTGCGCCTGAAGCATCGTGGTGGCAATCGCTTCGGAAAACGTGTGGGAATAGATCAGGAAGGAACCCGCCGCAATCAGCGCGCAGATCACAAATCCCGCCACACAGATGCCGGCAGCTTTGCCGACCAGATACTGCGTTCTGCCCAGAGATTTGGTCAGCAGCGTCGCCGCGACTCCCTGACGGAGTTCACGCGGAATTTCGAAGGTTACAGACAGCACGACCAGCGCTGCGGCAATCGCATTCAGCACCAGCGATACGTCTATCATCAGGGGTTTATGATGCCCGATCGTCAACACTTCATACATGGAAGCAATGCCAACCAGCACCCACACACAAAACACCAGAAAATACACCACCTTCATTCTCAGGATGTTTTTCCAGGTTCCGCTTGCAATCGCGATAATTTCACTCATCTGATTTCTCCTTTTTTTTCGTTCTTTTTCTTTCGATTATTTGAAATTCCGTTTTCAATTCCTTTTCGCACTGTCCTCTTCAATCTTCTTGAAGAAAAACGATTCCAGGTCTTCACTCGCCCGGCGGATTTCCACCAGTCCGGCAAACCGGCGGGTCTGCTCCTCAATCACTTTCATGACCGCAGGATCATTCTGCTTGAACAGCAGTTCCCATTCGCCCTGTCCCAGTCTGCGGACCTGATCGGCGTAAATCACCAGCTCGCGAAGCGCATCTTCACTGCGGACGTCCACCGTAACCCCGTCTCCGCCGCCGGAAAGCAGCGTGGAAAGCGGACCGGCACACAGCAGATGTCCCTTGTTCAGAATGGAAATGCTGTCGCAGATTTCCGCTACATCGGAAAGAATATGACTGCTGAAAAACACCGAAGCGTTGAAATTGTTTTTCTGTCCCAGAATAATTTCCTTGAATTCCTGTCTGCCGTACGGGTCCAGACCCAGCAGGGGTTCATCCAGAATCAGCAGATCCGGTTTGTTCAGAATGGCCTGTGCAATGCCGACACGCTGCAGCATTCCGCGGGAAAAAGTTCCGATCTTGGATTTGGCGTGCGGTGTCATGCGGACAATTTCCAGCACTTCCTCCACCCGCTGTTTACGCTGGGCGGACGGGATTTTCAGCAGTCTTGCGCAGACATCCAGGAATTCCACAGCCGACAGGCTCGGAGTAAACGCCGGACTGTCCGGCAGAAATCCGATGCGGTTTTTGCTTTCGACATCATCATACGGCTTGCCCAGCACAACCGCAGTTCCGCCGGTCGGACGGATCAGCCCCATCAGGATTTTGATGGTGGTGGTCTTTCCCGCCCCGTTCGGACCGAGAAATCCGAAAATACAGCCGCGCGGAATGGAAATGGTCAGCCGGTTCAAAGCGGGACGGGCAGCCTTGCGGAACCAGCTGCTGTAACTCTTGGTCAAATTTTCCGTTTGAATGACAAATTCATCCATTTACGCCAATCCTTTCCTTATCCCGCTCAATCTGTCCGTCAGTCCGCCAGCAGTTCTCTGGTCGTTTCCAGAAGAGTTGCGATTTCTTCACGTGAGCCAACAGAAATACGGACAAACGAACTGATCCGTTCCATTGCAAAATACCTTACAAGGATTTTTCGTTCTTTCAAGTCCAAAAAATATTTTTTTGCGTTTTTTGGGGGTTTTACGAACAGAAAATTGGTCTCGGACGGCAAAACTTCGAAGGAAAGAGCCTTCAATCCGTCCGCCAGAACTTTGCGGTTCTCTTTAATCTGCGCCACGCAGCTGTTGAAATAATCCGGGTCCTGCAGCGATCCCATGGCAAGAACCTGGGTCAGCATGGAAACATTGTAGGAATCCTTCATTTTCATCATTCCCGCAATGATTTTCGGGTGTGCCGCGGCAAAAGCAAAACGCAGTCCCGCCAGCGCGCGGCTCTTGGAAAAAGTCCGCGTGATGATTACGTTGGAATGTCTTTTCACAAAATCCAGACAGTTTTCATCCGCAAAATCCGCATAGGCTTCGTCAATCACCACGATTCCCTTGAAATCCGCACAGATTTTTTCCATTTTTTCGCGGGCGAACCGGTTGCCGGTCGGGGCATTCGGACAGGCAATCAGGAACAGATTGGCACGGGACGCCTTTTCCAGCGCATCTTCCGGAATATCAAAAGATTCCGTCAGCGGAACCCGGATACATTCCGTTCCCTGGAGTTTTGCCAGAGTCGGGTACAGGGAATAGGACGGGTCAAAACACGCCATGGCACGGCTGCCGTCGGTGAAACAGCGGGTGATGATCGTCAGCAGATCGTCCGAACCGTTGCCGGTAATGATATTTTCCGGCTCATAGCCCGTCATGGAAGCGATTTCCCGACGCAAAGCCGATGACACCGGGTCCGGATACAGACGCAGACGTCCGGTATTGAAATCCTCCAGAGCCTTCTTCACTTTCGGCGAAGGAGCAAACGGAGATTCGTTGGTATTGAGCTTGATGACTTTGTCGGCAGCGCCGGGCTGTTCGCCGGGCGCATACCCTTCCATGGCGTCGATGTCCGGTCTGAAATAGGAAATGTAATCGTTCATAACGGCTTATCCTTTCCTGCGGATGAGCGCACTGCTGCCATGGGCATCCAGCCATTCCAGTTCAGAGAACCGGGCAATGGCGTCCGTTTCCTTTTCCAGCGCGGACTGTGTATACTGGATCAGACTGCTGCGGCGCAGGAAATCCATCACGGAAAGCCCGTGGAAGAAACGCGCCGTTCCTCCGGTCGGCAGCACATGACTGGGTCCGGCAGTGAAATCCCCGGCAGGTTCCGGAGTCCATTGTCCCAGGAAAATTGCCCCGGCTGCCTTGACGTCCTTCGCCCGTTTTTCCGCATCGCGGATCATCAGTTCCAGATGCTCCGGAGCATACTTGCCGGCTATCTCGATGGCTTCGTCCATGGAACGCGCCACAATCATATACACGCCGTGTTCCAGAACCCGTTCAACGGTTTCCTGCCGTTTGAGAAGTTTCTTCTGACGCTCAATCGCCTGCATGACTTTTTCCGGCAGAGACGGATCATCCGTCACCAGCACAGCCTGTTCCAGACCGCTGCCGTGTTCCGCCTGCGCCAGCATATCCGCCGCGGCAAATTCCGGATCGGCGGAAGAATCCGCCACCACCATGACTTCCGACGGACCCGCCACCATGTCAATGGCAACTTTCCCGTACACAAATTTCTTGGCGGCTGCGACATACGCATTTCCGGGCCCGACAATCTTATCGACTTTCGGAATGGATTCCGTTCCGTAAGCCAGAGCCGCAATGGCGTACGCTCCGCCCATACGGTAGACTTCCTTCACGCCCGCAGCCTTCAGGGCATACAGCGTGGCGGCATGCATGGAGCCGTCTTTTTTCGGAGGTGTCGCCGCCACAATTTCCTTCACGCCCGCAGCCGCGGCTATGCCCGCCGTATGCAGAACGGTCGACACCAGCGGAGCTGTCCCGCCGGGAATGTAGCAGCCGATCCGTTCCATCGGAGTGAACTGTTCCCCCAGCACCACACCCTCACGCGGCACATACGACCACGCTTTCGGCATCTGATGACGGGCAAAATCCTGAATATGTTCCAGTGCCAGACGGATCGCCGCTTTGGAGTCGGCGTCAAGGGCTTTTTCCGCGGCTTCAAATTCTGCTTCCGTGACCCGCAACTGCGCCGGAGTCAGTTCCTGCCGGTCGAACTTCTTCAGAAATCCGCAGACCGCCTGATCGCCGCCCCTGCGCACTTCATCCACAATGACCGATACCGCCTCTTCGATTTCTTTCGGACAATCCGGACGGTTATATAAATCCTTCAACAGCCCGGCACTGCCGGGTTCTGAACAGAAAATCGTCTTCATTTTTCTTTCACTCCAGATATTGACACGGCTTATAAACGCTCCGCCGGTCGGTTTTATTGTGTATTCTTGTCAACAATATAGCACATCTTCCGGAAAAATCCAGTGCTTTCAGCGCAGTTTCAGAGTTGCCAGCCCCACCAGTGCGCAGATTCCGGCAATAATCCAGAAACGCACCACAATCTGCATCTCCGGCCAGCCTTTTTTCTCAAAATGATGGTGAATCGGCGAACAGAGAAAAATCCGTCTGCCGAAGAATTTCAGACTCAGAATCTGAAGCAGCACCGATCCCGCTTCCATCACAAACACCCAGCCGACCAGGATCAGCAGCAGTTCCTGTTTCACCAGCACGGCGATCAGACCGATGCAGCCGCCCAGCGCCAGACTGCCCGTATCGCCCATGAACATCGACGCCGGATTGCAGTTGTACCACAGGAACCCGATGCACGCCCCGGCAATACATGCCGCCAGCACGCCGACTTCCCCCGCTCCTTCAATGTAATTGATGGAAAGGTAATCCGCAAACACTTTATGACCGGACATATAGGCAAACGCGGCATAGGTCAGCGTACAGAAAATCGTACAGCCCACCGCCAGACCGTCCTTGCCGTCTGTCAGGTTGACCGCATTCGACGCGCCTACCACCACCAATGTCTCGAAAATCACCGCCACCGCCAGCGGCATGATCCAGACCGGTTTCTTCATCAGCGGCACACAGAGTTCCTGCAGATGCTCCCGGACTTCCGGAATGAAATAAAACACCAGCAGCGCCAGCAGCGTAATCACCGTCTGCGCCGTGAACTTGGTGCGGATGGAAATCCCGTCCTTGCTTTTCAGCTTGACCTTGCGGTAATCATCCACAAAACCCAGCAGCATGAACGCCAGCATCGCTCCCAGAAAAACCAGCACCAGCGTATTGGACAGGTTGCCCCACAACAGCATGGAAACAAAAATCGCACCCATGATCAGCAGTCCGCCCATCGTCGGCGTCTTGTCCTTGATCGCCGCCACATTCTCCACATATTCCTTGTAACGGTTCGGCGAAACAAAATCTTTCAGCAGACGCACTGTCAGCGGACCCAGCACCAGCACCAGAACCAGCGCAGTCAGCGCAGCCGCTCCGGCACGGAAGGTAACGTAATCAATCAGACGCAGAGGCGTGGATTTGAAATTCTGAACACAGTTGACTATCAGGTAGTACAGCATTTCAGCAGACCTGCTTTCCCGGCTGCCGCCGCACTGTTCCGTTCATTGAATCCGGGGTCGATTTCCGCCTTTTTCCGATTGCTGAATTTTTCATCTTTTCCGTTCCTTGTGGTTAATCTTGGTTGTGGTAGGTCAAGATACCACAACGGGACGGGAAATCAATCTGCAAAAACAAAAAAACGGCAAAAAAAGATTTGACTTTTTCCGCCAAAGGCTGTAAGATAATCCGGAAGATGCCGTTACATATATTTCGCACAGGAAACGGAGACGCCGGAAATGGAAATTCCTTTTGAACTGAAAATATTCAGCTGGATTTATGAAGCCGGAAGCTGGGTGCTGCTCCTTCTGCTGGCAGGATGGTTTTTCTGCGCATGGAAACTGATGTGCCGCGCGCGCAAAGTCTTTTTTCTCTGGCTGCTGATCTTCCCGCTGGTATTGCAGCCGGTTCAGATTGCCGTCGTCTGGTGCGGCTGGCATTACCGGATGGAATTGCGGAACCGTTATGCCCGTTCGGATTCCGGTTGGACAGACCGTTTCACAGAACATCTGGTCGACATTGACAGAATGCCCCCGGCGATCCGGGCGGAATACGCGAAACATAATTATCATCCGCGTTTCCGTGATTTGAAGGCATTGGCGGCAGGAACCATTGTGTTTACGCCGCTGCTGTATCTGTTCGGCGGCATCGGCTGGCTGATTGCGGCAGCAGTCCGCAAAGGAAAAAACTGCCGCCAGTAATTTTTTTTCATTTTTTTATGTTTCACCCCTTGCAAAATTCATTTTTATGCGTATAATATACCGTATACGAAAATTTCATAAGAAAAATTCATTACGGACAGGACAGACGGAAAAAACATGGCGGGAATGCTGAAAATCATAGCGGAAAAAGCGGGCTTGTCGCAGTCCACGGTTTCGCAGATTCTGAATCGGAAAGCCAATGATTTCAGTTCCGAGGAGACCCGGAAAAAGGTTTTCGCCATCGCCGGAGAACTCGGCTACAAGCAGAACTTCGGACACAAACTGCTCCGCGGAGATAAAACCTGCACGGTGGCGGTTCTGCTCGGTATGCACCGTATTTCTCTGGAAGAACACATCCAGTCCATCATCATCAAACTGCTGGACCTGCTCGAACTCAAGGGTTACAGCGCCTATCTGGTCACCTTGAGCGATACCGCCGAGAAAAATTTCCAGCAGGTTCATGACCTGGTCAACCGCGGGGTGGACTGCTTCATTGCGATCGGCGATCCGGTCGGTGAACAGCGGCTCGAAGCGGAAATCCGCAAATACGGAAAAACCGTTGTCGGTTACAGCACCTCGTTCTCCCGCAACATCCGGCAGGATTTTTCCGCCGCCGCTGCGGAAATCATCCGCTATTTTCTGTCGCACGGCAAAAACAATTTCCGCATATTCCTGGAGAATCCGCCGATCAGCGACCGCTGGACCGGACTGAAGCAGGTTTTCCCGGACCTGTCCGAAGAGGAATTGCAACGCAGATATTATGTCAGTCTGGGCAATCTGGGCGAACATGATGACATTGACACCTTTGCGCAGCTGGGGTATGAATGCACCCGGACTGCGCTTGAACAGGATTCGTCCATCAACGGCTTCATTTATCTTTCAGACTATTTCGCAGTGGGCGGACTCCGTTGTCTGGCGGAAAACGGACGCCGGGTCGGCACGGATGTACTGGTTGCCGGATTCAACAACATCCATGCAATCCGCACACATTATCTGCCGGTTATTTCGGTATCCCATGCGCTGAACGAAATCGCCAATGCGCTGGTTGAGGAAATGGACAAGACCGGCGAACTGACGCATCCCATTTACCCGAAAGTCATTATAAGGAAATAAAAACCAACCAAATGAGGAGGAGTCATGAAACATTATCCCGAAAAGATTTCAAAAAGAAAAGCATTCACACTTATCGAACTTCTCGTAGTCATTGCCATCATTGCCATTCTGGCGGGAATGCTGCTGCCGGCATTGAACAAGGCAAAAATGAAAGCACACGTCATTTCCTGCGCGGGTAATCTGAAACAAATCGGCACAATGGCAACACTTTATGGAAACGATTTCAAGGACTATATTGTACCATCGACTCTGATGAGTACGCGGGAACGTTTTTCTTTGCCGGACGACAGTGATGTTTTCGGAAACGGTCTCGGCATCAAAAGCACTTTTTTCATGGTGTTCAACGGTCTTGGCTACATTAAATTCTACAAAAAAGGAGGCCCGGACAGCGTAAGTTCCGCAGCAAAAACTTTTTTCTGTCCATCCATGAAAATCAAAAATATGTTTACTTCAATGTATTGGGGCTGCTCCAGTTACGCCGTCAGCTCGGCGGTTCTGCATAAAGCACCCTGGTATTTCGGCGAAGCGGCATCCAATCAATACTGGTTCCGGTTCGCAGATGTAAAATCCGCCAGTTCCAAGTGGTATATCGGAGATTGCGCGAGTACAACACAATACAATGACAGCGGGTATTTGATGGTTCCAAACAGCAATAAACCAGGTGACGGGACCAGCACTCCGCACGACTGGCATCGGGGTACGGTCAATATGCTGCACATCGGCGGCAATGTATCCGACTATCGTGCAGCTTATGCGTTCGGCAATAAACTGAAATATCTGACCAACACCAACACATACATCCGTTATGACCGCTGAGTAAAGGAAAGTCCATCATGAAAAAAAAGCTGTTCATATTCCTCGCCGGTCTGTCGTTGACTGCCGCGGCAGAGACATTTTTCCAATGGGATTTCAAGAATGGAGTTGAAAAGGAAAAACAATATTCCTTTGCATCATCCGGAAGCAGCAAACACAAAGGAACCGTGCAGTCTGCCTTCTGTCAGCAGAACACCGGAATCAAGGGCGGAGCAGCTCTGGTCTGCGGCACGGGAAAAAATCATCGGGTGTACTTTGGAAAACTCGCACTGCCGGCATCTGCCATAGAAATTGACTTCAAACTGAATGCCCGGCCGGAGCGCAAAATGACGCTGTTCTCATATCAGGAAAACAGCTGGGGACGCGCCTGGTTCGGAATCTATATCACCAAAGATTCCCGGCTGGGAATGCTGTTCAATATCAACAACAAACAGCGGAAAAAACAATTCCGTCTGGAAACGGAACCTGTCAATCTTCAGCCTGGCATCTATCAAAAACTTCGCGTAACCATGACAACCGGCGGCATGGCGCAGATCTATCTGGACGGCAAACTGCTCAAGGAAGACGCAAATGCCATGAGCTTTTCCGACTTCACTGAACCGCCCGGAGATATATACCATCCGTTTGCAACCCTCGGTTCTTCTTACTGGAACTGCAATATCGGGGAACCTTTTGACGGACTCATCGCGGGTTTGAAAATCACAGATTTACCGAATAACCCCACAATGGAAGAAAACACTCAGGATAATGAGGACTCAACTGCGCGGGCAGACGCCAATCTGCTGCTCAAGAAAACAGACACCCGTCCAGTAATCGACGGCAAATTCAATGATTCCTGCTGGAAAACAGCAGAATGGACTGCTCCCTTTCTTGTACTCGGGGCTATGAGTCAAACCTACAACGGATTATGGGTAACAGCCGATTCAAAATTTCAGAAGACTGCATCCAGTGCTGCAATGCTTTACACGGACGACACCCTTTACGCAGCAATCCGCGCCCCGTATCCTGCGGGAATGACTCCGCGTGCAAAACAGAAAACCGGTGAAAGTATCTGGCTGGATGATTGTGTGGAATTCTTTCTGCAGCCAGAAGACAGCGATATCTATTACCAGCTCCTTGTCAATGCAAAAGGAGAATGGCAGGGAGTGAGACATTCTTCCAACGGGAAAAGCGAGGCATGGATGCCGGCAGATGTAAAAATCGCGGCGTTCTGCTCTGCCAATGCATTTGATGTTGAGCTGGCTCTTCCTCTCGCAGCTCTGGGAAAAACTGCGCCGGCAAAGGGAAGCGTCTGGACCGGCAACTTCGCCCGGGAAGGCGCAACTTGCGGCGGACTCAGCAGCTGGGCGCCGGTCGGAACCAGATTTAATGCACCAGACCGTTTCGGCAAATTTGTCTTCGGCAGCAGAAAAGACTATTTCTCAAACTTGGTTAAGCCTTTGGAAGCAGAGCTGAAAACACTTTCAAAACCGAATCGGACAGCTGAAAAAGCTCTGGCAAAATTCAAGCAGGAAGCTCGGACAAAAGGAGAATTACGCAATAACTGGACGTACCTTCACAACCGGATCGGAATGGTTACCAATATGGTAATTCAGGCGGCAAACGGAGGAAAAACACATTTGGTATGGCAAGATGACATCTGGGCAAATTTCGAGCCGGACCGCAAAATTCCGTTTGGCACAAGGGAACTCAATGCTCTGAACTTGGAAGTTGCCAAAGGGGCACGCGCAATCACGGCTTTTTTCGTCACAAACCTCTCTGAACGCGCGCTGATGACAAACTTGTCCTTCACAGCTGATAAAACAGCAAAGCCGCTTGAACCGTTAGTGCGTTTTCGCGAAATGGCATTCATCGAGCTTCATGGCGGAGTTATGATTCCTGACCCTGTTTTCGAATTGCCGCTCGGCAGTATGCTCCGTGTGGCGCCCGGCAATACGGGTGTCGTATGGCTGGATATCGATACTTCTAAACTGAAACCGGGAACCTATACGGGAACAGTCCGTCTCTATCCTTCGTTCAGCGGCTTTGAAACAAAAGAAATCAGGCTGAATCTTCGGGTCAGTCCGGTCGATATTTCAAATATGACTGCTCGCACCTGGACTTATGCCATCAGACATCCTTGGCATATACGCGCATTAAAGGATTATGGGTTCAACTGCGTGAACCCGATTCCGCACCATTATTACCCGGAATATGATGCCAATGGAAAAGCGGTCTTCTCTCGACTTGAAGAAACAATTCAGGCTCTGAAAGACAACGGAATACAGCAGAAAGAAATATTCCTGCTTTTTTATCCGGAATTCTCTCTCTGGGCTTCAATTAAACTGGACGATGGAACATGGTGCCATTTCATGCAGCCAAAATGGAAAGCGGAGCTGGCAAAACGCCTGCGTCTTCTTCGCGACTGGCTTAAGGAACAAGGATTCGGGTATGAACAGTATGCATTCTATCCGACTGATGAACCGAACGGAGATCCGGAAAATCCCAAAGACAAAGCTCATTTCGCCTTCGCAGGAGGAAAGTTCATCAAAAGTATTGATCCGGAGTTCCGTCTGTTCGCAAATCCCTACAAACTGAACGACGGACGTCAGCAGCAATATTTTGAACTTTTTGACATTCTGGAGCCATACTATCCGCAAATGAACCGGAAACTCATTGACGAATACCGGAACAGCGGACGTGAAATCTGGACCTATTCCATTTTTGAAAAAAGCGTTCAGGCACAGCATTACCGCCATCTGTTCTGGGAAAATCTGGATGCAGGATTTCAAGGAACCGCGGCATTCTACGACCTTTTCGCCACAAGCGGCGACGCGTTCAATTCTTATGATTCCGAATCCGGCGGCAAAGTGGTTGCAGACTATGCGGCGGTCTACCGTAATGATCGACGGCAGCAGCTGACTCCATCCCGCCGCCTGGAAGCATGGTATCTGGGCTCAGTCGATTTCAAACTGGCAAAACTCTGCCAGGGCCGCATTGCCGAACTGCGCAAAAAAGGACAGAACGTTCAAGCGGAAGAGCGGGAATTGAAAGAAATCATCCATGAAGGATTCCGGGCTGGCGGCAATATGAACGCAGCAAGCACCCGGCTGCTGCGGCTGGCAGAAAAACTGTTGGGGTATTGAATAGGACTCTTTCAAAATACAAAGCCGTTTCCGGAATTCCGAAAACGGCTTTTTTCCGTATTTTTTCTGAAAAAGATTTGCAAATTGCGGAAATGGCAGTATCTTAATGGCTTAACTTGTGTTCGTACATGGATTCCGCCGGGCGGAATCGACCTCCATCAACCAACAGCGAAGGCATGTATCACACTTAACAGCAAGGGCGGCTTGCCGGACAGAACAAGGTCAAAGTCCGGGTAAAAGCACCGAAAAAAAGAAAGGCGGCCTCAAAAATGGCGCTCACAGTCAAGGATCTTCTCGAAGCGGGATGTCATTTCGGACATCAGACGAAACGCTGGAACCCCAAAATGAAAGACTATGTCTACGGTTCCAAGAACGGTATCTCCATCATCGACATCACCAAGACCATCTACCAGATCTCCGACGCCTGCAACTTCCTGCAGCGCAAAGTCGTCGACGGCGGCAAAATCCTGTTCGTCGGCACCAAACGCCAGGCGCAGCAGATTGTCCATGAAGCCGCTGAAACCACCGGCATGTACTACATGTCCGAACGCTGGATGGGCGGTACCCTCACCAACAACACCACCATCCGCAAGTCCATCCGCAAAATGCAGGAAATCGACGAAACCATCAAGGACGAGAACACTTCCCTGAAGAAAAAAGAAATCGCCGTTCTCTCCCGCATGGGTGAAAAACTGCATCGCGACCTCGACGGTATCGCCGACATGAAGAAGCTCCCGGATGTAGTGGTCATTGTTGACGTCTGCCACGACGAAATCGCGGTCAAGGAAGCCCGCAAACTCAATATTCCGATTGTTGCCATCGTGGATACGAACGGCGACCCGGAAAACATCGATTACCCGATTGCCGCCAACGATGATGCCGTGAAATCCATTAAAGTGATTATGGACACCTTCGTGGAAACCATTAAAGACGCTGCCGAAATCTGGGGTCGCAAAGCCGCTGAAGAAAAAGCCAAAGCTGAAGCTGTCGCGGCTGAAAAAGCCAAAGAAGAAGGCAAAGCTCCCCGCGGCAAAGGCGACCGCAAACGTCCTGCCGCCGGTTCCAGACGTCCCTCCCGCAAACCTGCCGCCGACGGAATCAAAGTGGATGCCGCCGATGTGAAGGCGAAACTCGAAGGCGAAGGCGATGCCAAGAAGAAACCGGTTCGCAAACCCGCCGCCAAGAAACCTGCCGCCAAAGCGGAAGGCGAAGCCAAATCCGAAGAAACCAAAGCTGAATAAGGAGGCACGAAATGGCCAATATCACTGCTGCCATGGTGAAAGAGCTGCGCGACAAGACTGACGCCGGCATGATGGACTGCAAAAAAGCTTTGACCGAAACCAACGGAGATATGGAAGCCGCGGTTGAATTCCTGCGCAAAGCCGGTATCACCAAAGCCGAAAAACGTTCCGAACGTCAGGTCAAGGAAGGCAAAATCTTCGCCCTGATTGAAGGCGGTAAAGGCGTTATGATCGAAGTCCTGTCCGAAACCGACTTCGTTGCCAAAAACGAAAAATTCTTCGCTTACGTCAAAGCCGCAGCCGCGCGTATCCTCGCCGGCACCGAAGGCGATGGCGACATCTCCGCCAAAGCGCAGGAAATGGAAGCCACCAATCTGAAGGAACTCAGCGGCACCATCGGTGAAAACATGCAGCTCCGCCGCGCGATCCGTTTCGAATCCGCCGGCAAACTCGGCTCCTACCTCCACCTCGGCGGAAAAGTCGGCGTGATGGTCGATGTCGAAGGCGAAATCCCCGCCGACGTCACTGTGGAAGACATCTGCATGCACATCGCGGCGTTCAGCCCTGCCTACATCTGCTCCTGCCAGGTTCCTGCGGAAGCGGTCAACAAGGAAAAGGAAATTCATCTGGCTCAGATGGACAACGATCCCAAGATGGCGAACAAGCCGCAGGAAATGAAAGAAAAAATCGTCATGGGCAAAATCAGCAAATGGTACAAGGAAGTCTGCCTCGTGGACCAGCCCTGGATTCGCGACGACAAGACCTCTCTTGCCAAGATTGCTCCCAAGATGAAAGTCAATCGCTTCGTCCGTTGGGAAGTCGGTCAGGAAATCTGACCCGTTCCGGCGTACAGCTGATTTTTCAGACCCGTTTCCCTTTCCGGAAACGGGTTTTTCTTTTTCGCCGGTTGAAATCCGGAATCCGCCGTATTATATTGCTGTTTTCACGGAAACTGTTCAACCTCATAAAAACGGAGCCGGCATGTCTGCCTCTGTCATCATTATCGGGTCCGGACCTGCGGGTCTGGCGGCTGCGCTGGCATTGAGCCGGCAGGGTGTCCACCCCGTCATTCTGGAGCGGCTGGACCGTCCGGCGCTGAAACTGCTTGCCAGCGGCGGCGGACGCTGCAACTTTTCCAATGTATTGTCCGCCGAAGATTTCATGAAAAAATTCGGGCGGAACGGAGCCTTCATGCGGAACGCCTTGCGGTTTGCGCCAAAGGAACGGCTGCTGGATTTTCTGGAATCCGCCGGAGTGGAAACGGTCCTGACCGAGCAGTTCTTTTATTTTCCGGCGTCGGGACGCTCCCGCGATATTCTGGAAGCATTTCTGCGTGCTTCCGGAGCGGAAGTCCGGACTTTTGCCGAAGTCGTTTTCATTTCTGCGGAGAACGGCAGAGTGACAGGAATCGAATTGAAATCCGGCGAAAGAATTCCGGTTCAGGCGGTAGTGCTGGCGGCGGGCGGCTGTGCCTGGAACGGGCTGGGTTCCATGGCGGGATTGAAGCTGGCGGAACAACTGGGACACACCATCCGCACCCCGCTTCCGGCAGTCGCGCCCCTGCTGATCCGGGAGGACTGGGTAACGAAACTTTCCGGAGTAAGCCTGCCGAAAGCGCAGCTGACTTTGCGTTCCGGACGCGATACGCTGATGACAACGGGAAGTCTGCTGTTCACGCATGTCGGTCTTTCCGGTTTTCCTGCGCTGGATTTGGCGGGAGACGCGGCGGCGTTGTGCGAAAAGAACGGAACCGCCACGCTTCATCTGTCGGTCTGTTCCGGCAGAACTGCGGCAGACTGGAAACGGATTTTCGACGAGGCGCGCCGGAATGCCGGACCGAAGAGCATCCGCAGCATACTGAATGAATACATACCGAAATCGGTTGCGGAAACGCTCACCGGACTGTGCGGCTGCTCCGAAGCCAAGGCATCCAATCTTTCCGCCGGAGCGCTGCGCCTGCTGACAGAATATCTGACGGCATGTCCGCTGACGCTGACCGGGTCCGGACCGATGGGCAAGGCAATGGCGATGCGCGGCGGCATCTCTCTGAAGGAAGTCGATCCGGCAACCCTGTCCAGCCGCAAAGTGCAAGGCTTGTTTCTGGCGGGCGAACTGCTGGATTTGACCGGACCCTGCGGCGGATACAATATACAATGGGCATTTTCCAGCGGTTTTCTGGCGGGCAGTTCCGCCGCCGCTTATCTGAAAACAGCAAACCATCCGGAGGAAGTCCGACCATGATTCAATTTACTGTTCAAACCCGGCACCGCAATGAAATCCTTGACATTACGGCGCAGGTTGCCCGTGTCCTGCCGGAAAACATAGCCGAAGGAATCTGCCATATCTATTGTCCGCATACCACGGCGGCAATTACGGTCAACGAGAATTACGACCCGGATGTCAAACATGACCTGCTGGAAAAACTGAACCGGCTGATTCCGCCGCAGGAGGTTTATTATCAGCATGAGGAAGGCAATTCCGATGCGCATCTGAAAGCCTCGCTGATCGGTTTTTCGCAGATGGTTCCATTCCGGAACGGGCAGTTGGAACTGGGAACCTGGCAAGGCATTTATTTCTGTGAATTTGACGGTCCGCGCAGCCGCACGGTCCGGCTGTATTTTCAGAAAACGGAAGAATGAGGAAAAACTGGTGCCGAAGAAGGGACTTGAACCCTTACGATCGTAAGATCGCCAGATTTTGAGTCTAGTGCGTCTGCCATTCCGCCACTTCGGCACAAACAGATGGTTTGGCTAAGATACAGCAAGATACGAAAAAATCAAGCCCGAAAACTCATTTTTTTATTAATTTTTTTCTTGACTAACGGATATTTGAATCTATATTGATATGGAGCATTTAAAAATCTGACAGGGAGTATTTGTCATGTCTGAAAAAGAAATTGTACTTGGTTTTGATATTGGCGGCACAAAAATCGTCACCGGGCTGATTTCCGCAGAAGGTAAATTGCTGGGAAACCGGCGGATTGAAAACAAGGACACCCGTCCGGAAGATGTTCTGCCGCAGATGGTCCGGGACGCCGAGGAACTGGTCCGGGAAAACGGCTTTGCAATGAAAGACGTCCGCGGCTTCGGCATATCCGCCCCCGGACCCGCCGATATAGCCAACGGCATTCTGCTTGCGCCCACCAACAACAAACTCTGGAAAAATGTACCCATTCTCCAGTATCTGCAGGAACATCTCGGCGTGCCGGGCTGTTTTGAAAACGATGCGAACTGCGCCGCGCTGGCGGAAGGTTTCTTCGGAGCAGGCCGCGGCATTGACGACTTCATTTACCTGACCATGAGTACGGGAATCGGAGCCGGCATTGTTACCGGCGGGACACTGGTCCGCGGAACCGGATATTTCGGCGGAGAAGCCGGACATATTGTGATTGACGTTCACAGCGACCGGGTTTGCGGCTGCGGACAGAAAGGCTGTTACGAAGCCTACTGCGGCGGCAGAAGTGTCGCCCTGTATCTGCAGAAACTGCTCAAAGACCAGCCGAATCACAAGATTGTGGAATGCGCCGGCGGCAAAGTGGAAGACATCGACATGCTGGCGTTGGAAAAGGCTTACCGCGCCGGAGATTCCCTGGCGGCGGAAATCTGGGACGAAATGGCTCTGCGCAACGCGCAGGCGATGGGCATTCTGATCAATACATTCAATCCGAAACGGCTGATTCTGGGAACGCTTGCCTGGGCAATCGGGGATCTCTACACCGACCCGATCCGGAAATATCTGCCGCGTTTCGCCTGGAAGGAAATGCTGGCAGACTGCGAGCTGGTCAACAGTGAACTTCGCAGAGACGTCGGTTCCTATGCCGGTGCAGCCGCCGCAATGTATTTCCTGCTGCACAAAAAATTCTGACCCGACAAGGAGATTTCCGTCATGCTGACCCGAACCGGTTCCGCCGCGCTGACCGGCATTGAAGCGATTCCGCTGGAAGTGGAAGTCCATGCGTCCGGACGCGGGGAACAGGAAATCGTCTCGATTGTCGGATTGCCGGACGCTGCCGTCAAGGAAAGCCGGGAACGAATCCGGTCCGCGCTGTATTCCTGCGGCTATGAACATCCTGCCGGGTCGACGCTGATTAATCTGGCTCCGGCGGATTTGCGGAAAGAAGGCTCCGGCTTCGACCTGCCGATGGCGCTTTGTCTGATTGCGGCATCCGGTGCGCTGGACCCGAAACAGCTGGAAGACGCCATGATACTGGGAGAACTTGCGCTGGACGGCGGAATCCGTCCGGTTCGCGGTGTGCTTTCCGCCGCTTTGACAGCACGGGAACACCCGGAATACGGCAAACTGCTCATTCCCGCCCGGAACATCTCGGAAGCGGCAGTGGCGTCAGCAAAACTGAAAGTATATCCGGTGTCAACCCTGCCGGAAGCCGTGGCGGCACTGCGCGGGGAAATGCTTCCGGTCGACCCGTCGGCAGCCGATGCGCTGTTTGCGGAACCAGACTGGAGCAGTATTCCCGACTTTGCCGACGTCAAAGGACAAAGTCAGGCGAAGCGCGCCATGGAGGTGGCGGCGGCAGGCGGACACAACGTGCTGATGATTGGTCCGCCCGGTTCCGGCAAGTCCATGCTGGCGAAACGTCTGCCCGGCATCATGCCGCCCATGACCGAAGCGGAAACACTTGCCACCAGCCGCATTCACAGCGTGATGGGACTGCTGCCGTCCAACTCTCCGCTGCTCCGGACCCGTCCGTTCCGTTCGCCGCACCATACGGTCAGTGATGTGGGACTGATTGGCGGCGGAACCAATCCGCGTCCCGGAGAAATTTCACTGGCCCACAACGGCGTGCTGTTTCTGGATGAACTGCCGGAATTCAAAAGAACGGTGCTGGAAGTTCTGCGGCAGCCGCTGGAGAACGGAACGATTTCCATTTCCCGCGCTTCCGGCAGCTGTACTTTCCCCTGTGAGTTCATGCTGATTGCAGCCATGAACCCGTGTCCCTGCGGACACCTCGGCGACCGTCTGCACATCTGCCGGTGTCATCAGCAGCAAATCCAGAATTACCGCGCCCGCATTTCCGGTCCGCTGCTGGACCGGATTGACCTGCATGTGGAACTTGCCGCCCTGACAGAAGACGAACTGCTGGCGCACAACACCCCCGCCGCGGAAACCAGTGCCGTCATCCGGGAACGGGTGGTCAGAGCGCGAAAAATCCAGCAGGAGCGTTTCAAGGGAACGGACATCACCTGCAACGGACGCATGGGTCCGTCGGAAATGCGGAAATACTGTCAGCCGGACGCCTCGACGGAATCCATGATCCGCCATGCCATTCAGAATTTCGGTTTGAGCGCACGCGCCTACGACCGCATTCTGCGTGTTGCCCGTACGGTGGCGGATTTGGATGGAAGCGAAACCATTCAGAGTTCGCATCTGTTTGAAGCCATCGGCTACCGTATGCTGGACCGGCGGACGTAACCGTTTTCCATCCGGAACAGAAACCGCAGAGAAAACCGATGGAGCGAAAAATTCAAAAATACCTGTGGGGAATCGTGCTGGCGGCATTGCTGGTGCGGATTCTCTGCGCGCTGCCGGCACTGTGCCAGGGAGAACCCCTGCTGCGGATTGATTCGCAGACTTATCTTCAGCCCGCCAAAGCCCTGCTGTCCGATGGTGCGTACCTGACTGCTCCCGGTTCCGGTCTGCCGATGACCAAACGTCCGCCCGGTTATTCACTGGTGCTGGCGCTGCTGCTTGCCGTATTCGGTGAAAATCTGCGGATTGCGGCACTGCTGAATTGTCTGGCATCCGCGCTGACCTGTTACCCGGTCGGGCTGTGCGGAAGGTATCTGGGCGGACGCAAGGCGGGACTGCTGGCAGCCGGATTTTTTGCCTTGAACCTGACCTCGCTGTCGCAGGCGCCGCTGATTCTTGCCGATACTCTGCTGGGAATGTGCTGTGCCTTCGCGCTGTACCAAGTGCTGAAAGCCTGGCGGCGGCATTCGGTTCTGCATTTCGGAGCCGCCTGTCTGCTGCTGGCGGCAGGCGCCTGGTTCAAGCCGGTCAACACGCCGGTTCTGCTGGCGGGAATGCCGGTGCTGGCTCTGATTTTCTTCGGGTTCCGCAGACAAACGCTCTGTGCCTGGGGCATGTTTCTGACGGTGTTTCTGCTGATGATGTTTCCGCTCATGCTGCGCAATTACCGCTGCGGCGCGGAATTCGACATGGACAGCAACCGCGGGGAAATGCTCTATCACAGCGGGTCCGCCATTCTGGGTGCGGCAACCGGTGAAGATACCGGGATTCTGCGGAACCGTCTGTGCCGGGAAACCGAAGATTTTCTGGCGTCTCATCCGGCTGAATACCCCGATATCCGTTCACAGAATGCCTACCGTCATGCGCAATACCTGAAACTGATCCGAACCTATCCGCTGGCGTTTCTGCGTACGCATCTGCCGCAATGGACCATGCTGCTGCCGGACCTGCCGACGTTTCTGGAAAACAACGGAGCCACAGCCACTGGACGCGGTACGCTGGACGTGTTGCGCAGCCGCGGACTTTTTGCCGCGCTGAACCATTATCTGGACGGACGGTTCGGACTGCTGATTCCGGTTCTGCCGTTTCTGCTGGTCAGTCTGCTGCTGTATAGCGGAGCGTTTCTGCTGCTGTGCCTCTGGCTGTGTCATTGGAAAACGCGCTGGAAATACCTGATGCTGTTCGGGTTATTCGGATTCTTCTACCTGTTTGCGGGCGGACCGGTGGTGATGCCGCGTTATCAGATTCCCGCCTTGCCGCTGCTGTGTGCAATGGCAGGGACATACTGCCTTCTGCTGATGCGCCGTTTCCGGAAACAGCGGAATCAGTGATTCCGTCCGGACAGCTCAATGTCTGTTCTCATTCTTCGCGATTTGAGCCAGATAATATTTCTGATTCATTGCCACGGACAGAAAATTCATGAAAACCGGAATGACAGCAATAAACAGCAGTCCGCCGACATAAAACACGCTGTTCAATCCCATGGCGAAGACAGTCCATCCGCTGAACACCGCCGCCAGCATGACGCCGCTGTTCATGGCAGTAGTGGAGAATCCGAACACGGCGCCGCGTTTCCGGCGGGGTGTAACGGAAGTCAGAATTTTCTGCAGAATCGGCTGTATTCCGCCGGCAGCCATATAAAGAACAGTCCGTGCGGCGGCAAAAGCGAGCAGAGAGCCGGCAAAACCCTGAAGAGCCAAAGCCGCACCGGAAATCAGCATAATCGGCAGCAGCAGTTTTTTCGGCGGCAGTTTATCGGAAAGATAACCGCCGATGACGCCGGCAAAAATCGCTCCGCAGCAGACCGCCGCACTGACAATGCCGGTCCAGTAGGAAGCGGTTTCTTTGCCGCAGAGAGCTTCAATTTTCAAGGCGATATACGGGTTTTCATATTGACGGATAATCCCGGTCAGCAGGAAAAGTCCGAACAGCAGCCATACCGCCTTGGTAAAAGCCGGCAGCAGCAGCTGGGGACCGTCTTTTTCCCGGCGGCGCGAACTGTGCCGTGCGGCGGCATGATGCAGAATCGGAACGAATTCATCGTGCGTGAAAAGGATGGAAAATCCGGCAACGAAATACAGGATGCCGCAGAACCAGAACGCATAGAGATAATCAAAATAATAGATAATCAGCCCGCCGATGACATTGCCGAGCATGGCGCCGCCCCAGATGGCAGTCGTCAGAACGCCCTGCGCGAATCCCTGCCGGTCGTCCGGAGTATTCCGCGCAATCATGGTCTGTGAAGCCGCAGTGGTTCCCGCACAGGCGGCGGAAAGGAACCGCAGAAAAATCAGCCAGCCGACACTGCTGACATATCCCATGAGCGGAAACAGGAAAGCCGTAAGGAAAGTTCCGCGCAGCAGCATGGGTTTGACCCCGAAGCGGTCAGCCAGTTTTCCCCAGACCGGACAGAACAGGGCATATGCCAGAGTGCCGAAAAAGTTGAACATGGAAACATAAATCGCCAATGCGCCTTCGTTGGCAATGTGCAGTTCTTCCTTGATGAACAGCGGAATAAACGGAATCATGGCGGAAAAACCTGCCATGACCAGCAGCTGTGAAAACCAGAGCATAACCAGATTGACTTTCCAATTCGGTTTGACAAAATCAGACATGGCGGCAACCTTTTTCTTTTTTCCTGAAATGAATGTGAAGATAAGAACATAATGTAGCACGTCTGCCAGTTTTTTCCAATGCCGCTTGAAAAAAACTTTTGCAATGCTATTGTACTGTTTCCGGAATGAAAGCTGCACCCTATTCATAATTAAGGATTTTCAGACATGGCTTTTTATACACTTGCGAATACGGAGTTATCCAGAACCATTGAAGTATCGGAATCCGGCATCCGGACAGTTTCACTGCGGGACCTGCGCCGGAACCGGGAATATCTGGCACAGCCCTGCCGGGAATTTGCTTTTGCACTGGATGACAGACTGTATTCATCCTGGCAGGAAAGTCATGTACGGGAAGTCGACGGCAATCTGGAAAAATCGGATGAAGTACCCCGTTTCCGCGCGGTCCGGGAAACGCCGCTCCGGCTGGAAATCGACCTTGAACTCCGGGATATTCTCATCACGGCAGTCTGGGAAATGCCCGCCGGCGTGAACGGAATGCGCAAGCATATCATTCTGAAGAATCAGGGAGCGCAGACCGTCCGGCTTTCCAATGTGATTTTCGACGACACGCAGGCTGCCCCCGGTGTCATAGCCGACTGCGATTTCTATGCGGGCAGCGATGACCACCGTCAAGCCATCTGCTTCACCATTGAAGGAACCGAAGACATCATCCGCGTCCACAATCCGACCTGCGGAGCGGGATGCATTCAGGGGTCATCGGCGCCGGGACCGCTGCGGTATTTTCTGTATTACCCGCACTGGAACAATGCCATTCACGCCTTGAACATGAGTTCCGCGCCGTTTGTGCTGCCGCTGGAACCGGGGAAAGAATTTGTATCTCCGGATTCGCTGATTTCCCTTTATCAGGGCGACCTGTCCGACCCTGCGACGGTAAACGATTTCCGGAAACTGATCCGTTCCGGACTGCCGGCAGTGAATTATCCAGAAGGAATCATGTACTGCACCTGGATTCCCTTCTACAAGAACATCAGCGAACCGCTGACTCTGGAGCTGGCGGAACATGCCGCTGCCATGGGATGCCGCTGGTTTGTGCTGGATGACGGCTGGTTTTCCGAACCGGACCGCCAAGTGGACGCCGCAAAATTTCCGAACGGTCTGGAACCATTGGCGGAACGGGTCCGCAGTCTGGGAATGCGGTTCGGTCTCTGGCTGAATATCGGAACGGATTACGGCATGGGAGAAGTTCCGGAAAAATGGTTTGCCCGCCGCGAAGACGGCAAGGTGAACCGTCTGGGATTCGATTATTCGGAATCCGGCGGCGTGCTGTGTCTGGGCTCGGATTACCGGGACTATGTGGTGAAGAAACTGGATGAACTGACCGTCCGGTACGGGGTTTCCTATTTCAAACTGGATTTCAGCAGTGTCATGTCGCCGTACGGTCTCCTGCCCTGGGGCTGTCATGCAGAAGACCATGCACACCACCACGGCATGGGCGATTCCATCTGGGCGATGTATGAAGGAATGCGTTATGTGCGGGATGAAATGCACCGCAGACATCCGGAAGTGATTCTGGATTACAGCTTTGAAGCGTTCGGCACGGAACGGCCCAATATCGCCGCACTGGAGCTGTCGCCCCTTCACCATGTTTCCAATCATTCCGCCAGCAAAACACAGTACCAGCGGATCGACAAAGTCCGGCGCGATTTCTACACCTGGCTGGGCAAACTTCCGCCGGAACGCATTCTCAACGGTCTGCTTGCCATCCGGCGGGACAGCGGAGCGGAATATCTGCTGACTTCTTTTGCCGGAGCGCCGCTGACTGCCGGAGATCTGCGTTCACTGTCCCCGGAACTGGAACAGCGTCTGAAATCTTTTGCCGCCGCTTTCAACCGAAGCGTGGAAAACGGTCCGCTGACCGTATTTCAGGTGATTGAATCCAATGAGGAAGCGGACGGTTTTCTGCGCACCGATGAACAGGGACGCGGTCTGCTGGCTCTGTTCAACCGGACAGATGCCGAGCGCGTCTTCCCGATTCCCCCCGGATACCGGGTCCGGAATGTGGAAACCGGTTCCGCAATTCCTTCCGCCGGAGCGCATGACTGCGCCATGTTCTACTGTGAAAAAAATACGGAAACAGATGCCTGACCGGCATATTCTTGTATTTCGGCAAATCCATGATATAGTATCGGAAAACGGAACAGCATACAGGATAAAGGACAGACGGTTCAGATGAAACGCATGATTTACATAGGCCATGCCTATCACAGAAAAACACAATCGGTGTCTTTCATTCTGGAACTGTTCCGGCAGAAATACGATATAACTTTCCTGTCGGCGGAAGTGGTCCGGAAACCGGGCGGAGAACTGGAACAGGTCATCACGGAAAATCTGCATATGTTGTCCGGACAGCATTTCGATCTGCTGGTCTGTCTGCAGGTCATGCCGTCGATACAGAATCTGAAGAAATACATTTCATTCGGACATGCGGTCTTTTTCCCCATGGCGGATTTTTATTATCTGGCGCCGGAAGACGTCCGCCAGCCGATCTGGCGCGAATACCGGGATTTCCAGATTATCTCCTTTTCCCGGAAAGTTCATGAAGAACTGAAAGCATACGGCTATCCCTCGCACTATTTCCAGTATTTTCCGGAACCGCCGGCACAATGGGAAACAGGGGATTCCCATGCGGCGTTTTTCTGGCAGCGGATTACCACCGTGAATGTTCTCGTATTTCAGAAACTCATGCGGAATTATCCGCTGACGGAACTGCATCTGCACCGCGCACTGGACCCGGGTGAACAGTATGTTCCATTGCCTTATCCGTTACAGGGGGACATGCGGATTTTCCATTCCTCGTGGTTCGAACATAAGGAAGACATGCTCCGGGACCTCGACCGGTGCGGAATCTATTTTGCCTCCCGGCATTGCGAGGGCATCGGCTTGTCGTATCTGGAAGCAATGGCACGCGGACGCTGCGTCATTGCTCCGGATGAAACCACTTTCAATGAATATATCATTCCGGGGAAAACCGGATTCCTTTACCCGGATCAGTCCGGCGCACAGCTCAAACCGCTGGAAATCAGCGGGGAACAGGTCCGGCAGATTCAGCAGAATACCCGGCAGTACATGCAGGACGGCTATCGGGAATGGTGCGGGAAACGGAACAGCATTCTGACGCTGGCGGAAACCGCACCGGAACTGGACACCGCCCGGCAGAAACGTCTGGAACCGGTCTGGAAAAAAACGGAAACGGTTTTCGCGGACAACGCCAGAACCGGAAGCATACAGATTCCGAAGAATTCCATTCTGCAGAAAATCCGGAAATGGCTCCGTATGCAGAAAATGGATTCGGCGGAATACCAGATCATCGGAACCCGGCGGTTGCTGGGCATTCCCGTTTACACCAAAGTGGAACGCACAGACCGGAAAATGATTTACATTTTCCTGCTGGGGCTCCCGCTGCTGACCATTGAATTCAGACCGCAGGAGTAAGAACAATGACTTCACCGCAGACCTGTCCGCCGGAACCGCCGGTTTTGCTGTCCATCGTCACGATTGTCAAGGACGTTATCGGGCGGAGACGGGAAACCGCCTTCCGCAACTGTGTGGACTCGGTCGCCATGCAGACTTTTCCCGGTATCGAACATCTGATTGTGGACGGCGGTTCCACGGACGGAACAGTCGAACTGCTGCAATCGCTGGCGGCAGCGGGGAAAATCCGTTTCGTTTCGGAACGCGACCACGGCATTTATGACGCGATGAACAAGGGAATACGGCTGGCAAAAGGGCAATACATCCTGTTTCTCCACTCGGATGACGCCCTGACAGACTGCTGCACGGCAGAACACGCCATGAAAATTCTGCTGGCCAATGATGCGGATTACGGTTATGCGGATGCGGAAGTTTACTCGCAGGACCATGCCCAGCTGATCCGGATCTGGGAAGGGACACTGGCGGACATCCCGTTCGGTGTTTATCCCTGTCATCAGACTTTGTTCTGCAAACGTTCCGTGCTGGAGAAAACCGGCGGATTTTCGGAAAAATATCTGGCGAACGCCAATCTGTGCATGTGCCGTCTCGCCAGCGGTTCCTGGAAAGGAATCCGCATACCGGGCGCCACCACGGCATTTCATCTCGGCGGAGCTTCCGGCATTCTGCAGAAACAGCTGGCAAGACTGGAAAAAGAACATATCCGTTTTCTGCTCGATGAATGCGGCTGGAACCTGACGGAACAAGAAGCCTCCCTGCTGTATAACCGGAAATACTGCGGAATTCCCTGGCAGGAAGCTGTCCGGCTGGGTGTCAAACTGCCGAAACAGGAATGGGTGGAACGCTATTTTGAACATTACATCGCTTTTCTGAAACAGCAGCAGACCGTTCAGCAGCATCAGATTCAGAAACAGCCGGAAATGTGCAAACTGCGGCTGTTCGGCATCCTGCCGTTCTGCGCATTTCCCGCCAGAGAAAGATAAGATTCCGGCGGAAAGGATGCGGCAATGACAGGACGGACAGTTTTCTCTTTGATTCTGACGGCAGGGCTGTTTCTGGCGCAGAATCCGGTTTGCGCCGGACTTTTTTACCCGTCCGTCATCGGCAGCTGGCTGAACGGACCGCTGACCCCTGCCGCCTTGTCCGTCCCCGAAGCGGAAAAAACCGTCGATGAAGAACAGCTTAAACAGCAGAAAAAACGTTTCCGCCGGCAGACTTCGCCGAAAATCCGCGCCCGGATGGCATGGGAACTGCGCAATGCCGGCACCCCCGCCGCCTTCCGGCTTCTGACCCGTCTGCTGAAAAATGAACAGGACAGACTGGTACAGGAAAAACTGTTCCGTTCTCTGCTGTATCTTCAACAGCATGGAGCAGCCGTTCCCGGCGGCGACAGCTGGCTGCCGGAATGGTTTTCGGCAAGAACTCCGGAAATCCGTTCCGCCGCCATGGTTCTTTATCTGACCTGCGCACAGAATCCGGATCCCGTTCCGGTGATTCAGGCGCTGTATCAGGAACATTCCCCGCAGGTGCTGACGCCTGTCGGCAGAATTCTGCAGCCGCGGGCAATGGAAATTTCCAGATCCCTGCTCTGCAATCTGTATGTCTGCGCGGAACCGGGGAACATTGCATTGCGTGCTTTTGCCATCGGTCTGCTGGCGCGGCAGTCCAATCCGGATACATCCATCCTGCTCCGGGATGCCGTTCAGGATTCCGACCCGGTCATCCGCATTGCGCTGGCACAGGGGCTTGCCGCCCATTCAGCCGGTCCGATGGAACTGCTGAAAAAAACTGCCGCCGATCCGCTTCCCGCTGTCCGGACAGTTTCGGCACAGCTCCGGAACCCCGATTCCGGCAGGGAAAATCTGCTGGGATATCTGTTGTCCGACCCGGAACCGCAGGTTCGCGCCGCCGCCGCAGAATCTCTGGGAACTGCCGGAACCCTGTCCGCTGCCGCCGCTCTGACGGAACAGATTGCGGATTCCATGGTCCGGGAAAATGGCAGAAGCGGGACAGCTCAAGTCCGAAACGCCGTAGCCAAAGCCCTGGAATCTTCCACGCTGTCGCCGGAAATCTGCACGGAATTGACAGCGTCCGCCGACCGTGTTCCCGAAATACGCCCTTTGGTCATCCGACTGCTGCTCCATTTCGGCAGACCGTCCGCCGCGCCGACCGCGCTGCGCTGGCTGCAAGGTTCGGAAGATGTTTCCCTGCAGAAAGCGGCAGTGTCTGTCATCCTGAAAACCAAATACGCTCCTGCACTTCCGGAACTGGTGCGTCTGACGGATTCCGCTGACCTGGAAGTGCGGCAAATCATCGCGGAAACCCTGGGATTGTTCCGCACGGAAACTGCGGTAAATGCCTTGAAAAAATTGTCTTATGATAAAAACAGCGCCGTTGCCGATGCGGCGGCACTGGCAATGTACCGGAGCGGGAATCCGGTCTTTCTGCCGGAATTCCGTCATGCGCTGGCGGACCGCAGTCCGGAAGGAGCAGTACGCCGGGCAATTGCCTGCCGGGCGGTCAGCGCGCTGGATGCGGCGGACAAACGCATTCTGGAAGATCTGGAAACTCTGGCGGCGACGCCCTGCATTCCGCAGCCGGAGAAAGGCATTGCCGCGCCGGACACGGATTTTGTCCGTCTCTCGGCTCTGCTGGCGCTGCTGGAAGCCGCACGGAACGGAAACCGGGAAGCGGCAAAGATTTATGACCGGAGTATGCAGCTGCTGAAACAGCTCCCTGCCGGATTGACCAGTCCGGCATTCCGGGAATATCTCCGTCAGGTGGATGCGTTTGCCCGGAATCAGCCGGTGGAGTGCGGGCGTCTGCCGGTCGTGCCGGTTTCGTTTTCAGCACAGCTGGGAGGTTCACGATGAAAAACCGTCTCACTTTGCAGTCTCCGGTCGGGGAACTGGTTCTGACAGAAGAAGATGCACAGATTACGCGGCTGTGTCTGCCGGGAGAAAATCCGCCGTCTGATTTTCAGGAACAGCATACGCCATTGCTGGACCGGGCGGCACAGGAGCTGGAAGAATATTTTGCGGGGAAACGGAAACAGTTTGACCTGCCGCTGAATCCGGCGGGAACGGAATTCCAGCACCGGGTCTGGCAGGAACTGGAAAAGATACCGTACGGGGAAGTCATCACGTACGGGGAACTGGCGCGGAGGACGGGCAATCCGAAAGCCTCCCGTGCCGTGGGACAGGCGAATCACCGCAATCCGATCGCCATTCTGATTCCATGTCACCGGGTGATTGCCGGCGGCGGGAAGCTCGGCGGATACGGCGGCGGAACGGAAATCAAGCGGAAACTGCTGGTTTTGGAAGAAATCTGGCTGTTCTGAACCGTTTTTTCGGGATGAAACGGCATTTTTTTTCAAATACGGCTTTCATATTTAAGCATGACGCATTATATTATGGGTTGCAAGAGACAGTCTTATATGCGAAAATCATGAACAGGAATGGGATAAAAATGGCAGAAGCAAAAGCAATGAATACAAGCGGCGCCCAGCTGGACTTTGTCTGTGTGGAACCGGATTGCGGCGGCGTGGTGAAATTCAATCTGATGGAACTGGACAAGGCGGGATTTCAGGCTCTTTGCCCGAAATGTCACCGTCCGTATGAATTTGACGAACAGCTCCGGGAAAAATTCCTGAAGCTCCGGAATCTGATTCTGGCGGTGCGCGATGCCGAACCCATTCTGGGCGACTGCAGTGTGGCGGTCGCAGTGCCGGCGGGCGAAGTCAAAGTTCCGTATGCGCTGCTGCTGACCCGCATGAACACCATGATTACGCTTGATCTCGGCGGTAAAAAAGTCGACTTCCATCTGTGGATTGAACCGGCTTCCGCCGACACCTTCCGCTGATTTTTTCAACAGTTCAAGAAAGGACATATCACCATGACAGATCAGGAAATCATCAAGGCATTTCAGGATGCAGGTGCGCTGCTGGACGGACATTTCGTACTGCGCAGCGGTCTGCACAGCAATAAATTTTTCCAGGCGGCCCTGCTGTTCCGTTTCCCCGATATCGCGGAAAAACTCTGCCGCACTCTTGCCGAACGCATGAAAGGCCTCGGCGCAACCACGGTCATTTCCCCCGCAGTCGGCGGCATTCTGGTCGGACAGGAACTCGCCCGCGCGCTGGGCATTCAGGCAATCTTCGCCGACAAGGAAAACGACCAGCTGGTGCTGAAACGCGGATTCACCATTCAGAAAGGTGAAAAAATTATTGTGGCGGAAGATGTTGTGACCAAAGGCGGCCGTGTCCAGCAGACCATTGACCTGGTCCGTTCCCTGGGCGGCGATCCGGTGGCAGTCGGAATCATCACCGACCGCAGCGGCGGCAATGTCGATTTCGGCATTCCGCTGTACAGCCTCATCAAATTGAGTCTGCCGACTTTCGATCCGGCGGAATGTCCGCTCTGCAAGGAAGGCAAACCGCTGACCCGTCCCGGTTCCGGCGCAAAGTCCTGAATCCGTTAATCTTTATCAATGAAGGGGGTGTGCCTCTTTATGCTCACCAAAATTCTGAAAGCTGTTTTCGGCAGCAAATCCGGACGCGATGTCAAGCGTCTGATGCCGAAAGTCAAACGCATCAACGAACTGGAAGTGGAATACCAGAAGCTGACCGACGACCAGCTCAAAGCTAAAACCACCGAGTTTCAGGAACGTCTGCGCAACGGGGAAACCACGGATGACATCATGTGCGAAGCGTTCGCCGTGGTGAAGAACGCCTGCCGCCGGCTCTGCGGAACCACGGCGGAAGTCTGCGGACATATCATGACCTGGGACATGGTTCCGTTCGACGTCCAGATCATCGGCGGTATTGTTCTGCATCAGGGCAAAATCGCGGAAATGGCAACCGGCGAAGGCAAAACCCTCGTCGCCACTTTCCCGCTCTACCTGAATGCCCTTACCGGCAAAAACTGTCAGCTGGTTACCGTCAACGACTACCTCGCCCTGCGCGACTCCCAATGGATGGGAACCGTGTTCCGTTATCTCGGACTGACAGTCGGCTGCATCCAGAACGATCAGGACCCCGCCGAACGCCGCGCGCAGTACAACTGCGACATCACGTACGGCACCAACAGCGAATTCGGGTTCGATTATCTGCGCGACATGGGTATGGCAACCACCCGCGACCAGCTGGTTCAGCGGGATCATTTCTATGCCATCATCGACGAAGTGGACTCCATCCTCATCGACGAAGCCAGAACGCCGCTGATCATTTCCGGTCCGGTTGCCGTTTCCACCAATCAGTATGAATCCCTGAAACCTGCCATCGCGGACCTGTTCAACCGCCAGAATCTGCTGTGTGGACGTCTGATTCAGGAAGCCCGCGCGCTGCTGTCCAAGGAAAACGCGGCCAATGACGAAATCGACCAGGCCATCACCAAACTGCTTCAGGTCAAACTCGGAATGCCGCGTCATAAACAGCTGGCGCACATGCTGGAATCCGCCGAAGTCCGCAAACGTCTCGAAAAAATGGAGATGTTCGTCCGCAGCGACCAGAACCGCGGTATGCTTCAGGATGTCCAGGCGGACCTCTTCTTCTCCATGGATGAACGTCAGAACGAAGCTGACCTCACGGAAAAGGGACGCATGGCGGTTTCGCCGGCAGACCCCGACGCTTTTGTGCTGCCGGACCTGCTGGAATCCATTCATGCCATTGAAAACGATCCCGCCCTGTCCGAAGCGGAAAAGATTGAAAAGAAACAGAAATTCCAGGAACAGTTCGCCGAAAAAAGCGAACGTCTTCAGAATCTTTCCCAGCTGCTCCGCGCCTACTGTCTGTTTGAAAAAGACGTGCATTACGTCGTGGCGGACAACAAGGTGCTGATCGTTGACGAGCATACCGGCCGTATTCTGCCCGGACGCCGTTTCAGCGACGGTCTGCATCAGGCTCTGGAAGCCAAGGAAAATGTCGAAATCGAAAAAGAGACGCAGACTATGGCGTCCATCACGATTCAGAACTATTTCCGTCTTTACGAAAAACTCGCCGGCATGACCGGTACGGCTGAAACGGAAGCCAACGAATTCCATCAGATCTATAAACTGGATGTGGTGGTCATTCCGACCAACCGTCCCTGCCGCCGCGTGGACTACAATGACTGTGTCTACAAGACCAGACGCGAAAAATTCAACGCCATTGTCGATGAAACCGAAAAGGCGTACAAAAAAGGTCAGCCCGTTCTGCTGGGCACGATTTCAGTGGAAGATTCGGAAATTCTCAGCCGTATGCTGAAACTGCACAAGATTCCGCATAACGTGCTGAACGCCAAGAACCACGCCATGGAATCCGAGATTGTGGCGCGCGCCGGACAGAAATTCGCGGTTACCGTTGCCACCAACATGGCAGGCCGCGGTACCGACATCAAGCTGGGCGAAGGCGTTGCGGAACTGGGCGGTCTTTACGTGATCGGCAGTTCCCGGCACGATTCCCGGCGCATTGACCGGCAGCTGCGCGGACGTTCCGCCCGTCAGGGCGACCCCGGCGCATCCCGTTTCTATGTGTCGCTGGAAGACAACCTCATGCGTCTGTTCGGGTCCGACCGGATTGTCAAAATCATGGAACGGTTCGGTTTGGAAGAAGGCGAAGAGCTGCAGCATCCGTGGCTGACCAAATCCATTGAAACGGCACAGCGCCGCGTGGAACAGCATCACTTCGCCATCCGTAAACGCACCCTGGAATACGACGATGTCATGAACAAACAGCGCGAAGTCATCTACGGCTTCCGCAAGGAAACACTGTTCAACGACAACTGCCGCGAGCTGATTTTCAAAATCGCCGATACCGCGGTTTTCCGGCAGATCGAAAACGCCGTCAGCGCAGCCGGCCAGGATTCCCCCACCGGAATCAACAGCGAACGCCTGATGGCATGGCTGAACAACACTTTCCCGATCGGCTTTGATGAAAAGGAAATCATCAAATACAAAGTGCCGGGACAGCCCGACAGCGATGCCGTCTGCGATGCCGTCATGAACCGGATCAGAGAAGTCTACAAGGTCAAGGAAGCCGCCGAAGACCCCGAAGCACTGGTCTGGCTGGAACGCCACATCATCCTCAATGCCGTGGACAAACTCTGGCAGGATCATCTGTATGCCATGGACAACCTCCGTTCCAGCATCGGACTGCGCGCGTATGCGCAGAAAGACCCGCTGGTGGAATACAAGCAGGAAGCCTTCAAGATGTTTGAACAGCTGATGGAAGACATTGACCAGGAAATTGTTTCCGGCATGTTCCGTTCGGCGACTTCCATTCAGGCTTTCGAACAGATCTTCGCCAATCTGCCGATCACCATGTCCCATGAGGAACTGGGACAGTTCGGCATGAGTCAGGAGGAACCGGCTGCTCTGCCGCCGGGCAGTCCCGCGCAGGAGATGGAAGGTCAGCCCGTTCCCGAAGGTGAACCGGAAATCAACATTTCCTTTCACCGGGAACTGCCGAAAGTCGGCCGCAATGACCCCTGTCCCTGCGGTTCCGGCAAAAAGTACAAAAAGTGCTGCGGTAAATAAACGGCAGTCTGAATGAATAACTTGAAACGGTCCGGATGCTTTGCGGTGTTCCGGACCGTTTCTGTTCCGGGAACAAAAAAACAGCAAAAAAATATTCAAGACAGGATTGACGAACCCCGGAAACATGATATATTTAACAACAGCTGTTTCGGAGAGCTGTCAGCCGACGCGCGGAACAGATAATATCACACGGGAGTACTGATTTATGATTCTGGAAAAACTGAAAACCGTTGACCCGGCTGTTTACGGCATGTCCGCCAGCGACGGCATGGTCTGGCTGTCACCCGGTCTGCAAGGCAGAATTTTCTGCTCCATCGATGACACGCTGACCCATAAACTGGATTTCGATCTGGCGGCTCATCCCACGGATTCCTTCAACAACATCGGCGGCAATTCCTTCTGGCCCGCACCCGAAGGCGGCGCGTTCGCATTCAATTACCCGCATGGCGAATGGTGCGTTCAGGACGGCATCAACAAAGTCTGCCCGGTGCTGACTGTTCAGCCGGACGGCTCCGCCCGCATGGTCAAGAACATCACTCTGCTCAATGCCAAAGGCGTGGAAGTTGAGCTCGAATACCGCCGGGAAATTCAGGCGAACGACATCACCGCACAGGCGCACGCCTGCGGCGTCAGATGCGTCTCCTACCGGGAAACCGACACGTTCACTCCGCAGAAGGAATATGCCACGGACCAGGTCATTCTCAACGCCTGGACCCTGGAACAGTTCTGGGGAGCGGAAAACATTGTGGCGTTCGGTGCTTACGGCAAAAAAGACGCCGCCCCGAAACAGGTCATCAATGATGATTTCTACGGCGATCCGCTGGCGCGCATCCGTTTTGCCGACGGACTGTTCCTGTTTGACCTCGGCGGTCCGAACCGTCTCCAGATCGGTTTCAAGAAAGACTGCCGCCCCGAACTGATCGGTGCGTATGACCCCGCAAACGACATGCTCATCATCCGCAAAACCAATATCGAAAACGGGGTCTACATCAACATCGCGGACAACGACCAGAAAGCCGGCGCCTACTCCACGGAAGATATTTACAGCATCTTCAACGGCTCGCAGGAACTGAATTTCTTCGAGCTGGAAACCATTGCGCCGATGATCGTCAGAGACGGCAAGCTGGTCAGCACCACGCTTCATTCGGCAACCTGCATCTACAAAGGCGAACGTGAAAACATCCGTGCCGTGCTTGAAAAAATATACGGACTCAACTCCAAGGAGATTGTAAAATGAACAACATCAAGACTGTCTTCGGTTTCGACATGGAAACCGACATCGGAAGCTGGACCTCCGGTTACGAAGGTATGCAGCACGGAAGCCCGGTCATCCTGGACATCCTCAAGAAACATGACATCAAGGCGACGTTCTTCTTCACCGCCGATGCCGCAATCAAAAACCCGAACATCGTTCACATGGTGCGCGACGCCGGACATGAAATCGGCTGCCACACGCTGTTCCATGAAACCATCGGCGACGCCCTGTTCGAAATCCCCGGCATGATGCCCCTTCTGCCCGAAGAAGTCGAACACCGTATCGAACTCGCCACCGAACGCGTGGAAAAAATCGCCGGCGTGCATCCCACCGCCTGGCGCTGCCCGCGGCTCTGGGGTTCCACGGTCGTGGTCAACGCCCTCGAAAGACTCGGCTACACTGCCGACGCCACGTACCCGATGTACTTCTACCGCGAACGCCTCACTCCGTATCATCCCTCCAAGGACGACTGGACCAAGGAAGGCGACATGAAGATCATCGAACTGCCGAACTTCGCCGACCTGTCCATGGATTCCAAGGATCAGTACGGCCGTGACATGGACCAGTGGCCGCTGTGGCGTACGGAATCCGCCGAAGCGGTTATGGAACACATCCGCGGCTACATCAAGTTCTGTGAAGGCAAAAAAGTTGATCCGTTCCTCTGCTTCTACATGCATCCGTGGGAATTCTGGCCGATGCCGCAGGGACTCATTCATTCCGGCGAAGGCGCGGTTCTCCCCGATCCGTTCATCGTGAAGAACTGCGGTCCGTATGCCGCGGAACAGTTCGACGTGCTGATTCAGAAACTCAAAGATCTGGGTTCTGTTTTCTCGACTGCGTCCGGCTGTCTCAACTGATCCGGAAACATTCCGTCATTCAAGACCGTTCCCCCGCGGGACGGTCTTTTTTTCTTGTCCGGCAGCAATATATTTCAAAAAAATCTCATATTTTTTTCATTCTGCTCTTGACATGTGCAACTATCTGTTGTATAATTGCACATGTAATAGAACATGTTGAGGAATTATGGGCAATCAGGAACAAAACAAACCGGTCTCTTTTCTTCTGCTGGAAGAAGATTTGCGCCGTGATATTTTCATGAACCGGCTCAAGGACGATGAAGCCGTCCCGTCGGAACATGACCTCTGTGCCCGCTACGGACTCAGCCGCAACACTGTACGCCGGGCACTGGGCAATCTGGTGAATGACAGGCTGCTTTACAAAGTCAAAGGGCGCGGCACTTTTGTTGTACCGTCATCCCGGCGGCAGACTCTGCACTGCAATACCCGTTCCCGGCAGGTGGTTTTTCTGTCCTTGGAATCCGCTCTTTCAGAGGGTGCGTTCCGCGACAGTGCCGTCTACGAACCAATTTTCCGCGGGCTGAACAGTGTGCTTCAGGAGTACGGATACAATCTGCTGCTTGCCCATGTGCGCATGGACTGGCAGCCGCCGGCATGTCTGATCAACGGGGATGTTTCCGGAGTCATTTTTCACGGACAAGTGGACTCTGAATTCTGGAAACGCTATATTCTGCCGCTGCCGCATGTGGGAATCAATCATGTCAATGAAATGCTGGAATCCCATTGGGTCCAGCAGGATATGTACAATATGGCAATCCGTGCCGTCAAATATTTCAAGGAGCACGGACACCGCCGCATCGGTTTTGTCTCCAATGAAACTGAAGTGCCATTCATGCGGCGAAGTCAGGATTTTTTCATGGAAGCATTGCGCGGAGCCGGTTTTGAAATAAATCCGGATTGGATTGTTGCCTGGCAGCGGGAAAGTGTGAACGGACAATTGCAGAAAGAATATGAAATCCCGGATTTCCGGCCGTTTCTGGAAAAAGCATTCCACGGCAAGGAGCATCCCACGGCATTTTTCTGCATCGACGACTGGCGCGCTCTCTGCACGATGGAAGCCTTGAAACGGATGGGCTTGCGGGTTCCGGAAGATGTCAGCATCATGGGAACCAGCGCAGACCGTTCGCCTTATCCCGGCAATATCACCAGTTTCAATTACCAGCTGGAACGGCTTTGTTCCGAAGCCGCCAGGCTGCTGTTGAGTGTTTTTGACGGAACTGCCGACGGCTGTTTCAAAAAAATTCTGGTTCGACCCGTTTTTTATGAAGGCGAAACAGTAAAAAACATAAATCCATAACAGAGCGGAGAGGTGAAAACATGAACAGGAAACCGGGTAGGCTATTCACATTCAACGAACTCATAATCGTATTGTCGGCGGCAATGCTTCTGGGGGTTCTTCTGCTTCCGACACACCAATTGCTTCGGTCTTTAAAAGAGAACGCCGCATGTTCCGCCAACTTGAAGCAATTGACCGTCAATGCAATGAACTACGCAGCGGACAACAATAATATGATGATAGAGTACCGTCCGTCAACCACCAAGGACGTAGGCAAAGACAATTGGGTATGGAATATGGTTCGGCAAGGATATATACAACCGAAACATCTTTTCTGCGAGACCATCACGCAGTATACAAAGTACAGTCTTTCTCAGCCGGCGTATGCTGCGGAGCTGGAAGCTATGGACAACTTTGCGCGGGGCAATGCCTGGAAATATAAATTCATTTCTTACGGTTACAACTGGAATATCGGCGGTGTGAACTACTGGGGAGATTACACCGGTTCTGCCAAATGCAGCGAAATTCGCCAGCCCGAACACAAAGTTCTGTTCGCCGACGCATTTACGAAAGAACAGGGCGGAGCCGGTTTCCTCGGCATTGATATGCGTTACAATGTCTGGGCAAAAATTCATGAACGGCACGCAGGAGGAGCTAATATCGTCTGGGCGGATGGTCATGTGTCATTCATGAATCAGCCGGTCAAGGAACTTCAGAATCATCATACATCTTTTGCAGATGCAACCAACCGTATCCGCTATTATTTTTACCGGGATTACAGCGGCGGCAAACAATAAAAGCAACAGAATTCAAATACAGAGAAAAGGAGAAAACAAAATGACAACAAAAAGCAGGATACTCACATCTTCGCGCAATCACACCCATAACCGTTTCACGCTTATCGAACTCCTCGTTGTGATTGCGATCATTGCGATCCTGGCGGGAATGCTGCTGCCGGCTCTGAATGCGGCACGGGAAAAAGCCCGTTCCGCAGCCTGCATGAGCAATTTGCGCCAGTTGAGTTTCAGCGCCATCAGCTATGCCGGAGATTACAAAGATTTCGTCATAGAATATCGCCCCTCAACAACCTCTGACGTGGGAGTAAACAACTGGGTCTGGAACATGGTCCGATGGGGCTATGTGAAAACCGGCATTCTGTTTTGTTCATCCATTTCGCCTTATGTAAAAAATGCCATGTCCCAGCCGCAATATGCCAAAACACTGGCGAATCCCAAATATTTTGCGAACGGCAACGCCTGGCTGTATAAATTCATTTCCTACGGATACAACTGGCATATCGGCGGTGTAAACTACTGGGGCGGATACTCCGGTACGGCACGGATCGGCAGCATTAAACAGGCCAGTCATAAAGTGTTTTATACGGATTCATTCACCATTGAGCTGAACGGATCCGGTTTCCTCGGCATTGATATGCGTTACAATGCCTGGGCAAAAATTCATGAACGGCATTCCCGCGGAGCTAACATTGCCTGGGCGGACGGACATGTTACCTATATGAACAAACCGATCGCAGAACTGCAGAATTACCACACTTCATTTGCCGACGCAACCAACCGCATCCGTTATTATTTCTACTGGAATTATTCCGGTTCCAAAGATTGAACAGCATAACACAAAAAGGGTTATTGTATGAAAAAAATATTCTTCATCGCCGCAGCGGCATGTCTGGCGTTATCTGCTCATGCGCTGGAATATCAACGGGAAGACTGGAACAGCAATCTGGTAATTGGAAACCGCCCGAACCAAGTCGGCACCACGAAATTTCTGCCGCGTACCCAACTCTGGTATGGAATGTATCAGAATCTGCTTCACCGCTGGGTGGACCGTCCGCTGGAATTTGACCGGGAAACCCGTTATTCCGGAACTAAATACCTGTATCTGACCGCGCCAAGTCTGAAGCAGGAACTGAAAACCATGCATGAATATGAACTGGATGCATTCAGTGCCTTCT
This sequence comes from uncultured Victivallales bacterium, assembly GCA_934661375.1. Taxonomy (GTDB): domain Bacteria; phylum Verrucomicrobiota; class Lentisphaeria; order Victivallales; family UBA1829; genus SIG94. The sequence continues at coordinate 75,000 of CAKUJH010000001.1, forward strand.
GCAATGGCTGTATGAATCATATTTTCCTGAATGCCATGACTTTCATGGATGCCAATCCGATCGGCAGAAACTTTCTGTTCCCGGATTATCAGGGTGAGCCGGGACAGACTCTGAAAGGTCTGGGCAGATACCTGAACCAAATGAAAAACAGCCGGGCGATTTTCCGGGTAAACGGGAAAATTCCGTTTGCAACATACGGTATCAGCGTCAAGGATGCAGTTCAATTTGAACAGGAGAAACAAGAACTGATTCAGAAACATGGAGACATTTTCCTGCTGCTCGGCAGCGGCGGAGCCGGAATAGGCCATTGGGAAAACATCATGACGGTATGGCGTTATCTGGAGACCGGCCGGATCAGCGAGGATTATCTGAAAAAACTGGAAAAAGGCATCGAACGTACTCTGACTTACTTTGACGGCCTTCAGATCGGCACAGTCAACCGTTACCGGGAACCCATGGGAGATTATATGCTGCAAATGCGTTCCGAATATTACAAAAATATCATGGTGCCCCTGCTGAACAGAATTTTTGCCAAAGAACAGTTCAAAAACAAAATGCTGATGGCTTTTGTTGAAGCGGGCTACATCAATCACCGCTCCGGAGACAACATGGGAGAATTCGGAACATCCACGCTCCGGAACGGCATGGAAAACGCCATGCTGCTCAATCCGGATTTCATCATGTTGTCTGAATGGAATGAATACAATGAAAATTCCATCTTCCGGCCGACCTTGAACAACTCCGATGCCAAAAAACGGCTTGTCCGCTATTATATCCGCGAAGTACGCAAACAAACACAAACGCCGTTGAAAGGCGATGACACTGCTATCCCCAACTTGATTCTTTCCGCACGGCAGACTGTCAAAACCGGAGAACCTCTCCAGTTCGAGCTGCTCCATGTCCCTGACGGCAGCGGCGCTGAATATACAGCTCAACTGAAGCTCAAAGACAGCAGCGGCAGACTTCTGCAAACCTTCCCCGAAGAGCGGTTCGTACCGGAAAAACTCCGGGCGGTTACTTATACCATTCCCAGCGAACTGCTCGCCGAAAATGCCGCAGTATACCCGGAAATAGAAATCAATGGACAAAGAACATTCAATGGTTTTGACCATGTGCGCATTCGTCCGACTTTTTGTGTCGTCTATAAATCCATTCATCAGCCGCTCCGCTCACTGGCACAACCGGAACAAGTCAAATTCTCCGTTGCCAGAACTGATGACGGTCATTATAAAATTGATGCGGATATACAGACTGGTGAACCTATCAGCTCTTTTGAACTGCTGGACAATGAAGTGGAAGTCTATGCCGATGACCGCGCCAATGAATTTGACCGGGAAAACTCGGTTCAGCTCATGTTTCTGATTGGCGGACGGTGCAAATTCGGCAATTACGAAATGGTCATCAGAGTGGATCATTCCAAGGACTGGAAATATTTTCCGTCTCATGCCTATAATGATTCATTCGGAGTAAATTTGCGGAAAAAAGGAGATGAAGTCCGCGGAATTGTCACAAAATGGGGTCCGAATCACCGTTTCTTTCTGACAATTCCAAAGGCCGAGGCGGACAAGGCGGCTGTCCGCATTGCCTTCAATGGGAAGGAAACGGTATTCAAAGTAAGCGATCTGAAAAAATACGGAAAAATGGCAGGAACACAAATGTTTGACGGCATGATGCGCATTGATGCGGATTATCTGAACCGTATGCCGGATATCCCTGTCCGGGTCAATGACACTCAGGCAGCGATCCATACGGTGCTGAAATCGGATTTCCGCTTCCCGGTATATTCACTGCGTATGGTTACGACTTCCGGGAAAATATACCGGAGTGCACCGGTTGTTCCGGTCTCTCCATCCGGAGAAAACTGCGAAATGAACGTTTTTTCGGAAGCAACGCGCAAGCTGATCCGAATTTCGCAGAAAAAAGACGTAATTCCTGTATGCCGCTATATCTTTGATCCGGCAGCAGGCGCTGTTCTGCGCAATACATGGGAACCATATTATGACGCCCAGCTGGGCGGCGGATTCAATTACTGTGACGCTTTTTTTGAAACACCTCTGAAACCCAAACAGCTCAATGCACCGCAATGGGTCAAGGAAAATGACCGTTGGCTGCTGAGATTCGATGGCGTGGCACAGTATATCGCATTTCCGCTGGAAGCATTTCCGCGCGGTGAATTCACCTTGAAATTCAGTATCCGCCCGGAAGATTCCGGTAAACCCATGGTTTTGTTCCGTCATTACAACATGTACATGGGCTCTATCAGTATTTTCCTGAAAAACGGCAAACTGACTCTGGCGTTTCCGGATGAAAATCAGGATGAATCCCTGAATGGAAAAATTTTCACTCCGGATGCAATGATCCCGTTCGGGAAATGGTCAGATATAGCCATCAGTTATGACTGCCGCAAAATAACCTTCCGCATTAACGGCAAAACTTGCAGTTTCCCGATAACGGCAAAAGCATGGGAATTCAAGACAGCCATTTTCGGCGGACATACCCGGATTCAATGGGGAATCAATGAACCCATGACTTTTTTCAAAGGTGATTTACGGTCTTTCATGATTGGACATAAAGCAGAGCCTCTGCAATGAATGATTCATCCCCCGGATTGAATCCGGGGGGTTTCCATAAAATTATTTTTTCAATGTGCGTGATATTGAAAAAAACCAACCTTCATGCTACATTATTCCGTAATTTCAACGGAAATTTTTTATGGAAAGGACTGCAATATGCTGAAAAATAAACTGATCGGCGTTTTATCCGGTATCCTTCTGATGGGTAATCTGCTTTCCGCAGACGAAAAACCCGCAATCTCCATCCTCGGCGACAGCTATTCCACTTTTGCCGGAGCCGTCCCCGAAGGCAATGCCGTCTGGTACCGTCCCGCGCCGGACAACAGCAACGACGTCTGCAAAGTGGAACAGACCTGGTGGCATCAGGTCATTCAGATGCTCGGCGGAGAACTGGAAAAAAATGAATCCTATTCCGGTTCAACCGTCTGCAATACCGGTTACAACAAATCCGATGCCGGCAAAACCTCTTTTCTGGCACGCGCCAGCCGTCTCGGCAAACCCCGCATCATCCTGGTCTGCGGAGCAACCAACGACAGCTGGGCGGGCGTCCCCATGGGAGAATACAAATACAAAGACTGGACCGCGAAAGAACTGTTTTCCTTCCGTCCCGGTCTCGCCAAACTCCTTGCGGAACTGAAACAGCTTTATCCCCAGGCGGAAATCTACTTCATTCTGAACTCCGAACTGTCCGCCCCCATCAATGAATCGGTTCATACGATCTGCAAGCATTACGATGTGCCGTGTCTGGATCTCCGGAATATTTCCAAACAGAAAGGTCACCCCGATATTGCCGGCATGAAAGCCATGGCGGAACAGACTGCGGCATTTGTCAGACAGCAGCAGGCTGCCCGGAAACAGGCAAAACCATGAGACTGGACAAGTTCATAGCGGACGCCACCGCGTACAGCCGCAAGGAAATCAAGAAGCTCGTGCGTTACCGCGCGGTAACGGTCAACGGGGAGGTTGCGGTCAATGCCGACCGGCAGGTGGATGCGGAAACGGATGTCCGCATCAACGGAAAGCCCGTCGTTTACCGCAAATATATTTATCTGATGCTCAACAAGCCGCAGGGTTATCTGAGCGCGACCGAAGATAAAAAATACCCGGTGGTAACGGATCTGGTTCCGGAAAACCTGAAACATTTCAACGTGTTTCCGGTGGGACGTCTGGACATGGACACGGAAGGATTGCTGCTGCTTACCAACGACGGACAGTTTGACCATGAACTCATGTCGCCGAACCGCAAAGTGCCGAAACTTTATTATGCGGAACTGGACAAACCTGCCGAAGCCGCGGATGTGGAAGCGTTCCGCGCCGGCATGAAATTTCAGGATTTCACCGCGAAACCCGCCCGTCTGGAAATCACCGCAGAACCGCATAAAGTCTATATCGAAATCGCGGAAGGCAAATTTCATCAGGTCAAACGCATGTGCGGACAAGTCGGCAGGGAAGTTACGTTTCTGAAACGGGTAAAAATCGGGGAACTCCCTCTGGATGAACAGCTTAAGCCCGGCGAAATGCGGGAACTGACTCCGGCGGAATATGCGCTTGTCATGGGGAAGAAAAATGCCTGAACTGCCGGAAGTCGAAACCATCGGCCGTGCGTTGTCAACCGCTCTGCCCGGACGTGTCATCAAGCGGGTGGAGGTTTTCACGCCCGCCATGCGGACTTCGCTGGAGCCGCTGAAAACCGCCGGACTGCCCGGACACCGGATCGAATCGGTCCGCCGCCGCGCCCGTTATCTGGTGGTGAAACTGGATGACGGCCGCGGACTGGTCATGCACTTCGGCATGACGGGAGTTGTCCGGGTGGAATCTGCGGATATTCCGCGCCGCAGACATGAACATGTCTTCCTTCATCTGGACGACGGCATGATTTTCCGTTTTGAATGTGTCCGGCGGTTCAGTCAGCTGGAAGTGCATGAACTGAATGCGGACGGCTGGCCGGAAATGTTTGCCGGGTTTGGAGTCGAACCGCTGACAGAAGATTTCACGCCGGAGTATCTGTATGCCCAGTCGCGCAGACGGCACGGGGCGGTCAAGCCATTCCTGATGGATAACGCCTTGGTAACGGGAATCGGCAATATCTATGCGACGGAAACCCTGTTTGCGGCACGGATCGATCCGCGCCGTCCGGCAGATTCACTGCGCAAAACCGAATGCAGGAGAATCACGGAACAGGCGAAACGAATCCTGACGGAAGCCATTCAGCAAGGCGGAACCACGGTCTCGGATTTCCGCCATGTGGATGGTTCGCAGGGACATTTTGCCGTGAATCTGCAGGTTTACGGCAAAGCAGGGAAGCCGTGCCCGGTCTGCGGCACAGTACTGACCGCAGTCAAGCTCGGCGGACGGACGTCGGTCTTCTGTCCGGAATGCCAGAAATAACCGCTCCGGGTCAGGGAGCCTGATAGCCCGCTGCACCGCCATAGCGTTTCCAGCCGCGCCAGACCATCAGCATCGCCAGCAGTGCGGCGAACGTGAAAAAGGCGTCCCAGCTGTACACATTCCGGTAATCCCCGGTCAGGTCAATGAAAAGACCACCGCCCCAGTTGGCAATAATCAGCAGAATGGAATTGAAAATCGCCTGTGCCGAACAGAACTGTCCGTACCGTTCACGCGGCAGCAGAGCCGTAAACAGCGGCAGGTAACTGGCACTCTGCAGGGCATAGACAACGCCCAGCAGGATGGTCGTAACGATATAAGTGTTTTTATCCACGGTGAAGAAATATCCGAATACGTTCGCCAGCACCACCAGCAGCACGGCGCAGATATAAACCCGGAGCGGATGAAATTTATCCACCAGCCAGCCCAGCGGATAGACCAGTACAATGGAAATCAATGAAACCAGACCGTTGATTTTGCCGAACTCATCCAGTGAAAGCCCCAGATTCTTTTCCGCAAAAAACACATTGAACAGGTTGCCGCAGACCATGGAAACGGAGTTCAATGCCGTTCCCAGGAAGAAAAACAGATAAAACGGATTGGAGAAACATTCCGTGAAATAAACTTTGACACTGCTCAGCCAGCTGCCGCTGCGGGCGACGTCCGTAACCGGCGGGTATTCCCCTTCCCGCACCATAAGGCACATCATCAGGAAAAAGATGCCGTACAGAACGGCAATGCCGGTATAAACCCACGGCATGTACTTGTCCGCATATCCCAGCAGCCAGCTCTGAAACACGTAATACGCGGCGTTGCCGACCAGTCCCAGCCCCGCCACAAAGCGCCCCATGAATTTTTCCGGAATCACGTCCGCGAAAAGGTAGTAGTAGACCGATGCCACGAACATGTAGAAAATCTGGTAGAAAATCGAAAAGGCAACCAGCAGCACATATCCGCAGGTTTTCCCCGCGATGCCGTGTCCCAGAATCCCCGCAACGGCGTCTCCGAGCATCGGTGCCCAGCCGATCAGCACCAGAAACAGCGTAACCAGCGGTGTCGCCCCGATCAGATACGGCATTCGCCGTCCCCACCGGGAACGGGTGCGGTCGCTGCGGAAACTGACCACCGGACAGATAATCATATTCAGCACGGACGGAATGCTTCCGACCACCAGACCGATCGCCCGGTTGCTGGCGTCGAACTCCTTAAGGGCGAGCGGCATCAGCACCGGAAACAGCCGGTCCATCAGCGTGAAGAAAAAGCCGCCCAGAAGCATCCAGAAAAATACCAGAAACAACGAACGTGTCGTATATTTAAGCGTGCCCGCAAAATATTTGTATTTGACGGACGAACTGTCTGCTGCACTGCTGGTCATCGCGGTATATCCTTATCTGACGCTGCCGCCGGTTTTCAGTTTGAAAATGAACAGGCGGTTGGCATAGTCTATCACGAAAAGCCGTCCGTCCGCAAGAGTGACGGAAGTGTTGACCGGGCATCCCAGTTCGATTTTTCCGCGCAGGGAACCGTCTTGCTGGCTGCACTCGTAAAGGAAGCCGTCGCCTGCGGGGAAAATCACCACGTCATCCGTCAGCGCGGCACTGGCATTGACGTTTCTGCCGGGGAAACAGTACGGCACGGTGGCAAAAGGTTCCGGTCCGGGGAATTTGTGGTCCAGAGCACTCCAGCGCCGCTTGAAAGTCTTGAGATCATAGCAGCTCATGCTGTCATCCGTTCCGTAGAACAGAGAAGTCTGGTTCCATACGGGAATGGAATCCGTTGCGCCGTGCGGTTCATCGCCCTGCCACTCCGGATTGGTGGAGCGGATCGTTTTGCCGGTGTGAATATCGACAATCCAGATTCCCATGGTTCCCGCCAGCAGAATCGAATTCCGGCTGAACGGACGGGCGCGCAGTCCGAAACGATGCGTGAAGGAACGTTCCCACAGTTTTCTGCCGGTTTTCGCGTCATAGGCAATCAGAATGCGGCCGTAACCGCCGTCACAGACAATGAGTTTTCCATCCATCAGCATGGGACAGGTGATCGTGCGGTCGCGGGATTTGTCCTGAACCCGCCAGATTTCCTTGCCGGTCCGGGCGTCCACAGCCCGCAATGCGGCGGAAAGATGTCCGCCGAAAACCATTCCGCCGCCGACAGCGATGCCGTTGCTGTTCGGGGGGAAATTGCTGACCGCCGGACCGCGGGACAGCCAGAGGCGTTTTCCGGTTTCCGCCTCAAAGGCATACAGATTGCTGTCGGTATCAGTAACGTAAACTGTGCCGTTTTCATAGACTGCGGAATTGCGGACACCCGCCAGCAGCAGCGCGGACCAGATCATTTTGCCGCTTGCGGCATCTATGGAGCAGAGAGTATGCGCATTGCCGTTGACGTCGTCATTGGTTCCGACGTACAGTACGCCGTTGACCGCCAGAGGCGCAGTAACCGGGACGCGGCCGCCGGGAATGGGGACGATCCGTTCCAGTTCAAGATGCGGTGTTTCCGCTGTTTTTTCCGGAAAACGGATTTCCTTTTCCATTTTTTCGCCGGAATTCCAGTGAACAACCGCTTCAACGGTGTAATTCTGATTGGAATCAAAGGAATAAGTCGCGGTCCACTGCCAGTCTCCGCCGTGAGACATGCGGAGTGTTTCCGCTTTGCCGGTTTCCGGCAGAATGGTCAGCTCCACGGATTCCGCCAGACGCGACATGTCGGCTGCGGCAGCCGTTATCACCCGTGTTCCGTCCGGCTGTGCAGACGGGGAAATCCGTACATCGAACTGCTTATCCACAAAAGTCGGGAGCAGACGGGAAGTAAGGGTGCCGTCCTTCGCCACATGGAAGAAACGGTAATTGGCAACCTGTCCGGCACCCGGACCTTTGAAGGTGTCGCCGGGAACAAAAAATTTCAGACCGGTTCTGATGGTTGTAACTCTGGAGTCATGCATATGTCCGTAAACCCAGCCCCGGATATTCCATTTCCGGGTATCGACAGGAGTCGGGGTGTCCGCGCCGAAAATACCGTTGTAATCAATCATTTCCGGGAAATGGTTGAGGATGATAACCGGTTTCCGGCGATCGGTTGCCGCCATCATGTTGGCGAAGAAGCGCGCAATGTCGGCACGGGTGAATCCCGCCGGGTTGTCGCCGTCTTTCTTCATCGGCAGAACCACAAAAAGCACATTGCCTTCTTCAAAACCGTAATAAAGCGGTCCGACATTGTCCTCGTAGCAGGTTTCACCGCGGCCGCCGCCGGTTTTGAGGTCATGATTGCCCTGCACCAGATAATATGGAACACCGAAGTAATTCCGTGCCGCCAGCGAAGCATGATACTTCTGGTCATCGGGCGTGTGGATGTCTCCGGTATGCACAATGAATGACGCGCGTGCATTATGCACTGCATCGGCAATCCGGGGATAAAGAGCCTGCACTTTCGGACTGCTTTCATCTTCCGTGTCGGTGATCTGAATGAAGGTGAATTCTCCGGCGGCTTTCTTCGGTTTCAGACGGAAATTGTATGTCTGATCCGGTTCAGCGGAAAGACGCTGGAAAAATCTGGAACAGGCATAACTGCCGGGCGTTACCACCGAGACAAAACGGCTGTTTACCCTGCGGGGCAGCACATAACCGCCGCCTGAATCGGTCCGGGTTACGTCCGCGCAATTGGTCACCAGAACTCCGGAAACACCTTCTCCGTCCTGATTCATCACTCTGCCGACAATATCCTCCGCGCCGACGGACACCGCTCCGGTCATCAGCATAATGGAAAGCAGGAATCTTCTTATTCCTTTCAGACCGGCAGCGGAACGGACTCTGTCCGCTCCCGTATTCTTCTCCAACTCCGCGGCGGTCTGCCGCAAATCAGGGACTGTTCTTTTCATTTTTCCATCCTTTCCGCTTTCTGTTTTCATCGACCGTTTCCGGCTTGTCTTATCTTTGATGTAACGCCACATTATTTTGTTTTGAAAAATCCGCACTCTCAAAACAGCGATTGGATTTCAAAAATACAGGCAGTATAATGTTGCGTTACATTAATTATAATACATAATTGGGTGTTTGTCAAGAGGTCAAAATGCGAAAAATGCGGAATCAGGCAAAAAAAACAGAAAAAAAATGCCGATAAAAGCAAACAGGAACGGGTTTCGGGATTTGACAAATGACAATTCAGCGGTAAATTTATGAAGTAAATACAGATGTTTTGCAACGGATAACGAGGAGGAGACTGCTGAATGATAACCCTGTCAGATGTGGCGAAAGCCGCCGGAGTGTCTCCTTCCGCCGTATCCAAAGCGCTCCTGGGCGGCGGCGGAAAAACCACGCGCGTCAGTGAAGAAAAAGTTCGCCGGATCCGGGAAACCGCCGAACGGCTTGGATACCGTCCCAATCTCATGGCACAGCGGCTGGCGCGGAAAAGCCAGGACATCATCGGGCTGATTGTCGACAGCCAGTGCTGTTATCTTTACAGCAGCATCATGAGTACGATCGAGCAGCAGACCTGCCAGGCTGGATACCGGCTTCAGATCGGTCTGGTTCACGACAATCTGGATGCCATCAAACGTTATGTGGATGACTTCCTCGGCTATAATATCCAGAGTGTGATCTGTCTGGCGCATTACTATGATTTCAGCAAGGAAATTCCCCGGCTGTTCAAACCGTTCGCCAATCCGATCTTCATCGGACGCCCCATGACCGATGAAAAATTCTCGTTTGTTTCTCCGGACTATTACGCGAACTTCTGCCAGGCGATGGAGTATCTGTTCTCCCTGAACCGGACGAAAGCCGTTTTTGTCAAGACGGTTTATACCACGTATGATATGGAAATCCGCGCCCAGGCATTCCGGGATATGCACCGGAAACACGGCATCCCGTTTGAAGAATCGCAGATCTACTGCGGACCCGTCTACGAGTGCAATACCCCGGAGCTGATGAAACTGTTGCTGGATGAAGTCCTTCCCATGCATCCGGACGCCCTGATTCTGGGCAGTGCGGAAGCGACCCTGCTGGCAATACGCCAGCTCAGCGAACGCGGCATCCGCGTCCCTGAAGACATTTCCATCATCGGCATGGAAGCCTGGAGCGGATGTTCCTCTGTCATTCCGTCCATTACGGTCATGGACAACAATCCGCATCAGATTGCCGTTGAAACGATCAACGCCATCATCCGCAACATTGAGAGCAAAAAACCGGAAATCCGGGAAATCTTCGTGCGCGGACAGCTGATCCCCGGCGAATCCTGCTGCAGAAAACCCGCTGTCTGACAACCAGGCGACGGGTCGAGGAGAAATTGTTTGCTCCCTGATCATTCTTCATTTAAGATAAATGATCAATTAAAAAATCAAAAGTCATACTTTCTCCGGAATCCAGATGCCGGATTTTTCCCTGAAATATAAAAGCAGTCTTTTGCGCTGCCCGGAATTCAGCGTGTGCATTTTCATGCTCCCAGTGAAGATCTATCTCCAGTCCGCCATACGCGCGGAGACCTGTGACAGTTCCGCTTATCCAGTCCTCAGGAAGCGCGGGCAGTAAATCCACAATGGGAAGTTCGTCCGCATTTTTCCGGTGAAACTGAAGCAAGGCTTCCGCAATGGCGGCTGTCATTCCGAAATTGCCGTCGATCTGAAACGGCGGATGAGCATCAAACAGGTTGTAATACACCCCGCCGCCGGCAGAGTCTTTCGTATGTAAAATCTGTGTAACCGGACGCAGAAAATTTTTCAGGATAAGAGAAAATTTCCGGCGGCTGCGGAATCTTGCCCAGAGTGCAGCGCGCCATCCCATTGCCCAGCCGGTACTGAGAATACCTCTGCGTTCCAATGATTTCATGCACGCCTGATAAAATTCCGGATTGCGGTCCGGAGTGAATTCATTGCCGGGATACGCACCGTATAAATGAGAAAGATGGCGGTGCTGGATTTCCTCTTCCTTGAAATCTTCTCCATATTCAAGAAGCTGTCCTTCTTTGCCGATTTTTGGTTTCTGCAGCTTCGGGAGAGCGTATTCTATACGTTTCAGCACGAAATGATCTGCATATCCGGCTGTTTCGGCAAATTCCACACAGTTTTCAAAGAGTTCCCGAATCAGACTCATATCCATCTGGGAACCGAATGCAACTGATGCGCTTTTCCCGTTTTCCGCATCCATAAATCCGTTTTCCGGAGATGTCGACGGCATTGTGACAAGGCTTCCGCGAAATTCATGCAGCATACCAAGCAGGAATTCCGCTTGAGACAGCATTACCGGATAGGCTCTTTTGAGAAACTCAAGGTTCTGGGAGAAACGGAAATGCTCTGCCAGATGCCGGCACAGCCATGCGCCGCAAACAGGCCAGAACGCCCAGCGGCAGTTTCCTCCGGCTGCCCCGGTAAAACGCCAGAGATCTGAATTATGGTGCAGACACCAGCCGGGGAGACCGTACATTTTTTCCGCAGTTTCCCGTCCCTGTTCTGCAATCTCAAAAATGAAACGGAGCAGAGGTTCCGCACATTCCGGCAGGTTCACTGTTTCCGTGTGCCAGTAATTCATTTCCAGGTTGATGTTCGTGGTGTAATTGGAATTCCACGGCGGGAGAATCAGCGGGTTCCAGATCCCCTGCAGATTTGCCGGCTGTGTTCCCTGCCGGGAACATGCCAGGGTCAGATAGCGTCCATAATTATAAATCAAAGCCGCGAGCGAAGGCGAAATTTTTCCCTGTTCCAAGGCTGAATTCAGGCGTTCATTGATACAGACATGCTCCGGATCCGTTTCCGGCAGAAGCAGAACGGAACGCTGATACAGCGGCTGATAATCTTTCAGATGTCTGGAACGGAGTTTGCCGTACCCTTGACTGAACGCAAAAACAAGTTTTTTCTCTGTTTCCGCGGCGCAGTCAATTCCTGAGGCTTCCGGATTGGTTTTGTAATCCCGGAAATTGGTTTCGACAGAAAGAAAGATTTCTGCACTGTCAGAATGCTCAACCAGCAAGGCATTGTCTTTGAACTGAAGAGTCCCTCCTTGAACCGAGATCCCCAATCTCATGGCATAGGAAATCCCGGTATGACCCTCCTGGTCATACCACTTAAAATAACTGCTTCCGGATTCTGCCGGCATGTTTGACAGAAAAAGCAGAGTTCCATGATCTTCCATTATCCTGAATGGAAAATCGGACGAGAAATATGCGGAAAACGATATTTTATTTTTACCGGAAGAATTCAGTTTCATGGCAAGAATTCTGTCCGGATAAGAAACAAACATTTCCCGTTCAAAGGTTACTGCATCCTTCACATATTTTATCTTTGCGCAGGCAGAAGCAAGATCAAGCTCCCGCAGGAAATCCGCGGCGCGTCCTTCATTGCCGAAAAGAATATGCAGTGTCCCCGCGGGAAGATATGAATTTGTCCGCAGCATACCAAGACTTTTCTGAAGACAGGAATCCGCCTTCCGGTATTTCCCGTTTTTGATCAGACGGATTGTTTCCGGAAGCGCATCCCTGACTGCCGGATTCAACCGGTTGTTTGGACGTCCCGACCATAAAGTATCATGATTCAGAGCGATTGTTTCTCCATCCGGATTTCCAAAAACCATGGCTCCGATGGAACCGTTTCCCAGAGGGATTGCCTCATTCCAGTCTGCCGCCGGAGTGTTCCAGCACAGATATTCACAATGTCTGTTCATATCAGATCCGTTTCCACCTCTGCACACCCTTGCGCATACAGATAAGGCGTTGTACAATGAATAAATGTATTGTTCCGGATCCGGATTCCTCTATGCAGCGGGAAACGGTCTTCATTCGCAGGATGAATGCTGATCGCCGGCACAGAACAGTTTTCGAAGCGGTTTTCCTCTATCAGCAGATCGCGGACCCCGCCGGATTCGTACCAACTGCCGGCGTCTGCGGAAATGAGGATGGCCGGACGCGGCGGAGCCTGAACAAACGTGTTTTTCCGCACAATACCCGGCGCCGAGGTCGAGATCAATACCCCGCGGGTCGGATAACAGCGGAAAAGATTATTTTCAATCAATGCTTCCGGGCAGGCGGACAGATTTTCAATGACGTACCGTTTTTCTCCGGGGTTCAAGGCGGCGTCCAGTTCCAGTTCCACGTGCCGACAATCTTTCAACCAGGCGTGCCGGACATGGGCAAACGCCACCCGTTCCAAGGTTTCCGCATCAACCAGCGCAACTTCGTCTCCCGGTTCAAACGGCAGGAATCCCCACGTTTCCGGCTGCATAAATGCCAGAGCAGCCTTCCGTCCGTCCACCCGCTGAACTCCCAGATAAGTTCCATGAATGTTTACGGGGTCATCCTGCGAACCGGAAAAACAGCTGTCGGCAATGCGGACCTTGCCCCGGCAGCTGGAAATCTGGATGCAGTCGGCAAATGCCGCGCAGACCCGTCCGCTTCCCGGCTTTGGAGCATGAATATGGTCATGTATGTTCAAATCTCTGCACAGTTGCGCGACAACTCCCAGCCCCGGAGTAAAATACAGCCGCAGATGATCCAGCTCGACATTTTCACACTGATGCAGAAAAATGCCGTTTTCATTTCGTACCGGATTGCGGAATTGCCATACACTGCCGACTTCAATGTTTTGCGGTTCCTGGTAACGGAACTGAAACTTTCCAGGCGCCGGTTCAGAACATTCCACGGCTTCCGCATACGGGTGAAACACAGAACGTTTATTGCTTTCTCCGTCCGCCGCAGCACATTGCGCTATCCATTTTTCCGCCGCTTCCGGTTGACAGTCGGGATCCAGAAAGTAAAGTTTCCCGTCTTTGAGCAGTGCCCGGCTGTCCGGATGCAGTTCAAAACACGCTTCATGTTCACGGCTGGCAGTGCAGCGCATTTCCGCCACCCTCGGATGAAGCCAGTCCATGGAAAAATTACGCAGAACAATATTGCGGCAATTCAACATTGCAATGCCGCTCATATCACCGTCAAAAATAAATTCGGCGCCGTTTCCTTCTATTGTCAGATCAGACAGCCCGTCCAGCAGGATGCCCACATGTTTATGCGGCATAGTACCTTCATAAACCAGCGTATTGCTGACCGGCTGGGCGCAGATCGCCGCATCCGATTTGCAGAAGAAATAACGTCCCGGCTGCAAAAAGATTTCTGCCGGCGTCCCGCTCTCTCTGATCTTCAGCAGAAGTTCAGCAAAAGAACACCCGGCATGTTCACCCGGCAAAAGCTCAAACCGGTTCATTTCAATCCGTTTCTGAAACGTCATTTTGTCAGCCCCTCATCCGAAAGAATTTTCTGAAGCACCGTATATTCCCTTTACGGTTTTGCTGTATGAATTATGCTGAACGAGCGCAGCAGTCCCCGGAAATAACGGGGTCTGCCGTCCGTTCCCGCAGAACCGTCTCCGGCAAAAACAGCTCCATTGGTATACCGTGTGATGCCGGAGAATGGAAGGGCTTCTTCCGGACCGTTATTCAGAGAAAGATACACAGCCTTTCCGTCATAGCGGAAGCGGATATGGTTCCATTCCCCTTCCACAGGAGAAATTCTGGAAAATCTCGTATCCGTCTGCGCCATCGAAGATTTTTCATCATGCGGACGGCGGTTCATAAAATCAACCGCGAATTTCCCCTGTTCGGTACGCAGACGGAACCCGGTCAGAGCCGTTCCGCCGTACATGCCGAAATAGATCTGGTCGCGGCTGACTTCTTCCGGCAAAACCTCGAAATCAACCGTGAAGCCGTTTTTGTGCGGGAAAACACCCGGCGGAAAATTCAGAAATGCATTCGGTTTTCCATTGAAATGCAAAGCATATCTGCCATCCGGGAGTTTTACCCATTCCGGAGCAATTGCGCTGCATCCGTTTTTATCCATCCCGCGCAAGACGATGCGCGGAACGGAGCCTGCGGAATGACTCTGTCCCTGGAATCCGGTGGAGATTGTATTGTTCGCCCCCGCGGAAGCAAAAAACTCGCGTCCGGCATCCGTGGCAAGCGTGTTTCCGGTATGCTCCGGATCAAAACGATAGACTATTTTCAGGATACGGTCCGGCTCAACATTTATGGAATAAAAACCTTTTTCCCTGTCGTATACCTGTATTTCATGCTGCTTGTTCTCATCCGCGGTAACGGCATAAGGTTTGCTCCACCAGACCAGACCGTCACGGGAGATCGCACGGAATGCAAGCACTCCTTCCGGAATGTCGGAAATGATCTCCGCCTTGAATTTCGCAGTATCTGTCATCAGCGGCAGCGGCTGACGCTCCGGACGGTACAGCGTATCCAGACCGAACTGAATACCGTCAAACATTACAGTGGAAGTGACGCCGTACCTGCCAAGCTGTTTCAAAGGGACACTCCAGGTGAAAGGCATTCCTTTGTTCGGTCCGGTCAGGCGTTTTCCTGAAACTGTAAATACAGCCTTGTCTATCTCCGATTTTTTTACGGAGAAAGCATATGTATTGTGACCAAGTCCAGCCCAGGAACCGGGATCCGAGATGGTGGAATCCCACGGCATCTGACGGTACAGTTCACTGTAATTGGTCAGGTATCTGCGTCCGGGTTCCGTGGTCGGACCGAAGAAAATACCGGAATCAGTCCCTTTCAGGTCAAAATGCTGTTCTATTTTGATATTCGCATAATTGCCGCCTATGTTGTTGAAGCACTGGTATGTGAAGCGGTAAGTGCGGCGGTCGGAATTCTCCTGAAGATATTCGTTTTTCGGGTCATAAGAATAAATGTCATAGCTGTTGTTGACGACATCCACAGCCTGCAGTTTGTGTCCGGGAAACTTCAAGTCCGCGGAAATCTCATATTCGGAAACCATTCCTTTTTTGTCAACGGGTTTGACTGCGACATCCGGTTTGACCGGGAACATCAGATTCCGCACCGGAGTGCAAAGATAGAGATGATCGGTTTTTGTCGTCGCGCGGATTGCGGTGAACGGCATTCCCTCGCTGACAACCCTTGTCTTTCCTTTGCTGCGGATCGTCAGGCGGGGAACGGCAAAACGCTGTTGCGCCATGGTGTCCGAAGGGACGTAAACGTTGTGTTCCTGCAATTTGGCGGAATCGAACTCCAGCCCCGTTGTCTTCCAGAAGACGTTCCCGTTATGACCGAGCAGTTCCAGATCGACCGTGTAGTTCTCTTTTCCGGAACCGTCCGGAACATTCAGCAGTTCCACTTCGAATTTGGATCCGGGAACATACTGCCGAAGCTGGGACACGATCAGATTCGGCAGCGTAAGATCATCGCCTTTGCGGGGTTTCAGCGGAATCTTCTTCATCGTGTCTGTGTAATATTTGATGATGCGCTGATATGCCATCGGACGGCAGATCATCGGCTGAATGCTGGTGTCTTCATTGGTCTCGTCCCACTCGAACTGCAGGATAATGTCAATCGGATACTTTTCCGCAAGTTCATACGCCTTGCGGAAAGTTTTTGTCCCGTCGTGGCAAAGAGTCTGATTGCCCAGATAGGCGTCATATCCCGTCATGATCTGAAACTGCAGAAGTTTTTTGCCGCAGTATTGTTCCTGCGCAACGGCGGCGGAAAAAAGCGGAAGGATGACTTTGTCATAATATTCTGTATTGTAGCGGACATCACGATAAGTCAACCTATTTGCAAATCCGACCCCGCCGGCATATTGCAAATATTTTGTAATCTCATCATACCATTTCAGAATGATAGAGGCGGGGACCTTGCCATCATTTTCCATATAGTAATGATACGGATCGTTGCAGATGCGTAAAGAACCTACGACATGAATATAACAGCAGTCCGAACCGGCAAGTTTTTTTATCCCGGAGATGTATTCTCCGATTTTCTCCGGCGGAAAAGTGTCTCCCCCGTAAGATGTAAAGACCGGTTTCCCCTGCCAGCGGAGTACAGACGGGTGTTTTGCCAGAAAATCAAGATGCTGATTTTCCAGCGGTCCGTAAGCGCCCTCCGGACAGAGCGTCGGCAGACAGTAGAGCGGATACTTTTCTGTGGAGTATTTGCCGATCATGTCGACTGTGGCTTTCGTGATATCAAGATTCACGAACATCCCGAAACCGTCCAGACCGGTTTCTTTCAAAAGTTCCAGGTTTTTTGCCACTCCGGGCATTTTATACTGCGACGGACCAATATCATAATATTCACGGGACTTGAAAAGCGGCTGATCCAGCCAGCGTTTCTCGGTGAGGAACATTTTGCTGGTACACCAGAGAACCGGCTCGGTGAAGAAAAACTGCTTTCCATAAAGCAGCGGTTTCTTCATCCCGTCTTTTTTCATCTGTGCCAGCAGTTTGTCTCCCAGCTCAAAATCTTCCCTGGAAAGTTCTTTGACCGTGGAGAGCTGCGCCCGGATGTCTGCATAATCTGCAGAAAAAAGGGACAATGCTCCTGCAAAAAATAAAATGCAAATCAGTTTTTTCATCGTGAAACCTTCAGTTGTCAAAGTGTATGTTCCCCTTTGCGGACTTTGGCGCGATAATCCTTGATCCATTTTTTCTGGGAAGCATTTACTCCCGGCATCTTCTCAAAATCATCCAGCAGTTTTTTTGCCTGCGGATAACGCTTCATGATATCGCATTGAATGGAAATCGCCTGCATATATGCCGCCGCCTTGTAATAAGCGGGAATATTGTCCAGACCGATAATCGCGAGGTTGACGTCACAGGCTTTTTTAAAGTCTTTCTGTCTGTAGTGACTTCTGGCTGTAATTATGAATGCATCCGCCTTGACCGCCGCCTGAACATCTGTTCCTTTGCAGAGCGGCTTCAGCTGCGCAATGGCGTCCTTGTATTGCCCCTGCTCATACAGAATATTTCCCATTCCGACCATTGCGCGGTTCCTGCGGTTTGCATCCGTCTGCGGATTGTCCAGAAGACTTTGATAGCATCTTTTCGCATCATCGTATTTTTTCTGCTGCGAATAAAGATTTCCGCAGGAAAGAAGCGCATAATTGCTTTCGTTGTTCTGAATCCCGTAGGATGCGGCTTTCTGATATGCGGCAATTGCATCATCATATTTTTTTTGTTTCAGCGCGTAATCGCCGGCGGCAATCTGGGCGGACATGCGGTTCTGTGCCGGAATATCCTTGTCTTCCATGATCTGGACAAGTATCTTTTCCGCATTGCCCCAGTCGCCCTTCATGCGGCAGGCTTCCGCTTTTGCGAAAAGGGCCTGATAACGCTGTCCGGGAATGGCGGTCTGCTTCGCGGCTTCGTCATATTTTTGAATCGCGGCGTCATATTGTTTTTCTGAAAATGCTTTGCGCCCTTCGGTGAATGCGGCATGGAAATCTCCGTAAGCCGTTCCGGAAATCACGGTGAGAATGGATAAAAAAGCTGTCATTTTCATATTCATGTCAAAAACCTTTCATATTTCATGTCGAAGCCGGTTTCAATGAAAAGCGGCCTGCTTCTGCTTCTGATTTGTTCTTTCATGCGTCAAGTCCGTCCTGACGCATCCAAAACAATTTTGAAAAATCCGTAAATGTTCAAATCCTGATGCGCATCTCTCCTTTCCCGCCGCCGCGAAAGCGGCAAATGCCCAGTTTCAGGAAACCTCTGTCTCTTTTTCACTCCTTCAATTTAAGTATTTTTGAAAATGCCTTTCCGGAATATCAATCTGCATCAAAAAACCAGCGCCGCGGATGCGTGTCTCTGGAACCGATCTCCAAATACGGATTCACCAAGGACGACCTGTAATTTTGGACATGTCCGTCCGCATGGGCAATATTTACACCCTGTCCATGGCGGTTGTGCGGCATTGCTTTATTGTTCGGTGGGGCGTAATAACAGTTTTTGACGACATAACTGCCCATGATCTCGCCGCTCCCCAGAGTGGTGCCGTTGCAGGAATCCATCAGCACAAATAACTCAGTCGGAAATCTGGAACGTTTCATATTGGCAAAAGCCCGGTCATCTTCCGTTGTTTGACCGGCGCCGGCTCGTCCCACTCCCCGTATTCCTGCGGAGTAGCCGTAGGCACAGTAACTGTTGATGTTGTAGCATCCGTATGAAGCAGTCGCATTTTCAACGGCTTTTCTGGAATTGCTTAAGGAAGGACAAAGAAAAACCTGATATTGCAGATACTTCTGACTGAGCAGGAGTGTTCCCCATGTAACCTGTTTTGCAACTTGCGATTGGTTCAATATATAATTCGCTCCGTAGTTCGGCATATATTCATCATAATCATTTCTGTAATTTGTAAAAGCAATGCCGAATTGTTTCAAATTTCCCTGACAGGAAGCGGAACGTCCCTTTTCCCTTGCACTGTTCAACGCCGGCAGGAGCATTCCGGCGAGAATCGCGATGATCGCTATCACCACGAGGAGTTCTATTAATGTGAAATTCACATTCTTTTTGACATTTTTCCTGTGTGTGCCTCTATCTTCTGCCAATTTCCCGCTTTCCGGTTTTCCGCCTTCACAAAGAAAAACTTCGAACAGTTCCATCATTTTCAGCCTCCATGGTTGTTGGATAAATTATTCCGCAGAACGTCCCACGCCTGTTTCGGCCGCCGGTATTCGTCCACGACACCTTTGTTGTTGAAACCGCGGGCACGTGCAAAAATGCCGCTGCCGCAAACATAGGAACGGGTATCGGCATACTGCCAAATGCTGACACCGGCGCAATCGGTTTGCGAAACATATTCAAAGACTTTCAGCAGCAGTTCCGCCTGATACTCTTCGCTCCAATAGGTTTTCAGCGGGTCCCGGAATCCAAGCAGAGCCTCCGCCCCGATCTCGGAAATCAGGAATGGTTTGTCCTGCGGCAGAGCTTTGGACAAGGCGGTCAGCCGCGGAAAGACCTGATCAATGGTACTGATGGAATCGGCGCGGGAATCGTACCAGCCGGGATATGGATTCATGGAAACAATATCCACCAGATCCGTGCAGACATCCTGTTCATATTTGTTGGATGCAAAAGAGATCAGCACATGCGCATCAATGGAGCGGATCCGGTCATAGAGAGCTTTTATGACCGGACGCACTTCCGGCAGATGGCTGTCCGTTTCATTCAGAAAACCGCGGATCACCACACAAGGATGATTGAAGCTGTGGCAAGTCATTTTTTCGGCTTGCTCCAGCTGCGATTCCATATAGTCCGGCTTTGCCAGAGCCGGAGCCTTGACGCCCCAGCCGAGTGTCTCTTCCCAGACCAGCATTCCCATGCGGTCGCAAAGTTCCAGCAGAGTTCTGCGCTGCGGATAATGACTGCCCCGGATAAAATTGAATCCCGCATTTTTAAGCAGGGCGACATCTGTATTGATGATTTGCGGCGGAACTGCCGCCCCGGTTGTCGGGTGGCTTTCATGACGGTTGACCCCGTACAGCTTGATTTCTTTTCCATTGAGATACAGTTTACGTCCGGCAGCAGAAAATTCACGGATTCCGAACGTCGCCAGAACCTGATCTTCTCCGGCGGACAGCTCCACTGTATGAAGTTCAGGAGAATCCAAAGACCAGAGCCGGCGGTCCGGCAAATTCAGAGTGCAGTCCAGATGCCCGTCTGTAAACTGGCTGTTCAGCTGAAATCCGGTGTTGAATTTCATTTGAACAGGGACAATTCCCTTCTCCGAATATTCTGCCCGGATTCGGATTCTGCCAGTCCTGTAATCTTCCGTGGAAATGCGCACCCGGGAAATGTAATCGCCAGGAAGAGCTGTCAACGTTACATCTCCGTAAATGCCGCCGTTGGCAAAAAAATCACAGTCTGCCTGGAACTGCCCGGAATGACAGTTGTTCAGCACAATGGCCAATGTATGTTCTCCATGATCTCCGGCATTGAAAACAAAAGATTCCGGCATATAGGCGTATTGAATCAAACCGATTTTTTCTCCGTCCCAGAAAACTTCGCCGGAGATCCCCGCTCCGTCGATTTCCAGCAGCTGGAGACCGGATGCATGAACTTTCCGGGTATAGAGCGCATATCCGCGTTTTCCGCAAAACGGTTCAATAAGGTCAAAACATCCGGGAACAGTCATGACATGGTCGGTCTTAAACGGCTGTTCCGGACGATTTTTCCCCGTAAATGAAAAGTTCCAAATCCCGTTTAATGTCTGAATGTAACGCATATTCTTAAATCTTTCGTGCTTTCGTTTTGCATTTGCCGCGTGTTTGATATATATTATAATGCAGAGAACAGAAAATGGCAAGAGTAAATTTGTAACATGAGAAAGTAAATTTGTAACATGGAAACAGACCGGTCACTTTTTTATTTCTGGGGGAATGAATCGACGCGCAAACTTTATGTGCGAAGCTGCGGAGATTTCGTCCTTGTGCCGCCCGACCACGAAATGAAAAGGACGGTTGATTTTGCAGAAGTTTTCTGGCCGGTTTCCGGGCACTGTCAGTTCCTGGACGGGGGAAAATCATTTCTTCTCCGGCCGGGGGCGGTCTGGTATTACCCGCCCGGATCATGCCATGAATATTATCCGCTGAAGCCCTTTCATTACTGCTGGCTGACGGTTGCGGGAGAGAATGCGGGAAAACTCTTCGACCTTCTTGACATCAAGCCTGGACAGAACAAAGCGGGTCCATGCCCCCGCCAGCTGTTCTCATTTTTGGGAAACGAACTGCTGGGACACTCAGCCAAACGTAAACTTTCCGCATTGTCCATCGCATTCAAAATCATGCTTGAAATCGGATTCCGTCCGCGCAAAGACAACAAATCCAAAGACATCATGTCCGATGCAAAAAACCGGATCGACACTGATTTCGGAGATCCCGACCTCGATGTGGGAATGCTTGCCGAAAGTCAGCACATGCACCGCGGCAGTTTCAGCAGGGCATTCCGCAAAACCTTTGACATGACAGTCCGGGATTACATCCTGATGGTGCGGATAAAAAATGCCATTGACATGCTGAGCAGCACGGACTATCCGGTCATGGACATAGCGGAGGAATGCGGCTTCCATTCCGCCAATTATTTTTCCAAAGTTTTTTCTGCCCAGGTCGGAATAACACCAACAGAATACAGAAATAAAAAATACACCAGAAAAACTGCGGAATGAAGAACCTCTTATAAAAAACCCGCCGTCTGGCAACCAGACGACGGGCCGAGGGGGGAATGGTTTTTTTGACAGAAACTGCTGATTCTTAAAGTTCCACCGGTTCAACAGAACCTTTCTTCCGGGATCGTTCGGCGGCAAACACCATCAGATGACTTTCCAGAGAATCATCGACGCCCGACAGAATACAGGAACGGTCGCCGGTTTCCAGCGCTTTCACAAACGCTTCCATCATGGCAAGGTCGGCTCCGCAATGACTGGCAAGAATGCCGTCGTCAACAATATTCTCCGTATTGATTTCGCGGGTCTGATCCGTCAGAAAATCATGAACTTTCACAATCCGGCTGTCCGTCTCAATGCAGCCGCGGGTTCCAAACAGACGCGTCTTCCGGTCGGCAATCGGCACAAATGCCGTCATGGTCATGGAAACCGTGCAGTCATTATCAAACAGCAGATTGACCACCTGATGATCCACAACGTCGTTGTCGCAGGCATAGACACACCTGCCGTACGGTCCGGTCTCAAGCGCCTTGCGGATTCCGGCGCAGGTGGCGTCACTGGTCAGCACATTCAGCGGCCACTCAAAATGACCTTTTTCCGCCCGGTCCCGCAAATAGATTTTAATGGCGGAATAAGGACAGTTCTTCTCAATGTTTTCCGGACAGTCCGTACAGCGGGCTGCTGCACCGGCAGGACGTTTTTCCTTCCGGAAATGTTTGAGTGAACCGAAAGACTGAACTTTTCTGCATGGAACGCCGATCACATAACGCAGCCAGTCCAGATCATGACAGCATTTCGCCAGCAGCATGAAACAGGATTCCTTTTCATTGCGCCAGTTGCCGCGGACAAACGAATGCGCCTGGTGCCAGTAGCCGACCGGTTCCAGATGCTCCACCGACATGAGATCGCCGATCGTACCGTCTTCCAGCAGTTTCTTGATGGTCTGAGTATGACAGGTATAGCGCAGTTCATGGCAGACGGCGAACATCACGCCGGCTTTCCGGACCGCTTCGGCAATCCGGCGGCAGGCTTCTTCGGTCGGGGCAAGCGGTTTTTCCAGCAGCAGATGATACCCTTTTCCGGCAAAGGCAATCGCCGGGGCTTCGTGCAGATCATCCGGCGTGGCGATAATCACCGCTTCGGCGAACTTCGGCAGCTGTGCGGCTTCTTCCCAGCTGCGGAAACGCCGGTCCGGCGGAACCTGATAACGGTCGCCCAGGGTGTTGCGGTAATAATCCCGCGGTTCTGCGATTGCAGCTATCCGGACACGGTCCGGGTATTTTTCCGCAATGCGGATATAATTCCCGCCGCGGTCGCCTGCGCCCGCAATAATAAGACTTACAACTTTTGACATGAAATTTCCTTTTCTGTGGATAACTTTTCTGCAGTGAATGATCCGGCGGAGTCCGTTCACTTTTCCAGCAGAACATCGTAATCAATGTCCTGTCCCTGGAAACAATATTTTCCGCCGCCCAGATTCCGGGTTCTGCCGGAAACGGAAGTCAGACGGTTCAGATGCGGCGGCAGTGTCAGCACGGCTTCCGCCTTGCCCGGCCCGCTGGACGTAATCATTACGCAGACCCGTCCGTCTTCCACGCGGAAGGCACGGGCGGCAACGCTCCCTTCGCGGACCGTCTGCCGCAGTTCCGGAGCGGTTTTTACACTGAGGATATACGGTTCCAGCCGGCGCAGCAGCTGTCCCATCCGGCAGACTTCCGGCCAGCGGCGTTCAAACTGTTTCCTGCCTTCCGGTCCGCCGGACAGATCAAAGTAAGAATAGAAGATCAGCCCTTTGGCGCCGCCGATCACTTCACGCAGTGCCATTGCTTTCATCTGCGTTTCCGTCGGATAGCGGTATTCCCGGAAAAATTTCCCGGTATCGCCTTTGCGGACTGCCGGATCATAGGTTCCGCTGTTGAATATCTGCGGAACCCCCAGCAGCGGCATTCGGGTCCGCTGGACCGCCTGGAACATGGCGTCTATGCTTTCCATGCTGTTGAACCGGTTCCGTTTGATCGGATAAGGGTCCACCCCCAGCAGGTCGCAGCAGTCCATGTAGCGGGTGATGCTTTCCTGCTGATAGAACACTCCCAGCACGGGATGCGCGGAATCCTGTTCCGTAATCAGGGTGCGCCGCTGAATCAGATTCTTCACATACGCCACGTCCGTTTCATCGCACATGTACCATGCCAGCAGCGCGGGATGATCTTTCAGAACCGCAATGACCCGGCGGCAGATTTCATCCTGACCGGAAACAGCACCCCATTTCTGACGGGTTACAGTCGGTCCGGCAACTTCCGGAAACAGCAGTTCCGTCAGCGAAAATATGATTTTCAGCTGTTTGCTGTCCAGGTAATCCAGAACCTTCTTCACGTTTTCTTCCGGCGTTCCGGAAATGCCGTCCACGCTCATATCCAGGCTGTTGTACGGCAGAATCGTGTCAAACGGGGAATCCGCGATGATATCCAAATCTTTGCGCGAGGTAACATAGACGTAGAATCCCAGCGGCATCACCGCTTTTCCGTTGACCGTCAGGCGGTTCGCCTCATCTATGATGACTCCGTTCCGCGGACGCTGCACAATCCGGATTTCCGTTTTCAGTTCGGCAAGGAGCTTCTGCGGCTCCGTGTTGCGCAGAACGACATGCAGCTGCGCTTTGCCTTCCGGCAGATTTCCAAACCGGATTTCAAAACCGCCGTCCGTGCCGGGATGTGCCGTCTGACGGAATGCTGTTCCGTTTTCGTGAAGCAGTTCCGCTTCCGCCGTCATGCGCTCGCAATCCTGCGGACTGAAACCGCGTCCGCCTTTGCTGGCGGAAAACCGGAGCATCCCTTCCGGCAGATAGAGTTTGCGTCCCATCGGCCAGATCAGGGACAGATCGCAGCGGTCTTCCGTTTCCTCCACCAGACCGTTGTCGAAATAGACCGTTCCCGTGGATTTCTCCGACAGATAGCAGGAATAGCGGAAAACCAGTTTTTCGTATTCCGCCGTCTGCGGCAGACTGAATGTTCCGCCGATATATTTCCAGTCCGCGGCTTCCGTCACCTTCTCCGGAGCCGTGATGGTGTTGACCCATTCCCCTGCCGGAGTGAAAAACTCCACGCATACCGCGGCGCCGCTCCCGCTGAGACGTCCTTCGGTTTTCACCCAGACGCCGAAACGGTAGGTTTTGCCGGGAATCAGCTTAACCTGCTGACACGGAACCGAATACTGACGCGGATCACTGCGCCGGCAGACCAGCGCGCCGGTAAAATTCCGTCCGGAGCCGGACTCAAAACTGTACGTTTTATCCAGCCCGCGCCACTGTTCCGGATGCTCGAAACCGGGATCCCGCAGCAGATTTCCGGCAGCAGACATCTCTGCGCAGAATATCACAGCGAAAAGAAACATCAGATACTTTTTCATCATTGCGGGATCTCCAGCTCAGGCGTTCCGGGTCAGTTCGTTTTCTTCCAGGAGCCGCCGCTGAACACAGGGCGGAAATACTGCACGGCGTTGAAACTCGCTTCCCGGTCGCTCAGACCTCTTGCGCTTCCGTCGATCAGCCCCACATTCAGGCGTTTATTGTGGCGGGCGGAAAGCGGATACCAGTTCAGAGTACCCGTCAGATTCGGCCAGAAAGCCGTCCAGTAGTTGTTGCGGGCGGAAACCAGCGCGGCGCTGAACAGCGAGCCGGCAACTTCTCCGCAGTCTTTCTCTTTTTTGCAGGGCGTATCCGCCATGATCACAGTGCTGGAACCGCCTTCACCCTGCACGATTTTGGAGGAAAAAGGCGTATGACTGCCGTTGTTGGTGATGTCCATCGCCACACCGATGCTGACGTCGCGGTACGGATTGGCGACACTGGCGTCGTCCGACCATTCCGCCGGGCTGGAGGGACAGAGGAACAGTTTCTTGGGAAGCTGATAGTTGTCCACCAGGAACGCGGTCCAGGCTTTTTCCACACCGTCATGAGGATCTGTCGCCCAGGTGCTCATGAAGAAATCCTTGTTGTCATCCATATACATACCGTAGCTGAGACGGATCTGTTTGATGTTGCTGAGACAGCTGATGCTTCTCGCCTGTTCACGGGCGCGGTTCAACGCCGGCAGCAGCATTCCTGCCAGAATTGCAATAATAGCAATCACCACGAGGAGTTCGATAAGAGTAAAACTGACCACACGTTTTTTCATTCTTTTCCCTTTCTTCGTTACATTTCCAAGCCCCATGCAGCTTCTTGTTTTCTTCCAAAACCTCATCCTTTTCTTCTCCTTGTTTCATTTTTAAGAAATGCAGCGAAACATCATATTTGCATCGGTCTCTCCTCACCTTTCGAAAACCGGTATTTCAAAAGAAAGAGAGCCTTTGATGTTGCGTTACATTAATTATAATCAATAAATGCCGTTTTGTCAAGGGGGGTATATAAAAAAATCTCAAAAAAATATATTTTTCTAACATTTTGGTGCAAGATTTCAGGCAATTGCCGGGGCTTCGTGCAGATCATCCGGCGTGGCGATAATCACCGCTTCGGCGAACTTCGGCAGCTGTGCGGCTTCTTCCCAGCTGCGGAAACGCCGGTCCGGCGGAACCTGATAACGGTCGCCCAGGGTGTTGCGGTAATAATCCCGCGGTTCTGCGATTGCAGCTATCCGGACACGGTCCGGGTATTTTTCCGCAATGCGGATATAATTCCCGCCGCGGGCGGCGGAGGTTATCTGATCATGGTTTCCGATGAGCCGGTGGAACATGCATTGAAAATCATTCCTTCCGCCATTTGAAATCTGTCGTCCGGAAGAAACATTAAAAATTAAATCGGGCAGATGGCTGCTTCTCAGCGGGGGCAGCCGTCTGCTCTCCCCGCCGCACATGCCGTTCGGAGGAATACCGGGAAGTCCCGTTATTCTGAGCTTATGCTTCGTCCCTCTGCCCTGCCGGCTGCGGCGTTTCCGCCGGATCAGCGTATTTTTTCCAGGAACTCCTGTTCTGTGGCAACTCCGCTGATGCCGCGCAAAGTAATCGTAAAACTTACGGATTCGCCGGGCTTGACGGAGAGCGGGCTGTTCGCTTCGGGATCATTGAACACTTTCCCGTAAAAGCTGCGCGGAAACTCCAGAGTGTAAAGTCTGCCGCCGCCCTTGTGATCGCCTTTTGAGTTGAACCAGACATAGGCATGAGTCGTCAGCGGACCGCCGATCATGGCGATGCCCGTCTTCAATGCGGGGTCGAATGCCCCCATATAAGGAGCCGTCAGGCGGATGGAACGGCGTTCATAATTCGCCGGTTTCGCAGAGGAGAAATGAGTTTCGGCAAGACGGTCCTCCGCCTTTACAGGGAGAACGATCCGGTCATTTTCCTGTGCGTCCGCCGTGTTGCCGATCGCAGGGACAAACCTGCCGCGCCATGCGAGCTGATAGTGTTCCGGGTCGTCGGATTCCGTTCCCGGCGGCATGACATTCGCAATTTCATAATCCATTTTCAGCTCCCCGGTTTCCGCACGCATCGAAAGCGTACGGCGGAAGAGAAACGGCGTATCCGGGAGACGCGTTTCAAACGACAATGCGACACGATCCGGCTTGAGTTCAAGAAAACGGACATCCCAATCCACAAACGAAACCGGCCAGACACCGTCCCCGCCCGCGTCTTCATAACCGCCGTAACCGTGCAGCCGGGTCACCATATCCTTTGTGACTTTCCGCGCCGCACGCCCGGAGACGGAGAGCGCATTTCCGAAAGAACCCGGCGCCAGGCATTCCACGCCGCGCACCTTGAACGAAATGATGCGTCCGCCCGTTTCAAGCACTGTTGCGGAAATGATCCCGTTATCCAGAACAAAGCCAGGATGCCCCTCATAATCGACGGGAGAAACAGAGACTTTGAAGTGTTTCATGCCGCCCGCATCTGCCGCATTTTTGCAAAGGTTCAGATAATACTCGGCACATTCAAACTGCCTGCGTTCAAACGCACGTTTCGCACGCTCGAACATTGCACGTTCCAGCGGATTGGCAAATGTTTTTCTGTCACGGACGGCATTCACGACAACAGCATACTTCAGCGATTCGATCTGCTTCCGTGCCTCATTCCGTATCTCTTCCGTATAAGCTCCGCCCTGTTCGATCCGTTTGAGAAACGCTTCGGACGAGGCGGCATCGACACCGTTGGACCGGGCTTTTGCCAGGAGCCCGCGCAATTCCTTCAGCTGCGGATCCGGCTTCAACTCATAGGCTCGGCGGAAACTTTTTCTCCCGCCGCCGTGCATGACTTCAAGTGCAACCTCGTTCCTCCCCAGTTTACCAAGCAGGAACGGCACATCCAGACGCTTTCCGGCGCCGATCTTCCCGACTGTTCCGCCGTTAATCCGGACCACACTTCCGGTAGGCCCGAAAACACTGAATTTCACTTTGGAAAGCTCCGTTGCGGCATGGTCCGGCGGATTGGAGACTACGATGACTGCCGGCGGCTGATCCAGAGATTCGATCTCGTCCGCAATCCGGTCGCGCAGGGCATAAAGCAGATGCGGGTCGTTCCGATATCCGAATGGAATCTCCGGGATCAGCGTGCGGACGATCTCCTTCACTCTGTTTTTGCCCTGCCCGGGGAAAAGGGCGTCGATTTTCTTCTCAAGAATGCGCATGTAATCGAAGTCGTCGATACTCTCGCGGATCTGCGCGGAACGCAGGGAGGAAATGACGCCTTCGCCATCTTTCCGCGGCGGATAGAAAATCGTCGCCCCGCCGCAGGAATGGGTCTTGTCCAGATCGTTCCACGGATTGATTCCCTTCTGTACCATGATCGTGTTCCAGAGCAGCCCGCCGCTGCCGTCCGCGGCATAAATCTGCCAAGCAAAAAGACGGTTGCGGATGTAGTCATGGCTGTCGATGCGGACACTCCAGTTGTAATACCAGATGTCACGCCCTGCCTCAAGAGCCTTTTTCTGCTTTTCCTGATTCAGGTAGCCGGGCGCCATCGGCACACAGAATGTCTGCACATAACCGATCTCGTCATTCACCTGTTTCGGAACGAAAACCCTCAATCCGGGCGCGGCTTCATGAAGCGCATTCGTGATCTTTGCCAGATCCGCATGGACTTTCGCCGGCGGTTCATCGTAAAGATATGCGTAAAAATTCACATCGGGAAATTTCGCCTTCACATGCTCCGTGACCTGTTTTGCAAACTCTCCGGCGTATTTGAGCCCTTCCGGAGAAAGCCAGCCGAAATTGCCGAACGGACTCTTTCCCGGCTTGCTGCGGTCGCCCCCCCACCAGCCGGCGTTGTCGCCCATCATGGTAAGAAGGGGGACCGGAATATTGACCATGCCATACTGCTTATGCCACTTTTCAACTTGCGCATCAAACCTGCTCCAATCGGTCACGGTCAATTTCCCGTTCTCGATATTCCACTTCGGGCACAGCGTCCACTGCGCCTGATTCCCGTTCATGCGGTGTTCTGAAAGCGCGCGCTGGAGATCATCCGCAATCACGGCGCGCGACCTCCGGTCGAATTCCATGTAGGCGGGGATCGGCTGAGCATAGAAATAGGTGCGCAGAAATGCGGTATCCGGCAACGTAAATCCGCGGACGCGCACACTCAATGGGACACTTGCCAACTCCTTTGTCCCGCTCATGACCCGCACCGTTCCAAGATAACTCCCGCGCTTCTGCCCTTTCGGGACTTTGACCGTTACGTAAAAAGGCAGATTCTTCCCTTTCTCCGCATTCGCCGACGCATCCGGCAGCAGAGGATCGGCGTTCCAGCCCTTCACGGACGGATTGTCCGGATTTTTCAGATTCACGAAACCGACCACGCGAAAAGAAAGATTCGAGGCGGGAATCACACCGTTCTCCCCTTTCAGGTCGCTGAAAGACAGATGCACATCCCCGAAATCCTCCCGCGGGGACAAAACCAGCTGAAACGGTTCGGACTCATTCGCCGCGGCGGAGACAGCAATCCGCTCCCCCGCCTGAACGCCTTCCGGAATTCCATTTGCCGGAACTTTGAGATAAGGCGCCTCTTTCCAGAGGGTGAAACTGCTGTTCCGGAACAGGATCGAAGCACCCGCGTTTCGCCCCGGGACCTTTTTCTCCCGCACTTCGCCGAAATAAAGGTCATCCAGGTAAACCTGCATCCTGCCGCTCAGCCACAGAGTGACGGTAATGCGCGCGGTACCGACGGGCGGATAGAACTCCAGGTTCATTTTCTGCCATTTTCCAGGAGTCGCATCTCCCTCCGGGAACTGGTAGCCGATCACCTTTTTCTCTTTGTTCCAATAAGTGATGCGCCCGGCAATTCTCATCTTGCCCTCGCCCGAAGCGACAAAATAATTGACCGTGAAACGGTATTTCGCCCCGCTTCTGAACGGCAGCATATTCAGGTTGATCTCATTGGTCGCCTGCTCGAAATCCGAGGAGCTCAGCAGGGAATACTTTCCCGTTTTCGCTTTGAGCATGCTCCGCTCCGTGAACAGCTTGCGGTCCTGCGCCTTGTAAACCTTTCCATGAAGTTTCGGGACAATATAATAATCCGCCATCGTCGGAGACTCAAACGAACCGTTCATCAGCAGATTGCCGTCCGCTCCGACGGGCAGAGCCGTATCCAGTGAAACGCGGTTCACCTCGGTCTTCTGGACTCCGCTGAACCAGAGCGTGAGATGCACTCTGGCGGTTCCCGCCGGTGCGGTGAAGGAATGGATGAAATCCTGCCGTTCCGCCTCTCTGAAAGCATGCGGCGCGCTGAAATCGTTTTTCAGATGTTTCCCCGCCGCGTCAAAAAACGCAATGCGGGAGGAAGTCCGGGCGCCGGCGCCGAAAGTGATCGGCGTGAACTGATAACAGAGATAGTATTTCTTTCCCGCATCCACGCCCGAAAGCCGGCTGTAATTGACTTCGGTAATTCCGTCCGTCTCCGATGATTCCAGCAAAATACTCCCGCCGTCTTCTTTTACAACGAAAGATGTTTTCAGATTGGGACTGTCTTTCCCGTCTCTCACGAATTTCCTCAGATACGGCTTTTCTCCTGCGGGATTCTTCAAATCCCCGTTCGGGATCAGATTGGCGGCAAAAAGTAATGTTGACATACACAAAAGTACGCATGAAAAAAGTGGTTTCATCTTACTTTCTCCTTCATTTAATTTTTAATCAGTAAATACTATTGTAAGCTCCATAGGCATATCCCCATGTAGTCGCACCGAAAAACAGCATTCTGGAGTAATTTTCCCACTTTGCACTTCCATCAAAATACATGGCATTACTGCTGCCAGTGTGCCGCGTTACGATATTCGTTTTCATTGCACCATTAAAAAAATTTGAGTCACGCCATGCGTCAATTACAAAAATCTTCTTACTTGGCACCTTGATTTCTATGATTTTCGGATTTTTTATCACAACTCCATTTACAGTGTTTTGCGTAGGACAGTTTGCCGCGACATACAGATTTGCACTGTAGCACGAAGCTCGTGACACATCACTTTCTCCGCCGGGACAAGTGAAAAGTTTTCCCTCGTAAGCCGTCTCCAAACGGTAAAAATCTTTAGCCTTATAATTGACATAAGGCGCAAGACGACAATACCAAGCCCAGTTGAGCGGTGTTGCATAACCAATAAAAAGGGAATTGCCAACTTCACGTCCATACGGGATATAGTCGTTGTAATCATTGATATAGGACTGTGTTGCAAGTCCCATCTGCTTCAGTTGACTGATGCATGCAATGCTTCGCGCCTTATCCCGCGCCCTGCCCAGCGCCGGAAGAAGCATTGCCGCCAGAATGGCGATGATCGAAATTACGATCAGCAGCTCGATCAAGGTAAACGGACTCATGCGGCTGAACCGGAGCGCGGTGTGTCTTTTCAGATTGAGTGCATTCATGTCTAACTCTCCTTGAGCCGGTTTCAAAACATTCAGGCTCTTTTCGTTAAAAATTTGTGTTTTCCTGCGTCAAACCGTTTTTGACGCATCGACAGTGATTTTGTCTTGAAAAAACCACAAAAAATCATGTCTCTGGGCACAGACCTCCTTGCCGACCGCAATCGGCTTTGTTTTATGAACTGATTATGCCAAAACTCAAGCGGAATAACTGAATATCTGCTTGACAATGCTGATGTAATTGTTTCTGTTGACTGTTCATGCTGCTCCTTTGTTGAGTTTGGCGTAACATGAACTTTCAACTGGCTTTTTCCAAGTTATTCTAATTTTTGATTTTGAAATTACCCCGCATATCAGGCAAATAACGGTTCCACCCGTTTTACCATTGTACTTTCCCGCATCACAACATCGTGAGGTATGATGATTTCCGGCACAGCGACATTTTTTCTCCCGAACCACCGGTCTGCACGTGCAAGCACCTCCACGACTTTCCGCCCGATCGCATCATAATGCAGATCCACCGTGGAAAGAGGCGGGGTCAGAAACCTGCCCCCCGGATAACCGCAGTATCCCATCACGGAAAGCCGTTCCGGCATCTGTATCTTCAAATCATTTGCTGTTTTCATCACGTGCATGGCAAAAAAGTCCGAAGTGCACATCGCGGCTGTCGGCGGATTTCCAAGCGCCATCAGCCGTTTCAATTCTTTCCGGATCACGGAATATTCTATCGGACAATTACAGATCAGTTCCGGCGCATAGACCCCCTGCGCCCGCAGAAAATCATAAGCTGCGTCCAGATCCTGATAATATCCCTGAATCCAGTTCGGATGAAAAAACGCGATGCGGCGGTGTCCCGATTCTTTCAAAGCCAGAATTCCATCCTGCCACGCCTTCTTCGAATCAACCCGCACCCCGGCAAATCCGGTGGTCTGCACATCGCCCGGATGACAGACAGCCATTACCACCGGAAAACCCGACCGCTGAAGCGCACGGATGTAATTCTCCTCTCCCGTATACAATCCTTCAAAGATCACACAGCCGCCA
The DNA here is from genome assembly GCA_934661375.1 of uncultured Victivallales bacterium. Classification (GTDB taxonomy): domain Bacteria; phylum Verrucomicrobiota; class Lentisphaeria; order Victivallales; family UBA1829; genus SIG94. The sequence continues at coordinate 107,769 of CAKUJH010000001.1, forward strand.
AGCTCCCGGTCATTCCGGAGCGTGGCAACGGCATCTTCAAGATTCTGATCATCGATATAAGTCCACGGGCAGAGCTCCAGTGACATGCCATACTCCTGCGCTGTCTGCTGCATCGCCGGCATCAGGTAATGACTCTGATACGAAGCATCATCCTCGGCAAACGGTTTCAGCAGCACGAGAATCTTCTTTCCGTTTCCGGCAGACGGCAGATTGACAAAAGTCCCCTTGGAGCGGATACGGACCAGAAGTCCTTCCGATTCAAGGATTTTCAATGCCTCACGCAGAGTATCGCGCGAAACATTCAGCTTGCCGGCGAGGTCGACTTCCACCGGAAGTTTTTCGCCGTGCGCATAATCGCCGCCCATAATGCGGGTGCGCAAATCCTTCACCAGAATATCTTTTTTCAAGTCAAAACTGTTTCTTATCATTAGTATGCCTTAGTATGCTTTGTTGTCAATATAGTCGAAAAGGAAGATTTGTCAATAGGAAAAATAAAGAAAAAAATGATTTTTCATGAAAAAAAATAATATGAAGGCGTCGGACAAACAACCGGAAACAGGAAAAACAGAACCATCCAGAGAAATGAAAACTCATAAGATTGAGCTCAATCTTCCTGTCTTTCTGCCCCCTTTTCGTCCTTCAAATCCTTCCATGGCATCCCTCGCTGTCCAAGGCGGCGCAGACGTTGGAGCTTATGCCGCATCAGCACCGGATGTTCCAGCAGACAGCGCCAGGATTTGTTTTTCCGCGCAGCGCGAACGGCAGAAGTTCCGCAGATCATACCTCTGCTCCGGCAGACAGTCGGCAGCCGCAGGATAAAGGTCAAGCGCCGGAAAGCGTAAGGTGTCCGCGTGCGCCGGTTTCAGGCGGCATGCAAAAGCCCTCGGCGGAGTGAATTGCGCCAGACATCCGTTCAGCCCTTCGCCGGGACATCGCTTGTGTCCGCAGTCCTGCTTGAACTCATCCGCTGATTCTGCCGGCCGCCGGGAGACGGAATGCAAGATTTCGGAAACTGCGGTTGACAGCCATAATGCCAGGTCTTTTCATCGGTATTTTCTGAAAAAGCTCTGTTTTTTTGATATTTTCCGATTTTTTCTGCAAAATTCGGCTTGACTTTTCGGGAGTATTGAGTATATTATTGCGTTCTGTTTTACTAAGGCGTGTTCCCATCGTCTAGAGGCCTAGGACACCAGGTTTTCATCCTGGTAACATGGGTTCGAATCCCATTGGGAATGCCATTTCGTCTGACGAAAACAGAAAACGATGTGTTCCCATCGTCTAGAGGCCTAGGACACCAGGTTTTCATCCTGGTAACATGGGTTCGAATCCCATTGGGAATGCCATTTCGTAATCTTTTTCATTCATTTCCGGAACTTCTGTTCCCATCGTCTAGAGGCCTAGGACACCAGGTTCTCATCCTGGTAACATGGGTTCGAATCCCATTGGGAATGCCAATGTTTTCACAGGATTTCTTACCACCGGGGTTTGATATGACAGAGTTTCCGCAGGAAAAACGTATTATCCGCAGTATTCCCGGTCCGGAAGTGAAAGGTTCACGGCTTGATCTCTGGCTGGCTTCCCGTTTCACCTACCGTTCCCGCTCGGAGTGGCAGCAGGCTGTCCGGCGCGGCGAAATCATTCTCAACGGCGCAAAAACCCGGCCGGCACGGATTCTGAACGGCAGTGAAGTCATCGAATTCCATTTTCCCGATCTGCCCGAACCGTCGGTGCGCAGCGATTACAGTCTTCTGGCTGAACATGAACTCTTCCTGGCTGTGAATAAACCCGGCAACCTGCCGGTGCATCCGTCCGGATGTTTTTTCAATCACACGCTGCTGATGCTGCTGCGGCAGAAGTACGGGGAACTTTATCCGGTCAACCGTCTGGACCGGGAAACTTCCGGCGTGGTGCTGTTCGGCAGAACACCGGACGCCGCCGCCCGGCTCTCGGCTTGTCTGGCGTCCCGGTCGGTTCAGAAAAAATATACGGTGTATGTTCATGGCTGTTTTCCTCATGATTCCTTTCGCGCGAAGGGCTGGCTTTCTCCGGACACGGCAAGCATTGTCCGGAAGAAACGCCGGTTCACTCCGGAAAAACCGGACACACCGGATTGTGAAGACTGCGACACGGAACTGTTTCTGGAAAAGTCTTCCAATTCCATTTCCCGGCTGGGGTGTCTGTTGCATACCGGCAGACTTCATCAGATCCGCGCCACGCTGTTTTCTCTCGGATTCCCGGTCGTTGGTGATAAATTATACGGTCTTGACGATCATATATTTGACAGATTTTCTGACGAAAGAATGACGGATGATGACAGAAAGACATTAGTCATTGAACGGCAGGCACTTCATGCATTACGCCTGAAAATGACGTCTCCGTTTGACGGAAAGGAAATGATATTTGACGCCGGTCTGCCGGAAGAGTTTTCAGTGCTGGAAAAACAGTTTTCACTCGTCTGAAAGCCGCTTTTTTCTTTTTCCCCGAAGCGATGTTTCCGCATTATTCCGGACTTTGCGGTTCAGGTCCGTCAGCCGGCGGATTTCTGTTGAAGACAGACCGTCAGTGATGATCTGATGGCAGCGTTCCACGGTCTTTTCAATCAGCGGAATCAGGGCGAGCCCTTTGTCTGTGATATGCAGATTGTAATTGCGCCGGTCGATGGAGTCCACTTCCCTGGAGACCAGCTCCATATTCAGCAGCTGCTGGATGATGACGGCGGTTGTACTTTTGCTGATCATCAGTCTGGCAGACAGTTTCTCCTGTGAAATGCCGTCATGCTGAAAAACCGCCATGAGAAACGGAAACTGTCCCATGGTCAGCCCAATTTTTTTCAGTTCGCGGGCATAATAATTATGGGTACAGCGGCTGATGATGTAAATATCCAGCGTCAATTCCTTCATGTAATCCGAATCCGCCATAAAGTCTCCAGACCCAATTGCCTGCCGGCTGTTATTGTTCATGCAGCGCATCATCGAGGGAGATGCGCTGACCGTTCCATTGCAGAGTTTCCATCGGCGCCGGATGGCAGCCGCAGCTTCCGCCGATATGCAGTCGCGGCGGAACCAGAACAGGGTGTTTGTGAAAAGTCAGATCATGACAGCTGATTTTTTCGAGCAGCAGGCTGACACTGCGTTCCGCTATTTCCGACGCAGGAAAAACAACGGTGGTCAAAGGAGACGGGGTGATCTCCGCCAGGGGAGAACCGTCAAAACCGATCATCGCGACGTCTTCCGGAATGCGGCAGCCGCAACCCAGAAGAAATTTCATGAACTTCGCCGCCAGCAGATCGTTGGTAACCGTCCATGCCCGGACATTTTTCTTTCGGATGAAGTTCATCAGCTCTTTTCTGAAAGAATCGTTTTCCGTAACCTCCAGAATGGCAGGTTCCTGCTCCCCGATGGCATCCAGATACCCTTTATGCTGAAGCGGGACCACGGAAAGTTTCGGACAGAGAAGTCCGATCTTCTTGTTGCCGTGCTGTTTCAGATGTTCCACCGCCAGCTGGAAAGACCGACGGAGATCCACCCGGACCTCGTATTGTCCGGGATACGGAGACATGCTGACCATCGGAATTCTGGGATTCAGTTTCCGCACATCGTTCAGCGCGTATGCCACGATCACACCGTCAACGCCGGAAGATTCCAGATCCGCCAGACCGGTCCGCTCGTCCGCGGCGTCAACGGGGAACAGGACCGAAGCGGAATAGTTGCGTTCCCTGAGACAGAAAACCAGTTTGCTGACCAGGTCGCTGTAAATATTGGACATGAACGGACTGGTGAGTATGCCGACTCTGTGCAGAGATTTTTTGGCAAGAGTCAGCGCCGCCTGATTCGGACGGTAATGCAGGTCATGGGCGATCGCCAGAATTTTCTCCCGTTTGGCAATGGACACTTTGTTGTAATGCCCATTCAGCACGGCAGATACGGCGGAACGGGACACGCCCGCCATTTTGGCGATATCGCTGGAAGTTACCGGCATGGTCATCCGTCCTCGGTTCGGAGTTTTACTCGAAGACCAGTTCGCCGAATTCTTCTGGCAGATGGAAATCCAGTCTGGAAAGTTTCAGCCAGGACAGCCAGTGCGGATGAGAAGTTTTATCCGCGCATTTGGTGAAATTGGCGTGCCAGACCTGACCGGAAAGTTTCGGGTTGATTCCGGAATACTTTTCGAAGAACGAAAGGGGGATGGCGAAGCCGAGCCGCCAGACCACCGGTTCCTGAATTTCGGGATCCACAATTTTCGGCAGGGTGTGAAACCGCTTGACGGAGTCCAGGTCTTCCTGCGGAATTACGTCATAATCACCGCTGCGGCAGTCGCGCACATGGTACAGCAGAAGAACTCCGCCGCAGTTCATTTCAAAGTTGAAATATCTTTCATCACCGGCGGGATGCACAAAAAATTCCACGCAGCTGTCGGTGCAGACACTTCCCTGATCCGCCTGCTGAACGGCGCGGACATACTGGTCTTTCACCTGAAAAAGTCCGTAAATTCCTTTGTCGTCGTAAACCATGCGGATTTCGGTGTCGGGGTGATGTTCACTGCTGCGGTCGAACACGTATTCCAGTTTCTGCGTAACCGCATTCTTCCAGACGGGGCTGTCCCATTCCGCGCTGATGTCAACGGGACCAACTGCTTTTTTCACCAGATAAGAAGCCATATGAAAACCTTTCTGTTATTGAATAATTTCAACCGGAATAATTTCCGTCTTTTTGCCGAAAAAGCAAGCGGAAAAATGAAAAAAAACGAAAAAAAGTCCAGACATGCGGGCGGCGCGTCGGTATTTTTTGGATTTATCTGCTTGATTATTGCATGGAGGCAAACTATATTGACATTCTGTTTTCAAATATGCAAGGAGGAAAAATGGCACTGACACTGGAACTTATTGTACGCATCATGATTGCCGGCATACTGGGAATCGCCATAGGTTTTGAACGGCAGTACCGGGCAAAGGACGCGGGGATCCGGACCCATTTTCTGGTGGCGATCGGCAGTGCGCTGTTCATGATTATTTCCCAGTGGGGTTTTGAAACCAGCACCGGCGTCCCGGGCATCAGAGGCGCCGATTCTTCGCGTGTGGCGGCTCAGATCGTCAGCGGCATCGGCTTCATCGGAGCCGGAACCATCATGATGCAGAAACAGTTTGTGCGCGGCTTGACGACCGCCGCCGGGCTGTGGGTTGCCGCCGCCATCGGAATGGCCTGCGGCGGAGGACTTTACACCATATCCATCGTAACGACGGTTCTGACGCTGATCTGTCTGGAACTTTTCCAGATCTTTTTCATCCGCATCAAAACGCAGGCGACGCAGCTGGTGTACTCCTCGCTGGATTACGCCGACCTTCAACGGGTGACGGACGCCATCAACAGGGAAGGCGACCAGATCATGTCCTGCTCCATTTCCCAGATCAATGACGGGACCGCGCCGCGTTACCGGTTCAAAATCACTTTGCGGGAACATGTCAGCCATGACGAAAGTCATTGGGTTTCGTTCATGCAGCAGTTTCCCAGCGTGATGGTGGAAAAAATCGAGTAAAGCGGAAAGTCGATGTCCTTGCGGCAGTTTTCAAACAGCTGACGTTACATTTCTTCTATCAGCCGGATTTCCCATGGACGGATTCTGTCCCGGATTTTCAATGTTCCCCGTTCATCGGCGGAAATCATCGAAACCATCGGCTCCGCCGCTTTCCTCAGGAGATCGACGGCTTCCCTGGACGGCTCCATCGGCGACCCCATTGCCCGGAACAGCACAGCCGCATCGCCATGCTCGCGGTTCAGCGTTTCCACTTTGAACCGGGTATGCGGCGCAAATCCGGCGATGGTCAGTTCCGCTTGTTTATCCGACCCGGTTTCCGTCAATGATGCCGCTTTTATCGGATCCCGCAGGACAGGCGCGGCAAGCGGAACTTCATTTTCCGGATAATTCCAGAGCAGAGCGACAATTTTTCCGTTTGCTTTCCGGGTCAGAACAGCCTCATCCGTCCGGGCGACCATGAATGTTCCAAGCGCATTCAGAAACCGGTACGCATGCCATGCCGGTTTGGGGATGCCGTTTGTGGTCATCAGTCCGAATCCGCCATGCCAGATTCCGAATCCCGCGCCCTTTTCCTCAAATATATCGGTGAACACCCAGTAAGCCAGCGAATCAACCAGACCGATGGAATTCAAAATACTTCGGATAATGAAACTGGCTCCGGTAACATGATCATGGGAACAATCGCCATACGCGCTGGACGTACACCATTCGGTAAGATGAATTTCCAGATTCGGGAAATGGCTTTCGTCCACAAGTTTGCGAAGCTGACGCAGATCGTCCGGCGTGGCGTTGACCGGGCGGTTTCTTCCCTTCGGCACACCGTCTGCGTCAATCGCCGAAGTGCTGGGATACGGATGCGTGGAAATAAAATCAACCGGAACATGATTCTGTTCGCAGTATGCAAGGAACTCTTTGATCCAGACAGGCTTCCACTGATATTGCGATAAATCTTCCTCTTCGCCCGGATAATGAATCTCCGATTCCGGCAGACAGCTTTCACCGTCAAATCGTTTGTCAAAGACAAAGTTGCTGGTGGCGGGACCGCCGACCTTGATTCGGGGGTGAACCGCTTTGATCGTTTCCGCCGACACCCGGTAAAGGTTGAAATACTCGGAACGGGTTCCCTTGAAAAAGAAACGCAGATTCGGTTCATTCCATACTTCAAAATACCACTGGACAACTTCCTCTTCTCCATAACGTTCCAGCAAATGCAGGACCAGTTTCCGCACCAGCAGCGCCCATTCCCGCAAATCATCCGGCGGCACGTTGTGCGCCCGCCACCAGAACCAGGTTTCCGGGCGTTTTGTCATACAGCCCGGAGTGAAAGCCAGCTCTATGAAGGGACGGATGCCCATTGCCAGCATCCGGTCGAACAGCGCATCGACATACATCCAGTTGAACTGCAGTGTGCCGTCCGCCGCCCTGCGGCAGGTGAACATGTCATCGTGAAACAGTCCGTGAAAGCGCAGACGTTTGAATCCGCAGGCTTTCACGCTGCGTTCCAGCTGCTCCTGCCAGTCTGCGCGCAATCCTTCGTATGCGCGACCGGCTCCGACACATTCATTCCAGAAATGATGAAAGAGTTCCCCCGGCGCGTTTTTATCGGCGGCAAGGGAAATCATTGAGAGTGAATTCTTCTGCATTCTAAAAACCTTCCTTTCATGCTCCATGCACACTGTGCTGAAGATTCAAAATCACGGGAAACAGCAGATCCAGCCAGGCTGTTTCCGAAGAACGGGTCAGGACAGACGGACGGACAGGACCAAAGATCAGAGCGGCCATGTCTTCCGGAGTCAGGACTATTTCCGGCGCACCAGGCAGAGGCTGTCCGACCTGCAGCTGCCGGTTCCGGACAGCAAGGGACGCCCGCTGTTCCGGGAATATACCGCCGGTCATGACAAAGTTGACACTGCGTCCTTCAAGACAGTCGTGAACCGTCCGGCAATGTGTCTCGGACAGCTTCAGACACTTTTGCAGATCTGTGACAGCTATATTGTAATTGATGTCAATGCGCCACCGCTCGGCAAGCGGAAAAAACAACCGGAAAAACGGAGAATCCATGTGCGGAAGTCTCACTTGGAAAGAGGGATATTTCTGACTGAACGCCAGCAGCAAATCCTCCAACGGTTCAGTTTTCCCGCCGTATTCCGCCAGTTCAGGCCGCTCGGAGGGCTTGAACACAATCACCGCCGCGGGAATTCCATTTTCAAGAGCAAATGCGGCAAGATATTGATGGTCAATGCATTTGAATGCATAATCTTCAAGCGGGACGTCATGGCGGAAACGCTGCGGGCAAGTCAGTTTCTGCACTTCATGCCACGGGACCTGCGCCGGAGCCGGATAAAAGACGGTTTTATTCCCGTGCGCAGTCAAGTGCCGCCGTACATTGTCCGCTTCGATATCCAGTTCCAGCATATTTCCGGCACGCTGAAAACCGAAGTGCATGTAGCGGTCTTTTTTCCCCGCCAGCCATATCAGCGCCGCCCCGGCTTCGCGGATATCCCGCATAACCTGGGTCATCATCCGGGACATCAGAGAACGTCCGCGAAATTCCGGCGCAGTGGAAACGCCGCCTATGGACCAGACATCCACATTTCTGCCGTCCGCGAGGAACGGAATCGGATATGCCCACAGACCGGAAGCAATTTTTCCGTCGATTTCCGTGTACCGGTAATACCGGTATTTATGCCGGAACCAGCGCAGGTTTTCCGGATTTTTTTCCGGCATCGGCGGAACCGGATTCCCAAATGACACCGCGACAAATTCCTGAATCCGGCTATAATCCTCCCATTGAAGATCTGCTCCGGATATGATTTCAAGCTGTTCCATAAAAAACCTTACTCTTTTGGCTGTCCTGAACCTTTTTTACGGGTTGTCTTTTTCACATTCTCCGCAGTCTCCGCCATGGCTTTGCGCTGCAGCGACAGGGTTTTGATCCTCGCCTGTTCGGTGTGATCGAGGATCAGAGCCTCCGCCGAACGGCTCCAGCCGCGTTCAATGGCATGAAGAATCATCTTGTGCTGTTCCAGAACGTCCGCAAGTTCTTCTTCGGACATCTGCCAGTTACCGACTGCGGAAAATGAACGGATTTGCAAATCCCAGGTAGCGGCATATTGAGTCAGCCGCGGCAAAGAGGCCGCCGTCAGCAATGTCCGGTGAAACGCAAGATCGCAGGATGACATCTCCGCCGCGGAATGGGACCCACCGGCGGCGAGCGCTTCCATTTGTCTGACAGCCTGATGCAGCGGAGCCAAATCCGCGTTTTTGTTCTGGATGATACAGCGCACCGCACGGCTTTCAACAGCTTCACGCATGAAAAAGATCTCGGAAATCTCCTCTTCCGACAGGATGCGGACAATGCAGCCGCGGTACGGCAGATTCGTCAGCCATCCTTCTTTTTCCAGCTGGCGGAATGCTTCCCGGATCGGAGTGGCGCTGCAGTTGCAGACACTGCTGATCGCCTCTTCACGCATAGGCATTCCCGGAGGAAAGACCCGGTTCGTAATCCCGTTCAGTATATATTCATAAACAATTTTTGACGCCGGCTTTTTTTCTTTTGCAACCATCATACATCTCCTGTCGTTTGCATCAAAATAACTCAAATCCGGAAAAATTCAAACGTTTTTCCGGAAATCTTCTGCAGGCAGACCGGCGTTTTTTTCTGTTTTCCGGATAAAATTCATATCCGCTCCGGATGTGTGCCGTCTGCCGGACAGCACAATCCCGGCGCAGGAGAGCGGCGGCAGGATTCCGGACAAACCGTCCATCGACCATTCCGCAGGCGCCTGATCCCAGTTGATCAGAATCAGTTTCCGCTGTCCCGACGGCGATTTCCAGCAGGAATGCAGTATGACCGGCGATTCGGTCTCAATAAAACTGACTTCATCTTTTTTGGAATAAGTTCCCCTTTGCAGAATTCGGACTTTTTTGCTCCGGACTTTCAGTCTGCCCGGCGCTTCCATGGTTCCGTGGAACAGAAAATCGCGGTTTTCATAATAGAACCGTGCGCAGTCTATCATGAATTGATAGTACGGCGCCAGTTCCGGCACGTTTTCCTGTCCTTTGCGCAAATTGCACACCGTCGGCTGCATTCCCCAGATGATGCCGCGGGAAAATTCCAGCGGGAACTGATCCGGGAAAAGACGAACCCAGTCCTGTTCATCTTCTTTCCGGAAACGTTCCTGTTCCGGCCACAGCGAATCCCATGCGGGAATATTGTCCGGAACGGCAAAATTTCCGAACAAAGCAGTTGAACCGTGATATACCGCGGTAAAGGCGGGTACGTATTCCCCCTTCATCCGGAGTGCAAGATTCCAGAAACCGATCCGCTCGTGGCTTGGATACAGCAGAATCATCGACTCCATCAGGTCCAGATACTTTTCGGAACCTTCTTCCGTGGAAAAGGCAACTCCCGCATGTTTTTGGCGCAGGGAACGGATCATGTCCCGGTATCCGTCGGCCTGATAAGTCCCCCCGCCCGGCGCATGACGGTGCGCCGGATTGTAGCAGGGAATCACCGTCGAGGCACAGCCGATCAGATCCAGATAAACGCTCTTCAGTCCGGCGTCAACCAGATGGTCGACCAAAGCCCGGATCTTGTCGAAAAAGATTTTCCCTTCTCCGCAGATATACGCCAGACGGTGTCCGTTGTAACGGTTGAACGGAACACTGAAAACTGTTCCGTCCGGAGTCTTGACCGCAGATTCTTCCCCGCCGTTTTCCCAGTCCTTGTTCTGAAGATCCCAGATGACCCCGTTGATATACACCTGCAGAAAAATGTTCCGGCGAGCCATGCGCGCAATTGCTTCCCGGAAATTTTTTTCACCGGCGCGGGGCGGCCAGAATGCCGGATAATCGGTATCATACGGGTTGCTGTGCCAGAAATACCAGTCGAGCGCGGCGGGAACACCGGACCGCCGGACAAATTCCTCCACCGGAGCCATGACATCGTCCGCCTCGCCGCGGTTCCAGAACCATATTCCGTACTGGCTCAGCGGATTGCTGCGGAGCCGGTTCCGGTACCAGCTTTGCCGGAAAGCCCATTTGCGGTAGCGCAAAGCCGCATCAAACCAGCTGCCGCCGCAGGGCGCCAGCTCGGTTTCAAAGGGAACGCTCCACTGTTTCCGCGCCGCGGCAGTCTCTTTCACCGGAACAGCCACGGCAAGTTCCGCCTGACGCGGATTCTCCCGCGCGGTCAGTTCAAAACTTTTATTCCAGTGCCGGTTGTCCCGGCATGATGCATACAGACATCCATGTTCCGAAAAAAAGCCGAAAAACTGAAAGGGATGAAAAGAATATCTTGCGGGAGACGAAACGGAAAGATCCCAGGAGTTCAGCGGTCCGCTCAGATAGCCGATGTCATGCGGCAGCAGAATCCGGTCATCCGGATGTTCCATAACCACAACGGGAAAAAGAATTTCCAGAATCCGGTGCGCGGACGGCGCATTCGAAAAGGAAAGTTTTCCGCGCAGGGAATCGCCCTGTTTCTTCCAGCGGCAGGATACCTGAAAATGAGTTCCCTGCACCGGATGTCCCGTCCATTGCAGCAGAAAGCCGTTTTCCGTTTCAGTCTGCATGAACGATTGCATTTCGTCCGGACAGACCAGGGTTTCATTGCCGGCGGAAAGCAGACGCAGCTTCCAGCCGATCTTATGTCCTGAATATTCAAAACGGCCTGTTTTGTCGCATTTCATGTCATGACCTTTCTTATTTGGCATTGTTTTTCAAAATTTTTTCTCCTAAGGTTCCAAGCGTGAGTCCCTGCCATTTTTCCCGCGGCTGAACCGGACAGAACCACAGGATCACAAAGGCTCCGATCGTGGAGAACGGCATGTAAAATGCGAAACTGCATTCCAGCGGTCTGGTATCCACACACCAGTTGCTGAACGCCCACCAGGTAACCATGAGGAAGCCGAAGCCCAGGACAACCAGCCCGGCCAATGCGGCGATTTTGCTGAAAAGTTTTCCGCGGGTGCTTTTCCTGCACCAGGGAATACAGAGGATTACGCCGACAGCCACCGGAATCAAAGCATAAATGAAGGAAAGTTTTCCGCCCCAGCCGAATCCGGCGGAAGGATCTTTTTCCCATACCTGAACGGCTGTTCTGGAAAGAACATACCATACATTTTTCCCCAGCATTTCACCGGTTGTGAAAGCGGTGTAACCCCAAACCAGAATGGCATTCGCACGGCTGGACAGCACGGCAAACAGAAAAGCGGGAAGTGTCGCCGCGCCCAGCATGTAGAACAGCGTTCCCACTTCGGTTACGCTCTGTTTCAGCCATTGTCCGGAAAGATCGACCGCCAGACCAAGACTGATCGCGAAAAGACCGATCAGAAAAGTTGCCCAGCGGGAAACGGAAAGCTCCTTTTCCGGAGACATGTTCCGGTTGATGAATTTGCCGTGGATTTCTTTCAGCCAGATTGTCGCCATGGAATTGATTCCTGAATTCAGCGTGCTCATAATAGCGGAAAGCATTGCCGCCATGAACAACGCTGAAGGCAATAACGCCAGTTTCGTGGAAACAAAACGCGTTAAAGCAATATCGCCTCCCTGGGCGGCAACCACCGGATCCGGATTCTGGCTGTAATATGTGTAAACGGCAAAACCGATGAAATACAGGACAACACTTGCGAGAATGCCGAATACCGATGAAAGAATCTGGGATTTGAATCCGGACTTCCAGTCTTTGGTTGACAGAATCTGCTGAATTGTCGCCTGATTGCTGCACGCGCCGCCGATCGGCCAGATCACCGCCTGCCACAGCAGAATAATGAACAGCAGCCGGCTGTAAGGCGTGAACTTGTAGAAATCCGGATCGGCAAACTGCGGTGCGCCATGCCCGGTTTCAAATGCGTACGTTACGGCACGAACCGCTCCGCCGTCAATGTTTTTGCAAAGCACGTACACGATAAGGAAAAGTCCGCCGAACATGAAGAAGAACTGAATTACATCGGTCCACACCACCGCTTTGATTCCGCCCGTCACGGTGTAAATCAGACCGATTCCGCCAATCAGCAGAATGGTCAGCCAGCACGGCCAGTTGTAAGCCCCTTCAAAAATTTTGCTGGACGTGTAAAGCACCATCCCTATATACATGGTCTGCGTATAGAAATTGCTGATCGCCACAATTCCGCGCACGGCACGGTCATACCGGTATTCAAGATACTCATACGGAGTGAAGCTGCCCAGCTTGAAATAAAAACGCACGAACAGCAGATAATAAGGAATGGCAATCGGAATCGTTATGAAGATTGCCAGCGAAAACATGGTCCATCCCCTCGAAAAAATTTCGCTGGGGATCTGAACAATGGATATCGAACTGAACATTGCCATCATCATGGACATGCCGACCGCGATAAAGGGCATACTCCGCCCTCCCAGCAGATAGCTTTCCACATTCTTGTTTTTCCCTTTCAAGGCATAGCCTACACCCAAAATGAACGCCATGTAGATGCCCATGATGACATAACTGGTCCATTGTCCTTCCATGTTGTTTCCTTTCTGAATCCGTCCCGGATTCCGTTATTTCTTTATTTTTGCGAATCGAATGGATTTAAGCCGCGCCTGCCCGCCAACTCCGCCGGACAAATCCCCGAACGAAATTATCTGCGCTCCGGCTGAACCAGCCGGGAGCTTTCCCTGCTGAACGGCTTTACCGTCCATCCATAAGGCAAAATCGCCGTTTTCCGGATTCAATACAGCCCGGAACATATGCATTTGCCCGTCCGAAAAATGCCCTGATATTTTCCCCAGCCGGGTTTGGATGCCGGCAGGACCGACCAGGATATTGGTTTCGCGGTATGCCTTGCCGTCGGCAGCAGCAGGTTTCAGATACACATTGAAAACGGGCTGTTCTGCGGGAAAGCCTTCTTTTTCAACGGCGCATTCCCATTCGACAGCCAGAATCCCGCTTCCTTTGAGTTTCGGATGCCCGCCCAGAAATATTCCCTGATACTCGGCGCCCGTCTCTCCGGAATCATGGATGAGATGGAATGCTCCGTCCCGGAGCTTGGCGTTGTTGCGGAGATAAGAGTTCGCATCCGCTCCGGGAATCCGGAAATCACCTGCGGCGGCGTCCAGACCGATATCCCAGGAGATCCGGCTTTCCCCAAACGGAAGAACTGTTTTCGGCGGTTCCTCCGGAAACTCGACGGATACCGAGAAATCCCTCAGTCCGACACCGCTGCGGTCCAGCTTCACATTCTTCCATAAAGTGGCGCCTTTTCCCTGACCGGAAATAGAGCCGAGAATCAGACTGTGGTTGTGCATTCCCCGGACACTCTGAACATATTCCGGCAAACGCGCCTCGGGGTCATCCGCACGCCGGACAAGCGGCACCCGGATGCGTTCTTTGCCGTCCGCTTCAAAAACCAGTTGTTTTTCCGTCATGCGGATCCGATACCAGTGAAAATCGTCATCCGTCCGGAAATTCAGTGTCTTCCGCGCATGGAGAAAACAAATCCGGTCCGGCTCAAAACTGATGATTTCCACAAAACGTTTATCCGCAACCCGGCATACCGCCGCCAGCGGATCGTCCGTGTCGACCAGCTTCAGTTCAAATGAAACACGCAGAGGATGTCCGCCGGCGTCCGCCAGGGGATAGAGCAGCGAAGTACCGCAGCCGGGAGCGGAAATTCTATCGGCGAGAAGATAGGCGCCGTCTTCGATTTTTTCTGCGGAACGAAGGTCGTCAACCCGCATGAAGCGCCGCCACGGAGGCTGGATTTTTCCGGCGAGAATCCGGTCGCCGGCAAGAATCGTCTGATGCCTGACCTGGCTGCTGCTGCCGTCCGGAAGCGATACCGAAAAAACGTTTTTGCCTTTTTTCAGCAGTTCCGGCATGATTTCCGCAAGACTGTCTATCCCGCGGCTTTTCAACGGAACCGGCGTACCGTTCACGGAAAGCTCCAGTTTCACCGGCTCTGTCACCGTCGCCATCGCTTTGATCCGAACTCCGGAGCGGCGGACTTCCGGCGAGGAAAAGTCATCGGTCATATTGAAAACCAGCTCACAGCTTTTTCCCGGCGCAAGCATATACGGCATATCCGGCATCACCATCGGGATTTTCGCATAACTTTCCCCGGATGCAAGATAACGGTTGATCAGATAATCCGTCGAGGCGCTGTTCGGATAATAGAGCTTGCTCTGCCCTTTCAAATCCTCCGTGGAACGGGTCATCTGCGACTGAACCAGTTCCGGATTGAACCAGTTGAAATAGTAAATTCCGTCCGCTCCGCAGGAAAGGGCGTCCCCGATCATTGCCATGCGGATCGCTTTCTGCTGCGCAGGAGTCTGCCGCCGTACTGCCATATTGTCGACTGCCGCATAACACCATACGCCATATTGGCGAATCCGTCCGAATGTGCTTTCCATCCGGTCATAATTCATCCAGTTGTCCGCAACCAGAATGTCGGCATATTTCCGTGCGAACCAGGATTCCGCATCAATTCCGACAGCCTTGCAGTAATCCAGGGCGTTGGGGATCCGCAGGGCAAGCAGAATCGGACGGTTGCGTTTTCTGCCCGCCTGTTCCGCGATTTCACGCAGTTCCCGCATGAAGCCGTCCATGATCCGCCATTCCGTTTCCCCCGCGGTTTTTCCCCACGCCACACTTTTGAACAGACACGGATCGCGTGTGAAATCCAGTTCGATCCCGTCCACGTCGTAATTTTCGCATATTTCGCGGAAACATCCGGTCATCCGGGCGCGGACTTCCGGCTGGGCATAATCCACAGCGGACCACGGCCCCGCCGGCGGGCGGTTCAGAAACGAACCGAACAAATATTCCGGATGTTCTTTTTTGAACTGCGGAAACACCACCGGCATGAGCCCATTGCTCCACGTGACGTCATGGATATCATTCATCCGGAGCGACACAAAAAACTCAAGATGGTTGTTTCTGGCGTATTTCTGTGCAACCTGTATGGAATCCGTACCCTGTTCCGTCAGCAGTTTGACGGCATCCTGCCTGTTGGTCGGAGGCGGACTTACCCGGTCTCCGGCGCGCGTGGCGTTTGTCTGGTTGCAGAATGCGCTGCACAGCGGACAGTAGATATAAGTGGTGATTCCTTTTTTTGCCACATCCACGCCCCAGTTCAGCCTTTTGTATGCCTGTTCCGGCGTAACCTCCGAGTTGTCCCAGTGCCAGAGATCGCCGCCGTCGTTGTTCCACAGATAACGGGGTCTGTTCAACAGTGCCGAACGCTGTTCTTCCCAGGAATCACCGGCAGCCGCAGTTCCAGCGAACACGGTTCCGCCGACTGCGCAGAGGCACAGCAGTTTCCGAAATGTATTATTCATGACGCTCCTTTTTCTGTTTACGGATTAACCCGTCCGATCCGGAAAAACTCAAGAACAGCCTGTCCTTCCACTGCGCCGGAACAGTCGCCGAAAGCCAACTGCTGCCTTACCGGTTTTGCAGCCGGCAGCTTGCCATACTGCAAAAGTGCGCCGTCCATCCAGATGATGCAGTCCCCGTTGTCCGGATCCAGCGCAATGCGGAAAACATGAAACTCATTCTCCGCAAAATGGCGGACCGCCGTTCCCAGTTTCGACTTCACGCCATCCGGGGAAAGGAAAACATTCGTCTGGAATTTGCACACGCCGTTTTTTCCTGCCGGCGCGAAGTATGCGTTGAACACCGCCGTTTCCGGTTTTGCCGCGGCTTTCCGCACAGCCGCTTTCCATTCGGCAACCAGGATTCCCGGCTTCTTCAGTCCGGGATGACCGCTCAGAAAAATTCCCTGATACTGCACGGCAGAATCCGGATCATCATGAATAAGGTGAAGAAGATGTCCTTCCGTTTTCATCAAATCCTTCCGGTACGTATTCGCATCGATCTTTTGCAGAACCGGACCGCCGTTCTCCACTTTGCAGCAGAAAGCCCATTCAGGATCCGTTGTTTTCAGTTTCAGCAGCGGCTCCGATATTTTCTGAAAAACTCCGATCCGGAAAAAACGCAGTCCGGCTTGTCCGGCAATTCCGCCGGAACAGTCGCCGAATGCAATTTGCCGGCTCGGCGGATTCTGTTCAACCGGCAGAACGCCTTTCTGGAGAAGTTCATCATCCATCCAGAGTGCGAAATTGCCGTTTTCCGGATCCAGCGCCGCCCTGAATTTATGATATTCCCCTGCCGGAAATGCGCGGTTCGTCATGCCCAGCCGCGTCTTGATGCCGTCGGGTCTCAGCTGTACCGCACTCTGAAAACGGATTTTTCCTTCGTTGTTTTCCGGAATCATGACCGTTTGGAATACTCCTGCTCCCGGTTTTTCCGGATTCTTCAAAACGGCGGCCTCCCATTCGGCAACCAGCACGCCGGAACGGATCAAGCCGGGATGGCGGGTCAAAAAAATTCCCTGGTACTGCACTTCCGGATCCGGGTCGTCGTGCAGCATTCGGATTTCTCCGCCGTTCACTTTCAGAAGATAGCTGCGGTACGTATTCGCATCTATTTTTTTCAGGGACAGCTTTCCCTTTTCCGGCTGACAGACAAATGCCCATGCCTGAAACTCTTTGCTGCTGCGCAGAAATCCGGTCATATCGCTTTCCGCTTCCGCCGCACTGCCGACGGAAAGCAGCAGACACGTTCCAGCTGCCAAAATACATTTCTGAAGAAAAGAATTCATTGCAGTTTCCTCATTTCAGCGGCTGGAAATAATAATCTTCAACGGTCTGCGTCCCGATTTTCTGGGTGGATCTGAATCTCTGCATTTTTTCCACATGACCGTCAAAACCGAGAATATTCATGGCATTGCCCGGATGCCGTTTCCACGGTCCGGCTCCGCCCGTTTCCGGTATATCGTCGAACAAGCTGACTGCCCAGTAACCGGTTTTGTAGGCTTCAAACAGAAGAACCTTCACCGATGGATTTTTGACTCTGGAGCTTTTGACGGGAAGCGGATTCCAGGAACCGTCCGAATTCCCGTTTCCGCCCGTGAAGGCAAACTTGCCATAAGCGGCGTTATAACGCGCGGTGCTGATGCCGCCGTCCGCATCCCAGTAGTTGAAGGTGATGCTCAATTTCGCAATGTGTTTTCCCTGTTCGTCATCGCTTCCTGCGCAGGTCGGACCCGCCCAGTAGCGTTTCCCGTCTTTTTTGGAAATCCGGCTGTACATCTTGTCGCCGCGCTTCTCATACATGGTCAACGCCCACAGACCGATACCGGGCGAATTGTAGGGCAGAACGAAATCGTTGGAATCCTGCTGATAGCTCAGTTCGGCAAGCCCAAGCTGCTTCATCGTATTCGTGCAGGATATCGCTTTGGCTGTCCTCCGGGCATTGTTCAGTGCCGGCAGCAGCATTCCTGCCAGAATTGCAATAATAGCAACAACCACGAGGAGTTCTATTAATGTAAAGATGCCGACTTTTCTGTTTTTTTCCTTCATGACACAACCTCCTGTTTTTACTGTTTGTGATTATTTATTGAACAATCAAATGAACCTGCCGGGCAGAGTTTTGATTTTTGACTGAATCTCCTTGCAATATGCGCCAAACGCAACAACGTCCGCCCCCAGATTCACAAATTGATATCCCAATCCGTGCAGCATCGGAAGCATTTCCGCCGATCCCACCGTTCCTGCGAATTTTCCGTGTTTCAAGGCACATTCAGCCACCCGTTTCCGGGCGTCCGCGACTTCCGGACAGTCCAGATCGCCTGGCTTGCCGAGACTCTGGCTGAAGTCGCCCGGTCCGAAGAAAATAATGTCGATCCCCGGAACAGAACAGATTTCATCCAGTTCGTCAAGAGCTTCGCGGTCCTCAATCTGTATCAGAACAAAGCGGTTTTCATTCACGAAACGGTAATATTCGTCATTCGGCAGCAGGCAGAACATGCCGTCGGCGTTTCCGCCGTCCACCGCGCGCCGTCCGAGCGGATAAAAACGGGTCTGCCGGACAATGTTCCGCGCATCTTCCGCGCTCATCACGTGCGGGACCATGATTCCGGCGGCGTCCAGTTCCAGCGGCTTCACGAGGTCGCTGTAACTTCCGCGCGGCACCCGGACCATCAGGTCAAGCCCCGTCGCCTTCGCAGCCAGAATCTGACGTTCCATGAGACTCGCGTCCGTGGCGATATGCTCCTGACACACCCAGGCGCAATCGAATCCCGTCAGACCCGCAATCTCAATCCCGCGGGATGTTTCAAAATTGAATTTCATACTGTAAACATATTCCCCGTTCCGCAGTTTTTCCAATACCCTGCTCTTGATCGGCGTGTTCATGAATATTTATCCTTCCTTGTTGTTTCAATGGTTCATCCCTGTTGTCCTGCTCTGTTTCAATATATCATGTGTTTTTTAGAATGCAAACAAAAAAAATATATAAAATCATGGTTTAAATCGTTATTTTTTGCAAAAAACAGACTTTTTCAACAAAATAATATATAATACATTGAAAAAACATATTATGCCGATATAGTAAGCCATCAATGAACTGAAGTACAGCATCAATAATAAGGATTTGAAAAAAAATGAACGATTTATCCAGAAAACTCCAAAAAGTGCTTGACGACGCCGTCGCCTCAGGGGAAGAATGCGGCTGCCAGCTGACAGTTTACCGGCACGGGAAACTGCTCTGCGACCTTCATTCCGGCTGGCTTGATGAAACGCATACGCAAAAAGTGGATTCACAGACCGTGTTTCCGGTTTTTTCCGTCGGGAAAGGGATTCTGGCAACCTTGTACCATATTCTGGCTGCGCGCGGCGTTTTCTCCGATACAGACCTTGTCGCAAAATACTGGCCGGAATATGCCGCCGCCGGCAAGGAAAACACTGCAATTCAGGATATTCTGACGCACCGCTCCGGATTGTACTGTTTTCCGGAAGGATATCCGCTTGAAGACTGGTTCAACTGGCAAAAAGCGTGTTCTGCCCTGGAAAAAATGACGCCGCAAAGTCCGGTTGGCGGAAAGCATCATTATCATGCCCACACCTTCGGAATCCTGCTGGGACGTCTGATCGAGAAGGCCGCCGGAGAAGAATTGTGTCATCTTCTTCAGAAAGAGATTCTGGATCCGCTGAATATCGGCACGTTCTTTTACGGACTGCCGGAAGAACGGTTTTCCAATCTGGCAAAACTGGTTCCCGCAGATTCGGCACAGCTTGCCGATATGCGGCTCCAATTCAACCGGAAATGTATTCTTGCGGGAAAAAATCCGTCCTCGAACGGAACCGCAAACGCACATTCCCTTGCCCGGATTTATGCATCCTTGATCGAAGACGGTGTCGACGAAATTCGTCTGATTGACGAACCAGCGCTCAAACATGCCCTGATCCTGCGGCGGTCCGCAGACGATCCGGTAAAAAATGAATGGGATAAATTCGGTCTGGGCTATGCACTGTGCGGGCCGGAAGCTCCATGGAACCGCATGTTCGGACATGGCGGTGCCTGCGGATCGGAAGGTTTTGCAGACCGGGAAACCGGTTATGCCGTCGGTTTCACCAAAAACAAACTGAACCGGACTCATCCCGTTCATCCGGTTCGCAACCGGATTTCCGAGGTGCTGGGGATTCCAATCCGCATCTGGTGAGAACCTCCTCAACCGCCCGAAGACCTCAACCGGGACTTTCGGCGGTTGTGTCTTTTTATGAAGCGACAGAAAAAAAATCCGGAAAAAATTTTTTTGACTGCATAAAACTCTGTCATAACTCCGAATTGGTTTGCAAAAGACAAGCTGCCGGCGCAATTCATGCAGAATGACCATTCCATAGTGGAAAGGCTTTTCCGGCGGCAAAAACCATAACGGAGGGTATTATGAAGGGTTTGACAGACAAACAACGCAACATCCTGAACTTCATCGAAGATTTTATGGACGTCAATGTCATGGCGCCAACCGTGTACGAAATCGCGGAACATTTCAACATCAAGACTTCCACTGTATTTGCGCATCTCCGCTCTCTGCAGAAAAAGAAATTCATGACCCGCAGTTCCAAAGCACGCAGCATCAGCCTGAACAAACCGAAACATAAAACCCGCCGTCCGAACGGAGTCTGCTCCATTCCCGTTTTTGAAAACAGCGGAATCAAAACCGACAAGTCTTTCTATTATGATTCTTCTGCCATGAAGAACCATTTCGACACCCGCAAACTGTTCGCCGTCCGGGTCGCCGACAGCAGCATGAACGGCGCAGGAATTCTGGATGGAGACATTGCCATTCTCAAGAAATTCAACAACACGGTCCGCAACGGAGACATTGTTCTGGTGGAAATCAACGGCAAGCCGGAATTGCGCACCTTTCGCGAAATGGACGGAGAACGAATGGAACTGACTTCCCCTTCCGGCAATATCCGTCCGGTGCAGTGCAGCCGGAAAGATTCACCCATCCGCGGAATTCTGGTGGGTGTACAGAGAAGCCTTTAACGGAAACAAATCTGCAGGATAGCCGGAATCCGGCTGTCCGCAAAAAATAAACCAGCTCCGGCGGATGTTCTCAAAAGACATCTTCCGGAGTTTCTGTGTCTGCCCGGAACGGCAGAAAGAAAAACCCCGGAAAAAATTCCGGGGCTGAAAAGCAATAACCTTATTCTGATCAGACCTTGCCGACTTTGCATTTCAGGCTGTCGTAAGTGGCCTTGGAGATGAATTTGGTCAGAGAAGTGCCATCATCATCTTTGGCTTTGATGGCGTAATGTTCCTGGACCGCACCGCTCTTGGTGGTTTTGGAATAAACCACTTTCGTGCATTTGGAATCATCAATCATCACTTTCGCTTTTTTTCTCACATTGTACAGTTCCTGCATTTTTTCATCTCCTTCTTTGTTATGTTTGCAGTTCATCTTGAGGTTACGGAATATAATATTATCCATGAAACGGAGAAATGCAATCCCCGAAACAGAAAAAAATCCTGTTTTTTAAGCTTATTCATACAGAAAACCGCCTGTCAGCGGGCTGATTCGGGTTCGGCGAGGGTAAAATACTCGGAAAGAAGAGTGAAACACTCCTTCTCCAGACGTGCCCGGTGATCGGGTTTCAAACCCGTTGTGCGCATCTGTTCCCGTATCCGGCAGGCGGAATAATAGGCATGGAGAATCCGACCCATTTCCTTCTGATCCAGCGATCCGGCGTCGTACTTGCTCCGGAACTCCGGACGCAGCACGATCCGGCGTCCGAGAAAGACAATGGGCTGTTCTTCGCCGTTCCGGTTGCGCCGCAGGAACCAGATCAGCCGGTACGCCCTGGTCAAATCCTGCCGGATCCGCTGTGCTTCATTGACGCTCATGCGTCCATTCTGACGGGATTTTTCCAGCATTTTTTCAATGCGGCTCATCACCGAACGGATTTTGCGCTGTTCCGCGGCATTGAGCTGTCCGTGCCGGACCGCATATTCCACGACCTGCGCCTGTTCCTCCAGTTCATCCCGGACCTGGCGGCTGACCCGGATTTCCCGCGACATGGCGGAAAGTTCCGCTGCCGCTTTTTCCGTACCTTTGCGCGCGGCACGGTTGTACTGTGCCGGCAGGGAAAGCGCCGCGAACAGAAAAAGAAAGAAAGTCAGCCGCTTCATATTCTCACCGTTTATTGTGCGGGCCGGACCTTGAACACCGCAACATATTCCAGATTGCCGCGCGGTCCGCGCAGGGGCGAATCCGCCGCTTCAATCAACTGCCAGCCAAGAGCTTTCGCCGCAGAACACACTTTGTCAAGAGCCGCCTGCCGGACAGCCGGATCGGAAACAACTCCGCCGGGCGGCACGTCTTCGCGCGGGGCTTCAAACTGCGGTTTGACCAGAATGAACGCCATGGCGCCGCGTTTCAGCACGGCATCCGCCGCCGGCAGAATCTTCGTCGCGGAAATGAACGACACATCCATGCTCAGCAGATCCGCTCCGCCGGGAACCGTATCCGGCGGCAAGGCTCTGGCGTTGACTCCTTCCAGGCAGACGACCCGCGGGTCGGTGCGCAGCTTCCAGTGCAGCAGACCTTTTCCCACATCCACGGCATACACTTTTTCCGCGCCATGCGAAAGCATCAGGTCAGTGAAGCCGCCGGTGGACGCGCCGATATCCACGGCGACGCGGCCATGCAGATCCGGAGCAAATTTTTCCAGGGCGTTCCGCAGTTTCAAGGCTCCGCGGCTGACAAATCCGCTGCCCTGCTCGACCAGCAGGACGGTATCGGCGGGAAACATCTCCGAAGGCTTCCGAACCACGGAATCGGGATTGCTCCGCACCTTGCCTTCCATGATCAGCAGAGCGGCGTCCGCCGTGCTTTCACAGTGCCCATGTTCATATAACAGCTCGTCTGCGCGTTTTTTTTTCATAGAAACCTGCTAAAAAATTCAAAAAACCGATTGACAAATAACGAAATTGCAATAAAGTTAACAGTTTAAAAGGAAAAATCAATATAGAAAGCAGAGAATTTTATGAAAATTCCGTTATTCCTGGTTCTGATCGCCATCGGAGTCCTGATCTTTCTGGCTGTCGGATTCTGTGTTTTGCGAATCCGGCTGGCTCTGGTCCGGCGGCGGCTGAAAGTGGCTATGCACAACAGCGTTGAAATCAGTAATTTCCTTTCCCTGTTCACGCAGAATATGAAGAGTCCGGATGAACTGGACAACTGGATGAACGTAACCGCACGGTATGTGGCGGAACTGGTGGAGGCGCAGAGCGTCTGCGTGTTTGCCATGGACGGCGAAAAACTGAAGCCTGTCGGGGTTTCCGGACCGTTTCCGCTGTTTCACAAGGCTTCCTCCCATTATGTCATGACCAAACCGAAATATCTGCTGGAACAGCTTAAAAGCGAACGGATTGCGCTGGGACAGGGAATTGTCGGGGAAGCCGCGCTCGCCCGCAAGGACATCATTCTGGACGGCGAACATCTGACGACCTCGCGTCTTTATGTGGCGGATCCGCTGGTGCCGATCGAGTGCATCATGGCGCTGCCGCTGATCAGCGAGGGTATGGTTACAGGGGTGATCTGCGCCGTCAACAACATGCAGGAAGATCAGCCGTATTTCTCCTCCGACCAGATCGGACGTTTCCGTTTTATTGCGGGACAGGTGGAGCTGGCACGGCGCATCATGGAGGCATATTCCCGTCTGAGCGAACAGCAGCGGCTGGACCAGGAACTGGAATTCGCCCGCAATCTGCAGCGTTCTCTGCTGCCGGAGACCGTGCCGGTGTGGGGGCAGTTCTCGGTTCACGCCTACACCCGCGCCTCCAAGGAAGTCAGCGGCGACTTCTATGATTTTGTCCAGATTGATGCAGACCGTCTGCTGGTGGTGATCGGCGACGCCTGCGGCAAAGGCATTCCCGCCTGTATGATTACCTCCATGACCCGCAGTTTCATCCGTGCCAACATCGACCGTTTCACCTCGCTGATGGATCTGATGCTGGAACTGAATGACAATCTGCACCGGGATACGGGAATCGGCCGTTACATTACGCTCGGCTGCTGTATTCTGAACCGGCGTGATTCCACACTGGAATATGTGCGCGGCGGTCATACCGAACTGCTGGTCTACGTGCGCCAGCATATCCGCGCCATTTATCCGGACGGTGCGGGAATCGGGCTGATGCCCAGCGAAGATGTGGAATTCGACACCCTCTGCATTGAGTTTTCACCGGAAATGTCTGTACTGCTGTTCACCGACGGCATCAACGAAGCGGTTTCGCCCCGGACCGGCGAATATTTCGGCGTGCCGCGTCTCAAGGAAATGTACAAGGCGTCCTGCATAGCACGGGAAGATCCCGAAACGTTCATCCGGAAAACCTTCAAGGCGGTGGATGAATTCGCCCAGACGCCGGACGGAGACGGTCAGGAAGACGACCAGACCATTGTTCTGATAAATCATATCTGATCCGAAAGGAATGCTGTCATGAAAAAAATACCGGTTCTTCTGTTTCTTCTGTGTGCGGGACTGCTGTTTGCCGGATGCCGTTCCAAACCGTCTGCGCCGCCATCGGGAAAATTCATGGAGCATGACCCTGCGCGCGGCAGCGGAAACATATCATTCGGCGGCGTCATTGAAAAAGAACGGGATCGGAAAGAGGCTCGGCGCAGGGAATTTCAGGATGTACGCCGCCCCATGAACCAGGAATCATTCAAAGTCTATCCCTGGCACAATTCCGGAGACCCCAGAAGCGAAGACCTTCATGAAAAAAGCCGTTCCGGAACCAATTCCGTTTTCTGAACCATTTACAGCTGAATATTTTACAGAAAGGATACAGCGATGAAATATATTGTAACTGGTGCCGCCGGACTGATCGGCAGTGCTTTGATCTGGAAACTCAATCAGATGGGAATCGACGACATTCTGGCGGTCGATCACCTCGGAACTTCTGAAAAATGGAAAAATCTCCGCGCTCTTGCGTATGCCGACTACATGGAAAAAGATGTGTTCATGGATCGTCTGCTCGCCAACGAGCTGCCGGATGACACCGAAGTGATTCTGCACATGGGCGCCTGCTCCTCCACCACGGAAAAAGACGCCACTTATCTGGTCGGCAACAACTTCAACTATACCCGCTGTCTGGCAGCCTATGCGGTCGAAAAAAATATCCGTTTCCTCTATGCTTCCAGCGCAGCAACGTACGGCGGCGGCGAACATGGGTATGTGGATGATGAAAATTCCATTGAAGAGCTTCGCCCGCTGAACATGTACGGATATTCCAAACAGATGTTTGATCTGTGGGCAAAACACCAGGGTCTGCTTTCCGGCATTACGGGGGTGAAATACACCAACGTGTTCGGACCCAATGAATTGCACAAAGGAGAAATGCGCAGTGTTGTCTGCCGCGCCTATGAACAGATCCGCGACACCGGCAAGGTGAAACTGTTCAAATCCTACCGTCCGGAATATGCCGATGGCGAACAGAAACGCGATTTCATTTATGTCAAGGACGCCGTGGAAATGGTCATGTTCCTGCTGAAGAACAACTGTCACGGCATTTACAACATCGGCAGCGGACGGGCGGAAACCTGGAATTCGCTGGCGGGAGCGGTCTTCAAGGCGATGAACAAACCGGTGAACATCGAATATATCGACATGCCGGATTTCCTGCGCGGCAAATATCAGTATTACACCTGCGCAGACATTTCCAAGCTCCGGAATGCCGGTTATACGGCAGAAGTTACTCCGCTGGAAGATACCGTGGCGGATTACATCTGCAATTACACTTCCTGCGGAAAATTTCTCGGCGACTGATTTCCGGAAATCTTTTCAAAATCCGCAATGACGGCGGACAGCCTGGATCAGACAGTCTGTCGTCTGCGGCATGGCAAGCCGGACTGCTTCCGGGTGCTGGGTTCGGAACCAGGTGTTCTGACGGCGGGCAAACTGCCAGGTTGCCGTAACGATCCGTTCCGGCAGTTCCTGCCGGGAAAGCTGCCCGGTCAAATAAGACGCAATTTCTTTATAACCAAGCACTTGCCATGCTGTCGGCGCGGAGTGCAGACCGTTTTTCAGAAAATGTTCCGCTTCCTCAATCCAGCCGGAGCGGAGCATTTCACCGCACCGCAGTTCTATCCGGCGGCGCAGTTCCGCATTTTCCCAGACCAGCACAAAGGAACAGGCGTCCGGACGCGGCGGGGTCTGTTTCCAGCGTTCCTGCAAACGGCACATGGGTTGTCCGGAAAGCAGAAAAACTTCCCTTGCCCGCAGAAGTTTGCGCCGGTTGGAGGAAAATTTCGCAACGTCTTCCGGGTTATCCTGTTCCATCAGAGAACACAGTTCCGGATAATGCTCGTCATTGTCATATTTCCGATCCAGTTCCCCGCGCAGAACCGGGTCGGCAGGAAGCGGATCCAGCCCGTACATCAATGCGCGCAGATACAGACCGGTTCCCCCCGCAATGACCGGAAGTTTTTTCCGTGCGCGGATATCTGAAACACAGGATTCCGCTTCTTTCAGAAAACGGAACACGTCATATTTTTCTGTAATATCGGCAATATCAACCAGATGATGAGGAACTGCCGCCTGTTCAGACGGTAAAGGTTTGGCGGTTCCGATATTCAGTCCGCGGTAAATCTGCATGGAATCGGCGGAAACGATTTCCCCGCGGAAAGCAGACGCCAGCGCCAAAGCCAGCGCACTCTTGCCGGAAGCCGTCGGTCCCATGATGACCGGAAAACGCGGCAGATCAGTTTTTGAACTGGACATAAGACGGCGAATCCGGATCGGCTTTTTTATGTTCCGGACGCAGCAGCGTGGAAAGTACATAGATGAATACGCCGACACAGATGCAGGAATCCGCCACATTGAAGGACGGCCAGACATATCTGCCGACGTAAAACTGCAGAAAATCCACCACCGCGCCGCGGAAAATCCGGTCAACGGAGTTGCCGGCAATTCCGGACATGACCAGAAAAATCGCAAAATAGCGTTCTTTCCAGCTGTCCGTCAGCGCACGGAGAAAAAAGAATGCCGCAGCAAAAACCATGGCGGATATCGCCAGAAGCAGCCAGTAGCGCCCCGAAAGAATCCCCCATGCCGCACCGGTGTTGGTGATATAGGTGAGATTGAAAAATCCGGGAATAACCGTTCTCCGGGCGGCAAACGGAATTTCCTTCACCACCCAGTATTTGGTCAGCTGATCCAGCCCGAAAAAAAGAAGCCCGGCGGCAAATGCGGACCAGAACACCTTCCGGTCCGCCCGCGGCACGGTCTTTTCAAAAGAGCAGAAGAATCTGTTTTCCATGAAGCATTATCTTCTGTGGTAATAAGTGTCATCCATGGCTTCCCGCTTGGATTTGCACTTGGTGCAGTATTTGGCATACGGCTTGGCTTCCAGACGTTTGCGCGGAATGACTTCGCCGCAGTCCAGACAAATTCCGTATTCGGAATCTTCCAGACGCTGCAGGGCTTCATCAATCATTTCCAACACATCGGCTTCATCGGAAAGCAGTCCCAGTTCAAAATCGTGACGGTAGTTGTCGGTGCCGAGATCCGCCATGTGAGTTGCCATGCCCGCACGTTCCCCCGCGGAATCCTTGCGGGAAGACAGTGCATCGTCCGAATGGAATTTGACCTGCTCGCCGAAAGCGGAACGGGCATGAAGCAGCAGGTCGCGGAAAAACTTTTTATCCGTTTTGGAAAGGCGGAGTTTCTTCAGCGTTTCCTCTTTCCGGACAGTTTTCGCCTTGGCTGTTCCGGTTGTTTTCGGCTCTGCTTTTTTGACAGCGGGCTTCCGGACAGCTCTGGTGGTCTCAGCGGATTCCGCTTCCGCGTTTTTCACAGTAGTTTTCCGGACAGTCCTGGCGACAGTATCACCGGAATTTTTCCGGGCTGCGGGCTTTGCCGTTCCGGTTTTTCCGGCTGCCGTCGAAATATTCTTTTTCGCATCTGTGGTCATGATCGCACCTTCCATGTTGTAAGGCGAGTCATTCGACTCATTTTTCTGGTTCAGCCCGGTAATATAACATGCCGCATATGAAAAATCAAGTCCTTAAAAACACATCCGGCACCGAAGAATCATTTTTTTCCGCAGAAGAAAACTTTTCGGACGCGCCCGGATGCAGCTGCAAAAACGAGTTATGGGCCAGCAGACGATTTCGTCCGGGGAACCCGCTTTCGCTTCCACGCAGAGTGTTATGGGACAGCATCGGAAATCCACGCTCAAATCGGTTCAAAAGAAGCGACCGTACATCCGAAAGAAAATCCGCATCATCAGCGATGAAAGGATCCGTTTGACCATTGCCAGAACGGCGGCATACTATCCGAAGTCGCTTCGCCTGGTTACGGCGGAAGTCAAGGTCAAAAAGAAAATGACCCGAATTCAGATGTTTTTTGACTTTGCATGACAATTCCTGCTCAAACCGGCATATCCGCAAAGACGGTGTTTCTGAAAAGCGTCTCCGTCACGCTCATCTGCCGTCAAAAAATACCCTTTCTCAAAAAAATACGGGATGGCTGTGATTGATTTCTGTAAAAGCCGTGTCTGTCAAGAAAACGGAATGTCAATATTGTTCAGATGAACAATGCGTTCTTTCCTTGTTTTGCAAGTTCGGCAAAGGTGGCGACCCCGGCGATTTCATCAATGTCAATCAGTTCTTCGCGGGAGATTCCCATGACGCTCATCGCCATGTCGCAGGCGATGAAACGGACCCCTGCGGACCTGGCATCCTGAATCAGTTCCGGCAGCGTCGGAACGTTCTTTTTATTCATCACGTCTTTCATCATCGCCGTGCCGATTCCCATCATGTTCATTTTTGAAAGTGCCAGCTTTTCCGCGCCTTTCGGCAGCATCCGGCCGAAAAGCCGGGAGATCAGGTTTTTCCTTGCATACGGCACGGGATTTTTCCGCAGGACGGAAAGTCCCCAGAAGGTGAAGAACATGTTGACCTTGACCCCGGCGGCAGCAAAGCCGCCTGCAAGGATCATCGCGGCGAGCGCTTTGTCCAGATCATTGCTGAAAAGAACGATGGAAATGGATTGTTCAGGCGGGATACAGCTTGAACAGGGTGTCTGCGCGGGAGAGTTTCCTTTGGAGACATCCGCTTCCAGATCATCGTCGTGGTATGTCAGTCCGGAAACGGCGCAGCCTGTCCCTTTCGCCCAGTTCAGAAGATCGGTTTCAAATGTCCGTGCAGCAATCAGGTGCAAAGAGAACCCCTCTTTTGCGTCCGCCATTGCCGCCTTCAGTTTCAGGACCGGTCCGGGACAGGCAAGCGCACGGACGTCCAGAATCTGTGATGGAGAATTTTTCGATTTGATCCTTGCGGGGGGAGTCCCCGGTTGTTTCGGCTGGTGGTGAAACATCTTCCAGGTGAGCCATCCGCCGGAAAGATTTGCGGCGCGGAAGCCGTTCTGTTTCAGAATCCGTTCCGCAAGATAACCCCGCAATCCGACCTGACAGCAGCAGATAATCTGTTTTGTCTTATCCAGTTCGCCGAGGCGTTTGCGAAGTTCACCCAGGCGAATGTTGACCGCGCCGGGGATCGCGCCGAGTTCATTTTCCTCGGGTTCCCGGACGTCAAGGACGACGGCATCGGCGGGGATCGTATCCGGGCAGACCGCATCACTCAGTCCGGAAAGGACGTTTTCGGCGATGAATCCGGCATAATTGACCGGATCTTTTGCGCTGCTGTACGGAGGTGCGTAAGCAAGTTCCAGTTCGCCGAGCTGCGGTGCTTTCAGTCCGTTCCGCATAGCCTGGGCAATGGCGTCGATGCGTTTGTCAACGCCCTTCGCGCCGGTGATCTGCGCCCCGTAAATCGTCCCGTCCGCACCGAAGATCAGCTTCATGGCGAGACGCGCCGCGCCCGGATAATAGGATGCGCCGGACATGGGATGCAGATAGATTTTGCGGTATTCCCTGCCCATGGACTTCAAACGGGCCTCCGTATAGCCGACGCCGCCCGCGGTCAGGCGTCCGATCTTCACGACGCTGGCTCCGAGGCTGCCTCTGTACGGGACTTTGCCGCCGAGAATGTTTCCCGCGGCGATGCGTCCCTGTTTGTTTGCGGGTCCCGCCAGCGCGATGGCAGTTTTTCCGCCGAATACCGGGTCGATTACTTCAACGGCGTCGCCGGCCGCATAGATGTCCGGATTTGAGGTCTGCAAATATTCATTGACGATGATATGTCCGCGCGGACCGCATTCCAGTCCGGCCTCTTTGGCAATGCCTGAATTGGGACGCACCCCGATGGATTCGATCACGAAGTCGGCTTTGACTTGGCTGTTATCGCTCAAAAAGGCGGTGATCCCGTCGGCGTCCTCTTCATATCCGGAAACGTTTACGCCGAGTTTAAGCGTAATGCCCATGTCGGCAAGTTCATCCGCCAAAGCGCCGGACATCTCCGGGTCCATGGTGGGAAGCACATGATCGCCGCGCTGGATGATGGTGACGGCGAGCCCCCGTCCACGGAGGTTTTCGGCGGTTTCGAGTCCCACAAAACCCGCCCCGACGACAATCACACTTTTCGCTCCTTCGAGACGGTCCGCGATTCTGTCCATATCGCCGATCGTCCAGAGCGGGAGGATTCCGGGAGAAACATTGCCGGAGCTGTTTGGGACAGCTCCCGTGGCAAGCAGCAGTTTGTCATAGGAAAAGACTCTTTCGCCGTCCGGAGTTTTCGCCGTGACCTGTTTCTTCGCCGGATCGATGGCGATGACCTCGTGTCTCGTTCTGACTTCCACGTTCAGCCACGCGGAAAATTTTTCCGGAGACATGACCAGCAGATCGTCCCGGTCTTCGATTACCTTGCCGAGATGATAGGGCAGACCGCAGTTCGCGTAGGAAATGAATTCGCCTTTTTCAAGAAGCAGGATCTCGCTCTTTTCATCCAGTCTCCGCAATCTTGCCGCCGCGCTTGCTCCGGCTGCAACGCCGCCGATAATGATGATCTTCATTGGTGTTTTCTCCGTATCTTCAGTGACATTTTCCTCCGCCGCATCCATGCGAGCCGCAGGAATGTCCGGACTCGTGATCGTGATGGCGGCACTGAAAATCTTCATTGACTTGCAGTTTGTCCGCCAGAAACGCTTTGATGATTTCATCCACATCGCCGGACGCCCCGCCGATCAGCTTCACTCCCGCCTCGGCAAGCGCAATTTGCGCGCCTCCGCCGATCCCGCTGCAAATCAGCAGATCGATCCCGCCCTGCCGGAGGAGGCCTGCCAACGCGCCATGCCCCGTGTCTCCGCAGGACAGGATCTCCTTGGAGACCACGTTTTTGTTTTCCACGGTAAAGACAGCAAACTCCGGCGTGTGGCCGAAATGCTGAAACACCTGATTGTTTTCGCACGCAACTGCAATTTTCATTTTATACTCCTTATCTTGTTTGATTATTTTATGAAACGACAAAACGTGTAACAAAAAATCATTCCCCGCAAGTTTTGTTTTTGCGATGTTCTGCGACACATTCCAGAAATTTACGGACGCAGTCACAGTTCAGGGAATAAAACACTTCCTTGCCGCGCTTTTCGTCCGTCACGATTCCGTTCTGCCGCAGGATCGTCAGGTGCTGGGAAATGGTGGAGTAATCCATGCCGGTCTGTTCGACGAATTCGCCGACACAATGCTCCCCGTCCAAAAGCTGCCAGGTGATCCACAGCCGGATCGGATGCCCCAGAGATTTGAACTTTTCAGCAGGCTTGCGCCACATGTCATTTTGAAATTTTTCCATAGCCGCCGGAAATCTTTTGTTCTCAAGCATGGTCCGTCCGTGAACAATGCTTTGTTATTTTGTAATATAACATAATGTCCTGTCCATGTCAAGCGGAAAACAGAGAAAACAATAAAAAACTTTTCTTCTCCGCGATCTTCAAGTCTTTTTGAAAGAATTCCCGGCCTCAGATTCTGTGCGGACCAATATGGTCCTTCAATGCCGGTCAGACATCGGCCCCCGCATTCTTTTCACAGAAGAACATGGCGCAGTCATGCGCTCTGACGGAAGAGACAGCGGAGCCGTTTTCCACATTCTTCACCCGGTACCCGGCGGGAACCGGGAATACGCGTTCCGCATCAGTCCGGTTGAACAGTGCCAGCAGACCGTGGCCCTGTTCATCGGTACGCAGAAAACCGTCCGCATCTTCATTGGATTCAACCACCTGAAACACGGTCAGCGGCCCGTTTTCCACGATTCGGTTGAAGGCGGCGGCAAAAGATTTCAGACGCTGTTCCAGTTCCGGGGGCAGCGAGCGCAGATCTCCCGCAGTCAGCGGCGCGGGACAAGTTCTTCCTGGAGTTGCTGGGCGTTGCCAAATCGTGAAGCAATTATCCGACTTTTAGGGTTATAACGGCGACGGCATTGATGATTTGCGGGTCCGCAACGGCAACGACCTTGCCGCGGTCATGGTTTACACCGACGGATTGGAATGGAAAGGTTTCGGCAGTGTACCGTCCGACTGGAAAACCAGTCTCGCCGGTCCGGTCTGATCCGAGAAACATTCGGCAATGGAAGAAGCGCATCGGTTCCGGTGCGCTTTTTTTGCGGATGAAACGCATGAAATGGAAACAACTGCCAAAACTCCTCGATGCAGAAAAAAATGGTGATTTTTGCTTTGTTCCACGCTCGAATTTGACAAAGGAGCTGTCGAAAAAGCGCATTCTTCCGCCTTTTGGCAGTGCCGTCAGATCAATCACCCGAAAACGGCGGACGTATGGAAATCATACCATGTGAAACATCTCCGCAAAAAACTGCCGGATCCAAACGTGAAACGCGGAATGCACCGGACAGACTGTCCTTTTCAGGAAAACTATGAAAGATGATCTCTAAAAAACCGGGTGGGGAATGTTTTATGCCGTCAATTGTGCGCATCCTTCTGGATATTATCATAGAAAAAAAGCATTAAAATATTACCATGCTTTATTTTATTATTCAATTTTATCATAGGATTCTCGTATTGAAAAAACATTTAAATCTTGACGTTTTAATATTTTTGTGTATAATATACACAGACAGAAAACAGGAAAAAAGCATGACTGCGAAAATATCAAAGATCAATCTGAAAAAACAAAGAATGCGTACTATCATCTTTTCCCATATCTGCATTTCCCGTCAGGAACTGATCCGCCTGACAGGATTCACCGGACGCACAGTGGATAACTACGCAAATGAACTGAAACGTCTCGGTCTGATTTGGGAAGAAACCACAAATGGGTTGCGCGGTCGTCCCAGCATAATGTACCGATCCAACAGCGAACATATCATTTTTGTCAGCATTTCCATATTCGCATGTAAATTATGCTTTACCGTAATCGACATTAATTCCTATCAGCTTTACAGCAATGTAATCATTCTCACGGAACAAACACCTTCAGCAGATATAATCAGACTTTCATTAGAGGAACTTCAGAACATCAGAAACATATTTTCTAATATGACTATCATCGGAATTGCCTGCAATCGCAGCACTTACCACCTGGATAATCAACGGGGTGTAAAATTCCGGGAGTTAGTCACCATTTTACATCGTCTTTACGGTATTCACATAGAGGTTCTGGATGGGTTTACAGCTGTTTTCCTGCGTCTCTGCAAAAGCCTTCTTCTCAAAGGCAACGTTGGAGTTTTCGTTCTCGGAGACAATGACGCCTATGTTATAACGGATGGTGAGCTTCGTGATGATCTGAATGGTTATTTTCACAATTTCAAGCACAGACAGATTGAATGCGCTTCCCAAGAAATCTGTCATTCCTGCCGCAAACGCGGATGTATTGAATCTCTTTTGAGTTATGATTCCACGATACGCCGTTATCAGAAATTGACAGGCAAAATCCCCACCGATCCTCATAGTAATTGCATCTACGACAGTATTCTGGTTCAAAGTAAAGCAGGAGAGCCTGATGCATGCCGTATCATAAGGGAAAACGGAATTTATGCAGCGCGTGCGATCTCTGTCATGAAGAAAGAATTGCAGCTCGACCATATTCTGCTTTGCAACAGCACCCCTCTGCTTCATCGGACTTTGCTGACGGAGTATAAAAGATTGACTGGAGATACAGCTCCTCCTCTGAATCTCATTCAACGGTTTCAGCTTCAGCGTGTTGCTTTCAGAAATGAACCAGCGTCGAAACATCGACCGGCTGACCGGATGCGATGGACTTATTGGCGGCAACTCCGATCAGGATCGATCTGGCGCCATCCACATAGTCGGCAGCCAGTCCAAGCGGATCTTTTTTGACGCCTTGGAAGACATGTTTCAGAAGCAGCGCATCGCCTCCGCCATGGTCGGCATCGGCCGCCACTTCGGGATAATCGATCACATGCGGTTTCCCCCAATGCGGCTGGAAAATGATTTCCGGCAGCAGCTTCGCACGCTCGATTTTCAGCGGATGGGCGCCGGGGAAATCGACCTTCACGTCCTTGCCGTCAGCACTGGAAGACGAGACTTCGACAACGTTGAATTCCAGCCGTCCTTTTGTCCCGTTGAAGCAGACCCGATAGCCTTCCCACGGAGCGTGGGCGTTCAGGGAATAGGTCAGGATCGCTTTGTTTTTGTAGCGGACGATCACGCCCATATTGTCCTCGATGCTGATGCCGTCGCCGAAGACGCTTTTGTCCCGGTAATATTGATCCTCTGCTTCCGAATCGAAATAGATGCCATTGTAGATTTTTGCCCAGCAGGGATCCGCCGGAAGCGTGAAACGGAACGGGTCCTTTTCGGCGACTTTACTCCCGCGGCAGCGGAAATAGAAGTCGGTCACGCCGCGGTTTTCGGCATTTTCCTTGCCGTAAAACCGCAATGACCCCATGGAAAACACGGTTTCCGGCTGCGAATCAATCCACCAGTTGACCAGGTCGAAATGGTGGGTCGACTTGTGGACCAGCAGTCCGCCGCTGTTGTTTTTGCAGCGGTGCCAGCGGCGGAAGTAGTCCGCTCCGTGGCAGGTGTTCAGCATCCATTCGAAATGGACGCTGGTGATGTCGCCTGCGAGTCCGCTTTTGATGATCTCCTTGATCTTGGTGTTGCGCGGCGAATAGCGGTAGTTGAAGGTTACAGTGACATGACGCCCGGTGCGTTTCTGCGTGTCGATGATCTGCTGACATTTTTCAGCATCCATGGTCATCGGTTTTTCGGTGATGACATCGCATCCGAGTTCCATGCCGCGGCAGATGTATTTGTGGTGAGTCCGGTCCATGGAGGTGACGATCACCTTGTCCGGCTTGATTTCGGCGATCATCCGGTCGAAATCGCAGGCTTTGTAAGTCGGCAGGGCCTTGTGCCTGTACTGTTCCCTGAAAAACCGGTTCCAGAAATCCATCCGGTGCTGGTTTGTGTCGCACAGCGCGCAGAGTTCGCCGCTGGCGGCATGTTCCTTCATCAGGGCCGTGGTGTACATCCATGACCGTTGCCCGGTTCCGACCAGTACATAGCGCAGTTTCTTTTTCATGATTGCTCCTGTCTTTGATGTTTGGATTTTTTATTTCCGGCAGAATGGCGGGAAACAGAACAACGCTTCCCGTCCGGCTGATAATCCGTAATGAAATGATCCGTGCTTTCCCGTCCGAGGACCGAATACGGTGTATGAATGACCGGTTTGCTGTCCATGGATTCCCAGCGGGAATGATCTCTCAGCACATCCACGGCAATGCGCCCGATGCGCTGATAGCCGAAGTCGACCGTGGAAAGCGAAGGTCTGAGCAGCGCGGCTCCGTGTCCGCCGTCAAAATTCATGACGGCGATATCCTTCGGAATATTCATGCCATGTTCTTTCGCGAACCGATAGATCAGACGCGCATAGGGGACCTTGTAGCTGTAAAATGCCGTGGGCGGCTCGGCCGAGTTCAGGAGTGCGGAGACCGTGTCCGGATAATGGTCATCGGCTTCCGGAAACAGGAAGAAGCTCCGGTCATTCGGACAATAATTTCCAGTAACCGTCCGAAACTCTTCAAAGCTGCAGTTGAAACGCCGTTCGATTATATCAATATCGTTCAGCAGAAAAGCGATCCGGCGGTGTCCGAACCGGAGCAGATATTTCAGCCCGTCGAACCAGGCGTTGAAGGCATCGGATAAAACGGTAGCCTGTCCTGTAATCAGCGGATCTCCTTCGAATGCCATGGCGTTCACCACAGGCAGACCGCAGCAGTTCAGGACCTTGAGCAGTTTTTCCTCGCCGTAAAAATTGCAGCCTGTCTGGATCACGCCGATATAGCGGCCGCTCAGAAATCTTTCATCGGTGAAGTAATCATAACTGACGGTGTCGATTTCCATACCGAGTTCGGCACAGCGGACCGAAGCGCCGGAGATCATCTGCAGCAGCGGCGTGTCCGGCAGGTCGTCAAGCGGATTCAGTACGACCAGCAGTTTCGGGCGTGGTTTGGCGGCAAAATTCAACACCGTTCCGAGCTGGCGCGAGCGGGTAATGACACCTTCCTTTTCCAGCCGGGACAAAGCGGAACGCAAGGTAACACGCGACACTCCCATCTGCCGGCTCAGCTCGAACTCTCCGGGCAGACGGCTGCCCGGCGTCATATCCCCGCCGAATATCATATCGCAGAGCCGCAGATAAACGATTTCCTTCAACAATTCCATAGAACAGGCTTTCCGAGCGTGTTTCTTCGCTTTTTCCAATAGTATAATGAATACATCAATCCATGTCAATATGATACATCGAAAAAAAATCAATTTTTTCCTGTGGCCGGAACTTGAAAAAACAGCCGTCCGCATTATTGTATTTCCACAACCCGCAAACAGAAGGAGATTTACAATATGTTCGACCTTGGGCTTGGCAGTTCGGTATCCTCCGTTACCCCGCTGGTGATGCCGAAAGACATTGAAGCTGTGGAAAATTCAAAAATTTCCACCTTCGAACTGACGCCCGGCAATTTCTCCACTGATTACGATGGCGCGCTCCGGGATGCATTTCTGCGGATGCTTCGCCGCACCGGAAAAAAAGCGGTGTCCTATCACATCCCGTTCAGCCGTCAGGATGATTTTTCAGACCCCGATGAAAAATTCCGCAAAGCCGCCGTTTCCCGTTTCCGCGCTCTGCTGCATGAGGCGTTCCGGTTCGACTGCAGAATCATTGTCCTCCACCCCAGCACGGAACTGGATGCATCCGACGACCGCACAGTCCGGTCTGCTGCCTGCCTTGATTTGCATTCCGGAACTGCAGCCTAAATATGGTCACGTTCAAACTGTTTATCCTTTTGCCCGCTGCGCTTTTGAACTTTATCAGAAACTCAAACGTCCGGAACATGATTTGCCGCGGATCTATGATAGTGCAGCGAATTATGACTGCTGGCTTGAACATTACAGGAACTATGACGGAACCGGGCTCGTCAGCATGTTCTGTGAATGGGATACAGGTCATGACAATTCTCCCCGCTGTATGGATGGAGGACTACCTAAACAATGCCCAGACTGCGAGGCAAAAAATATGCCGAATCTGCGCGGTTTGCCTATTGCGGCGGCTGACCTTTCCTCAACGAGATACGGTGGGTTAACAGCCTTGGCTGAGATGGCGGACCTGCTGGGGAAAAAAGCTGAAGCTGAAAACTGGCTTCGCAAAGCAGAAAGACTTCGTAATGCAATCACAACATATCTTTATTGTGCCGAGGATGAATTCTTTTATGATCTTGCTCCGCATGGATGGCGTAAATACCGCACAGAACATATTACGCGAATTTTTTTGAACAGGGTTGTTGATCAACCGCTATTTAACCGGATCTGGCAACGTTATTTTTCTTCCTCTCAGGAATTTTTTACAGAATATCCTTTTCCATCGATTTCAATTTCCGATCCGGCATTTCGTCGGAATTTTTCGCCCAACTGCTGGGGCGGAAATACTCAAATGCTGACATTGCTCCGACTTTTATTGTTTATGGATTTCTACCGGCACAGTTCAGAATTGGAACATATATTAACTCAGTTTTTGCGGGCTTATCTGAAATATCCCCAAAACCAATATTCACAGGAAATCAATCCATTCACGGGAGAACCTATCGGCAATGCAGTCAATTATCTGCCAGCCATGCTTCTGATGCGTGAAAGCTGTCTTCGTCTCGGTTTGAACTGATTGTATGGATTCTCTTTTTTACTGAAAGCTCAAAAATTCATGGAATAAAAACAGAATTTTTTCACAGCCATCCCGTAAAAAATCTGAAGATTTGACAAAAAAGACGCGGCTGTCAAAAGGCGGGAGCATGTGTTTTCCCGGCAGATCCACTGCCAAATTCCGGCGAAGCACCGAACTTTTTTTGAAAAAAGTGAAAAAAAGACTTGAAAATAATATCACATAGTATTATTTTATATGTAAAAGAGGAGCAGACAGCCATGGCGAACAAGCAGCAGACCGTGTTGGGAAAAATCTCAGAGCGAATCCTCAGCGGAGAATTCGTCAGCGGCGCTTTTTTGCCATGTGAACAGGTTCTGACGGAAGAATACGGGTTCAGCAGAGTCACCATCCGTGCCGCTCTTCAGAAACTGGTGGAACAGAAGATTCTGAAAACGATTCCCTACAAAGGTTATCAGGTCATAAATGTCCCGTCCCAGCCGCTGCCGGATGTGCTGAATATCGGCGCATTGTGGTGTTCCAATGTTCTTCACGGATATGCCTACAATCTTTATCTGGCGGCAAAACAGGTCGCGGAAGTGAACCGGTACGGACTGTTTGTCAAATCATCGGATGACGACAGCAGGGGACAGGCCGCTTTGCTCAGCGAGCTTCTTGAGTTCAAGACAGACGGTCTTCTGATCGTTCCGACCTTTGACCCTGCGGGGAATTATATGACTCTGGGCAATCATGCGCTCTTCACCTTGTTGAGGAAAGCGGGAAAACCGCTGGTCCTGCTGGATCGGGATTTTCCAGAAACGGATTTGCCGTGTGTATTGAACGATGAATACGGCGGCGGCAATTCGGTCGCAGAGCATCTCGCCGCCCATGGGCACAGACGGATCGCCGTTTTTGTGCCGGACATTTCCTACTATATCCAGAAGCAGCGCGTAGGCGGATTGCTTGACGGATGCGGAAAACACGGCATCAAGACATTCTGTTTTTCTCTGCCGAAGAAAGATTTTTTGAATCTGGAAAGGACTCTGTTCTACAAAAAATACAGGCAGGATCTGCTGGATTTCGCGAAAGCGAACAAAGTCACTGCGATTTTTGTGAACGTAATGGGTATATATGAAAAGTTTTTGAAAGACTTCGACGGACTGGGATTCGACATTGTGCTGTACGATACGGACATCGACGTCCCGACGAAAAGCAATGTCTGGCGGGTGGAACGTCCCATTGAGAAGATAGCAGTTCAGGCAACTGCGCTGCTGCTGGATGAGATCAGGAGACGTGCGTCCGGACCGGCAGTCCAAGTCCGCTTGAAACCGGCGATCAAAGCATTGCCTGAAAAGTGAACAACCTACAAGACAAGGAGAGAAGAAATGAAAAGCTGCAGACGTCCGACAAGGGAAAATCCAATCGTGCATTGTTTTACGCTGAT
The DNA here is from genome assembly GCA_934661375.1 of uncultured Victivallales bacterium. Lineage (GTDB taxonomy): Bacteria > Verrucomicrobiota > Lentisphaeria > Victivallales > UBA1829 > SIG94. Next base: position 147,119 of record CAKUJH010000001.1, read on the forward strand.
AGAACTCCTCGTGGTGATTGCAATCATCGCGATTTTGGCGGCGATGCTGTTGCCGACCCTGCAGAAAGCACGGGATCGGGCGAAAGGGGTCAGTTGCATGTCCAACATGAAACAGGCGGGAATAAAGATCCAATTGTATGCTGATGCCAACGAAGGATACGCGCCGCTTTATGCTGAGCCCTACGATAAAAAACGTTCTTGGGTAAAATTGATGCAGGATACTGGGAATTTTACGGGAGAGAAGCTCAAAAATGGTACGATCACAGTTGTACCTGAATTGGAATGTCCTTTGACCGGGCTTCGGAAAAATGTCGGTGCTACTGATTTTGTCATCAACATGTACGTTTCTTCTATGTCCCCGCCGCGCAAACTTGACAGAGCCCGTTGGCCGGGAAGAATTTTTCTGTTGGGAGACGGTACTGACGGAAGTTACTTTACCCAGATCTCGGGCGTGAACAACCGGATCGACCTTTTCCGACACGGTAAAAACCGGATGATGACACTTTATTTGAATTACAGCGTCAGAATCACCCATAAGAAAGAAATGGGTTATCCCTTTTGGGCATGCTATGACAGAGATTTTTAACAAATACTATTTTACAGAGGATGAAGAAAAATGATCAGAAAAACAGTTTTTATATTCTTGGCTGCAAGTACATTTGGCGTCTTCGCCACTGATTCCGCTGCAAAAGAAAAACTCATACTCAAACCGGAGAAAAAAGCCGATTGGCGCGGAAATGTACTGGCTTTTCATGGGGAAGGCATCATGCAGGTAAAGGGAAATGTAACGGCATTTACCAAAAAATATTTTCCGGTAGTCAAAGGCAAGGTTTATAAAATAAATCTTGAACTGGGAGAATCATCAGGTTCCGGGATGGTAACGTTTGGCTATGTCTGTTACGATAAGGCAGACAAAGTTATTTTGCCGTCTCAGGTAAATGTTGTGCCCGGCAGTGATACTGAATTGGCTTTACCCTGTTCGTTTTCTGATGAAAAAATCATCGTCAAAGACGGATCAAAATGGAAAAAAGGTTCACTGGTCTGTGCTGCATTTGATACCAAGTCTGACCGTTCTGATCTACCCAACCGCAATCATTCCCGTACCGGGATTTCGGAGGTCAAAAAACTCGCAAATGGTACTTGGGAGATTTCTTTTAACGAAGAGATTGGCAAGGAATATTCAGCCGGAACCGGTGTCAGACAGCATCAGTCTGGAGCAACTTATGATTATTTTTACAGAGCACCAGTTTCTTCCAAAGGTTTTAAAACCTGCTATTTGCGCAGCAGTTTCCGTCCCGGTACTGAGAAAATCGGTTTGCTGCTCTTTGTCAGCGGTGCCCAAAACAGCAATTTGCAGATCGTGGATATTTCAATTGAGGAGTATAGGAAATAATGAGGAGCTGGGTATTCTTGTCCGTTTTTCTTTTAACAACAGGAAGTCATGGTCTTGATATCGCGTTGAACGGAAAAGCTTGTGTTCAGATTGTTGCAGACAGCGAAGAATTGAACACAACTTCTCTGACACCATGGAAATTTCATATTTACCGTTGGGCATACGAAGATTTTGTCAAGCATTTGAAATTGGCTTCCGGTGCGCAATTCAATGAATCCAAGGCGCTCGGCAAAATCCTTTTAGGCAAAGCGGCATTGACCAGCGAGGCGTTGAAAAAAGAAGCCGCAAGTTTGCCGGCCAACACTTATGTTATCCGGACGGATGGGAATGTAGTGAGGATTTTCGGTCGGAATCTCCAATACACGATTTGCGGGATGTATGCCTTTTTGCGTGATGATATCGGTATTGAATTTCTGGGAAGTCACGATATTTTCACCGTTTTCCCCAAGGATAAAAATCTTCGGATCGGGCAAATCGACCGTAGAGTCCAAGCGGGTTTTTCCAGTATTCGGCTGAATGGTGCGTATTATCCCCTTGATTATGGCTACCGCTGGGGTATACGCATGGGAACCATGGGGTTTTCTGATCAGGACAGGATAGCCAGCGATCATATGTTTTACCGTTTGTTTCCGGGGCAGCGCTTTGCCAAAAGTCATCCCGAATATTATGCGATGGATGCCGATGGTGTCCGCAAAGTTCCGGTGGGCAACGATCCCACCTATTGGCAGATATGCTTTGCCAGTCAAGGCGCATTCGATTTGGTGAAAAACTATATCAACAACCAGTTCAACAAGGGATATGTCGGCGTTCCCATGAGTCCCAACGATACCTATGGTTTCTGCCAGTGTCCTTCCTGTAAAAAGAATCAGCCGCCTCGTCGCGAACCTCTTTGCGGGACAGATGTTTTCATGGAGTGGATAACCCGGCTTGCTGATGAAGTCAAACATCATAAAAACAAGTTCATTGTGATCTTTTCTTACGGACCGGTAACGTATCCGCCATTGAAAAAAATCCCTGCCAATGTGTGTGTGAGTTTCGCGCCTGATATTTCTCAGTGGTATGACAAAGCTTTCAGAAAATCTGAATTTGAGATCATTCAAGGCTGGCGTAAGCAGGTCACGGGAAATAATCCTTTTGCCTGGCATGCTTATACGGGGCTTTGCATCCTGCCGCCGGCCTGTTATCCCAGGAGCTATGCCAAAATCCTCAAAATGTTTTATAAGGATTACGGATTTCGGGCGTTTTCCAACGACGGTTATGGTTTCCCCGCTTTCATGGATCATCAGAACTATTTGATCGCCCGTCTGCTCTGGAATCCGGAACTGGACGAAAATAAACTCCTTGCAGATTATTTTACCAAACTTTACGGCAAAGGCGGCAAAGAGGTCATGGCTCTGTATGACTTTTTTGAAAAATGCAATATGCGTCCGCGCAGCGGAGGTAAATGGCTGAAAGATCACGGCACGCTGTCTGCATTTGAGGTTTATTCTGCAGAAAATATGCGGGAAATCCGTCTCCTGCAAAAAAAAGCGCGTGCCGCCGTCAAGGGGGATTTGCTTGCAGAAAAACGTTTGGAACGGCGTTTTCAGGAAATGGAAATCACTTTGCAGATGATGGAAATCTATAACTTTTCCCGGGATAATGCAATTGCTGATCCTGATCCGGGGATACTTGAAAAGTGTATTTTAGCCCCGGAGAAATTGGAGAAAAGATGGCAGCAGGAAATCAGAACAGATAAATCATATTTCAATTTTGCTCAGCAGGTATATAGAAAAAACTTTGATTATTGTAAACATGTTCGCAATTATTGGAAACTTTTTGTGGACAAATACACCGTCAGGGCCTTGGCAGCTTTGGCAGGGAAGAAGCCTGATGAATTCAAAAAATTGCGCCGTCTTTACGAAACAGATACCCTTAAATCCATGAGTTTGAAATTGATGCTCAATGAGGCACGTGTACGCGAGAACGGGCTGAAAAATGCCGGTTTTGAACAGCGGGGAAGTCAAACAACCGATGCCGCTTCCGGAGATTGGAAAAAAAGCGGTTTGTCGTACTGGGCTTTCTGGACAGCTAAAACAAATTCCCGCCCCAGTGTTTCCGAAGAAAATGTTTTTGCCGGAAAACAAAGTGCAGTCATTGATCAGAATGGCGGTTGTTTGGTCCAGAATGTCAAGCTTGATTTTTCCGATGGTTTGCGGATTTTTCGTTTTGATGTTTGGGTTTACACGGAACGAACAGATGTTTTGCCTTCTGTCAGCATTGCCTGGGCCAATGCCAAAGGCAGAATGTGGTCCAAGCCGGTATTCAGTGCCGGTGGCAAGATCACTCCAGGCAAATGGACTCACCTTGAATTGACTGTTGAAGCGCCTGAAGATGCCACACATGCCATGTGTTTTTTGAATCGTAACGAAGTAGAAGGCGGAAAGGTTTACTTTGATAAGGCGGCATTCCGCAAAATCATAAAAAGAAAGTAAGCGGGAATTTCATGTTCGACAATTTTGATCAATTTCTGGAAGAGAATTTCATTGATCCCAATGGGGTTGTCTACAGTCAGCTTGACCGTCAAACACGCCGACCGGTTGATGAACTCTTTTTCCAGCCTTACGGCAGGAAGCCGGACCACGAGAACCGCTGTGGATTTCAACTGCCTCTGCCAGGAGAAGTGACGCATTGGGGAAAGGATACTTTCACATTGCCGGAATTTGTTACTTACGAAAACTGCGGCATGTGTACCGGCGCTTATCTGGACGGTCTGTGTTCGGCGCTGCGTACGCCTGGAGCTGATACCGAAGAGGTCCGTTGTCGGGCGAAGCGGACTTTTGACGCAATTCGGTACATCGCGGGGATCGGCAACCAGTGGGAATACGGTTTTTTTCCGAAAATTTGGGGAAATAAATTCCGTTACCAGACCAGTACGGACCAGTATCTTTATGTATTGCACGGCATGAACAGTTATTATCCGTTTGCTTCTGAAAAGGATCGACGGGAAATTGAGCGGTTGATACCTGCAATGGTGGACTTCTGGATGAAACGTCAGTATAGACTGACTTATTACAATCTCATTGACATGGATTGGCCGCCTTTGCGTTTTCCCGGTTTTCTCATGTTGGCTTACAAGTACACAGGAGACGAAAAATACCGCAAAGAGGCCATACGGATCTTGGATGCCATGGATGGAAAGATCGTGGAACATGCCGTGCGTTGTCCGGCTTTGATCTGTTCGGCAGATGCCATTTGCATGGATACAAGCGGCATTGAGATGATGGCTGTGATCTCCCCCCTGCCGGAGGATTACTGCAGAATCCTGCTGGACGGCCTAAAAGAAGAGTTCTATATCCGAATCAAAAGTCTGACGGAGGACGGTTATTTCTGGACGAAGATGGATTATGATCTTGAAAGCGGTGTGGCTGTTCCCCGGAAAACCGATGCGCCCCGTTCGGCCTGGAGCTGTATGATCGTCCGTGCCGGGCTTCAGATGTCCCGTTTCATGCCGGGGATCTACCACGATGCCCGGCGGTTGGCTGAAAACGTATTGACGAAACTGCGGCCCGAAGAAATGTATTATTATCATCCGGACGACGCTTATCATCTGCCCCGTTATCAGCAATACAAAAACCAATTTTTAAGCGGCGATGCCATTACCAACCGTCAATGGACCTATCGTCTTTATAATGAATTGGCTCAGCAGCCTGAAAGTCCCGCCCGCCGGCAGACAGACACTCCTGATCACGCATCCGGAAACACTGCGTCAGGGAACCTTAAACAAGCTGGATTATCCGTATGAATGTGAAATCAACGGCATCAAAGGCCGCGGAAAATTGAATCTCGCCTGTTTCCTGATCCCGAAATTCAAAGGCGACTGGAGCAAAGTTCCGCCTGTAACGCTCACCAACAAGTGCGGAAAAAAAGACTTCACCGCCCATCCGGTTATCCGCCGTCCAGATGCAGTTCGATTTCGGCGACATCTGAACGGCAAAATGAAAATCTGACAAAACCGCTTTTTCAAAACGGATGCCATTCACGCAGGAATACTCCGGTCAATACCCCATTTTTGATTTTTTATGGGATAGCTCTGGAATTTTTTGAATTTTTTTTTATTTTAGGGCTTGAAAAAATCAAAAACACCTGTATATTGGGTAACATCATCTGATAAAGGTGATACGCTTCAAAAAAGCGGGGAAGTAGCTCAACTGGTTAGAGTGCCACCCTGTCACGGTGGATGTTGCGGGTTCAAGTCCCGTCTTTCCCGCCATTTTTTTTGCTTTTTTCTTCTTTATCAAAAGGTAAGTCAACAGCGCATGGAACGTATTCTCGAACATTTCCTCGGTTATGTTTCATTGGAACGCGGTCTTTCTGTAAACTCTGCCGACGCCTACAAATCAGATCTGCTGGATTTCATTGATTTTCTTAAACAGAACAACATCAGCGGCTTTCCTTCTGTCACGCGGGATACGATTCTGGATTATCTGGGGCTCTGCAAGGACAAGGGAATGGAACCTGCCACCCTGGCACGGCGTCTGGTTGCCATCAAAGTTTTTTTCCGTTATCTTTCGCAGGAACGCATTGTTTTTTCGGACATCACCGATGTCATGGATTCTCCGAAACTCTGGCGGATTCTGCCGGAATTCATGTCCGCCAGTGAAGTGAATGCCCTGCTCAATGCTTTTTCCTCCTCTTCCAAAGATCCGCTGGTGTTCCGCAACCGCTGCATACTGGAACTGATGTATGCCTGCGGACTGCGGGTGTCGGAAACAGCCGACCTTACCACAGGAAGTCTGAATTTTGACGAAAATGTCCTCCGTGCTTACGGCAAAGGTTCCAAGGAACGGATCGTTCCCATCGGCAGAACCGCGGTATCACTGCTCCGGCGGTATCTGGAAGAAATCCGTCCGCTGCTGCTCCGGGATAATTCCGTGACGGCTCTGTTTCTTTCCAACCATGGACGGAAAATGGATCGTGTGCGGATCTGGGGAGTTGTCAAGGAAGCCGCCGCGATAGCCGGAATCCATAAGAATATTCATCCGCACACACTACGTCATTCCTTTGCCAGTCATCTGCTGGAAAACGGGGCGGATCTGCGGGTGATTCAGGAAATGCTCGGACATGCCGACATCAGCACCACGCAGATTTACACTCATGTGGATCAGCGGCGTCTGCTGGCAGTTCATAAAAAATTTCATCCGCGGGCTTGAACATGCTTGCTGCCCGAAAACGGATTTTACTGTTCGGTCTGCTCCTGTTTCTGGCGGGAATCGCGGCTGTCTTTCTGACTGCGCCCGAACCGCAGAACAAATATATGCAGACCCGTACCTTTCCGGTCATGGGAACCATCGGAAAATTCACGGTTTCTGCAGAAAATCCGGAAACGGTGGAAAAAGCGTTGAATCTGGCGCAGGATGCCGTCCGGGAGATCGAAGGCACATGCAATATTTTCGATCCGGAAAGTGAGCTTTCCCGGCTGAACCGGGATGCGTCTGAACGTGAGGTCGTCTGCTCGCCTCTGCTGTGGGAACTGCTGAATGAAGCGGAACGTTTTTACCGTTTGAGCGGCGGAGCATTTGATGCGACTGTCCGTCCGCTGATGAAACTCTGGGGCTTTCACCGGAAACGTTACTCTCTGCCTTCCGAAACGGAAATAGAACAGATCCGGAAAATTGTCGGCTGGGACAAAGTATTGTTGAATCCGGAAAGAAAATCTGTCTTTTTCCGGGTCAAGGGTGTTTCCATTGACCTGGGAGGCATAGCCAAAGGTTTTGCCCTGGATAAAGCGGCGGAAAAAATCCGCTCGTCCGGTCAGTGTTCCGCGGTGCTGAATTTAGGGGGAAACATTCTCTGTATAGCACAAAAGAATCAGCGTTCATTTCACATAGGAATCCGTGATCCGCTGTCACCGGACCGCATATTCGAAACTCTGGAAATGCGCAACCAAGCCATTGCCACCAGCGGAAATTATGAACGCTATGTGATCATCGACGGAAAACATTATACCCACATCATGGATCCGCGTACAGGAAAACCGGTTCAGGATATGTTATCCGTCACAGTAAGGACTCTGCGCGGAGTGGATTCCGACGCCCTTTCCACGGTGCTTTTTGTGAAAGGGACAGATTTTGCACCGGAAATCTGCCGTATTTTCCCGGATACCGGAATCATTGCAGTGCGCCGCAGTACGGAAAATCCATCGGGAACGAAGATTTCGCGTTACGGCACACTGGCACAGAAAAAGTAAATTTTTATTTTCCGCGCACAATCAGGTAAGTAGGCAAACCCGAAACATCGAATTTTTTAAGAACGGAACTCACCGCCGGACTGGAAATATCCGTGGCGTCAAATTCCACAAAAATAAATTTTTCCAGTTCTGCGGAAACAGCCGGATCCGGGAAAGTATTTTTTTCCATCGCCTTGCAGTTTTTGCACCATTCCGCCCGGAAATCAATAAAAACCAGCTGTCCGGTACGCGCCGATTCCTGAATGGCTTCCGTCAGAATTTTTCGGCTTTCCGCTATGCTCTCCGGTGAACGCGACTGGGAAGTTCCTACCTCGAATGCTGTCCAGCCGTAATAAGCGCCCAAGCAGATGATAATCACTCCGAAAACATATTTCACATACTTCATCCATGCACCCGGTTCAGGCATTACGGAAAAACCGCCGGCAGCCAGCGGCCAGGGAAAAGCCATGCCCGCTCCCAGAACAAACGGCAGAAACAAACCTGCATGTTCTCCTGCATTATACATTTTCCCCGCCTGCAGCAGAGTTGCCGCCACCACCGGAGCCACACACGCACCCGCCAGCAGAGCGGAAACTGCTCCCATCAGAAAAATGCCCGCATAACCTGCTCCTGAAAAATTCCCGAAACGGGAACTGTAACGGGAAAGGTCCAGCACAAAAACATCAAACAATGAAAGTCCCAGCAGAATGAACAGAACTGCCGCAAAAGCATTGAACCACCAGGTGGAATCAATGATGCCGAAGCTGGAACCGGTCATGACTGCCGCAATTCCCAGCATACCATATGACAAAGCAATGCCGCTGCCGTAGACAAGTCCCCTCAACACACAGCTGCCGCGGCTTCCTGTCCTTGCTCCGATCATTGCCAGATTGACGGGAATCATCGGCAGTACGCAAGGTGTAAGATTCAAGGCTATTCCGCCCAGAAAAACAAACAGCAGTATCACCAGAAAACTTTTTCCCGAAAAACTCAGAAAAAGTTCCTGTTTTTCCCCTTTCAGAAACTGCAGAAATTCCGGCGCTGCCAGATACCCTGTTTCCGACCGTACTATTTCAAAAGACGGAAAAACCGCATTTTCTTCAGCAGCCGAAACATTTTCAGGGAACAATTCCGGCTGAACTGCAGATTTGAATTCCTTGAAATAAGCCTCTTTTGAACCGGGAAGGAAACATACCGGCGGTTTTCCGTCAGATCCTTTGGAACACCCCTGCCAGTGAATCTGAATTTGAACCGGATAATGGACATTCCGGAAAGTCCAGCGGAAAACCGCCGGACCTGAATAAATTTCCGTTTGTCCGGAAAATGAATCATTATACTGTTCTGCAGCAGGAAGTTCCGACGGAACAACCTCTTTTTCGCCGGAAACAGCCCGAACCTCTGTCGATTTCCGGTACAGATATTCTCCTGCCGGTATTTCCGCCAGAACGGAAATACCATCTTTCGTCATGATGTATTTCCACACAGGCTCGGCGGAAAGACCCATGACAAAAGAAAACAGAACAATGACAAACACTGCTTTCAGATTAAGTTTTCTCATAATTTTCCCCCCTTCAATTGATGATATTTACTTGCCGTGCAATTCCTTGACAAATTCAGCCGTTTTGGCCATGGCTTCCTTGATTCCTTCCATGGAAGTGGCGTAGGAGCAGCGGACAAAACCTTCTCCGCACGCACCGAAAGCCGAACCGGGAACCACTGCCACTTTTTTGCTCATCAACAGCTGTTTGGCAAATTCCATGGAACTCAACCCGGAGGAAGTAATGTTCGGAAAAACATAAAAAGCGCCCTGCGGTTTGAAACACTTCAACCCCATGGAATTGAAACTGTTGACAATCACATTGCGGCGATCACAGTATTCCTGCCGCATCGCTTCCATATCCGGCAGACCGGAACGCAGAGCTTCCAGCGCGGCTTCCTGTGCCGTGATCGGAGCACAAAGCATGGAATACTGATGAATCTTCATCATGGCATCGATGATTTCTCTCGGTCCGCAGGCATAGCCTATGCGGAATCCGGTCATGGCAAAGGCTTTGGAGAAACCGTGCAGAAAAACGGTACGTTCTTTCATTCCCGGCAGAGAAGCAATGGACGGAGTCATTTTTCCGTAAGTGAGTTCCGAATAAATATGGTCGGCAAGCACAATCAGATCATGTTTCACCGCAATTTCCGCAATACGCTTTGTCTGTTCCATAGTCAGAGTGGCACCGGTCGGATTGCAGGGAAAATTCAGCAGAATCGCACGGGTTCTGGGCGTAATGGCTTTTTCCAGATCTTCAGAATCCAGTGAAAAATCATTTTCCTCCCGTGTTTCCACTGCCACCGGTACACCATGCGCCATTTTGATTTCCGGATTATAGGAAACATAGCACGGTTCATGGTAAATGATTTCATCGCCGGGACTGGTTATTGCGCGGATCACCAGATCCAGAGCTTCACTCACTCCGACAGTTACAATACATTCATGCACCGGATCATAATTCACCTGGAAAGAATCCGACAGATAATTGCAGATGGCTTTCCGCAGCGGCAGAATTCCGAGGTTGGACGTATAATGCGTATGTCCCCGTTCAATGGAATACAAGGCATTTTCCCGGATATTCCACGGAGTTACAAAGTCCGGTTCCCCGATTCCCAGGGAAATGACGTCATCCATCGTGCTGACCAGGTCAAAGAAATCGCGAATGCCGCTCTTCGGCAGACATGCAATATGCGGTGCCACCAGAGAACGTTTTTCAGGGCGTAACTTTGAGTCGCTCATGATCGTCCTCCTCCTGCATCAGTTTGCCCGCTTCCTTGTATTTCTTCAGAAGAAAGTGGGTCGAAGTAGAAAGCACTCCGTCTATTGTGGAAAGACGGCTGGACACAAAGTAAGCCACATCGTTCAGGCTTTTTCCTTTGACTTCCAGCTGCAGATCGTACGGACCGGACATCAGGTAGAGGGAAGATACCTGTGGAAAACGGCTCAGACGGCGGGCAATTTTATCGAACCCCCCTTCCCGTTCCGGCTTCACTTTAACCTCAATAATTGCTTTGACGGCGTTTTCCGGCAGTTCGGCTTCATCAAAGATCGCCTGATAGCCGATAATCACATTTTCCTGTTCCAGAATGCGAATTTCTTTTTCAACTTCGCTGGCGGCCGCGTCGATTCTCTCGGCGATTTCTTCCGCCTGAAGACGTCCGTTTTCGCCGAGAAGACGCAAAATGTTTCTTCTCAATTCTGTTTTTTCCATTTAAAAACTCCGTAGTTTATGGATGGAACAGTAATATGCCTTATATTTCCAAAAAAGCAAGTAAAGTATTCTTGCCAAGAAAGAAAATAAACAGGAAAATGGGAGCTGTCATAAACAGACTGTCCACTAGGTCATATACTCCGCCGATGCCGGGAATGGCATGTCCGGAATCCTTAATGCCTGCCGCCCGTTTGATGACGGATTCCGCCAGATCCCCTGCCATTCCTCCGAAGAAAAAGAGAATGCTAACAATGAAAATACCCGCAATATTGGGAATCAGTCCGAACCAGCAATGAAAACCCCAGCACAGAAGGGTCGTAATGATCAGCCCCCCGGCCGCTCCTTCCCAGGATTTTCCCGGACTGATGGACGGCACCATTTTATGATTGCCGCCTTTCAGCAGTCTGTTGGAAAGAGTTCCCGTAATATAAGCGCCAATATCTCCTATTTTTGTCATCAGAACAAAGAACAGAAAAATAATGTTATATTTTCCATATGTTTCCAGTCCCATATAATAAATGGACACTATCATAAAAATCGGAATTAATATAAAAATATACAAAGCAATGGAATGAAACAGCTTTCGTATTCTTTCCGCCTTATTTTCTGTAAACAGCAGATAAAGAATACAGCCGATGGAACAGATAAAAAACAAAGACATAACAATACTGGTTATAATGTAATTATTTGAATTTTCCGGTATAGACATATTGAACAGAAAAACAGATAAAACAGTCATAAACTGTACTGTTTTATCAAAAACTTCCATATTCAGCTTTTTGAATATGACACACATTTCCCTTGTCAGGAAAAAGGTAAGCAGAGTGGAAAAAATCCAGAAAATCCATACATTATACGGATGCGGAGCAAAAATCATGCCGCCGAAAAGAGAAAGCAGTACAATACTGCTGCATAATCTGGGAATAAACATATCAACGTCCTCCAAATCTGCGATTGCGGTTCTGATAGCTTGCAATCGCCCTGTCCAACTCATTCACGTCAAAATCCGGCCAGTAAGTACTGGTGGCATAGAGTTCCGAATAGGAAAGTTCCCACAGCAGAAAATTGCTGAGACGCAGTTCTCCGCTGGTGCGGATCAGCAGATCCGGATCCGGCACTTCCGGATGATAAAGATATTGTGCAAACAGTTTTTCATCAACCTGTTCCGCCTTTATTTTTCCTGCGGCGGCATCCGCGGCAATCCTGGCGGCGGCATCTGCAATTTCCGCACGTCCGCCGTAATTCAATGCCAGAATCATCGTTGCAACATAATCCGCGGAGGTTTCCCGGATGGCGTTCTTCAATTTATTCCGGGCTTTTTCCGGCAATCCTTCCATTCTGCCGGTAACCAGGAGACGCACCCTGTTCTTCTTCAGCACTTCAAGATTGGCGTCTATGAATTCGGAAAGCAATTCCATCAGAGCATCCACTTCCTCTTTGGAACGTTTCCAGTTTTCCGTGCTGAACGCATAAAGCGTAACATATTCAACACCAACATCTTTCAGATTCTCCAGCAGGGTTTTGACCGCCATGGCTCCGGCGCGGTGTCCTTCCACCCGTTCCAGACCGTGCTGCTCTGCCCAGCGTCCGTTGCCGTCCATGATGATGGCTATGTGTTTCGGAATGTTCTTACCGTTTTCCATAAAAAGCATCCTCCAGCATCATGCAGAGACAATGATACAGCGGCAGGTGATATTCCTGCACTTTGAATGTTTCCGATTCCGGAGCACGAAGGATCAGATCGGCAAATTCTTCGCAGATTCCATGTTTCAGTCCGGTAAACAGAACCGTAACAATGCCTTTGGCGCGAGCCACTTTGAAAGCATTGCAGATATTGGCTGCGCCGCCGGATGTGCTGATTCCGATCATGACGTCGCCGGAACGCCCCAGCGCAAAAAGCTGCTGGGCATAAATCATATCCGGGTCAACATCATTCATATATGCCGTATTCAGAGCCGGATGGGAAATCAGCGAAATGCAGCGCAGTCCCATCTGCAGTTTTCCGGCAAGCTGGCTGTCTCCCGTTTTATCCGTCATTTCTTTGGCAAGTTCTGCTGAAAGCGGACGGCGCAGCAGAAATCCCTTCATCAGTTCCCCGGCAATGTGCTCGCAGTCGGCGGCACTGCCGCCATTTCCGGCACAAAATAAGATTTTGTCATTGAAAAAACTGTTTTTGATAGTAAAATACACTCTATCGAGACTTTCGGCGGCACTTTCAAGAGCCGGATATCTCGTGACCAGCTCTTTGATATATCGTTCTGCTGTGTTGTCAGTAAACATGTTGATAACCCTGTTGAATAATGTTAGAAACCTGTTGTCAGTTTTTATGACTATCAATAGAGCATAACTTATTGAAAAAATCAAAACAAAATCTTAACATATTGGAAAAATTTAGATTGAGTTTGATTTTAAAGGTTATTCACAGTATTGACATCTATAATAGTAATGATATATTACCTTTAAAAGAACTGAATTAAATAACCAATATAAGGGGTCAACATGAAAGTAAATGTGAAGAAAGACGCGTTTTTCAAAGCGCTCCAGAAAGTCAGCAATATCATTGGAAGCAAAACGACTCTTCCTGTTTTGGCAAACGTGCTGCTGGAAGCAGACAACGGAAAACTGACTCTGACCACTACGGATCTGGAACTGCGCATTGTAACTTCCATTGACGCAGAAATCGAAATTCCCGGAAGCACGACTCTGCCCGCCAAGCGTCTGCTGGGACTGGTTTCCAAATTCAAAGGGGAAAATGTTCTTCTGGAATCCAATGAGAAACATCATACCCAGATCTCCTGCGGCACTGCCAATTTCATGATACTGGGACTGTCTCCGGAAGATTTCCCTGTTCCCGTGGAATTCGAAATGAAACGTTCCCTCAAAATCAAACAGAGCGACTTTGCCCGTATTCTCGACCGTATTTCCTATGCTGTCAGCATGGACGATTCCCGCAAAGTGCTTCAGGGCGTTCTGCTGTCCGTCAAGGAAGGCAACCTGACCGCAGTCGCCACCGACGGCAAACGTCTGGCTCTGGTGGAAAAACAGCTGGAAGACCTGGCGGAAGGTTCCGACGGCGATGTGATCATCACTATCAAGGTTGCCAACGAAGTCAAGCGTATGCTGGAAAAAGACGGCGAAGTTATTATGGACATCGGTGAAAAACAGGTTCTGTTCAAACTGAAGGAAACCATGATCTATTCCAAACTGATTGAAGGCAATTATCCGAATTACCGTCAGGTCATTCCTGCCAGTTTCAGCAAGAATATCATTGTTCCCAGCACGGATTTTGTGGATGCTCTGGAAATTGTCAGTGTTCCGCTGTTCGACGCTTCTTCGTCCTTCGTCAAAATCACTTTCATGCAGAACAAACTTCTGTTTGAAGCCAACAGCAATATCGGTGAAGGTAAGGAATACATCAATATTGATTATACCGAACCGGAAGAAATTTCTCTTTCGTTCAACCCGCAGTTTCTTTCCGATCCGTTCAAACATATCGGGGTGGACAAGGTTACGGTCAAAATCAATGATGCCTACAGCCCGATTGCCCTGGAAAGCGGCGACGGCTTCCTGTATGTCATCATGCCGATGAGAAGCAAATAATATCTGCTGCCCAGAAACTCTCTGTTCCGGTCGGGATGAATATTCCGGCCGGCGGATTTTCTTTGCCCGGATGAGACGGATATATGATCGTAGAGGCGTTGAATCTTGAGAATTTCAGAAACTTCAGCCGCGCTGGTTTGAATTTTTCCTGTTCTTCCGTTTTTTTTGAAGGAGCCAACGGACAGGGCAAAACTTCTTTGCTGGAAGCGGTGTTCTATGCGGCGAATCTGCGTTCATTCCGGACTTCCAAGCTGAATGAAATCAAAAAGATCGGTACGCCTTCCTTTCATGTATCATTGAAATTCAGGCGTCCGCAGGGATGGAGTTCTCTGCTGGAAGTGGACGCCGGACAGGTCCGTACTTTGAGTGTGGACAGGGTTCCGGTCAGCCGTGCCAGTGATTTTACCGGAAAAATAAAGACGGTGGCATTTCTGCCGGACGATCCGCTCATTGTCAGCGGACCTTCCGCCTTGCGCCGCCGGTTTTTCGATATGTTCATTTCCATGCTGGACAGAAATTATTTTTCCGCCCTGCAGAATTATTCCCAGGCATTGCGTTCCCGTAATTTTCTGCTGAAAAACAGAAACCGGGATATGGATATATTGAATTCCTATTCCGCAGTTCTGGCGGCGGCGGGTGCTGAAATTGTCCGGATCAGAAAAGAATATGTGAGTTCCGTTTCCGAAGTGATGAGACGTCTTTTTGCGGAACTTTACCCTGCTCTTTCCAATTTTCAGATTTGGATGCGTTACGTTCGCGAAACCGAAGAAAAAGAAACATATCTGAAGAAAATAACGGCAGATATTCCGCGGGATTGTCTGCGCGGACAGACTTCCTTCGGTCCGCACCTGGATGATTTTGAATTCATATCGGATGACAAGCCGCTGCGTTCCTTCGGTTCACGCGGACAATGCCGGATGACCTCTTTGATTCTGAAGCTGGCGGAGCTGGAAACTGTCCGTCAGATGCAGGGGGCTTTGAAAGATACCGTGGTGCTGGTGGATGATGCCACGGCTGACCTGGATATACATGCACGCGAGGCTTTTCTTTCGAAAATACGGGATGCGGGACAGACTTTCTTTGCGTTTACGGAAATTCCGCCGGAATTCAAATCTGCGCAGAATGATGTTTTCCGGGTGGAAGCCGGAACAGTAAAATGAAATCTTTATTTGATGTTTCCGTTTCAGGGGTTATATTACTTTCTGAAATATAAAATGGAGTATGAACAGTATGACCCTTCATGAACTGGGTGAAAATTTGGAGCAGTTTTTTCTGGATGTGATCCGGGAAAGACGGCATGATGCGGTGGGCAGTATTCTGAAGGGAATTCTGTTCATCGGTTCCAGATTTTACCGGAGGGCAGTTCAGTTCCGGCTGTGGATGTACTATAACCGGGTGATCCGCAACCGGGCTATCGGATGTCTGGTGGTCAGCATAGGCAACCTTTCCTGCGGCGGAACGGGAAAAACCCCGGTGGTGGAGGTCTTTGCCCGCACCTTGAGTCAGAAAGGGCGCAAAGTAGCCATTCTGAGCCGCGGATACCGCAGCCGTGACAGGCGTTCCTTCTGGACAAAACTGCAGCAGAAGTTTTCTTCGGAAAAAATGGAAGTCCCGCCGCGGGTGGTTTCCGACGGAAAAAATCTTCTGCTGGAATCCATTACTGCCGGTGATGAACCGTTCATGCTGGCGTCCAATCTCAAGAATGTGGCGGTTCTGGTGGATAAGGACCGCGTCAAATCCGGGTTGTATGCCATTGAAAAATTCGGAACGGATACTCTGATTCTGGATGACGGTTTTCAATATCTGAATCTGAAAGCCCACATCAATATTCTGCTGGTGGATTCCACTTCTCCGTTTGACAATCATCATGTTCTGCCGCGCGGACTGCTCCGGGAACCCATCAAGAACATCCGCCGCGCCGATTATATTTTTTTGACCAAATCGGACGGTTCACCGCGTCTGCGGCATCTGAAAGCATTTCTCCGCCGGCAGAATCATCTGGCGGAAATCATTGAATGCTGTCATCGTCCGCAATACCTGGAAGATGTTTATCACCGCGGCAGCCGTGAACCTTTGAGTTTTCTGAAAGGAAAGAAAGTGGCTTCCATTTCCGCTATTGCCAATCCTGCCAGTTTCAATGCTTTTCTGAGCGAACTGGGGGGAGACATCGTGGAAGAAATTCATTTTGCCGACCATCACCGCTATCGTCAGCAGGAAATGATTGACTTCATCAACAAAGCCAAGAAAGCCGGTGCGGAACTGATCATGACCACGGAAAAGGATGCGGTGCGTATGCCGCGTCTGGACCGCCGGGACCTGCCGATTCTGTTTCTGCGCGTTCAGATTGATATTCTGAGCGGACAGGAAAACTTTGATCAGTGCATTTCGCGTATCTGTTTCATTTAAGCCTGATCTGCAGAAACAGGCGTGTTCCGGCATTTTCCGGCAGTTCGAAAGTTTCCGTGCCATGCCAGAATCCCTTTTTCCATTTTTTGAGAAACGGAATTTCTTCAGCATATTGATCAGGAGTCCGGTAAATGATCAATGATCCGCCCGGTTTGAGCAGTCCCAGAGCTTCTTTGATGAGAATATCTGCACTCGCTACGGCTCTGGCAAAAACAGCGTCGTAAGACCCCTTGTAAGGTTCTTTTCTGCCTAATTCATTGCCGCGTCCGTGAACACCGGTCAAATTATGAAGTCCTATTTTTTCAGCGGCATGATTGACGTAATCAATTTTTTTCCGGGTGGAATCAATGGAAGTGATGGTTGTTTCCGGAAAAGCCGCCGCCAGTACAAGCGAAGGAAATCCGGCTCCGCAGCCCAGATCCGCCAGTTTGTGCGGACGGTTGAAAAGTTCAGAAAAAAATAATGCCGGAGACAATGAATCCGCCACATGCCGGCTCCAGAAACCGTCTTCCTTGATTGCGGTCAGATTGACCTGCCGGTTCATTTCATACAGAAAGTTACCCAGATTTTCCATTTTTTTCAGAAAATCCGCGGATTCACCTTTCAGACATCCGGCAATGAAATCTTTTATTTCACGGGAAGGTGCTGGAATACTCATTACAGAACCCTCCCCGCCTGCTGAACCAGTAATATCAAAGCGGATAATGACCAGAGAAAAGCCGCCGCTGCTCCTGTCCATTTCCATTTTTTATTGCGGAACATGGCACGGAAAGAATCCCGCATCCAGTAAGGTTTTGCTGCTGTACATATGGCATAAGTGCCTGCTGCAAAACACATAATGGCAAAGAAAGAACTTCCTGTCAAATCTGCATTGAATGATTCAGCCAGCATCCAGTGAGCCAGCAGAATCACTGCCCCCGCTGCTGCTCTGGCAAACAGATGATCCAGATAACGCCAGCACAGAAAAGCCAGAACAAAAGCCGCCGGGACAAGCCAGTACAGATTGTTTTCCGGTGAAAAAAGCGGTTTTACATTGGGAATGAATGCCAGCAGTGCAATCAGCCCCGCTATTCCGCCTGCGGTTCTGTTCCGCGGCAGTTTTTCCCAGAAATTCAGATTCTTTTCATTTATCCGCAGAAAACAGATTCCCAGAAATAAAAAGAATACGGTGATGAACAGCAGTAATCCGGCAAACAGCATAAAAATTCCTTTGCAGTTGAATGTTTCTTATTCGGAGTCTTTCAATGTTTCCACTTTGGAAACGTCGTTTTTATTGATGGTGTACTGAACTCCCGGAGCCGGACCGAAAAGATAGGAATCATTCAGAACCTGAATCATTCTTCCGGTTTCAGTTTCTCCGTTTTTACGGATGATCCGGGTATCGGGAATCCAGAGAGAAACATTGTCCAGCCGGACAATTTCCCCTTTTTTGATCTGGAAATGAATCGTTTTCTTTTGCGGCTTTCCCCGTTTGTGAGCAACGGAAAGCTGATGTTCACCCATGCTCAGATTGCGGAATTCCAATTTTTTGGAAATTCCGGGTGAAGCGGGATCTTTTTCGGAAATGCCGACAGGTTTGCCGTCCAGATAAAGTGCAACGCCCGCCGGCTGGGTGATAATATCAATACCGCCGGTATTGCTGTCCATTTTCAGATTTACGTCCAGATTGCTTCCTGCCGGCAGATTCACTTTCCGGGTTACGGGATCGAAACCTTCCTTTTCCAGCCGGATATTGTACGTGCCGGGTTTCTGATTTTTCAGGGTAAACGGAGTATTGCCGTAACTGCTGCCGTTGACGAAAACTCTGGCACCAACCGGATTGGAAACGATCCGGATGGAACCGGTTTTCACTTCCAGTTCTATGTTGGAAAGAACGGCAGCTGTTCCTTTCTTGACGTCCACATTCTGTGTAACGGAAACATAACCGTTCCGGCGCAGCTGAACAGAATGTCTGCCTTCTTCCACCTGTTCCTTGAAAGGAGTTCGTCCCATGACTTTTCCGTCGACAACTACTTCCGCATTGTTCGGTTTTGAAGTGATCTGGAGAGTTCCCATATTGGAAGTGAGATCAGCCTTGACCAGCTGCGGAACTGCGGAGTCTATTTTCCAGACAACAGATTGACGACTGAATCCGTAACGGAAAAGTTCTGCTTTGTAACTTCCGTGCTGCAAAGCATTAATGACAACAGGAGTCATCCCCAGTTTTTTCCCTTGAAACTCCACTTCCGCCGCCGGGCTGCTGGTAATCATGACAGATGCTGTTTCCGGAACAAGATGTGCGGTTATCTCTTTCTGTTCTCCTTGCTTCAATTCAATTTTTTCCCAGTGATCCTTGTATTTTTCCAAAGAAAATTTAATGATATAGGTATTGGGTGCAGCTTTCAGTTTCAAGGGGGTTCTGCCGGGTTCTTTTTCCCGGATGACCACAGCAGCTCCTTCCGGAACTGATTTCAGAATCAGCCGCGAAACCGGTTTTTCCGGTTTTTCAGAACAGGAAACCGCCAGCAGAGCGGCTGCAGTCAACAAAAAAACAGTGAAGATGTTTTTCATGGTTCAGCGTTTTCCTTTCTTTCTCTTCTGCAAAGAAAGCTGTTTTTCCAGAGTGATTTTCAGATCACGGGTTTTCTGATAAATTCTGTTTTCCGGATCCAGCACCAGCAGCAGTTTATTGCATTCCTCCACAGCTTCAGCATATTGGCGTTTCTTGTAAAATACATTGATATTGAATTCGGCATCCTTTATGGTTTTCTTCATAAGCCGTTCGGCATCAGCAAGTTTTCGTTTTGCTTCGGTCCATTCTTCCGGTTTGGGATCAAACTGATCCAGAAAATCAATGACAATCTGATAACGGAAAATGGCATTGCGCAGATTTTCCGGTTTTGCCTGATAATTCGCCAGCAGTTCCTCCGCTTTCCGGAACGAGCGAATGGCTTCTTCGCGCATTTCCTTTTCCGAAAGAGAAATCGTTTTCAGACCGTAATCTTCGGCAAAACTGTTCAAGGCGGATTCTATATCTTCAAAAGAACTTTTCGGATAAGTGTTATGAACAGTAACTGAATTCAAACTGTTGTCGTAACCTATTGTAAGTGAACGTTTTTCGTCAACTTCTCCGGACGGGCTTTCTGCCGGATCGGAAGTTATTTTCATGAAATTCGTTTCTTTCACCCGGTTGACCAGTTTATTCAGAATTTCATCATCCAGCTGTCCGATTTTTTTGGAAAAACGGCGCAGATGTTTCAAGTCATCCAGCCGGAAAACGGCGGATTTATTTTCGATTCTCACATAGAAACGGAATACATTGTCCTTGGAAATCAGAGTTTTTTCGTATTCCAGCAGAAATGGATTGCGGTACTGTTTTCGTGCCTGGGCATTTTCATTGCCGGAAGGAGGATTGGAAAGAATGGAGAAAACTGTCAATGCCGCACATGCAAGAACCACGACCAGCAGCAGAAAGAGCAGGTTGGCAATCCGTTTCCGAGGAGCAGGAGCTTCCTCTTCCTTCTGCCGGGAATCTGTTTTTTTGCTGAATATGTCAAAATCAATTTTAACCGGACTTTCGTTTGAATCCGGAGAACTGTTTTTTTTGGGTTCCGCCTTTTTCAAGTTCGGATTTTTTCCGTCTTCATCGAACAGAATCAGCTGTTCCCCTATGGAAATTTTCATGCCGGGGGTAAGAACGGTTTCTTTTCCGATTCTGATGCCGTTCGCCAGAGTTCCATTGGTACTGCCCATGTCATGAACTTTCCATGTTCCTTCGGGGGAAAACTCTATTTTTGCGTGATAACGGGATATGCCGCCGGTCAGCAGCTGAATGTCATTGTCCTCTTCCCGTCCAATACTGATGCCGGGCGGAACCAGATCCCAGGAGCTGCCTTCTTTTTCACCATTCAGAAAATAAAGTTTCATTATCAATCCTTTGTCTTGACCGGGAGGACGTTTTCTCTGGAGGTCCGCAGCATTTTTTCTTCAGACATCCATTGTTTTTCAGTTTCTCCGGAAAGCACGCCCGTCATATCCAGCACATCATTTTCCCTTGTTCCGGAAGATTCAATTCTTCCGGAGGGTAACTCTATCACATAAAAGGCATTTTTGCAATAGAGAAAAGGGCGCCACGGCGGAAAATTTTGCACTGTTCTGAGAACTT
Source organism: uncultured Victivallales bacterium (assembly GCA_934661375.1). Taxonomy (GTDB): domain Bacteria; phylum Verrucomicrobiota; class Lentisphaeria; order Victivallales; family UBA1829; genus SIG94. The sequence continues at coordinate 168,121 of CAKUJH010000001.1, forward strand.
TTCCGCATTCATCGGCGAAAATGACGTCTATGGGGAAGCGCATGAAAAAAGTATGAATGGCATTGCAGCGGTCGAAAACCATGCCGTCCATGGAAGCGGAAAAAGATTTTCCGATCAATCCGGTCAGACGTTCGGAAAACCCGGAAGCAAAACGGGCGTTCCGTGCCGGGATAGACAGTCTGGTCAGGTTCCGTATCAGCATTTTACAGGGCTTTCACATGGAAAGAGTCTGCATAGCCTGCGCGATGATCGGGGCTATCAGAATGATGAAAACGGAAGGGAAAATAAAAAGAACCACAGGAAACAGAATCTTTACCGGAGCCTCATTAGCCATGGTTTCCGCACGGGAAAAACGCTTGTTCCGCAGCTGATCTCCCTGAATGCGGAGCAGCTGTCCGATTCCGACCCCCAGTTCATCCGCCTGAACAATGGCGTTGACCACAGAAGTAAGCTCCGGCTGATGCACCCGGAACGCCAGATCGCGCAATGCCTGCTGACGCTGTTTGCCCAGCTGTATTTCATGAAGAGTGCGTTTGAGTTCATCTCCCAGGGAATCATTGGCGCGCCGGGCGAGAATGTCGCGCAGAGCGGTCAGAAAATCCTTGCCGGCTTCCACGGAAAGAGTCAGCAGATCCAGCACGTTGGGCAGCGCTTTGAGAATGGCAATATGACGGAGCTTGACTGTTTTCCGCAGCCAGGCGTCAGGATAGATGAAGAACAGTCCGAGGATCAGGAATCCGCAGAAAGGCTGTCCTGTCATGAACATCAGGATCATCAGAATCAGACCCGTGAACAGGAACAGAATGCGGATGCCGATGAACTGATCAGGGGTGATGGCCTGATCCAGTCCCGCACTCATGATCATTTCTCCGGTGTTTTTCCGGACGGAATCCAGAAAACTTTTCCGGGTGATAAACCTCAGACTGCCGGCAAACGGCAGATACATCCGGAACAGCAGCGGCAGTTTGCGCCGTTCATTTTCTTCCGGGTTGCCCCGTTCCAGTTCCACCTGTCCGAGCAGTTCCGCCAGCAGCAGAAAAAGACATCCAGCCGCGATTCCCGCGGAAAGAGAAGCCAGTATAACGAGCATGGTTGAACCTCCTTCTTAAATATCGATATTGGTGATTTTGCGGATCAGGATGAATCCGGTTATGTCCAGTATGATGACAGCCCCCAGACAGAGAAAACCCGGAACCGTGGAAAAGAAAGCGTTCATCATGTCCGGCGCAATGTTCATCATGGCAAAAAACAATGCGACCGGCATCAGCCCGATGATGACAGCCTGCATACGCCCCTGTGCTGTCAGCGCCCGGATTCTGCCGGAGATGCGGACGCGTTCCCGGATGACGGCGGCAAGACGTTCCAGCGTGGACGTCAGTTCTCCGCCGGTCTGCCGCGCGGTCAGAATGGACACCGCCACCAGTTCGAAATCGGCGCAGTCCAGACGAGCCGACATTTTATCCAGGGCGTTTTCCAGAGTTACCCCCAGCCGGAGTTCCTGGATCAGCAGACTGAATTCAAATGAAATGGGTTTGCGGTTTTCCTGCGCAATGACTTCCAGTGCCTGATTGATGGAAAATCCCGCTTTGAGGGAACTGCTCATGGAAAGCAGAGCGTCTTCCAGCTGTTCATTGAATTTGCGCATACGCTGTTTTTTCAGGTGACGCAGATAAATGCGCGGCAGCGGAAAGACCGCAGCGGCAGCTACAGCTCCTATGATGATAATCCGGGTCAGGTTCAGTTCCCCGGTGTAGAAACCGACTGCACCGACCGCGGCAAACGCACTCAATGCCGAAAAGACCAGACTCAGATCCAGAATGCGTGCCGGCGGCATACTCAGCAGAACATCATCCATTTCCACTGCGGTTTCCTTGAGATACTTTTCCTTCCAGCGGGCGGAGAACATGCCTGCGATTTCTCCGATCACCAGCAATCCCAGCGTTACCGCCAGTCCCGCGCACAAAGCCGCCAGCATCGTCGTATTCATCAGTAATTCACTCCTTTCAGGTCGGACGGCGGCGTGAACATGGAGATGTCCAGATTCAGCCCCGCCCTCCGGATGTCATCCATGAAGGTGGGTATGCCGCCTGTCGGAACATAACGCCCGCGGATTTTTCCATCTTCGGTCCAGCCGTCCTGATGAAAAACGAAAATATCCTGCATGGTGATGACTTCCCCTTCCATCTTGGTGATTTCACTGACTTTGGTCACTTTGCGGGAACCATCTTTTTCGCGGGAAATCTGAACCACGATGGAAATGGCGGAAGCGATCTGTTCCCGGATGGCGCGCAGCGGCAGATCAAATCCCGCCATCAGCACCAGTGTTTCCAGACGGGAAAGACAATCGCGCGGCGAATTGGCGTGAATGGTGGTCAGCGAACCGTCATGACCCGTGTTCATAGCCTGAAGCATGTCCAGTGCTTCTCCGCCGCGGCATTCCCCGATAACAATGCGGTCCGGACGCATACGCAAGGCGTTTTTGACCAGGTCCCGAATGGTGATTTCCCCTTTTCCTTCAATATTGGGGGGACGGGCTTCCAGCCGTACCACGTGATCCTGACGCAGCTGAAGTTCCGCGGCATCTTCAATCGTGAGAATGCGTTCGGTCGCCGGCAGAAATCCGCTCAATATGTTCAGCAGAGTTGTTTTTCCCGAACCAGTTCCGCCGGAAATGACAATGTTTTTGCGCAGTTTGACGCAGATGTTCAGAAAATCCGCTATGGGCTGGGAAATGGAGCCGAACCGGATCAGATCGCTCACCTGCAATGGATTTCTGGAGAATTTCCGGATGGTGATGGAAGGTCCGACCAGCGACAGCGGAGGAATGATGGCATTCACGCGGGAACCGTCTTTCAGACGCGCATCCACCATGGGGGAACTTTCGTCGATGCGCCGTCCGAGCGGGGAAACAATGCGTTCAATGGCGGCAATGACCTGACTGCTGTCGGCAAACGCCAGATCGGTCCGGTGCAGTTTCCCTTTGTATTCCACATAGATTTTATCCGGTCCGTTCACCATGATTTCCGTAATTTCCGGCATGGCGATCAGCATTTCCAGCGGACCCAGTCCGATCGCTTCACTGACCAGTTCCTTTTCAATCAGTTCATGAGTGATTTCCGGCGGCAGCGGAATGGTTATTTCACTGACAATTTCCCGGATGGTGCTGCGGGCTTTTTCGTTCAGGGCGTCCTCGGAGACGCCGGACATCGCCAGACGTTTCAGATTCAGCCGTTTGATGAGTTCCACATGCGCACGTTTCTTGATTTCTTTCAGCAGCGGACGCTTGTCCGCCGGCACTCCGGAAATATGCAGAATTTCCACTCCCGGAATTTCATCCTGTGCCGTTTCCATATCTCTCTGATGGACAACAGGTTCCTCCTGAACCGGAGCATTCTGCAGAGATTCGTTGATGGACGCTCCTTCCGGACCGAGCAGACGGATCACAACATCTCCCAGCCGTATTTCCGAACCCGGCTGTGCATCCACCGGATCACTGCCCAGCGGACAGCCGTCCAGACAGACCGGGAAAGCGGGGTCAAACGCCAGCACCCGAAGATTATCCCCATTCACGATCAGCTGACAATGACGCGGAGCGATTCCATTTCCGGAAAGCTGAATATGACATGCCGGACTGGTACCGACCCGGTAAACGCCGGGAACCAGTTTCGCTTCGAACGGTTCATTGCCTGCGGACAGAATCGTGATTTCATACATGGTGATCTGCTCCTCCGGAGGTTCAGCGGCCCTGCTTCATCATATTCTCGCGTTCCCGCGTGTAGTTGAGAATATTTTTCTGGAGATAATCCCAGTTGACGCTCTGCAGCTGTTTGGTCACGGCGGATTCCTCATAATTGCGCAGACTCAGATGAATGCGTCCTTTCTGAGTGGCGAAGATAATCATTTCCACTTCTTTCGGAGTCAGTTCCAGCGTGACAGTGCTGTATCCGCGCGAACGGATGTCGCGGTTGCCGGTTCCGGTCAGTACTCCCATATCCGTACCGGTGGCAATGACGCGCACTCTCTGAAGAATGGTGAGCGTGATGGTGTCCAGAGAAGTATCGCCGCGGGCGTCCGGGAAACGGAATGTTCCGATCAGGTCGACATAGTTGTTGGGCTGAATGAGTCCCGTTACCGAACTGGTGGCGTCGACGGAAATGGAGATGGCGCGGTATCCCGGACGGATCAGCGCGGTCAGACCGTTGCGTCCGGTGGAAAGCGAGGTTTTCAGGTCGCTCCATTGAAGGAGGGACCCTGCCTGAATCAGGGAGCGCACTTCCCGTCCGATGACCATGTTTCTGCGGTCATATTCGATTTCGCGTCCGGCGGCGGAATCCATGCTGCCGCGGAATCGGCGGACTTTGATTTCCCGTATGGCATCTTCCGTGATTTTTTCATTTTCGGCAAGATCGCGGGTTACCTGAATGAGGTAGACATCCTGTGCTTCTCCCCGGATTCGGGATTTTTCCTGATTGATCTGATGAAAAGTGAACATGAAAGCCAATACGCCGAAGAACACGGCGCCGAGCAGCAGCAGTTTCTGTTTCATAAAGCGGTCATCCATCCGGTTGTTAGAGAGTTCCATTTGAAGGAAATATACATGCCGTACTGAATTTCGCAAGAATCTTTCTTTGGAGTCAGCCGGTTTTTGATTGATTTTTTGCCGTCAGGCTGGCTTTTTTGAAAAAAAATGCATTTTTTTCCGGAAAGCTGTAGATTCTTCGAAAAAAACGCATTCTTAATGACGGAGCGGAAAAGAGATGCTCCGGGAAAAAATAAAAACTCAAAAAATGGAGGCAGAACATGAAAAGAATCATGACCATGGCAGCAATCGGGATTATCGCAATCGGATTCGGCACCGCAGATCTCAATGCGGCGGAAACCGGAACAAGAATCATGAAAGACGGCATGAAGAACGGACTGAAGGAAGGGTTGAAGAACGGAGCGAAAAACGGCATGAAGGAAGGATTGAAGAACGGAGCGAAAAACGGCATGAAGAACGGCATGAAAAATGGAATGAAGAACGGGAAAAAGAATGGAGATAAAAAGTGATTCCCTCTTCTCCGCCGCTTCCGGAAAAAATACCGGAAGCGGTTTTTCAGATGTAACAGCAAAATATGCTGATACATCTTCAGACTGTTCCTGCATCTGAATAATCATACAATATTACCGCTCAACTTCAATAATTGATTATTTTCTTGTGGGAACAGTATTTGACTCCGGATGATTTTATGTTATATTCCATTGATTTATGAAAATTTATCAGGAGATTTATTCCATGAATGAACCGAACACTCTTCAGCTGAATCTCTGGGCGGAGCGTTTTCTGGAATACAGAGAGCAACTGCTGTCTCTTGCCCGCAGAAATCTGAATCCCGTTCTGTTGAAACGCATTTCCGCGGAAGACATCGTACAGGATACGATTTCTGCGGCATGTGAAAAAACAGATTATTTTGAAAACAATCCCGAAATTCCCGTGTATTTCAAATTGCGGACAATTCTTTTTCAGACAATAACGGCGCAGGAAAGAAAGCATCTGCAGAGTCAGAAACGGGATGCTTATAAAGAAGTGGAAGTAACGGAAAACGAAAATACCGCAGCTGCCGGAGTTAACTGGAATCTGTTTGCAGATACGGTAACAGGTCCTATGACCAAAGTTGCCCGGCAGGACCGTTATGCTCTGCTCCGTCATGCCATGGAATCTTTGCCGGTAAACGACCGCCAGATTCTTGAACTCCGGCATTTTGATGATATGTCCAATTCAGATTGTGCGAAAGTTCTTCATATAGAGCCGAAAGCAGCAAGCATACGTTATGTCCGCGCACTTCAGAAACTGGAAAAACTGTTGACAGAATACAGCGAGTTCCGCCATGAATGAAATTTTTTCTCTGGAAGATCTTGTGGAGCAGTTTCTGGAACGCTGCCGTGCCGGAGAAAACCTGGATGTGGACAGTTTTGCCGGAGAGCATCCCGCTTACGCTGCGGAACTGCGCCGGCTTCTGCCGCTGATGAGGGATATGGAAGCCATACGGAACAATGCTGCCCGGAAAACAGAAGTAAAACAGTCTGTCAACCTGAATCTTCCGGACCCGGATTATCGTCTGATCCGGAAAATCGGCAGCGGAGGCATGGGAACAGTTTTTGAAGCATTGCAGATTTCATTGAATCGGAAAGTCGCAGTGAAGCTGCTTTCCTCTCAACTGCTGAAAGATGCGCAACAGCGCAGTCTTTTTGAGAATGAAGCAAAAGTAATTGCGATGCTTCATCATCCGAATATCGTTAAAATTCTCAGTGCAGGCTGCGGACCGGAGAGCTGTTATTACGCCATGGAGCTGGTCGAAGGAAAAGGTCTTGACCAATGTCATTTTACGGATATGCGCGAACTGGCGCGAATTGGTCTGCAAACGGCTCAGGCTCTTGCATATGCGCACCGCTGCGGCATTATGCACCGGGATATAAAGCCCGCCAATCTTCTGTTGGATTCAGCGGGTGAAGTGCATGTCAGCGACTTCGGTCTGGCTTTTGTTCTGCACGGCGGACATGAATTCGTGGAAAAAAATGGTTTCCGGAGCGGAACTCTCCGGTATATGGCACCGGAACGTCTCGCACATGGAATCAATACTTTTTCCTCGGACCAGTATTCTTTCGGAGCAGCTTTTTATGAACTTGCCGCCGGAACTCCTTTTCTGCAGGCGGATTCCAAAGAGCAGATGATGCAGAAAATCTGTGGGGAACCGGTTCCTCCACTGAAGATTTCCGAACCGGATCTTGCCGCCATCATCAATAAAAGTGTCAGCTATCATCCGGAAGACCGTTACCGGAACATGGATGAACTGGCGGAAGATTTACAGCATTTTCTGAATCACGAACCGGTTGCCGCTGCGGAACCCTCGCCAGTCCGCCGGCTGATTCTGTGGTCCCGGCGGAATCCGGCAGTTGCCGCATTGTCCGCCGCCGCCGTATGCTGTGCCGCTGCTTTTGTCATAGCTCTTGCAATCGGATATATTCAGACAAGCAATGCTTTGAAACTGGCAAAACGCAATGCCTCGGTTGCCGATACAGCACTGTCGCGGATTTTTACCCGGATATCCGAACAGCCGCCGTCGCAGAAAAATACCAGTATGCTTTCGGAACTACTTCCGTATTATCAGCTGATCGCCGGTACAGCCGGGCTTTCCGATGAAAAAATCTGCGAAGCCAATTTCATTCTTGGAGAATGTTCCATGCGTGCCGGCAGTTATTCGCTTGCGGAAAAAGCATTCCGCAACATGATGAAATACCGGAATGATCCGTTTCCCGTGAATCGCCTTGCCGATTCTCTGATGAAACAAGGAAAAAAGAATGAGGCGGCCGCACTTTATCGCGCTGTTGCGGAACGGAATGCTCATTCAGACCGTCCGGCAGACCGTTATGAAGCGGTTCGCGCTCTGCTGGCTCTGTCCGATTCTCCGGAAAGTGTGGAGCGTACCAGAGCCTTCAGCATTCTGGAAGAATTGCTCCTGCAGCATCCGGATAATCCGGAATACCGTTTTCAGTATGCCTGCCTGTTGGGCGGCAATCCGCGCTTATTCCGTTCCTTGCGGATTCCGGGAGTGGAACCGAACGCGATTGTTCTGCTGCTTCAGCTCGCGGAAAAGTACCCGGACAATCCGGAATACGGAACGGCTCTGCTGGAACTGATGCTGCGGAAATCCCGGTATGTACGTTCTTTTCAGGAAAAAGACCGGCAGGGGCTTGTCCAGACTGTGAATCTGTCGGAACGTCTGCTTGGCCGTTGGCCGAATGACCCGCAGATTGTGTCTGCCGCCGTTCGTCTGCATCAGTGCTACATAGAATTTCTGCGCCGGCGCGGCGAGAATGCTGCCGCACGGAAGGAGACGGAACGTCTGCTCAGTATTCTGGAAATTCTGTTTTATCATCCAGATATATCCGATACAGTTAAGGAAAATCTTTTCCGTTTGCAGCTGCAGCGGCTGAAATTGCTTTTGCATGACGGCAGAAAAGAGGATGCCGCAGTTCTTCAGGAAAAAATTACCAGGGAACTGGAACAGTATCACGGTGAACAGCTGCCGGAATTCAGGCGTTTGCTGGAAGAAAGCGGAAATATTTCTGCCGGGGAGATTCCCCGTCGTCCGGCACGGCGGACCATCAGATAAAAAAGGAGTTGCAGGAAATGAAAATACTGGTTCTGTTTTTGCTGGGAAGTTTGTTTTTTTCTGCATTTGCCCATAACCGCCGAGCAGAGAATCTTTCCATGGAAAAAAGTATTCACCGGGAATTTTTTCAGGGAAGAAACGGCGGAATTTCTTATTGCCGACTGGATGAGAATATGGATTTACCCGGAACACCATATCTGGTGCTTGTTCTTCATGGAAGAAGCGGTTCGGGTGATGACAATTCCCGGCAGCTGTCTTCTCCGGTGATTCAGCCTTTGCTGGATTTTGTCCGTTCCAGCCGGATGAAAACCGTAATCCTGGTTCCGCAGTGTCCGTCCAGCCGAGACTGGCTGCGCGGAGGCTCCAGTTCCATGTTGTCCATTGCATTTGAACTTGCGGAACAGATTTGCCGCAAATACCGGATTCCCCCGGCGAAAAGATTCATCACCGGTGTATCTATGGGCGGTGGCGCATGTTATGCTCTGATGGCGGAACATCCGGGATTTTTCTCTCGTGCAATGATTGTCAGTGCGGGCGGACGTCCGGAAACAGCCTCCCGGATGCGTGGATATTTCTATCTGATACACGGAACGGCGGACCGTTTGATTCCAGTGGAACGGGTGGAACGAATGGTTTCGGCATTGCGCCGGAATCAGAATTGCCGGGTGCAGCTGAAACTTCTGCGCGGAAAAGGTCATGCAGACGGAGCAGATGCCGCCTGTACATCTGAAAGTCTGAAATGGCTTTTTGACATTGCCCGTTGAAGCAAAAACGTGGCAGAAACGGCTGCTGAAAATTCCGGCAGTCGTTTCCGGAAGCAGTGATTATGGCAGCGGCACAATGGAAATATCATCGAACCATGCGGTTCCGGAAGCGAATGCCAGCTGCGGACGTACGGTGCATTCTTCCGGTTTCGCATTTGCCGGAACCGTGAATTCGGCACTCTGTTTGAGCCATTCCGTCGTATTCTGCACTCCGTTGACCGGGATGAAGTAATTCCGTCCGACCCAGATCTGAACGCGGGCGCCTCCGTCGGGATGTTCAGTAACCACCCCCTGCGTTTTTACAAAATATGTGAGTTTGTAACGTTTTCCGGGAATCAATCCGGGCAGTCTCTGCCAGGCTCCGGCAAGCGGCTGTTTCAGAGAAACTTTTTTCCGGGTCAAACGCAAACTCCCCGGAGTGCGGAATCCATGGTTTGCGTCACGGACGGCGGAAAAATCCGCAGAACGGTTCGATTTCCAATCCGGCAGATCTGCACGGGCAAAATCGCCTCCCCGGATCAGATTTCCGGCTTCCTTTTCCGGCGGACTCAACCGAAAACGGGCAAAACCGGATATATCGCAGAATCCGCTCTGCGGAGTCAGAAAGGGAGAAACACTGTAATATTCCGGTGTTCCGCCAAGATACCGGGATCTGCTGAAGTTGGCGGTCATGCCGTTTTCTCCGACTGGACCGAGAAGCGTTTGCGGAATGCGGATTTGCGCTTCCCAATATCCGGCATGGCGGCGCGTACGGACGGAAATCGTGCAATTCCGAGTGATATTCTCGGACTGTCCGTTGTCTTTCCGCAATACCGTATAATTGCCGGAAGCATTGACCAGGATCTGGAAAAAACTCTGACGGTCGCCGGCGGCATTGATGAAAATTTCGACATCGTCATCCTGCCAGATTTTTTCATCTCCGTTTTTCCGATGATAGTGCGGCAGCTGTTTCATTTCAGGTTCCATACAGATGAATTCTGCATGAAACTCCTGCGGGTCAAGAGAAACGGAAACAGTGGTTTTCACCGGTTCGGCGATCTCCCGGAACACTGGTTTCAGCGGCAGCTTCTGCGGCAGGACGTTTACAACCAATCTGGAAAACTTGCCTCTAGTGTCCAGTCAAATTTGAAAAGATGGATATAGGCGATGCAATTTTACTCGTGCATCCGCTGTTGAAAACTGCCAATTGATGGTTTTTGTTTTCTCGTTTCGTTCCTTCTCCCATGCATTCACCATGTTTTTCATTTCTTCTATGGATGCGATTCGCTTTTTCAGGCATTGAGCCGATACTACATTGAGTTCAATTTCTGCCATATTGAGCCACGAACCATGCTTTGGGGTGTAAACGAGCTCGAATTTATCCATCAAAGCCTTGGCTTTTTCTGGCGGAAATGTTTCGTACCATGATGCCGGCTTATGTGTGTTGAGATTATCTTCAATCAAAATAATCTTTTCGGCGTTCGGGTATGCCGAGGCTATTTTCTCGGTAAACATCGCTCAATCCCTTGCTGTCTTTGTTTGCGTTACATCCGCCATTCTCCATCCTCGCAGCGGTTCGCTTGCCAATAAGACATTGCATGTTCCCATGCGGCGATACTCATAGTCTACCCGTTGGGACCGCCCCGGACGCATGGGTTGTATTTCCCGTACCTCTTCAAGCAACTGACGTGGCATTTCGTCGTAACAAACGACCGGAAATTTTTCATCATCAGGTCGCTTATAAATATCAAGAACACGTTCCATATCTGTGACAAACGCCGCACTTTTCTGCGGAGAAATCACCCATTGTTCCTTTTGCCATGGTTTAAGTTCGTTTTTTTTAGAACCTGCCGCACTGTTTCATGCGATACGGATTCAACATATTCCAGTTCCACCATTTTATCAGCCAGCAAGCGCAAACTCCACTGTGAATGCCCCTCTGGCGGTTCCCCGCAACTCAAGGCTATCAAATGCGCTTCAAAATCACCGTCTGTTTGCTTGGAACGTCCTCCGCCATGCGGCAGATTGAACACGCCGGACATTCCGTTTTCAAAGAAGCGCTTACGAACTCGATGCACACGCAATTTGCCGACTTTCAAGAACCCGCCGATAATCTCATCGGATTGCTTTTTCCCCTCGGATTCGTCACAATTAAGCAGTATCAACGCATCCAATACCTGGCGGGCATTGCGCTTTCCGCTCGACACCATCTGGTTCAGTTCCCGCTTCTCATCGTCCGTTAAACAAAAACGATATTTTGCATCCGCCATATCCAACCTCCATTAATGAATTTATTGGAAATTAAGATAACATAATTTCTTATCTTTTCAAATTTGACTGGACACTAGACGCCACTGCCAAAAGTCTGCAGCTGGTAAAAACAATAGTATTCCCATACATTGTTCACGCTCAAAACATAACTGCGTTTTTATGAAATTTCTCGATTTTCGGACTTTTGGCAGTCGCGTCACCAATGAAAAAACGGACAAAATTGCTGTTTTTTTTGAAAGATCAGTTGAAAAAATCTGAATCTGCATTATATTTCAATGGCAAATGAAACAAGAACCATTTGCCGCAGAATGCGGCCCATACCCGAAACGGAGACACAAAATGGGCAACACGTATTTAGATCGTTTTATGGAAAAATTCGAGTTCGAAGGTCTTACTTTCGACGACATTTCAATGCTCACCCAGTATGCAGATTTTCTGCCCGGTGAAACCGACATTTCCACCTCGTTTTCCAAAAACATCAAAATGAACATTCCGTTCGTCAGCGCGGCTATGGATACCGTCACGGAAAGCTCCATGGCGATTGCCATGGCAAAACTCGGCGGCATCGGTGTGATTCACAAAAACCTCAATCCCGTTCAGCAGGCTGACGAAGTCCGCAAAGTCAAACAGTATCTCAACGGTCTGATCCGCAATCCTGTCGTGTTCAACGAGAACACCACCGTTGAAGAAATGCTCAACGAAAAGAACGCCAAACAGTACTCCTTTTCCGGTTTCCCGATTGTGGATTCCGATGGCAAGCTGGTCGGCATCATCACTTCGCGCGACATCAAGTTCCTGACCGACCGCCGCTGCAAAGTTTCCGACATCATGACCCGCAAAGTAGTTTCTGCTCCGACTTCCACGCAGATGGAAGAAGCCTACAACATCATGCGCGAACAGAAAGTCGGCAAATTGCCGCTGGTGGATGAATCGGGGCATCTGACGGGACTTTACAGTTTTCAGGACGTATCCACACTGCTGACCAACATGGCTCCGGACTACAACCGCGACCCTGAACATCGTCTGCGCGTGGCGGCGGCGGTCAGCCCGTACGATGTGGAACGCGCGAATGCGCTGGTTGAAGCCGGAGTCGACGCGCTGGTCATTGACACCGCGCACGGTCATTCCAAAGGCGTGATCGAAACGCTGAAGCTGTTCAAGCGGGATTATCCGGAAGTCGACATTGTAGCCGGCAACATAGCCACCGGCGAAGCTGCGAAGGCTCTGCTGGACGCCGGAGCGGACGCCATCAAAGTCGGTATCGGTCCCGGCTCCATCTGCACGACCCGCGTGGTTGCCGGCGTCGGCACGCCGCAGGTTACTGCCGTTTATGAAGCGGTCAAGGCGATCAAAGGCGCAATACCGGTAATTGCCGACGGCGGCATCAAACAGTCCGGCGATGTGGCGAAAGCCCTTGCTGTCGGTGCAACTTCCGTGATGATGGGTTCGGTTCTCGCCGCCACGCTCGAAAGTCCGGGGGAAAAGATTATTCAGCACGGACGCCGTTTCGTGGTCTACCGCGGCATGGGCAGTCTGGAAGCCATGAAGAAGAACAAAGGCAGCCGTGAACGTTACGGTCAGGCGGATGTGGATGATTCCAAGAAACTGGTGCCGCAGGGAGTGGAAGGCATGGTTCCCTACCGCGGCTCCCTGTGGGAAGTCGTTTACCAGTTTGTCGGCGGTCTTCGCTATTCCCTCGGGTATTGCGGGGCGCGCGATCTGGAACAGCTCCGTGCAAAAGCAAAATTCATCCGGGTCAGCTCCTCCGCTCTGCGTGAAGCGCATCCGCATGACATTCTGATGCTCAAGGATGCCCCGAACTATACGCCCGAAGCCTGAGCCGGCGGGTTCAACACTGCAACAGGGGGAACATGGATGAGACTGCTCTTTTCTTTCTTCATGATTCCCGCTGTTGTCGCTGTGGTGATTACTGCCCTGGGCGGAATGCTGATTTATCTGGACGCAGAGGGCTTCCGCCCGGTGGAGAACACCCACAGTTTCTGGCCGAATCTGTATTTCTGTCTGCTGCATTTTTCCATGGCGGTCACCATGGGACTTTCCGTTCTTGTTTTCCTTTATTCCTGCTGTCTGGCTCTGTTCGGGTTTATTGTCAAGACCTGGTTCGGCGCATTGCTGGCAATCGCTTTTGCCGTTTTTTCCTTCCTGCTGGCAGGATATCTGCTGAATATCAATATTTAGGAGTGCTGAAATATGGACATTCGGGTTGGTCAGGGGTGTGATACGCACCGTTTTGAATCCGGCAGAAAACTGATTCTCTGCGGAGTGGAAATTCCGTTTGAGAAAGGTCTGGCAGGACACAGTGACGCCGATGCGGCGGTTCATGCGCTGATTGACGCTCTGCTGGGTGCACTGGCTCTCGGCGACATCGGACATTTTTTCCCGGATACGGACGCGGAATGGAAAGATGCCGACAGCATGGAGCTGCTGAAGAAAGTCCTGTCCGCTCCGGCTTTTTCCGCCTGGCGGATCGGCAATGCCGACTTGACGGTCATTACCCAGAAACCGAAACTTGCTCCGTATATGGCGCAGATGCGCTCCCGTCTGGCGGAGGCTCTGCACATTCCCGTTGACCGGGTTTCCGTCAAAGCGAAAACCAATGAAGGCATGGGGTTTGTCGGCCGGCTGGAAGGTCTGGAAGCCCAGGCGGTTGTTCTGCTGATGAAAGATTGATTTTCCTGAAATAAAACAAAGAAAGGGTCAAGTATGAATCAGAATTATCAGATCCGCGCGGTCCAGGTGGATTTGGCGCGGCAGATGGAAACCATTCCGTTTTTGAAAGGGTTCATTGATTTCATTGCGGAAAACCATTACAACACGCTGTTCCTGTATCTGGAATGGCGAATCCGGACCAAAACGTTTGACATTGGAAAGAAGGACGGTTATTCCGCGGAGGAACTGACGGAACTCATTGATTATGCCACACTTCGCGGTATCAACATCATTCCGGGACTGGCGACGCTCGGCCATGCGGAACTGCTGCTGCGCCAGAAAAAATTCGCTTCGTATTCCGAATTGCGGGAAGGAATCGCCGGACGCTTCGGCAATGCTTTCACGCCGGATTTCTGTCCGTCTCTGCCGCAGACCCGGAAGTTCTTGGATTCATATCTGAGCGATGTCGCGGAAATTTTCACAGAAACGCCGTATTTCCATATCGGCGGCGATGAAGTCTGGGATATGGCGCGCTGTTCCAAGTGCCGGGAAAAGGCGAAAGACCTGGCGGGCGAGGCGCAGCTGTATCTGGAGCATTTCAAGTTCGTGCATCAGCTGGTCACGAAGCTCGGCAAACGCATGATGATGTGGGACGACATGTTCGAGTACTATCCGGAGATCCTGCCGGAATTTCCGCGGGACGTCATTATGGTCAACTGGCAGTACCAGGAGAACGTGCGGTCATACGTCGGACACTTCCGCAATCTCTGCTTCTTCGACCGTCTTGCGGAATACGACAAACTGGGCTTCGCTTATCTTACGGCGCCGGCGGATTTCCAGTGGAGCAATATCGCGACGTTCACGGCTTACGGCGACCGTTTCCATCCGATGGGCGGACTGCTGACTTCGTGGGAAAAATCGACTTCTCTGCTGTACAAGTATTTCCCCGGCATGGCAATGACGGGACAGCTCTGGGGGCAGTCCGTGCATGACCCGGAAGCCGCCGCAATGCTGGCGCTCCGTCAGCTCTTCGGCATCGACGACGAGCCGTTCCTCCGTGCGGTCATCACCTACGCCAGCCTCGCAAAACGTCTGCCCAACGTCCAGCTCCGCAGTCTGACCTGTTTCCGTTTCACCGGACCGGATACGCTGCATTACAATGCGCTCCAGACGGCAGCTTCGGTTCTGATGCAGTATCCGGGCAGGATGCGCGACACGCGTGCGGAAATTATTTTGAACGACATTCTCGGCGACTGTGTGCTCAAACTGCTGGAAGACCGCAGTAAGATCGCCTGCTGGAACAGACTTCACGGCATGGAAGGCGAGAATCTTTCCGAACTTGCTGCGGAAGTCCGGGATGCGGGCGATAAATACGCCGGATTCTACGTCCAGCACCGTGATGCGCGTTTCGTCACGAGACTCCGGGACGAGGTCGCCGCATGGAGCGATGCTCTGCTGGAAATCGAAAAATCCATTCCGAAAAAGGGGCTGCTGCATGTAACGTATGTTCTGCCGGATGCCTACGGCGCGGA
The DNA here is from genome assembly GCA_934661375.1 of uncultured Victivallales bacterium. Taxonomy (GTDB): domain Bacteria; phylum Verrucomicrobiota; class Lentisphaeria; order Victivallales; family UBA1829; genus SIG94. The sequence continues at coordinate 183,490 of CAKUJH010000001.1, forward strand.
ACAGGTCCGGCTTTTGGTCAACGGAGAGGAAATTTCCAGCGGCGTGGTCAAACACGACGTTGACGCCTGCTATGAGTGCTTCTATTTCCTGCCGAAAAATCTGGAAGTCCGGGAAGTCCGCATTGAGGCGCACGGCTACGCCGGACAAGGGGTTGCGTATGTTTCCGCCCAAACCGGAAAAGGCCGTTTCGTTCCCGCCGGAATCAGCGGTGTGCAGGGGATGGTCGAACATCCGGAACTGGTGCTTGACGCGGATGTCAGCTTTGCTTTCCTCGGCTATCGTGAAGTCGGCGATATCTTTGCCGACCGGGCGAAAGCGGCAGTGGTCAACAGCCTGAACATCATGATGAAAAAGGAAAACTGAAGATGCCTTTCTGCGAATTCCGTTTTTTTTCCGAAACATTGAATGAATGTGTCAATGTGAATGTGATTCTGCCACAGCAGACCCGCGGTCAGATCGGTATGCAGGGTACAGGCACATCGGACAATGCTCCCGTGCTGTATCTGCTGCACGGTCTTTCCGATGATGAGACGATATGGATGCGGCGGACCTCCATTGAACGTTATGCCGCGGCATACGGGCTGGCTGTGGTGATGCCGCGCGGCGGACGCAGTTACTACGCGGATATGGTGCATGGACCCAGATACTGGACGTACCTCAGCGAAGAGCTGCCGAAGGTGATGCAGTCCTTTTTCCGTATCTCGAACCGCCGGGAGGATACTTTTGCGGCGGGGCTTTCCATGGGCGGGTACGGAGCCATGAAATTGGCTCTGCATTGTCCGGAACGTTTTGCGGCGGCGGCTTCGCTTTCGGGTGCATTGTCCCCGGAACACCTGCTGGAAATTGCTCCTGGGCTGGCTCCGGAGTATGAGTGGATTTTCGGTGATATGAAACAGTTTGCCGGTTCCTTCAATGATTTGTTTGCGCAGGCGGAACGTTGTGCCCGTGAGAAAGTATCTCTGCCGCAGCTGTTTCTGACTTGCGGCACGGAGGACGGTCTGTATTCCGACACGGTGCATTTCGGGGATCATCTCCGGAAATTGGGCATTCCCTTCACTTATGACGAATGTCCCGGTGTTCATGATTGGGGCTTGTGGGATCGTAAGATTCAGCAGGTTCTGCAGTGGCTGCCGTTGAACAAGCCGAATTGACAAAGATTTGCGGCAGCCGGAATCCGAATATGCCGTCCCCCCTGTTCATACCGGATCCGCAGGCTGCCGCAAACAAAAGAACTGAAGAGTTTCTTACTTCCGGATGTTGCCGAACAGAATCTTTTCCATATCGTAAGAGGAGGCTTCAAGTGCACCGTCGCCCCATTCCGGCGAGGCTTCTTTGCCTGGACGGCTGAACCACAATGATTCATCCAGACGGTTCATTTCAACACATTCCGGACAAATCACCATTGCTTCGCTGGTCTCCAGTTTTCCGGCATGGTCGCCGCCGTATTTCTTGCGGGTTTCCGGTCCGCGGATAGGATGTATACCTATCCATTTGAACGGATCGTTGTTTCCTGAATAATACGACGCGAATTTTTCGGTACCCCACCATCCTTCGCCGGATTCTTTTTCCAGCCATTCAAAAATTACATGACGTGCGGCAAAACGGAACGCCAGATCGGTCGGCATCCCCTGATCGAAACCTTCGGTCTGATGGGATATAAACGCATGAATATTGCGGAAGCCGACGCGCAGCAGACCGCGGAAAATATCTTCGGCAACAGGAATGATTTTTTCCGAATCCACCTGAATTGTACCGTTGCGTTCGGGTTTTGCTACTGCCAGCGACGCCGCACCGTAATAGAACGGCGGCAGCACAACCAGTTCCGGACGGCGCTTTTCAATGCGGTTGACAGCCTCAATGCAGGTGAAACAATCCACGCCCAGCGGCAGATGTTCGGCATGATACTCAATGACACCCAGCGGCAAGGCAACAGGATAATTGTTGTCCAGTGCTTCGCGCAGCTGGTAGGGAAGCATGTTCAGATATTGCATTTCCTGGTCTCCTCAAAACTTGCAGCCTGTCGTTTCTGCCGCCCAGAGTGCTGTCTCTATGACTGCTTCCTCCGGAGTGCAGGATGGTTTGTATTCCAGATCGCGTACGGCTTTGTCGATGGTGAAACACATGTGTTCCGCCAGAAATTTCAGTCCGGTTTCGTTGATTGCCGTCCCGTATTTTTCCAGCATCGCTTCGACGGGCATGTAATGGATGACCGGCTTCCTGTTGAACACGGAAGCGGTCAATTCCAGATATTCGTTCAGGCTGAACGCATGACTGAGGCAGATATTGTAAACCTGTCCGATGCTGGCGTTCGGGTGTATCATGCTTAAACGGAACGAGTTGGCGAGGTCGCGCACATGAATCGGCTGAAGCAGCGCCCGTCCGTCGTTCGGCAGATCCAGCGGCTTTTCCGCCAGAATATCCGCAATGAAATCCGCGCGGCGTCCGCCGAAATTATCCATCGGGAGCATCCCCGGTCCCGTGATATAACAGGGCCGAATGACGGTGGCGGGGAATCCCTGTTCGCGGAACAGTTTCAGGACCAGGTTGTCCACAATGCGTTTCTGATCCCATCCGGTGCCGCTGGCGAAGCCTTTGTAGAACGCTGTTTCGTTGCAGGGAATGAACGGCAGCGGCGTGTAGCCTCCAGTCGAACTGCAATGCAGATAGTGCTGCAAATGTTTCGCATGGCGCCGGATGAGCGTGATGGACTGTTCCGTCGGAACGGTGTCAATCACATGGGTGTACGGCGTTTCAAAAATCTGTTTCATTGCCGCTTCATCATTCTTGTCGGCGTTGATTACTTTCAGACAGCTGATTTCCCCGAGGAAAGTTTTCATCCTGCCGCGGGTGACAATGGTCAGGTCATACTTTTCCGCGGCAAGGTTGAGCGCGATATGGTGGCCGAGCCAGCCGCTTCCGCCGAATAACAAGATTTTCATAAATGAATTCCTTTCTATCTGATTATTTCCGGTAAAGTTCGTTGAATGCAGCATCCTGTTTCCGGTGCAGTTCATCAAACTTTTTTTCGGGATTTTTCACCAGTTCAATGAGACCGGGGAGCTGTTTGCTCCAGTAAGTATGATGCACACCTTTGAGCCGGGCAACCCAGTTTTCGTAGAATGCGATTTTTTCCTCTGTTGTTTTGCAGGACGCCGGGATCCTCTGCATGTTCAGCAACGCTCCCTGGATCCCCGCCTGCGCCTGACGGTATTTTTCCGCCGCGGCGGCTTTTGCTGTGCCGGGGACCCAGTTCTGTCCGAGAATGGTCCGGGCTATGATGAGGTGTTCCGCTTTGGAGGGATGCACCCGGTCGCTTTTGCTGCGCGGTGTTCCGCTGTCATGATCCTGAAGGTTCTTCAGCAGCGGGGCATGGATGTCGATCCAGACCGCGCCTTTTTCCCTGGCGAGACGCTGTTCGATCACCAGAATGTTCCGGACTCCGGAACTGTCCATGTTGGCATTGAGCGGGGCGGCAACCGCCGGATTGGATGTTTCGTTGTACGGCGGAGTGGCGAGCAGCACAACCGCAACTCCGCGCTGTTTGAACAGATCCAGCAGAGAGCCGAGCTGTTTTTCGAAGCGCTGGAAAACCGGATATTTTTTCGCCGCATCTTCGAATGGCAGATTCTTTTCCGCGAATTTCGTAGTGAACAGCAGGTCATTGGTCCCGATCATCACAAGCACCAGATCCGGCTTGTCCGTTTTCAGCATTTCATCCGCACGGTCCAGAAGATCTTTCACGGTGTTTCCGCTGATGCCGCGATTGATGAACCGCCGGGGATGCCCCGGGTCGTTTTCCGCATGATACTGCTGCAGATACATGGGATAGAATCCGCCGTGAGTGATGCTGTCGCCGAAGCAGACAATCGTCCTGTACGGCGTAAAATCAAACGCATACAGGGACAGCGCGGACAGAAGGGAAAGCAGAGACACGAAGGATTTCATTTTCACCTCACTTGAATATTTTTGATTTCATGGGCGCCCAGCGGGATCAAACCGCAGTTCTTTCCATCGACAAACAGAGTCGGCGAATGACTGCGGGCCAGTTCGTTTTGAATCGTGATTTCACCTGCGGCCCAATCCGCGCCGACCACTTTTACACAATCCAGCCCGAACGCCTGTTCACGCCGGGTGTCAACGCTGATGCCTCCGAATTCACGCAGGATTTCCCCCAGATACAGATACAGGTCTATGAACAGCGAATAACTGTTTTCCGGATAACTGTGCTTGTAAAGCCCGGATTCGTCGTCCATCTGCGGATTGTTCTCGTAGATGCTGTAAAGGATATTGTCCTTGTGGGGATTACCCTCCAGGCTTTTTTCATCCCTGTGCAGCATGACCTGCCGGAAAGTTGCGATGCCGCGTTCCATATAGATGGCTTTTCCGGTTATCCTGTAAAGACGCATCAGCAGATAGGCGATCCACGCGACGGACTGATTTCCCGTTGCCGTGCATTGTGTACGGGAGTAGTCCGGCCAAGTGTAGTAACTGGTGGCGATCATGCCGCGCGATTTCCAGTCGATCTGGTCGTAGAAACTTCCCGGCACATTCGGCACGTTGTAGCCCATCTGCATGATGCTGCCATAGAGCTGGACCTTTTCCGCAGCGGCGAGCCACTTCGCGTCTTTTTCCTGATCGTACAGATCGAGGAACGCCCAGAGCATGGTACGGTAGCCGTCCACATCCCAGTAATCGGGGTAATCCGTTTCACAGCCGCCCATGGAGAACATGCCGAGCTCCTCAATGTCGAGCAGACAGCGTTCCGCCGTTTTGAGATAAGCGGTGCGCAGCCGCTCGTCTTTGGTTGCCTGATACATCTTGATGAGTGCCGGAATCCAGGTCTGCGTTTCGGAATATTGACTGATCCAGCCTGCTTTTTCCTTCGGCGTAAGGTCGGAATAATACAGACGGCGGAAATGTCCGTCCGGCTGCTGCAGCTTCAGCACATCATCCGCAATGGTGAAGGGATATTTGGTTTGGAAAAGTGATTCATCCTGCAAATAGAGCGTCATGGCGTCGTAGATCATCTCGGGCAATGCCAGAGAATCCAGCGCATCCGCTTCAAAGGGTGCGCCCCAGCCGGTTTTTTCACAGAACGGCATGATATCCTTCATGAAATCGCCGGTGTGGAAGGGATAAGTCAATCTGGAATTGCCTGCGTAATGATGATATAGGTAATAGTTCAGCAGTTTCACTGTGCGCTCGCGGTACTCTGCTTTGCCGGTCAGTTTCCAGCGGCGGTAGAATTCGTTGGCTTTAAGCAGGTCGTATTCCAGCCAGGAACAGCCGAACTGATCCGGCGGACGATAGCCGTTTTTGAATTGCCCAAAGAATTCCGAGAAATAGTGTGCGGCATAATGATCCGCCTCCTCTACGCCTTTGAGTTCAGAGCGCGGCCAGATGGATACGAATTTTTCGACAAAGTCATGCATGTCGGTCTGCGGAATATGTACCGGCGATCTGTCGAGATTCCACATCACGTTGGATAGGATACCGGCGTGTTCCTCACCGCCCTTCCCGAAGAACCAGAAATAACGCAGATCCAGTGGTCCGTTCACCGGTTTGCGCAGCTTGAAAACATGGGCAAGCTCGGTATCGTCGCGTTCTGTTTCGGAAATACGGTCCAGTTCCGTTTCCAGATACGCTTCACCGAAGTAGAGATGCCCGGAACAGGTATAAAAGATGCGGTTGTTTGCTGCCGTGCCGAGGTAATCACTCCATTCCTTGTGGAACGGATACGCTCCCTGATTCATTTTACGGGAAATCCATTTATAGGAAACGTACGTGAAATCGGCGATGGGTCCCTCGTTGAAATAGCTGGAGCGGAAAACTGCTTCTCCGGCATTGTTGTAATGGATGTCCCGGATAAAATAGAGCTCTCCCTCGGATTTATCTTCCCCGATCGTGATTCGTTCGAAACCGCAGGCAGTTTCAATGGATATCTGCTCCGGTGTGCAGGAAACTTTCCTGACTTCGCCCAGATCGGATTCGGCTTTCTTGCGCCAGAGATTCCGTTCAAACACATATGCTTGCAGCAGGTTGCCGCACAGCACCACTGCCTTGTCTCCGCGGATCAGTTCCGCCTGACGCTTCGGCAATTCCGGCAGCTTGTAGTAACGTGCCTGGTTGGCGTAGTCCGTGATTTTCTGCTGCCGGACAAAAATTTCTTCGTACATAGTTAAACTCCTGTTGTTTTGCGGGGCAGTCCGGAACAGGCATACTCGGCGTCCGTTTCAGACATCTCGCAGAATTGTATTAAGTTCTGATAAATTCGGTCCATGGTTGCCAGACTTCCCGTAAGCCTGTCGGTTCCGGCAATGTAAAGCGCTCCGTTACGTACATCAAATTCCGCCGGTGTTCCGATCGGATCCGGAAAGACCAGTCGTTTGCCCGGCAGCCCGGTTGCGGCGCAACCGTCTGTGATGGCTATGAAACGTTCGCGTCCTTTGGTACGCCAGACTGTCTTGACCAGTTTCGGGTTTACATGTACTCCGTCGCAGATCATTTCCACGGTCAGACGATCATCCGCCAGAATCTCAAGAAAGGGGCCTTCGGTAAAGTACAATCCGTTTTCATTCTGAAGCGGGCCTTCTCCGTTGTTGCAGAAATGGGTGATGCCGGTTACTCCTGCCGAAACGGCATCTTTCAGTATTTGCGGCGAACAGTAAAAATGACCGGCGGAAACCCGGATTCCTTCTGATGCAAAGTATTCAATGACCGGTAAAGCTCCGGGCAGTTCCGGCGCAATTGCTATATTCCGGATGATTCCCCGCCCCGCAGTCGCCAGACGCCGGGCCGCATCCAGAGTGGGTTTCTCCAGCAAAGATTCGGTCATGCCGCCAGCCACATGGACAAACGGTCCTTCCAGATAAACTCCTGCAAGCTGCGCCCCCGGCAGCGGCGCAAGATCTTTGCAGAAGTCCAGACACTCCACCAGTTTGTCGACGGGTGCGGCGGAAAAAGTCGCCAGAAAAGCATCCGTCTGTCCGTGTTCCAGCAGAAACACCGACATCTCTTCGTATGCTTTGCGGTTCAGTTCAATGGTTTTGTGTCCCGCGCACCCATGGAAATGGTATTCGAAAAATTTCATCTGTCTTGCCTTTTCTGCTGTTGAAAAATAGATATGCCGCTTTTTTTGTATTCTTTAAAATAACAGTAAATATCGGTATATTCAAGTATGATGAATATTTATTTCTTTAAAATCTTGACATACCCACTTTCGGGAGTTATATTACTTTCCGGCAACAGAAGGAGATGCGCAGATGACATCGGCAGAAATTTACCGGACATTGAAAAAACGTCTGGACGACAGCACTTACCCGCCGGGAAGCAAGTTCCCATCTGAATCCATCCTGACAGCGGAATTCGGCGTCAGCAAAGTAACCGTCAATAAAATTGTGTCGCGTCTGGTGGAACAGGGGGTGTTGGTTCGCGGTGTCCGGGGAGCCGGAACGAGAGTCCTGCAGAAAACTTTTCAGCCGCGTGGAACCATTGCTTTTATTGGACATCTGAATCCGTACACCATGCGGATTCTTGACGGCGTCCAGCGGGAGTGTCTGCGCAGCGGATTTTTTGTGGCGGTGTTCAGTCCGGAGTCGGATGAACTGCAATACGGTCTGAACATTCTGAATGTGAAGAATGTCTGCGGTATAATTAGTGTTGGTTACGGCATGATTCATCCGGATCCGGAATTGCCGGTGGTGTGTCTGGATTATACATTGCCGCATCAGCCGTATGAAAACGGAGTGCATTTCATTGATTGCGACAACTTTACCGGAGGAAAGCGGATCATGACGGAAATTCTCCTCCGCGGACATCGTGAGATTGCCATTTTCAGTGCGGAACGTTTTGTCATCTGTGCGACGGCTGAGGTGGCACCGCGGGTCCGGGGATTTCATGCGGCACTCCGGGAAGCCAGTCTGGAACATCTGATCCAACGGACTTTTTACGGAATGCCGCAATCATTTCCGGATGTCAAAAACTGTGTGTCTGCCATTTTGAAATCATATCCGAAAACAACTTTAATCTGTTGTGATTCAGATCCTTGTGCTGAAATGTTGAGTACTGCGGCGAAATCCATGGGGGTGTCATGTCCGGGAGAAATTGCGCTTACTGGGTTCGGCAATATTACGCATCTGCCAATTGCGAGTGTAGATCAGAATCCTGAGCGCCAGGGACAGCTGGCGGTTCGCAGCATCAAAGAGGGTATTCCGGGAAATTCGGACAATTACAGTAAAGAGTCGTTCGTGGAGACATTCCCGGTCAATACAGATTTTATCCCGATAATTCATTGAATTTCCGGCGGGAAAACAGCAGCAGAGACGCCACTGCCAAAAGTCTGCAGCTGGTAAAAACAATAGCATTCCCATACATTGTTCACGCTCAAAACATAACTGCGTTTTTATGAAATTTCTCGATTTTCGGACTTTTGGCAGTCGCGTCACAAGTAGCATTTTGAAAAAAATATGAAATATCAGAGAATTTAAAACTTGAAAAAGAAGAAATATCGGTTATATTACTTCATCTTTTATGCGGAGAGATGGCCGAGTGGTCGAAGACGCAACATTGGAAATGTTGTGTAGGGGTAACTCTACCGTGGGTTCGAATCCCACTCTCTCCGCCATTTTTTTTGCCCTTTTCCCAATCTACCCCGAGAAGTGAAAAATTCGGACTTCCGCTAAAACTCGTTTACTCAAAGGGTTTTACAACTTTTTGTCCCGTGTGCATGAAACACACTCAGAATCCGTCAAGCGGCCGATTTTGCCGGAATAATTCTGAGAATCGGCCAAAATTCTGAGTTTTTCTGGCGTTTTGGGCCATTTCCTGGGGAGACTTCAGAATTTTTGTGATACTCATATCCCGATTGGTCTATCGAGAAACCGAACCCCCTTTTTTTTAGCCATTTTCCGAGGTATTCGTTTCCCGTTCCCTGTCCGCTTTTTCATCGGGGGTAAATCAAAATTACCCTCAAAACACCCCCTATTGTAACTGGCAGGGTTATCCATATCATAAATTCGATTTTTTCGAGTGAGGATACGAACCCTCGGTATGCGGGAAACCAAAGGTCTCTACCATTCAAAATACAACGGAGACAACATCTTCCAGCGGAATTGCCATCCCGTCTTCCATGACCAGCGTCTTCTCCGGAACGGAGATGTGCCGCACCCGGTCCGTGACGGTCACATACGCGCCGCCAGACTTCCGCTCGTCCGGGACAAAGTATTCGATGGTCACCTTCGGACGGTCTTTCAGCCTGGCGGCAAGATCGGTGAGACGGCGGTTCAGTTCTTCGGCCTCCTGCGGGTCCAGTTCGCGCCTTTCGGAGGTCAGCCGGGCAGTTTCCCCTACCGACGCCTCGTAGCCCGTTAGCGCGGCAAACGGCATGGCCGGAAATACGGATACTACCTCTGTTCCACGGCAATCAAAGACCCGAGTCATCAATGCCCACTTCGCAAAATCCCCTGCAGCGAGCTTGAAAAACTTGTTCTGAAGCAGATCGTGGACATCTTCAAGTTCCCGTCGATTCTCCGCGCGACGCTGGCGGCGGTTCACGAACGGGAAGTGAATCTCCGGCGCTGTTACGAGCTGGACATCGACCGGCTGACGGGACGGCTGGTCGAACTGCGGAAGGAGGCGCTGAACGAAAATGCAGACTTCGACGAGATCAAGCGCGCAGCTGAAATGCAGGCCTCGGTCCGGAAAAAAGCCAAAGCGCTGACCGCCCCGGTCGCGGAAGAAGAGGTCATCAAAGCCCTGAACGATATCAACGGTCTGTGGGAATTCATGTTCCCCGGAACCAAGAGCGAACTGCTCCGGATGGTGCTGGGCAAAATCATCGTCTTCCCGGAACAGATTTCCTTTGTCCTGAAAGTGGAAGGCCTGAAAGACCTCGCCGAGGAGATGGCGATGTCAGGATTTTTCAACATGGTGCATGAGCAGAACACGGAAATATTCCCCGAGGCGGAGCAGGAAGTTCTGGAGGACGGTTCGATCAAACTGACCATGAGAGTGGATTCGAAGCGGATCGACGGACATCGGCATCTGGTGCTCCTTGCCCCCGGTGCGGAGCGGCTGAAGCAGACCTCGCTTCTCCGGGCGATCCAGAAGTCGCGGCAGTGGACGGACATGCTGATCAACGGCGAGGCTGGCAATGTCACCGACCTGGCGGAAAAACTCGGCTACAAGCCGTCATACGTCACAAGAATCCTTTCCCTGAACAACCTCGCGCCCGACATCGTGGAATCGATCCTCGCCGGGACTGAGCCCGAGGGAATGTCCATCGCAAAGATCACCGCCCAGCCTATTCCGGAGGACTGGAACGAGCAGCGGCGGCTTTACGGTTTTCCGGTGCGCTGACATCCTTCACCCGAATCCCCGTTTGAACTTTTCAGACGGGGATTTTTTGCGTTTCCGGGGCCGCTGTGGCGCGAGTTCGCGGCAGGGCCGGGAAACAAGGGCGGGAGGCGGGCCGGGGCGCGGAGAATGGGCCTTGTCGGGGGCGATTCCGGGCATACTCTTGTAATCCCGTGCAGGGCAAGGAAAAAAGTTGAATAAAAATTCATTCGGAAGGTACATTTTATCTTGCATTTTTGTGGTTACTGATGTAATAGTACTTCCAGATTCTTCCAAAATTGATATTTCAGTTCACATTGTAGCAGAAAGGAGTCCAAAAGAGAAAAATCGTAACTACATTCATGGCAGCAGTTGCATTTTTGGCAATGTGCTGTTTAACGGGGTGTGGCGATCCAGAAAAGCCTGCTGGTCCTGGAGGAGAAAGAATGCAACCCTATGATTCTTCTTCAGGGCAATATAAGTAAATCGTTACTGAAACAGCAAAACAAGCTGACGGCAGGAGAAGTCTTGCCGCTTTCTTGTAATCCCGGAGGAGTGCCGAGAGTTCAATCAAGTTCAGCTATTTTTACAGGACAGTGTCGATGAAGAAAAAAACTACAGATAGAGGAAAAGACTCTATTAAACGAAAGAGCTCGGCAAGGCGCAGGACATGTCCTCTGCTGATTACTTATCGCTGCAATCTGAACTGTGTGTATTGCTATGAACATTTCAAGGGAAATAAAAAAATGACCTTTGAAATGGCTAAGAGTATTGTTGAAAAAGAATTGGAGTTTGTAAAAAATTCTTCAGATTACGATGAACTTGAGATTGATTTCATGGGAGGCGAGCCCTTCATCGAATTTTCCTTGATCAAAAAGATTACGGAATGGCTTGCATCAGAGAAGCGGCCGGTTCCATGGATTTGTTTTGCATCGACAAACGAGACGCTGTTGACTCCGGAGATAAAATACTGGATGTGTCACCATAAAAAAATGTTTGTAGCAGGGTTGAGTTTTGATGGAACCCCCGACATGCAAAACATAAATCGAACACAAAGCGCAAAAAACGTAGATATCGATTTTTTCATGAAACTCTATCCCAATCAGGGTGTCAAAATGACCATTTCGTGTGACTCCGTGAAAGATCTTGCGAAAGGTATCATATATCTTCATGAAAAAGGGGTTCCAGTATCTGCAAATTGCGGATATGGAATGCCTTGGGATAAAAGAACTTTCAAAATCTATCAGCGCGAGCTAATAAAACTTGCGAAATACTACCTGCAGCACCCTGGCGTTACGCCCATTTCTATTTTTGATAAGAAATTCTTCTCTTTAGGAAAGGAAAGAGAACATCGCAAGTTTTGTGGAACAGGAACTGCGATGGCTACGTATGATGTTGATGGGACACTGTATCCGTGTCATCTTTTTACTCCAATCGTTTTGGGTAAAAACGAAGCCGCTGAAATGCAGAAAAGATATGACTTCAATGCAGAATCTGTTCATTTCGACGAACGCTGCAAGGGGTGTTGCTTAGAAAATGTTTGTCCAACCTGTTATGGGTTCAATTATAAAATGACAGGTTCCATATCAAAGAGAGATCCTATTATGTGTGAACTGTATAGGATTCAGTTTGATGTTGCTGCCTAGTTTCACACAGAACTTCTAAAATTAAAAAAGAAGAATGGGGAAGAAATTTCGGAAGATGAATCACGGAACGCCCAAGGGATTATTTATTACTTTGAACATCCGCCGAAATCATTAACTCAAATTGAGAGAGAGGTGCGTAATGAAAAAGAATATTGCCTGGCCCGTAATTTGTTTTTCACAGGGAATCATGGAAATATGTTCCGGTCTTGACGATTGGGGGGAAAGCAATATGCGCAGAGTAACTTCCGGCTGGTATAACAAGATGGAATTCATCGACTCGACAGGAAATGTTTTTTTTGTAAAAAAAATAATGACAGTTCCCAAAATAAATATTTTCAACAGATTGCTTTTTTCTGTTATAAACAAAAAACTGAAAGTAAGAATAATACACTTCAAATTAAAATCCCATATTTCCCTGGTAGAGTTCAAGACATTGATCTGCAAAAAAATTGATGAACAGAAAAAACACGGAAATGACTGCTCTCCGGGATGTAACACCGCCGAATTGAAAAAAAAGATTTTTCGCAGTTCAAACTTCAAAGACATCATGATTCTGCTGTTGTAGCCGGCGGATGCGGATATCCGGTGTGTTCTCAATCGCCGCAGACCGGCCCGAAGGTCTTATCCCCAACGGCATTGCCGCTTTCCGGAACCGAATATGAGGGTTTGCCGTTTTTACCTCTGCCTGTCAAGTCGTCCGTCAGACAATTCTTCAGAATATATGCAGCCGTCATCGCCCGTGTGCGCACGCCGTTCGCGTCCAAGTGCGGCAGACGTTTCTTCCGACTCATAACTCATACGCGCATACAAAGCGGTTGCGGTCTCCCAGCATTCCTGGGCATCTTCCGGTCCTTGAGGTTTCCGTGCCAGGAACACGGAGTACGAGAAACTGTCCCGCAGCTGAAACCATGACGGCGAATCTGTATTGGTCAGGTTGTTTCCGAGCAAACCGGAAAAATGACTGTTCGCCGGTCTGTACGGGAGTTTTGTACTCCATTGCGCAGCACGTGAATCGCCAAGCTCCGCAACGGGAGCATCCGGACAGCAAACCACTGCCGAATAGCCATCTTCGTTCTGCATGAAATACCGCGAGCAGAAAAAGAATTCCTGAACCGCACCGGGCAGAAGCTGCGCGGGATCGGCGATGCCGGCATTCTGATCGAAGAGCCTATTTCCGCTTTTCCCGCCATTTTTTTTGCTTTTTTCCAATCTGCCCGGAGAAGTGAAAAATTCTGACTTCCGCTAAAACTCGTTTACTCAAAGGGCTTTACGACTTTTCGCTCCGTGTGCATGAAACACACTCAGAATCCGTCAAGCGGCCGATTTCGCCGGAATAATTCTGAGAATCGGCCGAAATTCTGAGTTTTTCTGGCATTTTTGGCGACTCCCTGGGGAGACTTCAGATTTTTTGTGATACCCTTATCTCGATTGGTCAATTGAGAGACCGAACACCCCCCTTTTTCAGCCCTTTTTCGGGGTGTCCGTTTCCCGTTCCCTGTCCGCTTTTTCATCATGGGTAAATCAAAATTACCCTCCAAATACCCC
>CAKUJH010000002.1 GCA_934661375.1 uncultured Victivallales bacterium
GCGAATCCCAATCAGAACAAGATGCGCAGAATTGCCGATGTCGCGATGCCGAGCGTCGCAGTCTGGATTGGAGACAGTGTGATCAGAGACCTGCCGGGCGGATGCAACATACAGATTCTTGCATTCCGTCACGGTGCAGCGGACCCGAGGAAAACAGGTTCCTATTCCGATCCGGTTCCTTATCATCTGAAAGGAAGAGCAAATATCCTGTTCGGCGACGGGCATACCGCCCCGAAAAGTGTCATGGACATGGCTTTGCCGGACAATCCGGTTTACGGAAGATTCACTTCGGCGAAGACAGCGGACTGCGGATATGACCGAACCAGAGGCAGAACATACTGAACGACAAAACACAGGAGGTGATTCCGAAAATATTTATGGTGCGGTCTGCCGGCAGTAGAGTCCATGCAGCCGCAAAACCCAAAAACGCAATCGACAGAAAAACAACTGTTCAGGGAGAATGATGTATGAAGTTGCAGACCAGCATGATGATCTTCGGATCTGTCTTTTTGCTTTCCGCGTCCGAGCTGATTCAAAACGGTTCTTTTTCCAAAGAACTGGAATCCTGGCAGCTGCCCCAAGCGGGCAGTGATCCGTATACCGCTTCTGAACTTGACAGAACCGTGTCCGCCGATTCGGATTCCCGTTCAGTGAAATTAAGCCGGAACGATGCACGGGCCGCGGCATGGCGTCCATATGCAAACCAGCGGAATATACGGCTGAAACCGGATACGGAATATGAGATTTCCTGTTATGTCAAGGGCAGGGACATTGCCGTTCAGCCGAGATCCGGTGCTTTTATCGCAATCTCGGTCGGCAAAAAGACACTGCATTATGGAAGCAAAGGCCGTTGGGAATATGACACGGGAACTTTCGACTGGACGGAGGTCCGGCACCGCTTCAATTCCAAATATTTTGACGGAACCGATGCGGTTGTTTCACTTGGCATTCGAAGTTCGACCGGAACTGCGTGGTTTGATTCCGTTTCCCTGAAAGAGGTCGGGAAAGAACCTGCAAAGGTGTCGTTCCAGGCTGATTTGTTTCCGTTCAATTTTTTGCAGGATGCACCGTTCGGCATTTGCGAGAATTTGCCGGGGTCCCTGAATTTGCGGGGAAAGGAAAGCGGCAGAAAATACACCGGCATGAATGCTGTCATGACACTTGATGTTCCCGGATTTCTGACACTGGAAGGGGTATCCGAAACCCATGCCGCGCTGCGTAACGGCAAACGGGATCTGATAGCGCAGAAGTTTACGGAAAGTCCCGTAAAACGCAATGGCGAAGATTACCGGCGTTACCGGATTTCTTTCGAGAAACAGTTCAACGCATGGTTCGGAATGGACTGGTACACCCAGCGTCTTTTCCTGAGTGCGGCACCGGGAAGCGCAGGAAAGAAGAGTCCTGTCTACTGGTCCCTGAAAATCGGGGAGGAGGAACAGCCGGAACAATCGGGCATGATCGAGGTCCTGCCTCCCGTGAAAACCGGTTTCCGCCCGTGTGAAAAATTCGGATTCATGATTTCACAGTCCGGAGCGGTTCATTCACCTTTCCCGGAACTGGGCAGAAAGATGACGGCGTTCTGGCATACGCTGGTAAAACAGCCGTTAAAATTTGTCTCGATCAACGAAAAGCCGGATCCCGCCTACCGGAACGCCATCATCCTCGGCGGCAATTATATCATGTTTCCGTATCATGGCTCCAGAAAAGCACTGGAACAATACCGGAAAAAAGCTCCCACTGATATGGATGCTGACGGAAAACACCCTCATTATACGGCGAACTGGTATCAGCTTGACGACCCGGAAAAATTATTTGAGACTTATCTGCGGAATTCGATCCGGGAATGGCGCAAAACAAATCCGGAAGTCAGGATCGCGGTCTGGGATTTTGAACCCCATGCCAGAGGCATGGATGAAGGCGGACGCGCCCGTTTTGCAAAAAAAATGAATCTGCCGTCCGTTCCCTCTGTCGCTGAAATATCCCGGAAATACAGACAGCAATGGCTTGATTACATGATCCGGCTTCATGCGGATTATATTGCCAGGGTCGCGAAAATTTTCCGCGAGGAGACGCCGGAGTCCGAACTCTGGCTCTGCACGGACAACCTGCACGATCCGCGTACGGGAAGGGAACGGGTGGCGACCTGGTGCGCTGTGGACGCCGCATTGTCTGATTCCGCAATCGATCTTCATATGCATATGCCTTATTACACGGGAACAAAATATTTCGACGATGTGAAATATAGTATTGAATCCCTGAAAAAACCTTTTTTCCCTTTAAACGATCCTGCGGAGACTTCGTTGAGTTTTTTCCGTCAGTACACCCCGGAAAAGCTGAAGCAGAATATCATCGCAACCGCGGCGCTTGGCGGCGCTGGATTCGGGCTGTGGCCTAACGACACTTTTTCGGGACACTATTTTCACTGTATAGCCTCTGCGTATGAACTGATTTCGGGATGCGAGGATTTTTATGCGGACGGCAGACGGGTCGAAAACCAGTTTGTCTTTACTCCGGAAAACACCATATCGAAAGAGGTGCCGGCTGAAAACGGCAGAAAAGTGATGCTGCATTATCCGGATTTTTCGCAGACTCTGAGAACTCTTGTGCATGAAAGAAACGGCGGATTCGTGTTTACTCTGTTCAACTATAATGAGAAGGAACCGGCAATTTTGAAAATCGAGGGCAGGGGGATGAAGTTTCTCGTGAAGATTCCGCCGAACGGAGTTGAAGTTGTGCATTCCTCAAAACTTCCTGAACAGGAGTCTCTTGCGGCGGAGATCAAATCGGTGCGTTCCAGAAATACCGCCGGAGATCTTTTCCGCGAGGTGAAAAACAATGACGCCTTCATTGTCTGGCGTGCCAATGCGAAAGGAATCCCGGTGCTGAAAATCAGCAACGGAAAACTCAATGCGGACATGGATGCCCTGGGGACCTGCACACTGACTGCCCTGAGCAATGCGGACGGCAGAGAACTGCTGAGCGGAGGATATATCGGAAGATTGATGCTGTATGATGCGAAACAGCCGGAAATACCGTTTGTTCTGCAAGATATGAAAATCAACGGCAAAAAACCGGAAGTGGTATCAACGGCATCTGTCCCCGCTTATGAAGGGGCGAACCCTGAACAGAATCCGCTGATGGATCTCCGGATCGCAAGAAGTTTCGTACTGGATGGAAACACGGTTCTGGTTAAATTCAAATTCAGCAATCCGACATCCCGCACGATGAATTTCGGATTCAGAATAAATAATTATCCGCAGCCCGGACAGCGTTTCGGCAAAAAGAATCTGACTATATCTCTCGGAACAGAAAAGGTTACGCAGAACAGCGGAGTTGACAATTTATTTCTCCGCCGGAACGCGAAAACTGATTTCCTGCCGCATGTGAAGAACCGGGTTTGGGACGGCGGTCCGGTCGTGATCAGCGCCCGGGATAAAATGCTGAAAGATTCCATGACCTTTTTCCCCGGTCATGGCGTCGAAGGGGTTTATTGCTGGAACGCAAACTCGAAAACACCGATGATGACTGTCGAGTTCCTGAGCGGCAGTGTTTCGCTTGCTCCCGGAGCGGAACATGTGTTTCAATATGGAATTGAAATCGGAAAATGAACTGTGCCGGACAACGGCGTTTCCGCTGTGTGTGAGGGGGGTATGCGGAAAATCTTTCCATAATCAGAAATTCGTCTATTGAAAAAAAGGAAGAGTGCGTTATCTTATGAAAAACTTGAGAGACGAAATGTGGAAAGATCTGAATATTGCAGACCTGCCGAGATTGAGCCGTTTTCCTTTTCCGGTTCAGTCGCTCGGCTATACGCGCGGTGAAATTTATGCAGAACGGACTTGTCATTATGAACGGTTCGAGGTATGCATCCGCCGTTATTCAAAGGCTGCCGCGGCGTCGGAATGCATCAACGGCACGGTTTACAGGGTCAAGTTTCCGAATGTCATCATGAAATTGCCGGGAACTGTCCATACTTTCAAAGTGGAACAGCCTCGCGATGTCATTCATTTCGCCTATGCCGCGGACTTGGAAGAAGCCCTGCGCGGGATGCTGCCGTTTCCGGAAAATCCGGTCTGGGAAATCCATCTGGGGGAAAAGGAATCCCTGCTGATTGCCGAACTCATGGATCTTATGGAAAAGTCTCATGAATTCGGTGTAACCGACCGGATCGACCTTGTGGCGTTCCAACTGCTGGAGCTGCTGATATTCAGTTCCAGTTATTCATCCCGGAACCATGACTATTATGAGACAAAAATTCGCAGTATCGCATCTTATTTTCAACTGCATTACAAAGAAAAAATAGATATAGCGGCATTGTCGGCACATCATGGGATGTCGCGCAGTACATTCCTGCGGCATTGGCAGAAATTTTTCCGGAAAACGCCGGGACAGTATCTGCAGGATTTGAAACTGCGGGAAGCATACCGCCTGCTGTCGGAGGATAACAGCCTGTCCGTCTGTAAATTGACCTTCATGCTTGGTTTTCAGGAATCCGCCTATTTCTGTTCCCTGTTCAAAAAGAAATTCGGCATGACGCCTCTTCAACTCCGGCACGATGTCAGGATTGGAAGATTTCAGAAAAACTGACCAGCGGTAAACTGCTGAATTCTGATTTTATTCATAACATATGAAATTGAATTTTCCGGTCCAGCGCAGAGCGCGGAGCGACTTGTCATCACCGATCAGTCCCGGACACAGACACCGGAACGCAGAGCAGCCGGATTGCAGCAGCAGATCCGCGGCGGCACTTCCGCCAGCCTGTTCATCCATTCTTATTACGAAATGATATACCGTAAAAAAACGCCCTTTCCGTTTTTATTCGGATCGGGCGTTTTTTACTGAACAGCAGGTCAATCCTGGGACAATCCCAGAATCTTCTGCGCATTCTTATAGAAAATCTTATCCTTGTCTTCCTGCGGAATATCCATGGCTTCAATGACTTCCGCCGCAAAACGCATCTGCATCGGACCTTGCAGCGGCGCATCTGTACCAAAGACAATATGATCCGCTCCCGCAATGGCGTACATTTTTTCCATCACGCCAGGGTAGACGTACATCAGATAATGCGCCGTGTCAATGTAAACATTGTCCAGGTTCATTTCCATGACCGCTTCCAGCGAATCCATATTCGGGAAATACGGATAATTTCCATTCTGGTAAATGCCCGCCATGTGGGCAATCACAAATTTGGTCTGCGGATGATTCTTCGCAATTTCCGCAATGGTCCGCGCCGGAGAAAAACCGGTTCCCGGCATACAGGAACAATGGAAAAGCATCATCGGGGTTTTATCCGCAACGGCTTCTACCCACCGCCGGTTGGACGGTGTGCTGAGCTGATATCCGTGATAATCCGGATGAATTTTCACCCCGCGGAATTTCGGATTGGTTTTCAGCAGTTCCAGGTCGCCGAGCGAATCGGAGAATGTCGGACTGACCACCACATATCCCAGAAAGCGGGAGGTGTTCTGCAAGGCAAGGTCCAGTTCCGCATTGCCTTCGCGGATGTCGTACATAATGGCGCGCGACGACGAAAGACACAGCGTATCCACGCCGGATTTTTCGCAGTATTCCTCCAGTTTCGCGGCATCCGCCTGCCAGAACGGTGCGAAATTGATGTTGCCGAGATGTCCGTGAATGTCAATAATCATCTTACACCTCCAGAATGTTGATCTGGCGTCCGAGGCTGGACAGCTGTTCGGCGGGGCCGTTTTTCACGATCAGACCGTCTTCCCAGCGGAAACCCATGCCGCCGCGGTGCAGGAACATATCCGCCATGAACGTCATGTTTTCCTCCAGAGTGTAAGTGGAGGATGTTTCGAGGAACGGATACTCGCATTCCATCTGACCGCAGCCGTGCGCCGGACCGTAAAGAATGGCATCGCCGTAGCCCTGTTCGCGGATATAGCTGTGAATTTTTTTTGCCACGTCGGCGGCATAAACACCGGCGCGCATGATGTCGAAAGTCATATTGAGGGCGTCAAGACCGACCTGCATGAACTTGCGGATTTCATCGGGGCATTTGCCGAGGACAACCGGTCTGCCGATACTGGAGCTGTAACCTTCGACTTTCGCGCCGATACTGAAATGGATGATTTCGCCGCACTGGACTTTGCGGAGAGTCGGACGGCTGATTGCCTGGTTGGAATTGGGACCGGAGCAGCACCAGATGGGATAGCCGGTCGCTTCCGCACCGTTGGCAAGCATGGCGGCAGTGGCGATGCCGCAGAGTTCAGCTTCGGTCATGCCCGGCTTGATATTTTCCAGAATCGCCTTGAAACCGAGTTCGGCAATCTTGGCGGATTTGCGGAGACATTCGATTTCGAGTGCGGATTTTTTCATGGTTACCGGACGCAGAATGGCGTCGGCGTTCACAATGTGTTCCATGCCGCCGAGCGCACCGGCAATATTGGTCATGATGGTGTAAGGGAACATGTGGAAGCCCGTGATGCCGAGTTTCCGAATGCCGAAACGGTCCAGAATCTGTTTCCAGTCCGGATGGGCGGAACCCGGATAATCCGGCTGGGAAGATTCCCGGAAGTCCATGGTCTGGATGATGTTGGAAAGACGGGAGTTCGCCGATGCGAACGTGAGACTTTCCGGTCCGATGATCAGAGCGGCGTCGCCCGAACGCGGGATCAGCACTCCGGCGGTTTCAAAGCTGGGCCAGTAGTTGGAGAAATAGCGGACGCCCGCCGGTTCGGATTCGGTGGAGAACACCAGAAACGCATCCAGATCGGTTTTCGCCAGAACTTCCTGGGCGCGGAGGGTTCTGTCCTTGAATTCCTGTGCAGTCAAAATTCCTTGTTCCATAAAATGCATCTCCTTTTATTAGGGGTTGTAGTGCAAAGTTGTATTCCGTATGATCAGCTGCTGTTTCAGCATGATCCGGCGGGGCAGGGGCGTTCCGCCGTCCATCAGTGTATTCAGAACTGCCACGGCATGACGCGCCAGTTCTTCATACGGCTGCCGGATGGTAGTAAGCGAAATCCGTTCCATGGAAGAAAAATCCATGTCATCAATTCCCGCCAGAGCGAAATCTTTCCCGGCGGACAATCCGTGCCGTTCCGCTTCATTCATGAAACCGAGTGCGCAGAGGTCGTTGACGCAGAACACCGCATCCGGGAAATCCGGCTGTCCGCAGAGCTGCCGGCAGACCTCAGCGCCCGCCTGCATGGTCAGACCAGCCGGGATCTGCCAACTGCGTTCAAACGGCAGTCCCTGTTTCGCCAATTCCGTCTGAAATCCTTCCGTAATCCGGGTGAACACACTGTGAGTCCGGCGTTCCTGTCCAGCATCCAGATACGCAATCCGGCGGGCGCCGCGCTCCGCCAGATGCCGTGCCGCAAGACGACCGCACTCAGTCAGGTCATTCAGCACGGCGCATCCCGGAAAATCTTCCGGAGCGGAATCCAGCACGACATACGGTATTTCAGCATCATCCAGCAGGGAAAACAACTGCGGATTCTTTTCGGTCGGACAAATCAGAATGCCCCGGACGCGCATCCGTATCAGTCGTTCGGCAAACTGCAGTTCCCGGACCGGATCCCAGCCGCTTCCGCCGAAAACCATATTCATATTCTGTTCCGCGAACATGGCTTCCGCATGTTTCATCATCAGAGAATGGAACGGGTTGGAAATATCCTGCACCAGAAAACCGATCATATCCGTCTGTCCGGAACGCAGCTGACGTGCGCTCAAATTCGGGATGTAATGAAGATTCCGGGCGGCGTTCAGAATTTTCCGGCGGGTTTTTTCGCTGACGCGCGGCGAATTCCGGAAAGCCAGCGATACCGACATTGCCGATACACCGGCTGCCCGCGCAACATCTGCAACAGTGGTCTTGCTCCGGCTGTCCCTGGTCCGTTCCATGAAATCCTCAGAGTTTTGTTTAACGTTAAACTATTCCTGGGTTACTATATCATATCCCGGATGTATTGCAAGCCGGGATATGATATATTTCTGAAAAAAATCCGGCTGGTGTTTATTTCGTACTGTTCCGGCGGATCAATTTATAGGGCAGAACCGTTTCCTGCGGCTGCGGACAACCCTGCAGTCTGGCGTCGATAATCCGTACTGCATATTCCGCAAGAATGGAATAATCCTGCGAGATTGTGGTCTGGGGCGGCGTCATATAACGGGAAAAAACGGTGCGTTCGGACGCAATCAGGGAAATGTCATCCGGAATCCGTTTATTGAACAGAGACAGCGCGTAGGAAGCAATCATTCCGGCATTCCCGCCGGGACAGAACAAGGCGTCAATGCCCTGTTTCAGCATCTGCCCGATCAGCTCGACATAATTTTCCTCCAGCGCAAATTTTATCAGTGAATCGGAAACCGGATAATGATGTTTCTTCAGAGCTGCGAGCACACCGTTTGCCCGAAGCCGGGTGTTGCCGTCGTTTTCGCGTCCGTAGATGATCGTGCCGATTTTACGAACCCCGGTCCGGGCGAAACAGTCCACGGCAAGTTCCATCGCTCCTTCCTCGTCAGACCGGATGGAATACACTTCATTCATTGCGGCGGGAAGCGGACGGTCTATCAGAACCAGCGGAACGGCAAAAAGTTCACTCCAGGACTGGAAAAACGCCGGATCCACGCTGATTGCCACTGCTCCGCAGAACTGAAAATGAGCCAGCTGGCTCACATCTTCCAAAGAATCCAAATGCAGAATTTCAACCCGGAAACCGGACAGGGATAAGTAATGTGTCAGTTCGGTAATGACCATTTCCACGTAACTCTGGACGGGATAGACTCTTGTG
Source organism: uncultured Victivallales bacterium (assembly GCA_934661375.1). Taxonomy (GTDB): domain Bacteria; phylum Verrucomicrobiota; class Lentisphaeria; order Victivallales; family UBA1829; genus SIG94. The sequence goes on from CAKUJH010000002.1 coordinate 8,760, forward strand.
TACGGGCTGATGATCACGATATTCCGCAGTTTCGCAAAAATCCGGGGATGATAATTGTATTTTTTTGCCAGCGTCAGAATCTTTTTCCGGACGTCCGGGCGGACATTCGGGCTGTGACTGAATGCACGGGATACCGTTGCGGTGGAAACGCCTGCCTCTTCTGCCAGTTTTTTTATGTTCATAGTGATTTCTCCCGCCTTAATATAGCACACTGTGCCGTAAAGTAAAATGCCGTTCTGATTTATTTCTGCGGAAACGTTTTATTTCTGCGGTTCGCGTACTTTCCAGGAACAGAAAAAAGCGGGGACTGCACAGCTCAGCAGAAACAGAAATATGCAGAAATAGGATGACCGGCTGTAAATCAGTATTCCGCCATGACGTACCGGCGGAAAGAGATTCTGAAGGAATCCCGTCAAATTGCCGAAAACCGCCACTGCCGCATAAAAACAGAAATTCATCTCTGCCACAGCATACGGCACCAGACGCGGCAGATTCGTTTCTTTCAGGAGCGGAATCAGAATCGCGGAAATACTCGCAGTCATGGAAAGAATCAGAAACAGTATGCCCATAAATACGGTCTTCACATTACACAGAATCAGGATGCCTTCCAACAGCATGACGGCAAAACAGACTGTTCCGGCGATCCGGCAGAAAATCTGTCTGCGATTGCCTGCCAGACGGCTGCACAGGGCAAAGGCAAACCCCGAAAAGGCGGAAATAATTCCCATGCAGGAAAGAATCCACGCCGCCTGATTTTCCGTGAAAATGCCCAGATCTTCCAGAAATTTCTTCCCGATCACGGTCTGCACCACATAATATACACCCCAGTTGATGCTGCTGAAAATGAAGATGAAACGGTTGTTCGGCTCTTTCAGAACGGACAGAAACGGTTCCAGCCGCAGAGAAACGGATCGTTCGGCAGACAGATGAAGCACCGAGCCGAAGATCATGAAAAAAACGGCTGCGGCAGCCGACATTCCGGCGAGTGCAAACAGCACAGGCGAAAGCCCCCAGTGATTCACTGCCAGAGTGAACGGCGCATTGGCAATCACACCGCCCATATAACCGATCAGGATCACCGCGGAAACCGCCAGAGTGCTGTTCTTTCTGAATATGCGGAGCACTTCGTAAATCAGACTCAGATAAAATGCGCTGGCACCGAGTCCGGTCAGACCGCGGGCAAGATAGAGCAGTGCAAGGTTCGGAATGAATGCAAACAGAATGGACCCCGCGCAGAAAACCAGACTTCCCGCAATAATGGTCCGCACACCGCCGAACCGGTCAATCACAAAACCGATTAGCAGCTGACAGACCGCATAAATGTACATGAACGACGATCCTAATGCAGTGATGCAGGGCGCGGAAACATCCAGACGGCTCTGCAATTGATTGAAGACCGCTCCGGGAATTGCCACCCGCTGAATATTTGCCATGGCATACAGAACAGTTCCGGCAGTCAGCATGGCAAGAACCGGAATACGAAAAGATTTACGGGACATGAATCAAGATTTCCTTCTGCTGATTTTCTGAAATATATTCCGTATCGGCAGGAATGCAATTCTTCATCGCGTCATTTAATGTAAAATATCATGCAATAAACTGTAATTTTACGATAAATCCGCCTGTTTTATGTAAATTTACAGCGGATTTGCTTCAGAAAACAATATTGCCGGGGAGCAGGTTTACGCGGAACGGACTTGCAAGTTGGCGGAATCATGATATAGTACGGGTCATGCAACTGGAGGTTTTTTCATGCTGTTCATACAAACATTGTTCGTCAGTCCGGTCATCTTTCTGATGACCTGTCTGATCGTGGTTTTCTCGGTCTGTCTGCATGAGTATTTTCATGCGAAAGCGGCGGTTCATGAAGGGGATTATACTGCGGCTGAACACCTTACCCTGAATCCGCTGCGCCAGATGGGATTCATGTCTCTGCTGATGCTGGCGTTTTTCGGCATAGCCTGGGGCGCAGTTCCCGTGGACCGCGGTCTGCTGCGTTCCCGCTGGAGTATGCTGCGGGTGTCGCTGGCGGGTCCGGCGGCGAATCTGCTGCTGTTGCTGCTGGCATGGTGCATCTTGCTGATCCAGGGGCTGCCGTCCGTCCAGAAAGCCCTGTTCTCCGCCAGTCAATCCGTTGCGGCGAGCGTGTATCTGTTCACGGCAATGTTCGGCATATATAATTTCGTGCTGCTGGTGTTCAATCTGATTCCGATGCCGGGGCTGGACGGCTGGCACATTCTGTCGGCAGTTTTTCCGAAAATACAGAATATCCATTCTGAATTCATCAAGGGCGCCATGCTGCTGGTCATGCTGCTGGCATTTTTCTGCGTGAACATCCTTTTTGCCGCCGGATCCTTCATTATGATGCTGGCTCCGAGGCTGGCGTGGAGCATCGGCGGATGAACGGGGAACGGAAAATCTGGAGTGTCAGTGAAGTCAATGGTGCGGTCCGGGAAATCATTGAAGGCAGTCTGCTGCCGGTCTGGGTCGGCGGGGAAGTCGGCAACCTGACACTGCATCGCAGCGGTCATGCCTATCTTACATTGAAGGACGCCAATGCGCAGATCCGTGCCGTTTTTTTCGGCGGAGCAGAACAGTGTATGCGCCTGAAAATACGGGAAGGTTCCAAAGTCGAAGCCTACGGCAAGCTCTCAGTTTACATGCAGCGCGGCGAATACCAGCTGAATGTGAAGAACATGCGTCCGATGGGCATCGGCGACTTGCAGCAGCAGTTCGAGGAAATGAAACGGAAACTGGCGGCGGAAGGTCTGTTTGATGAAGACCGCAAAAAGCCGCTGCCGTTTCTGCCGACCCGTATCGGAGTAGTTACTTCTCCGGAAGGTGCGGCATTGCAGGATTTTCTGAAGATTTCCCTGGCGCGGTTTCCCATGCTGACCATCCGGATTTATCCGTCTCCCGTACAGGGGAAGGGGGCGGAACTCAAAATAGCGGAAGGCGTCCGTTACTTCAACCGGCGGCGCAATGTGGATGTGATCGTGGTTACGCGCGGCGGCGGAAGTCTGGAAGATTTATGGCCGTTCAATGAAGAAGCGGTCGGACGCGCCATTGCGGAAAGCCGTATTCCCGTAGTCAGCGCGGTCGGACATGAAGTTGATTTCACCATTGCGGATTTTGCGGCGGACTTGCGCGCACCTACACCATCCGGCGCGGCAGAACTGATCGTGCCGGAAAAAGCGGCGATCGATGATCTGATTTCCACGCAGAAAGGGCGCATTCTTGCGGCAGTTTCCCTGTCGTATGAACGAACCCGCCGGCATCTGGACACCCTGCTGAACTCCGAACCGCTGCGCCGTCCTTCGTTTTTTGTCATGGAAAAAAGCCAGCAGGTCGACTTGATTCTCAAGGATATGGAACATGCTCTGAAAAATGCCGAAGCTCAGGCGGAACAGCATCTGAACGCCGTTCATGACAAACTGGAAACCATCAGTCCGTTCGCCATTCTGAACCGCGGCTATTCCATGATTTTCGGTCCGGACGGCAAAACACCGCTGACCGATCCCGCCGCCGCGCCCGCCGGACTGCTGCTGACGGGACGTCTTGCCAAAGGAAAAATCCGTTTGCGGTCGGAAGGTACGGAACCGTAATTCCTTACGGATGAAAAAACGGCTGTCTCCGGAATTACCGCGGGACAGCCGTTCATCAGATTTTCAAACGTTTTCAGTAGTGTGCTTTTTCTCCGACAAAATACATCTGAATCGGCTTGAATCCATTGAATTCCACCGAAGCATAGCTGGTGGTGTAAGCTCCGGCGGAAAGCCAGTAAATACGGTCGCCTTCCTTGATGCCGGCGGGGAGAGGATTGCGGAAATCCTCGTACATGACGTCCTGACTGTCGCAGGTCGGACCCGCAATAATGAATTCAGTGGAATCTTCCCCTTTGGCTTCGGTGTAAAGCGGGTATTTGATGCTTTCGCCCATGGTTTCAATCAAACCGTTGAATTTTCCGGCGTCAATATAAAGCCAGCGGTCAACGCCGTGGTGTGCTTTTTCTGCAATCAGCACGACTTCGGAAACCAGCATACCGGCATCCGCCACCAGCGAGCGGCCGGGTTCCAGCAGAATTTCGGGACGTTCGCTGAAATCCTCCCGGAGAAAACGGGTGATTTCCTCGGAATAAGTCTGGAGCGGGCTGGTTCTGGAAATATAACTGGCAGGAAATCCGCCGCCCATATTGATCAGACTCATTTTGATGCCGAGCGATTCAAGATAATCGAAAACATAGCGGACTTTTGCCAGAGCGGAGTTCCAGTTGCCGATTTCACGCTGCTGGGAACCGACATGGAACGATACGCCGCAGGGAACCAGTTTCAGCTTCAAAGCCAGCAGAATCAGATCCGCCGCCAGATCGGGATGACAGCCGAACTTGCGCGAAAGCGGCCAGTCCGCAGATTCTCCGCCGTCTGCCAGAATCCGCAGAAAAACCCGTGAACCCGGCGCTTCCTTTGCCAGATTTTCCAAATCGTGTTTGCTGTCGCTGGCAAAAAGACGGATGCCGCGTTCATATGCGTAGCGGATATCTTCCGGTTTCTTGATGGTGTTGCCGTAACTGACCCGGTCCGGGGAAATTCCCAGCGAGAGCAGACGGTCCAGTTCATAGATGGAGGCAATGTCGAACTTGCTGCCGAGTTCATCCAGCACTTTCAGCACTTCGATGGCAGGATTCGCCTTGACCGCGTAATGAATATGCGCATAGGGGAAATAGTGTTTCAGTTCATTGTACTTTTGCCGGAGAATATCCAGATTGAACAGCACAAACGGTGTTTTGAGGCTCCGGGATGCCGACATCATTCGATCAAAATCGGCCCGACTGTAATAATCCAAAGGATCCACACTCATCAGAGTTCCTTTTGTTCCTGACATTTCGGGAAGAAAATCAGCGGGTTCCTCCGGGGAACTCTCGCAGCCGTTTTCCGCCTTGGTTCGCATACTATAATGCTGTGATGTTCATTTACAATGCACGAAAAATTTTTTTTGCGGATTTTTTCGTTCCGGAACCGGAAGATTTCTGGAAAACAGGAATCATTTGCATTTTCCGGAAACCGTGTTACATTACAGGACGGACAATCAATGAAATTCAGGAAGAATCACCATGAAGGAATGTTTCAGTCAGATCAATTCAGCGGAGACGATCCGTACCCTGCTGCTGGATTCCGAATTGAACAGCGAAGAACCGGCGGCTGTGCGGCAGCGTCTGGAAGCCGGATTCCGGGCGGAACTGATCAAACAGAATCCGAAACGGAAAGTGTTCCGGCTGATCTGTCCGGACAACAGCGAAATGTATCTGAAACTGTTTGCGCGTCAAAGATTTCCGTTTTCACTGTTCCGCTTTTATGCGGCGAAGGAATACCGTGCGGCGCATACACTGGAAAAGATGGGACTGCCCATGATTCATTATCTGGCGTGGGGACATCTCCGCAAGGGCGGGTTCTGTCTGTCGGAAGGGGTCCGGGATGTCCGTCCCGCCCGGCGTTATTTCTTTGAGACATTGCGTCATAACCCGCGTCAGCAGCGGGACTTCCTGAACGCGCTGGCGTCGCTGACCCTGTCGCTTTGCCGGAACAACGTATATCATCCGGATTTTCATCTGGGCAATATTCTTTACAGCAGTGAAGAAAAGAAAATCTATCTTGCCGATCCCTGGGGAATCCGGGAAAATCTGTTTTCAGCGTCCCGGATTCAGGTGCGTCTGTGTCTGCCCTGGCTGGAACTCCGCGGCAGCATATCCGAAGATGACCTGCTGAACGGTATTCTGTCGTCAGGGCTGGCGAAATCCAAAATGGCAGCCCTGGAACTGCTGCAGCGGGCGGAGAAACGGTACATCCGCCGGAAACAGCGCCAGCGCAAAAAACTGACGGCGCGGATTCTGAGCGGCAGATCGAAGTATGCAACGGAACTCCAGCTGCCGGAAGGCGCATGTGCATTCCGGCACACATTGTGGTTCACTCCGCCGGAAAAACTGGAATTGAATCCAGCCTGGCGGAAACAGGAATATGATTCAGCCGAGGCGTCGGTCAATGAATGGGTGGATTCCTTTCTGCTGCTCCCGCCTCCGGAGAATCCGCCGCTGGCGCGTCTGGTGCGTCCGGACGGGCATTCCGTGCTTTTTTTCGCGGAATAAGAGAAATCAGATGGATAACAAAGGGAAATGTACTCTTTGAAAGTTTAATCTTACAATCGGTATATTTGAGAAAGAATTATAAGAACAGGAACAAGGATATACAAAATGAACTTTGCACAGGTCATAGAGAAATACAGAAAAGAATCTCAGACGGAACGAGAAAAGGGAACTCGGTTTGAACGTTTAATAAAAGCTTATTTCCTGACAGAACCTGTTTATAAAACCACCATTGAAACCGTCTGGCTTTGGAATGAATTCCCATACCGGGATGATTTCGGCGGAAAAGACATTGGCATTGACCTGGTTGCAAAGACCTTTTCCGGGGAATACTGGTCCATTCAATGCAAATGTTACGGAGAAGACACCTACATTGATAAAGGAGCCGTGGACACCTTCATTTCAACCACCGGCAAGCGTTTCCGCAATGATGATTTATTAAGCTCGAGTTTTGCACGCGGACTGTTTATTGCCACATCCCGGAATCTCTCCTCTGCGGTCAATGAAATTTTCAGCAACCAGCAAATTCCCTATAATATCATTACGTTGGATAAATTGGAAGCCGCCCCTGTGGATTGGGTGCAGTTGGATAAAAACATTCACGGCGATGCTGCTGCCATTAAGGATCGTGAATTGCGTGATCACCAAAAGACAGCCCTTGAAAAATTCCATGAATATTTCAAAACCGCGGATCGTGGCCGGCTGATTATGGCTTGCGGAACAGGGAAGACGTTTACATCTCTGCGGATTGCCGAAAATGAAGCTCCGGACGGGCTTGTATTATTTCTGGTCCCCTCCATTGCATTGTTGGGACAGACGTTGGAAGAGTGGTCCACATTTGCCAGAAAGCCCATAAAACCGATTTGCATTTGCTCCGATGCAGAAGTATCACACCGCAAGAAAAAGGATGATGACGGAATCTCCAGTGAAATGGTTTATCTGGCGTTTCCTGCATCTACGGATGTCCGTACCATTGTCCGCCAGTTTGATGCGGCACGGGCAAAAAATCCGGAAGGGATGACCGTTATCTTTTCAACATACCAGTCTATTGAACGCGTGGCTGAGGCACAGCACTTTCTGAATCAGCGCAAAGCCAAGTCCGCTGTATTCGATTTGATTATCTGTGATGAAGCGCACCGAACCACCGGCGTTTCATTAAGTGATGGAAACGGCGGATATGATGAAAGCGCCTTTGTCCGCGTTCATGACAATGATTTTATTCAGGGAGCCAAGCGGCTGTATATGACCGCCACCCCGCGACTGTATAAACTTTCCGATGAAATCAAAAAACAGGTCAAGGAATCTGATGCGTATTTATGTTCCATGGACGACACGGCAATCTATGGGGAAGAGGTTTACCGCATTGGGTTCGGGGAAGCTGTGGAAAAATCCCTGCTCTCCGATTACAAGGTACTTGTTTTGACCGTGAGCAGCCGGGACATTCCGCCCGCATTGCAGGATGCCATTAAAAATTCAAAAGGCGAAATCCAGACGGATGATATTTCAAAACTGATTGGCTGCATTAACGCTTTGTCCAAGCGTACCATTCTGGATGAGGATTTAATCCGGGCAGCGGATCCCGCACCAATGCATACTGCCGTAGCTTTCTGTCCCAGCATTAAACTGGCAAAGCATTACACCGCCATTTTTAATGAGCAGAAGGAACTTTTTTACAGTACATTGACTCCAGAAGAGCGCGCCAATGTGGTTTCCATTGAATCGGACCATGTAAACGGCGGTATGGGTGCAACGATCCGACAGCAGAAATTGGCGTGGATGAAATCCGTACCGACAAGCGGAACTGATTGCCGTATTATTACAAACGTCAAATGCCTGTCCGAAGGTGTGGATGTTCCGTCTTTGGATGCCGTTTTATTTCTCTCCGCCAAAAATTCTCAAGTGGATGTGGTCCAGTCCGTGGGGCGTGTCATGCGCCGTGCAGAGGGCAAGAAATACGGTTACATTATCATTCCCGTGGTCATTCCGGAAGGAATGGAACCGGAAGATGCATTGGATAACAGCGACTGTTTCGCCGTAGTTTGGAGCGTCTTAAAAGCCCTGCGCGCCCATGATGACAGATTTGATGCGGAAATCAATAAACTGGATCTGAATAAACGCAAAGGAGAGCGCATTATTGTCGCTCCCGGCGGGTATACCATCGGCAATAGTTCAACTGGCGCTGACAGCGGGGACGGCAGCACTGGCGATGCTGGTCGGGGTGAGACAAAACTTTCAAAACAGGTTCAGCAGGAATTTGCGTTTAAGTTTGACCAGTTGAGAGATTCCATTTTCGCCCGCATTGTCAAACACGTAGGGACGCGCAAGTATTGGGAACTTTGGGCGCAGGATGTGGCGAAAGTGGCAGAACGTCACATCGCCCGTATCAAAACGCTGGTTTCTCAAGATGGCGCACACAAAGAGGAGTTTGCCCGTTTCCTTGCCGGACTGCGCCGGAATCTGAATCCATCCGTTTCTGCGGATGAGGCAATCGAAATGCTGGCACAACATATTATTACAAAACCTGTTTTTGAGGCTCTTTTGAAAATTATTCCTTTGTCCGGAGCAATGCCGTTTCCGTCTCCATGCAGACCATGATTGATTTGCTCCATGACGAAATCCCCGCCGAAGAAGCGGAATTGATGGCAAAGTTCTATAAATCCATTCGGGAACGCGTGGCGGGCATTGACAATGCCGCGGGTCGCCAGAAGGTCATTGTGGAATTGTACGATAAATTTTTCAAAGCGGCATTTCCTGCCGTCGTCGAAAAATTGGGCATTGTCTATACTCCTGTGGAAATCGTGGATTTTATCATTCATTCCGTGGCGGATGTACTCCAAAAAGAATTTGGCCGTACTCTCTCCGATGAAAACGTCCATATTCTGGACCCTTTCACCGGAACCGGGACTTTCATTACCCGGCTGATCCAAAGCAATCTGATAAATTCCAAAGATTTGAAGCGCAAATATGCCAATGAGCTGCACGCCAATGAAATTGTTTTGCTGGCGTACTATATCGCTTCCATTAATATTGAAAATGCGTATCATGAACTGGCGGGTGAGACACAGTACACTCCCTTTGACGGAATCTGTCTGACCGATACCTTCCAGATGACCGAACCCGCCAATAATGACAATTTTCCTGCGGATGCCTTCCGCAGAAATAATGATCGCGTAGAAAAACAGAAAAATGCACCGATTCGTATTATTATCGGAAATCCTCCGTATTCCGTAGGGCAGAAATCCGCCAATGATAACGCTCAGAATCAGCATTACGAAGAATTGGAAAAGAAAATTGCCTGGACGTATGCCAAAGAATCAAGAGCGACACTTGTAACGGCTCTTTATGATTCATACATTAAAGCGTTCCGCTGGGCAACTGACCGTTTGCCGGATATTGGTGGGATTATCTGCTATGTTTCCAATGCAGGCTGGCTGGACGGCAATGCCATGGATGGATTCCGCAAATGCCTGGAACGGGAATTTTCCACCATATACGTTTTCAATCTCCGGGGAAATTGCCGAACATCCGGCGAATTGCGTCGCAAGGAAAGTGGCAACATCTTTGGAGAAGGCACGCGCACCCCGATAAGTATTACTCTGCTGGTCAAGCGTCCGAATATCCCGGCAAACAATAAAGCCGCCATTCTGTACCATGACATTGGCGATTATCTGACCCGTGAGGAAAAATTGAGGATAGTCAAGAATTTTGGCTCTATCTTGAATCCAGCTTTGAATCTGGAAACCATTACCCCAAATGCACATGGAGATTGGTTGAACCAGCGCAATGATAAATTCCATAATTTTATCCAGTTGCGCGCAGAACGTGAAGAAAAACACGCGTTTTTTGAAATAGCGTCCAATGGGCTGAAAACCCAGCGGGATGCGTGGGCTTATGGATTCAGCAAAGAACGCGTTGCAAAAACGATGAAAGAATCCATAGATTTTTATAATGAATCCATAGGGAAAAAGATTGTATTTGATACTCCCAAAATTAACTGGACCGCTGCGACTGTTAGCAATCACAAAGCAGGGAGGAAAGGGACTTTTTCCGCAGATTGCATTAGACTGGCAATGTATAGACCTTATGTGAAAGAGCAGGTTTATTATGCAAAAATGTGGAACGAAAGACCTGGTATTGTTCCCGCCGCATATCCGCTGAAAAATAGTAAAAATTTGACGATTTGCGTTTCTGGCGTTGGGGCTTCAAAAGATTTTTCGGTACTAATAACCAATATCTCCCCGGATATTCAATTACAATTCAATGGGCAAATTTTTCCCCGTTTCTACTATGAAAAAATAGAACAAGACCAAATGGGATTGTTTGACAAACCGGGCACAAAATATCAAAAGCATGATGCGGTTACCGATTTTATATTGGAACGCTGCCGGGAAATGTATGGTCCCAAAGTAACCAAAGACGATGTGTTCTATTATGTCTATGGAATTCTTCATTCAGTGGACTACCGCAGGGAATTTTCCGCAGACCTGAAAAAGATGCTGCCCCGGATTCCGTTAGTGGAATCTCCGGCGGACTTCAAAGCATTTGTCAAGGCTGGCAGAGAATTGGCGGACTTGCATTTGAACTATGAAAACCAGCCGGAACCGGACAATGTGGCAGTAAGCGGAGAAGACCTGGCTGCCAATGATTACACCGTCCATAAAATGATATTCGGGAAGAGGAAAGACCCCGCATCCGGCAAGATGGAAGAAGACCGCTCCACCATTATTTATAACGGGCGCATCAGCGTGGTCAATATCCCGGAAGTGGCATACGATTACATTGTCAACGGAAAATCCGCGATAGAATGGATCATGGAACGCTATCAGGTAAAGACGGATAAAGACACCGGGATTGTGAATGACCCGAACGCGTGGGCGCGGGAGCATGAAAATCCCCGGTACATTCTAACGCTGTTATTGAGCGTTATCAATGTAAGCATCAAAACACAGGGGATTGTCTCAAAACTTCCGGCACTGAAATTCTGAATAATGCACAGAATAAGAGAAATCATTCTTTGTTTATTTGCAAAATACGTATTGCGGGTGTATTTTACCTGTTCATGAATTTTTTCGTATTATAATACAGTAAACAAGAATTGGAAAAGTCTCGTCACCGTGTTGAAAGAGAATCAGAAAAAAACAAAACGTGTTTTCCGGCTGCATCTGCGTGCCAGACTCCGTCTCCTGAAAAGAAGCATTTTCGGAACCGCTCCGGCACATCCGGCTGCGGAAAAGAAAGCATCCGGCGGAAAATCTCCGCGCCGCAATGAACAGAAACGTTCCTCCATGCGGCGGAATGCCCGCAATAACGCTTCGGAAAACAATCGTCCATCTCCCCGGAAACGTCAGAACACCGCGAAAGCCCAGGTTCCCGCCCGGAAAAAGACACAGGCTCCGGTGTGGAAAAATGCTCCGCCGCCGATGCCGGAACTGGTTGAAGCTCCTGCGGAAGAAGGGAAAACCCGGTTCACGGATCTGCCGCTGGCGAAAGAAGTCCTTGCCGGCATTCAGGATCTCGGCTTCAAATACTGCACGCCGATTCAGGCATTGTGTCTGCCTGTCGCATTGGAACGGCGCGATCTGGCGGCGAAAGCCCAGACTGGAACCGGCAAAACCGCCGCATTTCTGGCTTCCTGCATGACCACTCTGCTCCAGAATCCGCTGCCGCCGGAAAAACGCAAAGGCGGAGCCTGCCGGGTTCTCGTGCTTTCTCCGACCCGTGAACTCGCCATTCAGATTCATAACGATGCTCTCGGTCTGGGAAAATACACCGGTCTCAACAATCTGGTGATTTTCGGCGGCATGGATCATCAGGGACAGCGGGATTCGCTGGCGAATCCCGTGGATATTCTGGTCGGCACGCCCGGCCGTATCATTGACTACACCATGAGCGGACATCTTGACCTTTCCCGTGTGGAGATTCTGGTCATTGATGAAGCCGACCGTATGCTGGACATGGGTTTCATCCCGGATGTCCGGCGCATAGAAGCGCGGCTGCCTCGTCCGGGAGTGCGTCAGACCATGCTGTTCAGCGCAACGCTCGAACCCGAAGTGCTGCGTCTGGTGGACCGCTGGCTGGTCAATCCGGCGTCGTTTGAAACCGAACCGGAACATGTGGTGACGGATCTCATCGACCAGCATTTCTATGCGGTCATGCGCGACCAGAAACTGGCGTTCCTGCTCTGGCTCATTCATCACGAGCCGTTTGAACGCATGATCATCTTCGGCAACTGGAAAGAACGCAACAGTGAACTGGTCGACAAACTTTACGAATACGGCATTGAAGCCGGTCTGCTTTCCGGCGACATCCCGCAGAACAAACGCCTGACCATTCTGGAGCGTTTCAAGAAAGGGGAACTGAAAATTGTGGTCGCGACGGATGTCGCCGCCCGCGGCATTCACATCCCCGGCATCACCCATGTGGTGAACTATGACCTGCCGGACCATCCGGAAGATTACGTTCACCGCATCGGACGCACCGGCCGCGCCGGGGTCAATGGAAAATCCATCAGTTTTGTCTGTGAATACGGCGCGTACGTCATGCCCGATATTGAAGAATATGCGCAGATCCGGATCAAAACGGATCTGCCGGAAGATGAACAGCTGGTGCTGCCGGAGCGGGTCAATCCGCCGCGCCGCAGAGTGCCGTCTCGTTCCGGCTCGCACCGGCATGGCGGGAATCGTTCTTCCGGACGCGGCGGACGCCGCCGCTGACATTTTTTTCGAGGACGCCTATGGGGAACAAACTGGAAATCACATTAGTGCTGGACCGTCTGCGGAGCGCATTCAACACCGGCAACATATTCCGTTTGGCGGACGCTGCCGGGGTCAGGGAAGTCATCTGCTGCGGCTACACGCCTGCGCCCCCGCATCCGCGTCTGGAAAAGACCGCCATGGGAGCGGACAAGTGGGTGCCGAGCCGGAGTGTTCCCGACACGCTGGAAGCTGTGCGTGAACTGAAACGCGCCGGTGTTTCGGTGGTGGCGGTGGAAGTGGGCAGTCAGGCAAAATATGTATGGGATTTTCCGTTCCGTTTTCCGCTTGCGCTGGTGCTGGGCAATGAGGCGCTCGGTGTAGATCCGGCGGTTCTGGCGGAATGCGACGGCATTGTTTCCCTGCCGATGGAAGGTGCGAAAACTTCGGTCAATGTCGGCAACTGCGCTTCGGCGGTTCTGTATTCCATTCTGGGTAAATATCAATACGGGAGCCATTGATTCATCATGAAAATCGCTCTTTACGGAAAAAAATCGGAAGCTCTGGAAAAACTGCTGTCCGACCGGGGAATCCGGATCGTGCGGCCGGAAGAGGATGCCAATGCGCTGATCCTCTGTTACGGCGGCGACGGCGCAATGCTCGGCGCGGAACTGCGGTATCCTGGACGCCTGAAAATGCCGGTGCGTGACTGTGAAACTGCGCCGCACTGTCCGAAGCATTCTCTGGAATGGCAGCTGGATGCCATGCTGTCCGGCAGTCTGAAACAGACCCGTCTGATGAAACTTGTCGGGATTCTCGGCGACCGGAAACGGTATGCAGTCAATGACGTCTTCATTCACAACACCAACAATGTGAGTGCCTTGCGTTATCAGGTCAAGATCGACGACGACATTTATGCCAGAGAAGTGGTCGGAGACGGGGTAGGGGTCTCCACGGTGCATGGCAGCACTGCCTATTACCGGAGCATCACCCACGGAAGTTTCCGGGTGGGAATCGGCATTGCGTTCAGCAACAGTACGGAACTGCTGAATCATCTGGTGCTTCAGGAGGATTCCGTCATCAAAGTGCGTATTCTGCGCGGACCTTCGGAGCTGGTTTTCGATAATTCTCCGGAAGTGACACCGCTTCATGAAGGGGACATTGTTACCATCCGCAAATCGGACAAAACCGCGCAAATGCTTGGACTGGATGTTTTTATGTGCAGCGAATGCCGCCGGATCCGGCGCGAATGCCGTTCCAACGGTTATGAGGATTGCCCGCTATGAAAATACTGATAAATGCCGGACCGACCCGCGAAAGCATTGATCCGGTCCGTTTCATTTCCAATCATTCCACCGGAAAAATGGGGTATGCGCTGGCGGACGCGGCAATACGCGCCGGACATGCGGTTACGCTGGTTTCCGGACCGGTGAGTCTGACTCCGCCCGATGGTCTGGCGGAACTGGTCAGAGTCGTTACTGCCGCGGAAATGGCGGAAGCCATGAAGAGCCGTTTCCCGGAAATGGAACTGACCGTCCTCTGCGCGGCGGTTGCGGATTACCGCCCCCGGATTGCTGCGGCTTCGAAACTGAAAAAACAGCCGGGCGGGCTGACTCTGGAACTGGAACGCACCGAAGACATTGCGCTGTCGCTGGGGCAGATGAAACAGCCGGGACAGCTGCTGGCGGGGTTTGCCGCCGAAACCGATGACGTGGAACAGAATGCACGCAAGAAACTGGCAGCCAAGAACTTCGACTGGATCGCCGCCAACCGGGTGGGCATCCCCGGCAGCGGATTCGGTTCGGATACCAATATTTTGAAACTTTATGCCGCGGACGGTTCCATGACCGATCTGGGTTCGGCTCTCAAAACCCGGCTGGCGGATCAGCTCATCCGCATTTTCACTGCCGGAAAAGAAGGGAATATCTGACATCATGACTACGGAAAACGAGAACTGCGAACTTCGGAAAAAACTGCTGAAAAACTGTCACCGCGTGGTGGTCAAGGCGGGAACCCGTCTGCTCACCGACCCAAAGCTCTTGCCGCGTATTGTTATGCAGATCAAGGAATTGCGCGATTCCGGCAAACAGGTGATTCTCGTTTCCTCCGGCGCTGTCGGAACCGGAATGAAGAGTCTGGGACTGACCCGTCGTCCCCGCAAACTTTCCCAGGTGCAGGCGCTGGCGGCACTGGGACAGGTCAAACTGATGTCCATGTATGAATCCGAATGTGAAAAACTTGGGTTCCGCGCCGCCCAGATTCTGCTCACGGCGGAAGACCTCCGTTCCCGCGAACGGCATCTGAACTCCCTGAACTGCATCGAAACTCTGCTGGCGGACAATGTCCTGCCCGTCATCAATGAAAACGACCCCGTTTCCGTGGATGAACTGAAATTCGGCGACAACGATATTCTGGCGTCTCTGCTGGCGTCCATGACCCGTGCCGATCTGACCATCATTCTGACCACGGTGGACGGATTGAAGAAACCGAATGAGGACGGCACGCTCGGCGACCGCATTTCCGTGGTCCGCGGCATCACCGATACACAGCGCGACATGGCAAAAGGCACGGACGACGGCAACATGTCGATCGGCGGCATGGCGTCCAAACTCAAAGCGGCGGACACGCTCAACTCTGCCGGGGAGACGCTGTGGCTGGCGTCCGGAAAGGAAACGGATATTCTGGAACGGATTTTCCGCGGCGAAGATGTCGGAACCGTGTTTCTGCCGTCCAGTGCCAGAAAAATGGAATCGCGCAAACGCTGGCTTTCCTCGTTCTCGCGTCCGTCCGGAAAACTGGTGATTGATGAAGGTGCGGTGAATGCTCTGAAAAAACACGGATCCAGTCTGCTCGCCTCCGGTATTTTCGCGGTCAACGGAGAGTTCGACCGCGGAGATGTGCTGGAAATCGTTTCCGGGAACAACGTTCTCATCGGAAAAGGTCTGACCAATTTCTCCTCGGCGGAATGCCGTATGCTCATGGGGCATAAATCGTCTGAAAATCATGCGATTCTGCATTATGATGCCGATGATGAGATCATCCACCGCAACAACATGGTGATCAAATGAATATCTATATCAAGACATACGGATGCCAGATGAATGAACGCGACAGCGAATCTGCCGCGGCAATGCTGGCGGAAGCCGGACACAATATTGTCCATGAAGAAAACGAAGCCGACGTCATTATCCTGAATACGTGCAGCGTCCGGGATCAGGCGGAGCGCAAAGCCATCGGGAAACTCGGAATTCTGAGCCGTCTCAAACGGGAACGCCCGTGGATGATGTTCGGGATCATGGGCTGCATGGCGCAGAGCCGCGGCGAGGAACTTCTCAAGGAAATTCCGCATCTGGATTTCGTGATCGGAACGGACAACATTCATCTGCTGCCGGAAACCCTGGCGGAACTCGAACTGGGACGCCGGAAAATGCGTCATGATCTGCGCATGGGCGCGGATACTCCGGGGATTGATGCGCATCGTCTGCCGGAAGAAGGAACCGGGCAGTTCTCCGCATTCATCTCGATTTCCCGCGGCTGCAACCGTTACTGTTCCTACTGTATCGTGCCGTATGTGCGCGGTCCGGAACGCAGCCGGGATATGGACTCCATTGTCGCGGAAGCCGCCATGCTGGCGAAACAGGGAGTTAAAGAAATCATGCTGCTGGGACAGAATGTCGCCGCGTACGGTTTCGACCGGGTTCCGCCGCCAATCCCGGAAGACCGTTCCCCGTTCGCCGAACTGCTGACCCGCATCAATGACATTGACGGCATCCGCCGTATCCGTTTCACTTCGCCGCACCCGGCGTATTTCAACCGTAAGCTGATTGAAACGGTCGCCGCTTTGCCGAAAGTATGCAAGAGCATACACCTGCCGCTGCAGTCCGGTTCGGATGCCGTTCTCAAACGCATGAACCGTCCGTACACGGCGGAACATTATCTCAATGTGGTGAAACATCTGCGGGAACTGTCGCCGGAAATGACATTTTCCACGGACATCATTGTCGGATTTCCCGGCGAAACGGAAGCCGATTTCGAAGCAACCCGCAAAATGATGGAAGCGGTGCGTTACGATAACGCCTATATCTTCAAATATTCTCCGCGCAAAGGCACGGTTTCCGCTAAAATGGAAGACGATGTTCCGCAGGCGGAAAAGGAACGCCGCAATCAGATCCTGCTGGAAGAACTGGAAAAGCTCAATGCCGCCAATAACGCCGCTCTGGTCGGACGCTGTTTCGAACTGCTGGCGGAAGGTCCGAGCAAACGCAATGCGGAACGCTGGTCCGGACGCACGGACACCTTCAAACAGGTTATTTTCACCCCGTCGGCATCTCTCCGTCCGGGGGATTTCGTGAAGGTGAAAATTGTGCGTTCCACGCCCATGTCTCTGTATGGTGAAATCATAGACTGAACGGAAAGGAAGAATATCATGATTCAAGTGAAATTCAATATGGAACCCGGCTGCGAAGATCTGAAACCCGCCAAGGCACATGCCGATGATGCGGCTTTTGATCTGCGTTCACGGGTGGATATGACGGCTCTGCCGGGCAAAGTCGCGCTGGTTCCGACCGGACTGCATCTGGAATTGCCGGCAGGGTATGAGGCACAGGTCAGACCCCGCAGCGGTCTTGCGCTCAAACATCAGATCGGCGTGCTGAATTCGCCCGGCACGATTGACGCCGGATACCGCGGGGAAGTCTGTTCCATCCTGTTCAATTTCGGCGAAACACCATTTGAAATTCATCGCGGCGACCGTATTTCCCAGATGGTGATTGCAGCTCTGCCGGAAGTCGAACTCTCCGAAACAGACTCCCTTTCCGAAACGGATCGGGGGACTGGCGGATTCGGCAGCACCGGACGCAAATGATCCGGAGGCAGCCCGTGAAAAAGTTTTGGAGCTGCTGCACCGCCGCAGGAATGATGTTTCTTTCCGCCTGTGCGTCTCTTTCCGGAAATTACAGTTTGACGGAAAAGGACTCCGGACGGACTTTGCATCTGGAACGCGGCGATACCTTTACGATCAGTCTGGAAGCCAACCCGACAACCGGCTATCTGTGGAAATTCGGCAATCCGCCTTATGATGAAAGTGTGATGATCCTGCGCGGCGACAAATATATTCAGCCGTCGGAACAGTTGCTGGGTGCGCCGGGCAAACGCAATCTCACTTTCGTTGCCGAAGGTTCCGGACGAACCGGTCTGCGGCTGATTTATGTGCGTCCGTGGGAACAGAACACAGCCCCCGCCAAAGAATTTCATCTGATGGTGATTGTGAAGGACGGTTCGGAGGAAACGGTTCCGCGCAACTCCGGAATGCGCCGCAACTCCAAAGGCGAGCTGGTTCCCGACCGTCAGCGGAATCTGCTGGATTGATTTATTTTCATCAAAAACGGCTGTCTCCTTGTTCGAAGAAGACAGCCGCTGTTTTTTACCATATCATTTTTGTCAGATTGTTCCGGCGAGACTGGTTTTCCAGTCGGACGGCACACTGCCGAAGTTTTTCCATTCCAGTCCATCCGTGTAAACCATGACTGCGGCAAGGTCGTTGCCGTTGCGTACCCGCAAATCGTCAATGCCGTCGCCGTTATAATCGCCGATGGCTTGGGCTAATATAAAATACTAATCAGAAAGTTTCAAGGAAGAGAAAAAACATTTCGTAAAAAAAAGACGCCGGGAGAGTGTTTTCTCCTGACGTCTTGAAATATTTTTCCGAAAAAAAGGAAATCAGAAACCTTCACAGACAGCAATGGCGGTGTCCACGCGTCCGAACGGCGCACTGGTGGCGACACCCTGCACCTCGGAACGGATTTCCGACAGAATTTTCCGTGCAATCCGGATTCCTTCCGCCCGCTGCGCCGGCTTGTCTCCGGCATCCCGCATGGCATCCATAATCCAGTCCGGCACAACCACTCCCGGAACTTCTTTCTTCATGAATTCCGCATTGCGGTAACTGACAAACGGCCAGACACCCGCAATCACAGGAACCCCGAAATGATGAATCCGGTTCAGAAATCCGATCAGTTTTTCCGGATCAAAGACCGGCTGCGTGATGATGAATTCAGCTCCGGCTTCGATTTTTTCCGCCAGACGGCGGTATTCGCGTTCCGGATCAATGGCATTGGGATCAGCTCCCACCCCGGACACAATCGACGTCTGCACACCCGGTCCGAGCGGCTGTCCGCCGACGTCAATGCCGCGGTTCAGGCGGCTCTGCAGTTTGACCATGCCGATGGAATCCACGTCAAACACCCCGGACGAAAAAGGATAATCGCCCAGCTTCGGCGGGTCGCCGGTGATGAACAGGATGTTGTTCAGGTGTTCCGCCATGCATCCCAGAATCATGGATTGCAGACTGATGAGATTGCGGTCGCGGCAGCAGCAGTGCGGTATGGTTTCGATTCCCGCCTGTTTCTGTATCTCCGTCGCCGTAATGACCTGGGAAATACGGCAGCTGGCACGCGGTCCGTCCGGCAGATTGATGGCGTCGAAGCCGGCTTCCTTCGCCCGAATTGCCCTGGCAATGGTATCCGTCAGATCATATCCGCGCGGAGGGGTCATTTCAAGCAGCTTGACCCATTTCCCTTCCTTGAGTTTGCGTCCGAACGGACTCTTTTTCTCGGTCGGGACCGGGTCCAGCAGAGCAGATTCGTCAAATTCAATCTTCAACGCAGCGGCATGTTCCGCCTTGGCAAGCGGTTTCAGCGAACGGACCAGATCCGCAATATGTTCCGGCGAAATGCCGCAGCAGCCGCCGACACATCTTGCGCCCAGATTGGTGTAACGGATGCAGTACGTCGTGAAATATTCCGGCGTTGTCATGGGTATGAAACGGTTGTCCACACTTTTGGGGACACCCGCCGCCGGCTGCACCACCACGGGCAGGGTAATGGACGGCATGATCTTCTGGAGAGCTTCCAGCGTGGCTTCCGGACCTTTGCCGCAGTTCAGACCGAACGCATCCGGCTGGATATCCGCAGTCCGCAGCAGTGTCAGAATATCGGCAATCCCGGAACCGTCTGCCAGCAGTCCGTTTTCATCAAAAGTGAAACTGGGCAGCCAGGCAAAATCCGGCTTGTCCCAGACAAATAAAATCAGTTTGAGCTCGGCAAGACTTTCGACGGATTCAAAAATGATGAAATCCGCGCCGCCTCTGATCAGCGCCTCCATCTGTCTTTTCATGGCTTTCATGGAAGCGGCGAGCGAAGCGTTTTTCGGCATGGGTCCAATACTTCCCGCAATCAGTTTCCCGGTCTGTCCGGCAACCGCTTTCCGCGCCAGGGCAACCGCCGTTTCATTGATTTCATCTGTTTTTTCCGCCAGCCCGAATTCCGCCAGATTGATTTCGTTGGCTTTGTAGGTGTTGGTGGTAAGAACATCGCATCCGGCATCCGCATACGCCTGATGAATCGCCAGAACGACTTTGGGACTGCTGAGGTTGAGTCCTTCGTAAGATGTATTCACGAAAAAATTCCGCCGATACAGTTCCGTTCCTGTCGCACCGTCAAAAATCAGGATTTCATTTTTCAGCCGAGATTTCAATTCACCGCTTTTCATGAAAATATCCCCATTCCGAAAATTGTTTTATCAAAAAGTGTTCATCCAGCGGACACATTCTTCCGCCCAGGGATGTCCGGAGAACAGACCGCGTCCATGCGGTCCTTTCTGATAGATGTGCAGTTCAAACGGCACACCCGCTTTTCGCAGAGCCTGCGCAAACATCATGCTGTTCTCCACCGGAACCGCCCCGTCTTCCATGGTATGCCAGAGAAACGCCGGAGGAGTCTGCGCTGAAACCCGTTTTTCCAGACTCAGTTCCTGCCGAACCGCTTCCGGTGCATCCGCGCCAAGCAGATAATTGAAGGAGTATACATTGCAGAACTCCTGATCCGCCGTGATGACCGGATAGCAGAGAATCATCCAGTCCGGACGCGAAGACACCGCCGCGGTTTCCCCTTCGTCCTCCGTCTTCGCCGCCTGATCAGAAAGCGTGCCGAGAGTGGCGGCAAGATGTCCGCCGGCTGACGACCCCATCACGCCGATGCAGTCGGACCGGAGCCCCAGTTCTCCGGCTGCGGCACGAACCATGCGCACTCCGCGGGCGGCATCGGACAATTCCGCCGGATGATGATATTTTTCACCCAGACGGTATTTCACGACAAAGCAGTGATATCCCTGCTGAGCCAGATACTCCGCATAACCGCGGCCTTCATGTTCCGCCAGATGCCCATAGCCCCCGCCGGGAAAAATGACCACAGCCTTCCGGTTGGCTTTCCAGACCGGTGGAAAATACGGCGTGATCGTGGGCAGGTCAATCCCCGGCTGATCCCCTTTGCAGAATGGAGGAACAGACGGCCACAGCGGTATTTCTTTTCCATTTTCAAAAATCATTTCAGCTTTCCTCCTCATTACAATGTGTCGATCCAGCGCAGGGCTTCCGCCGCCCAGGGATGTCCGTTGTCCAGCGCGCCGCCATGTTCACCGCGTTCATAGATATGCAGTTCAAACGGCACACCCGCTTTTCGCAGCGCCTGCGCAAACATCATGCTGTTTTCCACCGGGACAATGGTATCTTCCATCCGGTGATACAGAAAACACGGAGGAGTCTGAGCGTTCACACTGTTTTCCAGAGACAGCAGCTGCACATTTTCTTCCGAAAAATTCTTGCCCAGCAGGTTCAGTTTCGAACCGAGGTGTGTGTATTCGCCCAGCGTAATGACCGGATAGCAGAGAATGGCAAAATCCGGACGCGAAGACACTTTCGCCGTTTCGTCTTCATCTTCTGCAATCAGTCCCAGTTCCGGCAGTACCGCCACACTGGTGGCAAGATGTCCGCCGGCAGACGATCCCACCACACCGATTTTGTCCGGATGAATATTCAGTTCCGCCGCATGGCTGCGGACCAGCCGGACTGCCCGCGCCGCATCGGAAATCTGCGCCGGATGATGATCTCCGCCTGCGCCGTTATCCGCGCCCAGACGGTAATTCACCACCAGACAGAAGTAACCCTGCTGTGCAAAGAATTCAGCATAACCGTATCCTTCATACTGCGCAAGACACTGATAGCCGCCGCCGGGAAAAATGACCAGTGCGCGGTGATTGCATTTCCAGACCGGCGGGAAATAGGGAGTAATCACCGGCGGTTCTCCACTGCAGCCTGCCGGAATTTTCCCTTCCCACAAAGGAACAGCTTTTCTGTCTGTAAATTCCATTTTATATGACTCCTGATATTCTGAAGAATCTTCTGTTTCAAAAAAACCGAAACACGCAGATTTTTCATGCGGTTTCGGATCGTTTCATATCATAAGGGCAGCCCCTGTCAGATTTTTTCAGCGAACGCTCCGTCGCCGATGGCGCAAAGGATGGTTTTGATTTCTTTTCCGGTCATCGCGCGGTATGCGCTTTCCAGGCGTTTGCGGTAACTTTCCGCATCCGCCAGCCGGATCAGATGAATCGTGATGCCGCCGAAACCGCCGCCGCTCAGGCGCGCGCCCAGACATTCCGGCAGCGACCGGGCAATTTCCACCAGCGCATCCAGTTCCGGACAGGAATTCTCAAAATTCATCCGGGAGCTTTCATGACTCTGGAACAGCAGTTCGCCGAATGCTTTCACGTCGCCTTTGCGGAGATATTCGACCCCCGCCATGACGCGTTCATTTTCGCCGACTACATGGAGTGCGCGGCGGTAATCGGTTATATCCAGTTTGGAACGGTGTTTTTTCAGCATTGCATGATCGACGTCCCGGAGCATTCTGACTCCCGGACATTCTTTTGCCAGCAGTTCATGGACCCGTTCACAGCTTTCCCGGCGGAGATTGTAATCCGATTCCACCAGATTATGTTTGACCAGCGTGTTCGCCACCAGAAAACCGTAACCTTCGGGCAGGGGAACGGTATCTAGAACTTCCACTTTGCGGAAATCACAGAGAATCAGCGAATCCTTTTTTCCGAACAGAGAACTGAACTGATCCAGCAGTCCGGATTTCAGACCGAGATAACGATTTTCCACGGCTTGACCGACTCTTGCCCAGTCCGCTTTCGGCAGTTCAATTCCGTAAATGGTCTTCAAGGCGAAACAGAACGCCATTTCCAATGCAGCGGAGCTGCTCATGCCAGCCGACAGCGGAACCGTGCTGGAAAGCAGCAGATTGAACGCTCCGAATTTTTTGCCGCGCTGCCGGAGTTCAGTCAGTACGCCTTTCAGGTAATTGGTCCAGTCGCCTTTTGCCGGGTGATCCAGATCCGTCAGGTCAATGGTGAAAACCTTGCCTTCCAAGGCAGTATCACGCAAGGTGCAAATATTCCCTTCGCAAGGCGCAGCAGCCATGGAGGTTGCCTGTTCCGTCGCCGCACTCAGGACAAAGCCTTCATTATAATCCGTATGATTGCCCAGAATTTCCAGGCGTCCCGGCGCACGGGAAATCACAGTCGGCTTGCAGCCGTAAGATTTCTCAAAAAGCAGTGCCAATTCATTCATTTCTTTTTATCGCTCCTTCGATTGACAGCGGTCAGCGGGACTGCTCGCCGGTTCTGTAATTTTCTTTGGTGTTCGCCTGAATCCACGCCTGCAGGGAATTCTGTCCGAACATCTGTTTGGAATAGAGCAGCATGTTTTCCATATTTTTGAGCGCTTCGGCTTTTTCTGCCGCAGTCGGCTGCTGACGTCCGTTCAGGAAAACCAGGAACATGCTGTCCGGACCTTCTTCAACTCCGGAAATGGTTTTGTCCGCCAGACGGACCGCACGCTGCATGGCGTACTGCTGAGACTGTTTTGCCGTGCTGATGCTCTCTCTGGAGAAATCCGGCAGAGCAATCACTTTCGCACCGGCTTTTTTCGCCAGACTGTCCAGCGAAGCCGCTGCACTGTCTTTCTGAGCGATGATCTGATGCATGAAATTGGAAGCGGCTTCACGTGCTGCGGCTTTCGCATTTTCCATGGACAGCATAGCCGCCGCTTTGTCCTTGACATCCTTGAAATCAGCAGGAACGGAAGGACGGACTTCATCCGGACCGGCGGCACCGCCGACATAATAACCGTTGTTTCCGGCATAGCTGGAACGCATCATCGGCGCATGAGCGGGATTGGTTTTGAACAGTTCCGCCACCAGTCCGGGTTCCTTGCCGATTCCTTTGAGAGCCTGAGCCTGCGCGGTGAACCAGTCCGTGTGAATCAGCTGATACTTATGTTTGGCAGCCAGTTTCTTCAGCAGTTCGATCTGTCCTTTGCTGCTGGTGTCGGCGGTGTCGGCGGAAACTGCATCATAAAGTTCATCACGGAATTTTTTCGCCGCATTCTGCGCCTGCTGTCTGCCGGCATTCAGCTTGAGGGTCTGGATGATTTTGCCGCGGACTTCCGTCAGAGGTTTGACTTTGCCGTTTACCGTAAATTCTTTTTCATTGGCTTTATAGTAAGCCAGAATGGCGCGTTCCGTCGGAGCGGCAGAGGATGGACGGATCGGGAATTTCACGATCAGAGCGCGCATCTGCGGAGCGGTCATGAACAGTTTCTGATTGGCGGCGCAGTAATTGCGCAGATCTTCATCCGTCAACTTTTTCACATTGAGGTAATTGGCATACGGGAATTCAATCATTTTCGCCTGGAATTTTTCTTTGATGCTGATTGCCATCTGGTTCATTTCATCCTGCGTGACAATGGCGCCGTCCAGCAGAACCGCTTCCAGTTTGCTGGCGGAAAGAACCCGGCGGACCATATTTTCGAAATCCGCAATGGAACGGCCTTCGCGTTCCTGAATGTCTTTGGCGAATTTTCTGTAG
The DNA here is from genome assembly GCA_934661375.1 of uncultured Victivallales bacterium. Classification (GTDB taxonomy): domain Bacteria; phylum Verrucomicrobiota; class Lentisphaeria; order Victivallales; family UBA1829; genus SIG94. The sequence continues at coordinate 33,354 of CAKUJH010000002.1, forward strand.
AGTTCAGGGTCAAAACCGTTCGGACCGCGGAACAGGGCGAAGCCGTTGCGGATGAAGTTTTCCAGTTCTGCATCCGTGGCAGTGATACCCATGATTTCCGCCGCCGTTTCCTTGGCGAGTTCATTGAAAAGGACACTGCCGATATAATCCTGCATCTGATAGGAATCGCGTCCGGTCATGGCGGTGATCAGCAGAAGACGGTCGCGGAAAGCCTGCTGGAACTGCTTGTTGGTGATCTTCCGTCCGAAGGCGGTTCCGACAACAGCATTCGGGGAAGACTGATCCTGCCCGAAGAAGAGCGAACCGTCCAGACCCGGAGTGAAGAACCACACGAAGGAGATGATAATGATGACGGAAAAGATTCCGAACAGGATTTTGTTGTGCTTGACCAGCACATTGTTCATTTTTCTTATGACCATGTTTTATCCTTATTTTGAAGGTTTCACCTTGAAAGATTCATTAATCTATACGCACTTTCCATATATTCAAGTGCATATTGCGGGATTTACGCTTTTTTCACTTTGATGCCGTTCGGGGTGTCTTCCACGATCCAGCCGGCGGCTTTGAGCTGATCCCGGAGTGCATCCGCTTTGGCAAAATCTTTTGCTTTGCGCGCTGCCGTGCGTGCTTCGGCAAGAGCCATGATTTCCGCAGGAATTTCCTCCTGAACCGCCGGTGCATCCACATCCAGCGAACCGAGAATTTTATTGAAGCGGCGGAACTGTTCCAGAATCACTTCTCCGGCTTCCGACTGGAATTCCTTCTTTGTCAAAGCGGAATTGACTGCCCGTTCCAGCGTGAATACCGCAGCGAGCGCTTCGGCAATACCCAGATCGTTTGCCATGCCCGCGGAAAAATCCTTGTTCGCCTGGGCGGCAAGAGCCTGTGCCGTTTCTTTGCCGGCAGAACCCTTTTCCAGATCCCGCAGACGCTGGAAGAAATCCGAGAATTTCCGCAATGTCGTCCGCGCCTGATCCAGCAGACCCAGACTGAAATTCAGCTTGGAACGGTAATGAGTTCCAATCAGAGCCCAGCGGACTTCCGCTCCGGTATAGCCTTTGTTCAGCAGATCGCGGAGCGTGTAGAAATTGCCCAGCGATTTGGACATCTTCTTGTTGTCGATGGTAAGGTGTTCGCAATGCAGCCAGTAGTTCACGAATTTGCAGCCGTTGGCGGCTTCACTCTGGGCAATTTCATCCTCGTGATGCGGGAACATGTTGTCCACTCCGCCGGTATGAATATCGAAAGTCTTGCCCAGATACTTCATGCTCATGGCACTGCATTCCAGATGCCAGCCGGGGCGTCCGGCGCCCCACGGGCTGTCCCACTTGACATCTCCGTCGGATTCGCTCCAGGCTTTCCAGAGAGCGAAATCGGCAACGGAATCTTTTTCATATTCATCGCTGTTGATGCGGACTCCGGCGCGCTGCTGTTCGCGGTCGATCCGTGCCAGTTTGCCGTATTCCGGGAATTTGTTGATGGAGAAATAAACGGAGCCGTCTTCCGATTTGTAGGCATATCCTTTTTTAAACAGAATGTCAATCATCCGCTGCATTTCGGGGATATGCACGGTTGCTTCCGGATAATGCGCCGCAGGTTCAATGCGGAGCGTTTTGAGATCTTCAAAAAACGCATCCTTGTACTTGCGGGTGAAATCCTGAAGTTTCAGCCCCGCCGCCTTGGAGTCGCGGATGGTTTTGTCATCGACGTCGGTCAGATTCATGACCTGCGTTACCTTGTTGCCGAAAAATTCCAGGGTCCGGCGCAGTACATCCTCGAAAAGATACGCGCGGAAGTTTCCGATGTGAGCATAATTGTAGACAGTCGGACCGCAGGTATACATCCGGACTTCACCCGGGTGGATGGGGGTGAATTCCTGAAGGCTGCGTCCCATGGTATTGAAAAAGCGCATAATTTCACTCCTTGGTTTTCTTATTGACCGTGAAATTTACACCGGAAAGATGTTTTTTTCCACAGCAAAACGTCAACTTTTTCAGAAAAAACGCGTTTATCTTGCAAAAAACCGCATTTCCGGCTTGTCAAAACGGGAAAAGACAGTAAATTATCATCAACCAACAGGAGTTAACTATCATGCTTCAGATTCTTGCCGCCACATCCAATAAACACAAAGTGGAGGAATTCCGTTCCGCTTTTGTTCCGATTCAGGAAAAAATTCAGATCATCACTCTGGACGACATTCCGCCGTTTGTCATGCCGGAAGAAACCGGTTCCTCTTTCGAGGAAAATGCCATGATCAAAGCCAAAGCCGCTTCCGCGTTTGCCGACATGCCGGCGTTTGCCGACGATTCCGGTCTGGAAGTTGCCGCACTGGACGGCGCACCGGGGATTTTTTCAGCCCGGTATGCCGGCGACAAGGCATCCGATACCGACCGCATTGCCAAACTGCTGCGCGAAATGGAAGGCAAAAACAGCCGCCGCGCCCGGTTCGTCTGTGCCATTGCTCTGGCATACCGCGGCATGGAAGTCAAAACGTTCCGCGGGGAAGTCAACGGCTCCATCCTGCTGGAACCGCGCGGTTCCTTCGGTTTCGGCTACGACCCCGTTTTCGTTCCGGACGGCTATGACCGCAGTTTCGGCGAACTGGGTCCGGAAATCAAAGACAAAATCAGCCACCGCGCCAATGCGCTTGAAAAAATCGTGGCGTTCATCAAGAATGAACTTGATTCCATGGATGATTTTGAATTCGAATGAAAATATCCTCGCTGCTCATTCTGCTTTTCTGCTCAACTGCACTGTCCGCAGCGGAAAAAATCACGTTTGACCGTCCGCTGAAACCCGGACAGCATTTCGAATGCCGGATTCAGACCGGTCAGTCTGCGCGGTATTCGTTCCGTCTGCCCGGCAACCCGGATCCTGTAATCAAACTGGAAACCTTCCGGGCGGAATTCCGCGGATATGTGTCCATTTTGAAAGTCAACCGCGCCGGGAATCCGACCTCCATGAAGATTCGCGCGGACAGGTTGTCCGGACTGCTTGACGGACGGAGTATCTCGCTGAATCTGCCGGCGAATGCGGAAGTCATGGCGGATCTTTCTGCCATTCCCGCGCGTTTCCATTATAACGGCAGAGAGCTGTCCCGGAATGAAACAAGGATTTTTCGCCTGCTGTTTCATCCCGCATTGGAAAACCGGTTGAGCGATCTGACGGGAACAACACGTGAACTGCCTGCACCGGGCAGCAGCTGGAGACCGGAACTTTCCGGTTTTCAGAAAACGCTGGCAGACAGAAAGATCGAACTGAAACCCGCCGCGATGAAAGCAGGAATCACTTATTACGGCAAAGATGCACAGGGAAAACGGCGTTGTCAGAAATTCGGAATGCTGATTGAGACCGCCGGACTGCCCGATTATGATTTCCGTTTTCAGGCGTATTTCTGGCTGGCGCCGCAGGGACCGCCAGTCAAACTGGTGCGGAATGTGACGGAAGTCGTCCGGCGCGTTCTGCGCAGCAGCCAGGCGTTTGCCGCCGGTACGCAGGTCGAGCTGATCAGCGAAGATCATACGGAACAGTGGATGCTTCCCGTGTCAGCCTTGCCCGCACCCGCAAAGAAAAAGAGTCCCGCTTCCGGAGAATGGGACTCTCTGCTCCGCTGACTGCGGATTGTTACAGGTTCGTCGGCAGATCAATGAATTCGACTTCGATATCGAATTCCTTTTCCACTTTATCCATGACCGCGAGAACGCCGGGGGTTTCAGAACGGTAATGACCGAGCGTCAGCACGGAAACATCGGCTTCCTGCGCATAATGCCAGGCGGCATGACCCATTTCGCCGGTAATCAGACAGTCGACACCGAGTTCAAAGGCTTCATTGAATGCTTCGGGGAATGCGCCTCCGCCGGAAATAATGCCGACATGGGTGATTTTCCGGTCGGGATCTCCGAAGAAGCCGAAATCGCCTTCCGAAGCCAGTTTCTTATTGAAGACAGCCGCCGTTTTTTCCAGTGTCATCGGTTTCGGCAGCAGACCATGGAATCCGATATGTTTTCCGTCATATTCGCCGAACGGGGCAGGGGATTCCAGCGAAAGCATCTGCGACAGCAGGGCATTGTGTCCGATTTCCGGATGCGCATCCAGCGGGAGATGTGCGCCGTACAGAGAAATGGAATTCGACGCCAGCATGGAGATCCGGCGGGAGTCCAGCGCGACAATGCGTTTCAGGGAGGAACCCCAGCTGATGCCATGATGCACAAAAATGAAATCGGCATCCAGATCGGCGGCAATGCTGAACAGAGCCAGCGAAGCATCCACGCCGAAAACTGCCTTGCGTACATCTTTGGTTCCTTCGAACTGCAATCCGTTGTTGGATGCATCGGACCGGAAATCTCCGATCCGCAGCAGCTGATCCAGATATCCGGTGATTTCTTTCAGTTCAGCCATTTGTGTCCTCCTTTTTGTTCATGAAACGGTGATAAATGATCTGCCAGCGAAGATCGCTGTCTTTCTTTTCATTCAGAAAATTCCGGACTTCTTCCGGCTGATCCGCAATTTCCGCCAGCCGGTTGATTTCGGCAGCCGTACAGCGGAACAGCACAGCACCGGGACGATCCGTATAAGATTTCAGTGCGTTTTCCGCCCGGAAATAACGTTTCCGGGAAGCCGCATTCAGAATCAGCAGCCAGGCCGGCCAGACGAAAATCAGAATCCAGAAAGGCAAGGCGGGAATCATCGGCCACAGAGAAACGCGCAGCAGCTGAACCGCCAGCAGCAGAAACACCGGAAGCAGAAACAGCAGAGCGTCTTTTTCACTCTTGAAACAGTTGCCGCTGTAACGCCGCAGCGGACTGCCGGAAATGGCGTAGGCGAAATGTTCTTCGTACTCCATGTCATTCAATGGAGTGCGCGCCACATGGCAGAGTTCATGGGAAGTCAGTTCCGACCTGGAATAGATGAACCAGCGTTTGTTTTTGGCAAAACTTCTGCGGATGATGAACAGCGCAGGAATGTCTTCGTCCGACGAAATGGAGCAGCCGCCCCAGAGAAGCCCCAGACCATGCACGGGGAAAAAGCCGGGAACCCAGCGGATGTCGAATCCGTAAGCCGCGCGGGTGGTTTCCGCCGCTTCCGCCAGAATTTCCTGCGGAATCCGGGAGGACGCATCCACAACCAGCCCGGTGTACGGTTCCAGAACCTTTTCCCGGTCCAGCTGTTCATTGAAATCCTTGATTTTGCGCTGTTCCTGTTCCAGACGTTCCGCATAAGCGGTGAGATCTTCGCCGGGTGCGGCGAGCCAGCCTTGGGAATCCAGTTCAGCCGCCAGTTCCACCGATGGGGTCTGCCGGGATTTTTCCGGTCCGTTTTGTGTTTCCATGCGGGGTATATATCCTTTCTTTACTCCTGCAGTATAATTAAAAAGCAGACAGCGGAATATTTTTCCGCAGATGCCGTGCCGATGCCGGACAAAATACCGTCCCGCGCATCTTCATTTCATTATAATGCAAATTTTGAAAAAATCAAGTATTCTTCCATATTTTTGATTTTTTTGTCTGATACAGGTTTGATTTCCTTGCGGAATGCATTATATTGACGGAATTGAGAATTCTGAACTTTTTATAAAAGGATTATACAGCATCATGGCAAGCAAAAACAAAAAGAAAGCCGTTACCGAAACCATGGACAATCAGCTGCTGGCAGACAAGGAAAAGCTGCCGAAAGGCGCGAACGACAATCTGGTCGATGAAATCAGTGAAAATTTTGACCGTTTCGAAACATTTGTCATCGGCAACGTCAAATACATTCTGGCTGGCTGTATCGTTCTGCTGATTGCAGTGGCGGTTGTATTCACCGTGATTCATTTCCGCAATCAGTCCCGTGCGGCGGATACCCTGCGTCTTGCCAATGCCGAAAAAACTGAACAGTTGGAAAAAGTGCTGAAGGAAGTCAGTTCTTCTGTGCCGGGTTACGATGCGGCGCAGATTCGTCTGGCGCGTCAGTATGCCGCCGCCAAAAAATACGATCTGGCGTTCAATGCCTGCAAAGCGGTGGCGGATCGCGGCAAGGATCTTTATCTGAGCGGACGCGCCCGTCTGGATTCCGCCTATATTCTGGAACAGTCGGGTAAAAACAATGAAGCGGCGGTGATTTTCGCCATGGTTGCCGACAATGCGGACTCTCTGCCGGATTTCCGTGCAGAAGGTGCTTATGCCGCAGGACGTCTGTTCCTCGGACTGAAAAATGAAGCATCCGCCAAAAAATATCTGTCCATGAATGACCCCGCCAAAGCGGTAACTCCGATTTCTGCACAGTGGGCGGAATTGTCCCGTGCCATTCTGAACCGCATTCCTGCCGCCGAAATTCCGGCTGCCGGAAAAAACGCTGCGGCAAACACGAAAGCGGCTCCGGCTGCAAAAAAATAACCGGGGTCTGAAAGTGGGTCTTCTGACCAAACGCCGTGAATCGCTGATCCGTTCATTGTCGGCGCGCCATGGCCGCAAGGGCAGTGAATTCTGTCTGTGCGATGGACCCCGCGCTTCACATGAAATTCTGAATCTCCGTCCGGATCTGGTGGAGCAGGTCATTCTGCGGGAAGGTTTTGAATACCGGGAATCTTTTCCCGTGAAACCGGATATTCTCCCGGCGGAAGAATTTGACCGCATCCGGAACACCGTGCATTCGCAGGGAATTCTCCTGCTGGTGAAACGTCCGGAGGTCATTGCAGAGGAAGCCCCGGTGGAAGCTCCGTTTGTTTTTCTGCTGGACCGCATTGCCGATCCCGGCAATTTCGGCACGATGGTGCGTACTGCACGGGCAATCGGGCTGAAGGAAATCTGGATGACTGAAGGTGCAGCTGATCCTTTTTCGGACAAATCAATCCGTTCCGCATCCGGAGCGCAGTTTGCTTTGCGGATTCGCCGGCATGGTTCTCTGGAGCATACGCTGTCTCTGCTGAAAGAAAAAGGATTCAGCATGGTTTACCGCACCTCGCCGGCGCAGGGCGCGAATGTGTTCACGGAAAAGAATCTGTTTGACCGCAGTGTCATTGTACTGGGTAATGAAGGCGGCGGAGTCGGAGCGATTGCCGGTTCCGTTGATCTGAATATTCCCATGCCGGGCGATGCGGAATCCCTGAATGTTGCGCAGGCCGCCACGGTGATTCTGTTTGAATATGTCCGCAGACTCTGTTCTGTTCAAAGCTGAGACAAGCCGCCATGGAATATAAGAATGTAACTATTGAGCCGTCGCCCCGGAGAGGTCGTCCGAACTCTCCGTCGAAGACACGCGCCTCGATTCCGCAGGATGACCGCAGCCCGGCGTCCCCCGAAAAACCGGAACGGTCCGTTCCTGCGCCGGAATGGGGCAGTATGCCGACCGTGAAAATCGGACCGGAGATAACGTCCGCGATTCCGCAGGACAATATGCCGGCGGTGATGAAGCCGCGGGAAGGCAATAAATACCGTTACAAGAAAACCATCGGCCGCGGCGGTATGAAAGTCGTTCTGCAGGTGTATGACAACGACACCATGCGTGATGTAGCCATGGCACTGCTGCCGGATATATCGACCCGTTCCAAGCTGGAACTGGGACAATTCCTGCGGGAAGCCCGGATTACGGCAGGGTTGGAACACCCGAACATTGTCCCGGTGCATGACATCGGGCTGGATTCGGCGGGTTCGCCTTATTTCACCATGAAACTTCTGCGCGGGGAAACGCTGGCGTCGGTACTGAAAAAACTGGCGGAAAATGATCCGGCGTATGTCCGCAAATATTCTTTTGACAATCTGATGCGGATATATACAAGAATCTGCAACGCCATCGCTTTCGCGCATTCCAAAGGAGTGATTCACCTGGATCTCAAACCGGAAAATGTGCAGATCGGCGACTTCGGCGAAGTGTTGGTGCTGGACTGGGGGTTGGCGCGCAAGTATCAGAATTCCGGTGAAACCGGACAGCCGCAGTCTGTTTCCACGAAAACCCGGAAAATCCGGAAACCCGATGCTGCAGGGGAAGACTGCGAAGTCAACGGCACGCCGGGATATATGGCGCCGGAACAGATCAGCGGATCCCGTCATGCCTGTTCCCCGCAAACGGATATTTATTCCCTCGGAGCGATTCTGTATGCCATGATTACCTATCAGAATCCGGTCCGCCGCGGAGAAATCGCCCAGATGCTTCAGGATACGCTGGACGGCAATATCGAGCGTCCCAGCGAACGGGTGGAAGGCAGGGAAATCCCGTTCGGCATTGAAGCGGTGGTGATGAAAGCCATGAGCCTGGAACCGTCCAGCCGTTACCGTTCGGTGCGGGAACTCCGGGATGAAGTGGTCAGTTTCGTTGACGGCTTTGCCACTCAGGCAGAGAAAGCCGGTCCGCTCAAAAAAACACTGCTGTTCATGCGCCGGCATCAGCGTTCTTTCATTTTCGGTGCCGTGATTTTGTTTCTGCTGCTGCTTCTGGGGATTTTCTTCCTGCGGGAAGCACACCGGACGATCAGTCTGTGGATTCCGGCGTTTTCTGCGGATTTCCGCAAGCCCGGATTCCCCGCGGATTCACTGTCCTTCCGGGATTTGCAGTTCCGGGAAGCCGCCAGATCATGGCGTTTTCTGGATACCGGGCTCTGCCCGGAGCGCCGTCAGATCATGCTGATCAATGAAGTGTTTGCTCCGAATATGAAAGTTTCGCTGGATGTTCTGCTGCCGGATGGCATGACGGGTGATATTGAGATTGCACTTTTCCCGGCGGCGGATGCCGCGCCGGACGGTACACCGAACAATTCGCTTGTTACCTTCCATCTGGAACGGATGGAAAACGGGAGTATGGCGGAAATTCTGGAAAGCCGCAATTTCTACGCTCCGCGCATTCTGGCGTCCACTCCGCTGTCCACCCGGCGGAAAGAAAAGATTTCGATTGCCGCAGAGCATGACGGCAGCAGTCTGATTCTGCTGGTAGACAAGAAAGAGGTTCTGCGGACGACCTCGTATCTGCTGTCGGGAACGGGACAGGTTCGTGCCGCGGTCCGGGCGGGAAATCCGGCAATGCGGATTCAGAATGTGGAAGTGTTCCGTCTTGCTCCGCCGGAAAATGCCACCGCGCTGATGGCAGGCGATACCCTGCTGGAGGAACAGTTATATGAAAAGGCGATCCGGCGTTATCTGCTGGTGGATGATACACATCCGGGTTCCCGGCTGGCGGAAATTGCTTTGCAGAAAGCCTATATGGTGACGGCGTCCAAACTGAATATCGAACCGCTGCATTCCGATGTCTCGCTGGATATCAAAAAGCGGATCGCCGCCAAATATCCGGATTTCAATCATGTTCTGCTGCTGGGCGCGGATGCCTGCGCCGCATGGAAAAAGAAAGATTATGCCCTGGCGGTGGCTCTGCTGAACAAGGCGTTCGAGCTGGATCCCGGCAACCAGATTATTGCGGGAATTCTTCAGATGCCTCATGTGCCGCTGCCGGAAGAAATTCAGGATATGCTGGTGAAGCTGATCCGGAGAACGCATGGAATCACCACGCTTGATCTGTCCAATTACGGTTTGACTTCTCTGCACGGTATTTCCGGAATGCAGCTGGATTCCCTGAACTGCTCCGGAAATAAACTGACTTCGCTGGAAGACCTTGCCGGAATGCAGCTGAAATCGCTGGACTGCTCCGGCAACCGGATTGAATCTCTGCGGCCGCTGGTCGGAATGCCGATCCGCTATCTGGATTGTTCCGACAACCGGATTCGGGACTTCGAACCGCTGAAACAGCTGCCGCTGATCCGGCTGAACGTCAAAGACAACCGCGGCAGTTTCAGATTGCCGGACTCCCATCTGAATAATCTGCGTCTGCTGTCCCATTGAAATACAGAAAGAGGGCGGCGTCCATTCGGTGTATTTTCCGACGGACTCCGCCCGGCTCTTTCCGTTCTGCGCAAACCCTGAGGATCAGTCTGTTTCGTGTTTTGCTTTCCGGGTCATCAGTTCCGTAACCGCATCGGCGGGGGATTTGCCGTGATACAGAATCTGGTAAATGGTGTCGATCAGCGGCGTTTCCACTTTGAGTTTTGCGGCAAGGTCATGTGCGGATTCCGCAGTTTTGACTCCTTCCGCGACCACCATGCCCATTTCGCTGGAAATGTCTGCCAGTGAACGGCCTTTGCCCAGTTCTTCTCCCACATAACGGTTCCGGCTGTGCTTGCTCATGCAGGTAACAATCAGGTCGCCGATTCCGCTGAGTCCGGAGAATGTCTGTGCATCGCCGCCCAGGGAAATTCCGAGACGGCTCAATTCCGCGATGGCGCGGGTCATCATGGCGGCTTTCGGATTGTCGCCCAGTCCCATGCCGTCAATGATTCCGGTGGCAATGGCATAAACGTTTTTGAGGGCTCCGCCGAGTTCCACACCGACCAGATCAGTTGAGGTGTAAACCCGGAACAGATCATTCATGAAAACGCCTTGAAGTTCTTCCGCGATGGCGCGGTCTTCGGAAGCAATCACCACGGCAGTCGGAACCCGCCGGGAAACTTCTTCGGCGTGGCTCGGTCCGGACAAAGCCGCGTAACGGCTGTTTCCGAGAATTTCCAGGCACAGTTCGCTCATGCGTTTCAGTGAACCGGTTTCGATTCCTTTGGCGATATTCACCAGCATATGCTGTTCGGGTCTGAATACCGGACGCAGTTTTTCAAGCGTTCCGCGCATATACTGCGAGGGCGCCGCCAGCACCAGAATTTCGGCGTTCGCCACCGCTTCAGCAATATCTTCGACCGGTTCCAGAGCATTCGGCAGCAGAATGCCTTTGAGAAATTTGTTGTAACGGGTACGTTTGATTTCCCGGATATTTTCAGGGAAGGGACCCCAGATCTTGACGCTGTTGCCGCTGTCCAGCAGGGGCATGGCAAGTGCGCTTCCCCAGGCGCCGTCCCCAAGTACAGTTACACGGCGGTTTTTTTTGGCTGAATTCATTATTTTGTCTCCGTCTTTTTCTTTTCAAAACGGCTTTCCGTGCCGTTGAGCAGTCTTTGAATATTGGAACGGTGCCGCCAGATGGTCAGCACGGCGAAAAAAATCAACAGAATACCGACCGGCAGACTCATCGGAATTCCGGCATGGATCAGCAGCCATGCGGCGAGGGGCAGGGCGATTGCCGCCGCAATGCTGGCAAGAGAAACATAACGGGATGTGAAGAATGTCAGCACCCAGACCACCGCCGCAATTACAACCGAAAGCGGATTCAGTGCCATGACCGCACCGGCGGCGGTTGAAACGCCTTTGCCGCCTTTGAATTTCAGATACAGCGGAAAAATATGCCCCAGTACTGTCCCCATAGCTGTCAGGGAAATCAGAATGCCGGACTGCAGAGTCTGTTCCTGCTGTCCGCTGTACCTGTTCCAAATGAAATGTACGGCAAGCACCGGCAGCAATCCCTTGAGAAAATCGCAGACAAAACAGAGTTTTCCCCAGATTTTCCCGACCACGCGGGTAACATTGGTTGCGCCGATATTGCAGCTTCCTTGGGTGCGGATATCGACACCTTTCATGAACCCGATCAGCAGTCCGAACGGAATGGACCCGATCAGATAAGCGCACAACACAGCCGAAGCCAGACAGCCAAGATAATTGGCAATACTCATTTTTCCTCCATTTTGATTTGCCCTTCGCAAAAGAAAAGCTATATTATATCAACAAAACTTTATGGAGACTATATTATGACGCCAAAGAACGATTTTTCAAGTGGAAAAACAAAAACTTTTCCGAAACTCATCATAGCATCCACCGATGAATGCGCCGACCTGCTCTATGCCGGCGGCTTTTCCGCCCCCGATGAATTCCTTTATTATGAAACAGATACGGAAAAATGTATCGTGGTTTCTCCGCTGGAATATGCCCGCGCCGTTTCCGAAGCGGCACCGGACGTAAAAGTCCTGGACCGTTCCGTATTTCTCGACCGGGAACATCCGGATGAACCTTTTGCCGTAACCCTGAGCCGCCGTCTGAACATCGGCTGCTGGGAAGTTCCGGCGCGTTTCCCGCTTGCCGCGGCGGAAAAGCTGATGAAAGCGGGAATCCGGCTGAAATGCTGCGATCAGCCCTTTTTTCCGAAACGCCAGATCAAGAAAGCCGCGGAAATCAAGGCGATTCAGCAGTCTGTTCAGGCGACAGAGGAAATCATGCGCGAATTCCGGCAGATTCTGATTGACTCCAGAACCAATGCCAAAGGGGTACTGGAATACAACGGCAAAGTGCTGACCAGTGATTTCCTTCGCGCCGAACTCGAAGGCAATTTCAAACGGATGGGGTACAGCGCGTACCGGACCATTTTCGCTCATGGTCCGCAAGGGGCGGAACCGCATAACATCGGCAGCGGCCCGATTCTGGCAGGTGAACCTGTCGTGGCGGACATCTTTCCCCGCAGTGATGCCACCGGCTACTGGGGGGATATGACCCGGACATACGTCAAAGGCAAAGCGAAACCAGTGGTCAGACGCGCATTCAAAGCCGTGCTGGCAGCATCCGAAGCAGCCAAGAAAATGCTGCGTCCCGGAGTAACCGGCGCAGAGGTTCACAATGCCGCAGCGGAAATTCTGGCTCAGGCAGGTTTTGCCACCGGACGCGGACGCGACGGCAAACCCTGCGGCTTTTTCCATGGACTCGGACACGGTGTCGGGCTGGAAATACACGAAGAACCCCGGCTTTCGCCATTGAATCCGAATCCGCTCCGGGCTGGCAATGTAGTCAGTGTGGAACCCGGACTTTATTATTCGGATTGGGGCGGCATCCGTCTGGAGGATCTGGTGGTGATCACCCGTACCGGATATCGCAATTTCAACACGCTGGAAATGGAATTGGAACTGCCCTGAAATACCGGAACCGCCATACGGGAAAATTGCGGCTTTCAGAGCAGGAGACGGTGAAAACAGACTTTACGGAACATTTTTTTGTTCGAATGTTCCATAAAGTCATGCCGGCCTTACTTTTCCCAGCTCATGTTTCCCATGAAACCTTCGTTGAAGAAAACCGATTTGTAGCCGTTCTCCGCAAGAATTTTTGCGGCAAGTTCGATGCGCTGCAGATGATCCGGAAGATAATTCGGGTAGTAGGGGAACGTGTATTGTTCGTGCGAACCCCAGTTGAACATTTCACAGCCGGATTTCCGGTTGCGTTCAAAAGTAATTTCAAGCTTCCGGGCAGTTTGATCCAGCGGAACCAGATTGCAGCAAAGTGAAACCGAACTGTTCTTGATCACGATCCCCATCATCGGATCATAATAGAATCCATGATTGGTCATGTAACTTTTTTCCGGCTGATTGTCGTAGAACATGGCAAGACCCGCAGTCCCGGCGGATCTGTCTTCTCCGGAAACCGAACGCTGCTGAACTTTTGCCATGTTGCCCCCTTTCATGCGGTCTGCAAGGCTCGGACCGCCCATCACACACGGACGCATGGACGGAGCCAGGCAACGGGTCCCGCGGCGGAAGACTTCCTGCGCGACAACGGGGTGAATGTTTGCCCAGTGAATAACTTCCGGCACGATCCAGGTCTCTTCTCCGGCAAAACGGATGATTTCGTTTTTGACTTCGTCGTAATCTTTGCCGAAATCTTCGGCAGTGGATTCGAGATACGGACGATCCGGAAATTCGCTTTTGGCATGGAAGGACATTTTCAGCCAGTCGGAGTTGTCGATGAACTCGGATTTCCAGATGTCGGGCATCTGATCCAGCGTGAACTTCCCGTCATGGTCATTCCGGAAGAAGCAGTTCAGAGTTACCTTCAAGTCGTATTTGTCATGGATTTTTTTCAGCCCGCTGAGATAGAAGTGATCAAACGCTTTTGCCGGACGCTCTTTGGCCAGATCGGTAAAGAGAAAGCTGTGATCGTCGATATAGCAGTCGTGGCGTTTGAAGGATTTTTTATCCCAGACAAGCACGATCTGCTGGGAAAACAGTCCGAAAGGAGTCTGTTCCGTGACCGTGACGGTATTGAACTGCTGCGTCAGCTCCACCTCGGCTGAGAAAAATTGACCATCCATAAAAGCCGGCGTTTCATTGACTTTGACCGGATGACCATCGCAAATTCCTTCAAGATGGATTTTGAGCGATTTGTCCGTTTCAGCACCGTGATTGTGGTTCAGGATGGCTCCCTGACGATAATTTGTGATTTGAAGCATTTCATTCTCCTCTTGATGCAATTTCAAAAGTTTTGAATTTCGATACCCGGGAAAAAAACGCGCAGCAGATCCAAATTATCATTCCGGCTTGCGGCAGAAGGATAAATATGAAAGATCTGTGCGAGATATACTTTAGCATACAGGCAGCACTTTTTCCAATGCCGAAAGAAGAAAAAATTGAAAATTCCGGAAAAAATGAATTCGACGCCGCAGCCGGAAGGCGGCAGCGGCCGGCAAGGGCGGCTGTGCGCCGAAATATGATTTCAGAAACCCGGCAGCCAGTTTGACTGCCGGGTGAAAGAATATCTCCGCCTGCGCGGAAATGTTACATGGTGAAACGCGGTCCCAGATAAACTGGTTTGGCAACCGGACGGTCAGCAGACTGCTCGGCAGAGTTTGCCGCTGCCTCCAAGCGGATACCCTTATTTTAACCGGCTTTTCATATTTGGATTTTCGAAAGTCCGGATTATGTTGATTGAATCCAGATCAAGGTATTCCACGTCAGCGAGATTCCTTCGCTGTTGGAATTATCTTGGTCTGGATTTTTTTCTGTTGGTCTTCCGCGGTTAATATTGCATAATTATTACCAGTCAGTTCAGGAGAATGTTTCATCTTTGTTATTTTTTGCGTCAAAAGTACAATTGATTTATTGGCTGTATCATGATATTTTATCATAGAGCACCACATCAGAAATCAACTAACATATAGGAGGTCGTATGAAACTTGCAATGTTCTTATGTATGGCGGCTGTCGCAACCGAAGCCGCGCCGGTTCTGGATCTGAATTTTGATGCAGGTTCAAAATTCTATGGAGAACAAAAAATCGAACAGACAGGAAATGCGGTCATTGTTTCCAATGGTCTTAAAGAAAACGCACTCAAAACAGGATTCCAGAACGGTAAATTCCAAGCGATGACATACAATATGCCATCTGTGATTTCCGAGGGATCCGGCACCATTATTTTCTGGGTGAAACCTCTTGACTGGACAGGGAAAGATCCCGGATTCAAATTCATGGTCCGCAGTTTTGCAAAAGACCGCGAATTCATCATTTACAAATATTATAAAGATAATTTTTTGACTTGGCTTTGGCGGGAAGGGGATAAAAAGCAGCAGCTTCGATTCAATATTGCCAACTGGAAAGAAAACGAATGGCAGCAGATTGCGGCTGTTTGGAATTCCGAAGAATTGAAATTTTTTCTGAACGGGAAATGCATGTTCAAAGTAAAACGCACGGTATTTCCTTCGGCTCCGTTCGATTCGGTTTGCCTGGGTGGAGGTTGGAGCAAAGAAACCAAAGATTACACAATGTTGATGGATGAGGTGCAAATCCATAAAGAAGCTCTTTCTGATTCAACGATTCGGAATGAATATCAGAAATTCACAAAGTTTGTCTCCCGTGATGATGCCAGGCATTCCTTCTAACGGCATTTATGCAAAGGATATCAGGCAATGAACGATTGGGAAAACCAAAATCTGACCTCGATCAACAAAGAACCCTACCGGGCGTGGACCATTGCGTTTGACAACCAGGAAGATGCCCTGAACGGAGAGATTTCGCTTTCCTCGTTTTTCAAACTGCTCAATGGGGCATGGAAATTTTCATATTACAATTCACCCGGCGAAATCCCGGAAGGTTTTTTTCAGGAAGATTTTGACTGTGATGAATGGGATGACATCATGGTCCCGAGCAACTGGCAGATGAAAGGTTACGGTCATCCGCATTACACGAACTCCATTTTTCCGTTTCCGCTGAATCCGCCGCATGTGCCGTCCGAAAACCCCACCGGCTGCTATATCCGTGAATTCGAAATAACTGATGCCTGGGCGGACCGCCGCATCCTGCTGAAATTCGACGGAGTGGATTCCTTCTATTATGTCTGGATCAACGGACAGCTTGCAGGAATGAGCAAAGGCAGCCGCAATGCATCGGAATTCGATATAACCGACATTGCGCAGATCGGCGTCAACCGGATCGCCGTTCAGGTTCTGCAGTGGAGCGACGGCACTTATCTGGAAGACCAGGACATGTGGTGGCTGAGCGGCATTTTCCGCGATGTCTCCATTTCCGCTGTTCCGCTGGTGGATATCTATGACATTTTTGTAAAGGCAAAACTTGATGCGGCATATAAAAACGGTCTGCTGGAAGTCGAAGCAGTCATCCGTAACGATGAGTCCGTCGAAGCATCCGGCATCACTGTGGAAGCGGAACTTTTCGATTCCTGCGGAAATCCGGTCTGGAAGAAACCCGTTTCCTCCGCAGCCGTGCGGATCGATGAGGGGAAACAAATGAAAGTCAAGCTCTCCGCCGAAGTGAAAAATGTTTCCCCCTGGACGGCTGAAACGCCGGTGCTTTATATGCTGGTCCTGACGTTGAAGAACAAATCCGGAGCGATAGAATACAAATCCCAGAAAATCGGATTCCGCACAGTGGAAATCAAGAAAGGCAGCCTGCTGATCAATGGTGTGCCGGTCATGTTCCGCGGCGTCAACCGGCATGAATTCAACACCGATCTGGGACGCGCCCTTACGCTGGACGCCATGATGGAAGATTTGCTGCTGCTCAAACGGCATAATGTCAACGCCATCCGCACCAGCCACTATCCCGATGCGCCGCTGTTCTATGACCTGTGCGACAAACTCGGGTTCTATGTAATGAGCGAAGCGGATCTCGAATCGCACGGTTTCGGTTATGAGGAAGGGAAAAATCCCACCATGTGGAAAGACTGGGAAAAAGCCTGCGTTGACCGGATGCAAGCCATGGTTGAATCCTATAAGAACCATGCATCAGTCGTGATTTGGTCCCTCGGCAATGAATCAGGTTACGGAATCAACCATGTGAAGATGGCCGAATACACGCGGTCACGCGATCTTTCCCGCCCCATCCATTACGAACGGGATACAGAAGCCAAAATCACGGACATCGTCTCACGGATGTATATCTCCCCGGCGGACTGCATCGAAACCGCAAAAGAATACTGCAAAGGCAAAAAACCGTTCCTGCTGTGCGAATATGCCCATTCCATGGGCAACGGCCCCGGCGGACTGGAAGATTACTGGCAGACCTTCTTCAGTCATAAGGAAATGCAGGGCGGATTCATCTGGGAATTCTGCGACCACGGAATTCGTACTCGGGATGAACACGGTCATGAATACTTCGCCTATGGCGGCGATTTCGGCGACGAACCCAACGACGGCAATTTCATCACCGACGGACTGGTTTTCTCCGACAAGACCCCGTCGCCCGGCATGACCGAAGCGAAAAAAGTGTATTCGCCGGTGCGGTTCTCCGCCAAAGATCTGAAAAAAGGAATCGTGACGGTTGTAAACCATTATGATTTCGTTACCCTGGAGCATCTCAATGTAACCTGGAGCGTCAGTGAAAACGGAATCCCGGTCCAGTCAGGTTCTCTGGCTCCGCTGAAAATCAATGCCCGTAGGGCCGCCGATGTGATGGTGCCGTATGTCCTGCCGAAAAAACCGAAACCCGGCGCGGAATATTTCCTGAATCTGACTTTTACCCTCGGACAGGATACTTTCTGGGCTCGGTCCGGTCATGAAGTGGCTTGGGCACAATTCGCACTCCCCGTCAAGGCAGCCGCCCGGAAAATTCCGAAGAAAACCGCTGTGTCTGTGGAAATGGACGAGGATTCCCAGTCGGTCTATGCGTTTGCCAACGAAGCTCTTTTTGCCGTCAGCAAGACGACCGGGCTGATTACCAGCTGGACACTGGATGAAGTGCCGCTGATGGAACGCGGACCGCGTTTCAATCTATTCCGAGCCCCCACGGACAACGATAACGGAAGAGCCAACGGTTGTTTCAAGGACTGGTTTGCCGCCCGCTTCCATCAGCTGCAGCACACGGTGGAATCAGTGGACGCTGATTCCGATTCAAATACCGTCCGGGTCATTACCCGAGTCGCGCCGCCCGCACTGAAAAGCGGAATCCGCTGCGAATACCTTTACACATTCCAGCCGGACGGTGGATTCACTCTGCAACTCAACGGCAAGCCGGAAGGCGAACTGCCATGCTTCCCGCGGCTGGGATTCCAGATGTTCCTGCCGGAGGAAATGGACTATGCACAATGGTTCGGTCTGGGTCCGGGCGAATCCTATGTCGATACGAAGGAAGCTCAGCGGGTCGACCTGTTCAAAGCAGATATTGATGCACTTTACACGCCGTATGTGAAACCGCAGGAAGACGGCAACCGCAGCGAAGTCCGGCGAGCCGCCTTCTACGACCTGCATATGGCGGGGTTCGCAGTCAGAGGAATCAATACCCTGTTTAATTTCAGTATGCATCGGTTCACGCCCGAAACAGCCTGGAAAGCCAGACATCCGCACAAAATCGAATATTTGGACAATATTTGTCTGAATCTGGACTGGAAGCAATGCGGAATCGGATCCTCATCTTGCGGTGCACCGCTGGACGAACGCTATAAGATCCCGGCGGAACCGTTCACTTTCGCTCTGCGTTTTCATCCGTTCCGCCCCGGGGAACTGAACGACTGCTCGTTTTTCTCCATGGTGTGATGTTCATTATCAGAAAAATCATAAAAATCAACTAACATATAGGAGGACGCATGAAGCTTGCAATTTTTTTATGTATGGCGGCAATCGCAATCGAAGCCGCGCCGGTTCTGGATCTGAATTTTGACGCGGGTTCAAAATTCTATGGAGAACAAAAAATCGAACAGACAGGAAATGCGGACATTGTTTCCCACGGGCTTAAAGACAATGCGCTCAAAACTGGATTCCAGAACGGTAAATTCCAGTCGATGACATACAACATGCCATCCATAATTTCAGAGGAATCCGGCACCATTATTTTCTGGGTGAAACCGCTTGACTGGACAGGAAAAGCTCCCGGATTCAAATTCATGGTCCGCAGTTTTGCAAAAGACCGCGAATTCATCATCTACAAATATTATAAAGACAACTTTTTGACCTGGCTCTGGCGTGAAGGTGAAAAAACTCAGCAGCTCCGCTTCAATATTGCGAACTGGAAGCAAAACGAATGGCAGCAGGTCGCGGCTGTATGGAATCCCGCGGAATTGAAATTTTTTCTGAACGGCAGATGCATGTTCAAAACGAAACGCATGGTATTTCCTTCTGCACCATTTGATTCGGTTTGTCTGGGAGGCGGTTGGAGCAATGAAACCAAAGATTACACAATGCTGATAGATGAGGTGCAAATCCATAAAGAAGCTCTTTCAGATTCTGCGATTCGGAATGAATATCTGAAATTCACAAAGTTTGTTTCCCGTGATGATGCACCAATCGTTTTCTCGGTTTATCCGCGCAAGGCTGCTTTAGACGGAAGGATTATTCCTTGGGAATATTCTTCCGAAAACGGGATTTTTTTCGATATTCTCCGCGACAACAAATGCAATGTTTCCAGAGAGAATGCCAGATATGCTTTCTCATATGATCAGGACGGCATTTATGCAGCGATTCAGAGTTCCGGGGTAAATCTCCGGACGACCGCAACGGGACGAGATGGCAAAGTGTGGGAAGATGACAGCGTCGAAATCCTGCTTTGTCCCCCTGCGGCGAAACGTAAAATGTATCATTTTATTTTTAATGCCCGGGGAGCCGTTTATGATGATTTGAACGGGAATCCGGCATGGAATGCCAAAGGAGTCAAGGTTATTCATAAGGTGGAGAACGGACAATGGACATGCGAGATATTCATCCCGTTTTCTGACTTGGAACGGAGTATGCCCAAGGATGGAGAAGTCTGGAAAGTCAATATCTGCCGCAGCATCAAATCTTCGAAAAAAAGTATCGCGTCCTCTCCCTGCAGGACAGATTATATGGATCTGGTACACTTCAACGCTGTTCGTTTTTTGAATGGAAAGCCGACACTGTACAGCATCACCCAAACAGGCGAACTGGGAAATCAGCAGTTGAAACTGAAGGTGGATTATCAGATGCCGGAAAAATCTGATACTTTTCTGAACGTGCGCGCAATTCCGGATAAACGCTCGGTGCGTCCCTATGGAAGTATGGCGCAGAGTTCAAAACAGCAGGATCAACTTTCGTTGACTGCAGATCAGCTCCCTGATGCAGGAAATCTTGAAATAGAATTTGCAAAAAAAGATTCCGTTTCTCTTTATCAAGGAACACTGCCTTATTTTTCCATCTGCCCGATGACAATAGATTATCTTTATACGTCTATTGCCCGGAAGAAACTGAATATTATCTGTGAATTTGGAAATCCGGTTTCAAAGGGAATTTTAGAGCTGAAATACCGTCTGCTGAAAAAAGATTCACCCATGCCGGAAGAGAAGGTTGTGAAACAGAGTGCAATCCCGCTTTCAAATTGCTTTGGAAAATGTTCTTTGTCTACCGATATCAGCCAGTTGCCGCCGGGAAAATACTGGGTTGACATGTCATTAAAGGATTCATCGGGCAAAGAACTTGCAAAGCTGCATGAATGGTATTTTATTCCCAGCGAAGAAGATCCTTTCCATTACAGCGAGATTCAGAAACTGATCGACAATACCATCATTCCGCCTTATACTGCACCGAAAATGACAGACAGCAGCTTTGTATGTCTGAACCGGACCTATTCTTTCAAAAACGGAATTCTGGACGAGGTCACTTCACTGGGAAAAAATCTGCTGAATAAACCGACTGTCCTGAAAATCAATGGGCAGGCTGTCAAATTTTCACCGTCTAATTTGGTGTCTCAATCAAAAATCGGCGGAAAATATCTTCTGTCAGGAGAAACAAACGATATTCTTCTTGCTGCATCCGTCAAAGCGGAGTATGACGGTTTCCTGATGTATGAAATTGAAATGAAACCGAAAAACAGGACAGCCAAGGTATCAGATATTTCATTGGATTTTCTTCTGAACAGCGAAGATCTGATCGGTTTTGACGACCAGATGAGCCTGTTCAACAAGCAAACTTTGCCGCTTCCGGCAGGAAAAACGGTCTATTGTGACTTCAGCAATACCCCGGGCATTTGGATCGGTTCCATGAAAACCGGGCTTCTGTTAGGCATGATCGATTCCCGTGACTGGCACGCTAAGGATCTTGGGAAAACTCTTTCTCTTCAAACCTTGAAAGACGGGACCAGCCTTAAACTTCATTTCTGTGATACCCCGTTTGAACTGAACAGAGTTCGGACGCTGCGTTTTTACGTGGAAGCGACTCCCGTGCGTACATTGAACAAAGCGACAAAACTGGTGCGGGACAGAACACAGGATATGCAGTCATGGAGCGATTACTTTTGCCAGTTTTATGAATATCAGGTCAAAGGCTGGCTTGTCCCGGAAAAAGTCAACCGGATCAATAAAGGGTTGAACAGTTATTACAAACGGGTTTTCCCATATTCTTCCATGAGAGGTCTTTCGCCTTTCTGTCCTGAGGCCAATTACTATAAGGAATTATGGTCCACTCGTCAACTGGGGCATTATTTTGTGGATTTCCCGACTCATGATCAGAAAGGAAGAAATTTCATTGCATGGACAACCGCCTGCTTGAATTGCCGAAGTTTCAAGGAATTCAAAATCAGCAATCTGAAGAATGTCATGGAATCCGGCGAAATTGATTACAAAAACATATATTTTGATCTTGCCACAGCTGATATCTGCAGCAATGAACTGCATCACTGCGGCTATAAGGACGATTTCGGGCGTATCGGCAAGACAAATACAATTCCAGCGATGAGGGAGTACATGCAGGCAGCAAATCTTATTCTGAAGCAGAAACATCCAGACGGATGGATCCTGCTGCACACGACCTGGCACCGTTCCCCGGCGGAAGGTTTTGCAGACATGCTTGCCATGGGCGAATTGTTTGACCGTTATGTCGCAAGAGACCGTAATTACTACAAGCTGCTTACCAAAGATTCTCTGATGATCGCTTATGCGTCGAAAAATCTGGAACATACCATTCATCTGGTGCCGCAGTTCACACGTTCATTGGAACAGTTCGCTCCGGATCAAGTGAAAAAATACAATCAGAAAGATCCGGATACAGATCGTGCGATACGCCATTTCATTGTGAGCGCAAAAATGTATGGGCTGCTGCCTGTGCGTTGGAAAAATGCGATCGGCATCCGTTATGACCAGATGGCAAAAGCAGAAGATGAACTGGGCAGACGTTCGGATATCAGAATGTATCCGTGCTGGGAAAATTCTGTCAATCCGATTCGTGTGGCAGATAACGAAAATGTATTGCTGACCAGTTACACGGCAGACGGAAAAAAGTTTTTATGTTATCTGCTCAATGATTCGGATCAGCCGCAGAAAGCGAAAGTCGTTCTGTCCGGGATTCAACCCGAAATGCTGAAACGGGTATGGGGATGCGTGGAAAGCAAGGACGATTTGGATTCAATCACCTTGCCGCCACATGAATCCTGTGTCTGGCTGATGGAGTAAAATTCATAAGGACAGCGGATCTGCGGATTTTTACCCGGGAGCGGTAAAATCTGCGGTCCGCAGTTTTTTTGTACCGGCTCCACGCTGCGCCCAGTCAGGTTTCACTATTGCTGTCTTGGGTTGAGCGGAGTCCATTCTCATGGAGGAAAACGATAAATAATTCCGCAGCATAATGATTGAATTCAATATAAAATGGTTTATCCGAAGCAAAGAAAAACGTCTTAACAAACTGCAGAAAAGTATCGCATCATAATCCGGCATCGGTTTGGCAACCGTTTCCCTTGCGGCAAAATATATGTGTTTTGATACATTGCCGCCGCTGATGAAGTGTTTTATCTGACTTCAGCAGCGGATATTTCCTGTCTGAACAATTTTTTTCATGCACCACGGACATACAATACAACAGCAAAGCCAGAGTATAGGAAACAACTGGCTTTGCTGTTCTTGGAAATGAGTTGATAATCGGCTTATTCGTAAAGCCAGTATTGATACAATCCCCGCAGCGGGTGGGTTGCATAAGAATGCGCAATTTCAGGTTCATTTGATATGCGGATCGGAGTAACATGCCCGTCAAGCATCAGTGCATTGCTCATATTGGCATGACGGTATGCAATATACTCTTTTGCAAGCTCAACATTCCACCAGTAACGCAAAAATCCGGCACCGTTCTTTTTGGGATTGCCGTCCATCAGCAGAAAAGTCTTTCCGTAATTTTTCAGATGAGTCGCTTTCAAGCCTGCCAGGTGCGTATTGGAACTGTTGTCATATATCGTTGTGATTCCTGTATTGATGGAATAATTCCCGTACATGGAACCCGGATTACTCGAAAAGAAAGCCAATTCATTCATCGGACACATGAAAAACTTTCCATAGGCTGTTTTTTCCGGATTGGTTTTATTGATATATTCTGTTGCGGTTGGGATTTTATCAATAGCTTCTGAATAATCTTTCCCGATCCCCAGATAAGGAGCGGCAAAATGATAATAATAATACCACTTGTCGTAAACCATGCAGGTCGGGATGAACCAATCCATATAGTCGTTTGTGTACATGGCTCCTGCTGTGCCATTTTGTTTCAACTGGTTCATGCACGTAATGGCTCTGGCTCTGTTGCGTGCAGAATTCAAGGCGGGAAGCAGCATGCCTGCCAAAATTGCAATGATGGCTATAACAACCAGGAGTTCTATTAATGTGAATTTGAACAACATTGTTCCCAGATTTTTGTCGTAACTCATTTTCATTTCTTTCCCTTTCCTTTCATTAAATTCCGTCTCTCTATACACTATAACACCATGAAATCATAAAAGCAATTGTATATTTGATGCAAATATATGTAATCTTGAAACATGGACACTGCTTTACCGGTTACCGTAAAAGTTTTCTACATTTTTCAAAATAATAAACTTGAAAAGATGCTGAAAGATGCTATTATAAAAAACAGACGGAGCTCCCGCGCCCGAATTAAAGATATTAACTATTTGTATCATAGCATAGAATCTGATTGCAGCAAATCAAACCCGGTATTTTTCTCGGGCAGTTGCAAAACGTAAGAGGAAAAGAGAATGAATACTTTTACAGTTCACAGGACCTGGAATCCTCCTTTTCCACCTTTGCCGTTTCAGCCAAATGGAGCAGGGGTAAATTGTTTTGCGCAAGGACGCAAAGAAGATTTGTCGACTGAAGATTGTGTGGAACTTTGCTGGGTCAATCGGGGACGTTGCATTATTGAAGTACAGAAGAAACAGTTTGAATTGCAAAAAGGACAGTGTATTTTCAGAATTCCAATGGAACCAAGAAGAAAATATGTGACGCAAGGTCCTGCTGAAATCTGGTGGGCAACAATTGATGGTGAAAATGCAAAAACATTTATCGACATGTTTCATTACCCGGTCGGGATTCTCGATGCCGGTGAATGTCCTGTCGAACTGTTTCAAAGAATTGCAAGAGGACTGCTGAAAAACAGACCTGACATGCCTCGTCTTCTGGTTCCATTATATACAGAACTTTTTATCCGTGCCGGAGGAAATACAAATTCAAAATGTTCATTTGTGCATCCGGTTGCAGAGGAAGCATTATTCCGGCTCAATACCGAATACTCGGACTCTGACCTGAATATAAATGCTCTTGCCGAATGTCTGGAGGTGCACCGGACAACATTGGACAGAGTCATGCTCAAAGAGTTTAATGAAACACCGATCAATATGCTGACAAGAATTCGATTGGATCATGGACTTCACTTGCTGAAAACGACCTCGCTTCCCATCGCTGAAATAGCACATCAATGTGGCATCCGGGGAAGCGGATATTTCTGTCGTTTAATCCAAAAAAAAATCAAAATGTCACCGGTGGAATATAGAAAGTTGTCGCAAAACAACTGAACATCGGCTGATTACTCTCCGAATAACGGGAACAAAAGAGCCGGACATGTTGATTTTTCAGGGAAAAACGAAAAGATAAAATGGCGCCCCATTTATGGTCAAATCAAAACTCATTCTCCGTTCTGCAACTCATTGATTTTCAGGTATTCGCAAAAGTCACACCATTTCGGATGGAGAATTTTTGCATTTCACCAAAAGGCATTCTCCATTTCTCCGGCAATTGATATGACACGCTTCAGGATCGCTGTCGCAGCAAGGCGGCGGTCCAGTTCTTCGGCCTCCTGCGCGTCAAATTCGCGCCTTTTGACGGTCAGCCGGGCCAGTTTCCCTACTGCCGCCTCATAGCCCGTCAGCGCGGTAAGCTGTGCGAACTGTATGGCTCTGTCGCCGGGTGCGGACGGTAGACGGAAAAGGCTTCACCTTCGCCGAAAATGTGAAAACAGTTCAGGGGCACCTTCCGATGCTGATAGCAATAGCCAACGGCATTCTCTGGCAGCAATGGCTGGATGACGGTTTGTTCAAGAATTTGGCTGAACTGGCAAAGCATCTGGGAAAAGACAGATCGGCAGTATCCCACATGCTTCAACTGGCACGGCTCTCACCTGAAATTATACACCTGGCAATCATCGGGGCACTGCCGAGCCATATCACGCTCAATTTCTTAAAATCAGGGCTTCCTGCGGATTGGGAAGAGCAGAAGAAGTTCCTGCAGATCGAATGATTTCAAGCATTATAAGTCCGGGGACAGATAATCATCAAAATGTAATTTTTATCGTGCCATTTATCGTGCCATTTAATGTGCCATTTAATGTGCCAGCGGCCAGGAACCAAGGACTTGATCACTCGCCGTCGATAAGGCACAGATCAGCAGATTGCCATCATCCCCCCAAAAGTCCGGAGTATTTTGCAATAACCCGCTGGATTTTCAGCAAACTCGCGGCAATGTATACGCCGTCTACCACAACGCACACCATGCACAACAGGTCCCGCTTGCCGACCGGGGAAGTCGGCAGCCTTTCTTTCTCCTCAAGGCAAAGCTTCCGGGGCAAATCCCGGAGCAACGCCACTTACCCCGGATCGCCAGCCGGGATTGGTGACGATGGTCCCGTCCTTCATCCAGTAGCGGCGGATAAATCCGTAGGGATTGTTATAGACGGAGCCGATTTCGATTTCGCCGGGCTGAAGGTTCATGACGGCCCGCGTAAGAGCCCGCATGGCGGCATCCGCTGCCGCGTTGAAGGCGTAGCGGGTACGTTCATCGGCCGCGCCGGGATTGCCGTACTCGGGGCCGGTATGGGTGTGATCGGCGCAGATGATAATGGAATGCGGGAGATCCAGGAAGTAGATGAAGAAGCGGGCGGCCACGGCGGGCATGATCATATTGGCCAGCATTTCGGAAATCGAACGCAGAGCGCAGGCGAAAATACGGAACTTCCTGTTGTACCGCATCTCCAGGAACTGGCCCAGACTCATGGCGCGCGTTTCACGGAAACGGTATGTGCAGTAGCCATACAGTCCCATGGCAATGGTCAGAGGTGCGATCAGACTGTTCCAGAATGCAATGGCGAATCCTGTTTTGTAGTGTACTTCCACATAGGCAACCAGACCGGTTACGGCCAATGCATTGGCCACATCGCCCATGCTCAGCACATATCGCCTCGCGCAGCGACCAGCAGAGAGGAAATCCGCCACACTGTGAACGTATTTTCTGGAATACATTCCCAGGAACATCACAAATGCCGTGGGAATGATCACGATCAGCCAGTCGATCCAACTCATCTTATCTTCCCTTATCCTATTTGCAATCTGCGGTGTGGTCGATGGAAATTTCGGCTAACTTCCCGCGGAACATTTCAGCTCCTTTCGGAAGTCCGAATTCCGGTTTGGTATGTCCGCCGAAGAGTGACGGCTTGAAGTAAAGAGCCAGATGTTTCGGGAAATCGAAACGCTTTTCGACACCGTTGACGGTGAAGACAAGCTGCCGGAGATCGTAGCGGATCTCCACCTTGTTCCATTTGCCGGGCTCCAGAGGCAGGTCTGTGGCGAACTTCGAGGTCTTGAGTTCACGGTCGCCGAAGGTAAAGCAGAGCCGGTCGTTCATGGAAAAGACCGTCACTGAACCGAGGATCCGGTCATAGTGGCGGAAGAGCGTGTAGAGTTTCGTTTCCGGCAGGGGTTCGGGTTTGATCTCGAATCTCAGCGTGAAACTGCCCCGGGGGAAAGCTTCCTTTGGGAAATGCAGATATGTTTTTCCGTCGAACTCCAGCACGGTGCGTCCGGCATCCGTGCCCCAGCGCGGCGCGTGACGTCCTTCGGGGGCCGGAAGGTTGTGCATCGCTCCTTCATAGTCGTAGCCGCCGCCCAAGTCGCAGACGAAATAGGGGTCGAAACCGTTGAGCGGCATCACATCGCCGCAGGCGGGTTCGAACTTCCAATTCAGCCGGGGAACGAGAGCGCTGTAAACCGGAACGGAAACGACTTTGTCATACATCTCGCTGTGCAGAGAAAGCTCTTCAAACTTTTCCGGGACCGGGCGGGGAATGACCGGCGCCGAGCGGAAGATCCTGCCCGAAACCGTTACCGCCCGCATCTGACAGACGGGATAATTGCGTTCCGGCCGGATGTCGGCAGAAAATCCGGAGCTGCCGCTTCCGACCGGAACAGGAATGTCCGGCAATTTCCGCTCGTCCCGTATCGAAAGGCGGCACTTGGGGAAGGCGTGTGCCAGTATGCCGTATTTGAGGATTTTTTCCGCGGGGAAAGTGAAAGTTTCCCCGTCCGCAGAGACCTTGATCTGGGCTTTTTCGACGTTTTCTTTTGGGATCGAGAGCATGAAACGGCTCGACGCCGGCCAGATCAGAGAACGGCTCTTCATCCGGTCGCCCTCGCGGGTGAGTTTTCCGAGGGTAACGTTGGGAAATCCCCAGTCGCGGATCTTCCACGCTCCGCCGCCGGGAACCTCGATGAGGATCGGACGGGCGCCGCTGCGCCGGGTGGAAAACGTTCCGGTGAAGGTGAAATACTTTTCCGTGTCGAACTCCTTCTGCGGATCGACGGCGTACACCTCGCGTCCGAAATCGACCACTTCAAGAGAGGCAAGTTTCTCGCCCGCATCGATCTTTCCAGTGACGCGCATGGTGCCGTCTCCATTCATCTTTGCGTTGAAATCGAAACTTTCAGGGGTGAGCAAGTCGCGCAGACTCTGGCGCACGGACTTGTAGTTGTAGCAGAAGGTCGGCAGCAGACGCACATACTGCAGATGCCGGAAAACGATCTTTTTGCCGTCCGCCCCCGTCACAGTGAGACGGGGCAGCAGAACGAACTCGCGGCTCAGTTTCTCCGTCGGCACCCGGAAGGTTACCGCGCGAAGCCGGCTCCGGTCGAACTTTTCTTCGGGGAAAGCGATCAGGACTTTTCCGTTGCGGTCAAGCAGTTCCAGTTTCGTCCGGTAGGTTCCCTCCGTGCCGTCGGGGATGTTCAGCAGTTCCAGTCCGAGGACTTCGCCCAGTTTCAGCGTCTCGCGGCAGGAGAATGCCATCGGCGGTATGTTGAGGTCGTCACCCGGATTCGGAGCGGGCTTTTCACCGCGCAGCACACCGGCGTAGTAGCGCACGAGACGCTGGAGCACGAGCGAATTGTACAGCGTCGGCTGCCAGCAGGTGTTTTCGTTGAATTCGTTCCACTCGAAGAAGAAAATCATGTCCGGGTTGAATTCGATCAGCCGGTTGAACGACTCGCGGGCGCGGCCGGTGCCGTCCTCGGTGAG
Organism: uncultured Victivallales bacterium; assembly: GCA_934661375.1. GTDB lineage: Bacteria > Verrucomicrobiota > Lentisphaeria > Victivallales > UBA1829 > SIG94. The sequence goes on from CAKUJH010000002.1 coordinate 61,996, forward strand.
ATTGACGCCGCTCATGTGATTGATGTAGCCGTGCAGCATTTCGCCGCAGACGAGCTTGTCTTTGTTTTCCGGTCTGGCAAGTTCGGCGTGCAGCAGCGGAGCGATCTCGCTGTCCCAGAGCCGGAAATCGGTGATCTGAGTGTATTCTTCTGTCAGCCGCCGCGTGCCGGGAATAAGCTGGATGGCTCCGAAGACCCGCAGGATGTCGGCAATGCGCTGCCGGTATTTCGTCCGCAGAGCATCGTCCCACCGGCCTTTTCGGTAAAAGGTATTTTCATCATCATTGTCTATCTTCAAGCTGCCGAAGACAACAAAGGCGTCCCCGAACTCCTGCTTCAAACCGGACAGGAACTTTTCCATTGCCGGAAGAGCGATATAGGCGGAATTGTAAGTGGAAATCGGGATGCGTCCGTTGATTTTCGGCGAAAAAGGCGACGCCAGCGCCATCCTGAGCACATGACGGGCATTTTCGCCGTCCACGGTATATCTGCCGCTCTCTCCGAAGGAGAATTGCAGAAATTCCCAGTAGTTCTTCAGCTGTGGAGCTTTTTCCAGAAGTTTCAATGCGCGGCCGGCATTCCTCTGCAGCTTGCCGCCCGCAGAACTGAGACTTCCGCCGCCGTCGAAGCCGTAGCTCTGGCGGATGAGACAGTCCCGGACAAATGATTCTTCAGTAAGGGTAATGAAATTGGTTTTACCCCGGATGGTCCGGTCAAAAAAGAGAGGCCGATCAATATATCCGTCTAAAAAGTTCTGGAACAGACCGTACTTGTACTGTATCTCGGGGTACATCAGCGTCCGCGGGGCAATCCGCCGTCGCACGGGGACGGGCAAAGGACCGCTTTCGGTGCGCGTGAAGGGGATGTCTTCCGCCTGTAATGACAACAGCAGAAACGGCAGGGCTGCCAACATTTTTTTCATCATTTCAAGTTTGCCTCCTGATCCAGTGGTTTGTTTATTCCGCCGAATGAATTGTGAAAATGCGGCCGGGAACATCCTTCCAGCCGGGAACAAGTCCGGGCTCGAAACGGATTCCGCCCGCAGCGGCGAGGGTTTCGAGCATGCGATAGGCTGTGACGGCGCGGTACTCCAGACTTCTGTGTCCGAAGAGCGGACTGACTGCGATGTCGCAGAGTTTGCCCAGAGTCAGTCCCGGATTTTCTTTGATCGCTGCCCGGAAAGCGGGCAGTGCCTTTTCGGGAATGCGCGTGTCGATGGGCGGGTAATTTTCGGTCAAACGCTCGCGGCGGAACTCACCATCCGCAGTGACGAAGCCTACTGAGTTGCCGGGGATCTCCATTGCATAACCGGGTACGCCGAGCGAAGTTACCGAAAGCCAGACGGAATGTTCCTCGAAGTTGCAGACCACATGCTGGTTCACATTGACGAACCCGATGAACCCGGGGCGGTCGCGGAAGAGGAAGATCGTGGCCGATTCCTCCGGCAGGGAACCACATACCGTTTTCATCGCCGCCACCGGGTCGCCGTGCGCAAGATAATGCTCCTCCACCGCATTGACCACGATGTCGGACATGCTGGCGCGGGTTCCATCCGTCAGCGCGAAACTGCGTGCCGCCTCTTCGGGGATGGCGCTGCGGCATTTGCGTCCGCGGGCCAACATGGAGTTTCCGCAGACAGTGAACTTTTCGACGTTGTCCTTGAATATTCCGGTCGACCCCTGCGAGACCAGCGCCACGACGCCGTCAGCACCCACGAAGGGATGAGCACGGTTGGCGTCGCCGCCCGAAGCGGTACGGCTGTGGATCAATCCCGCGCAGCCGGGAAAGTCATCAAGATGGTATTTCTGCTGCCACACCTCGGTACAGCCGACGCACTTTTCCCAATGCAGGCCGTTTTCGTCCATTGTGACCAGACCGGTGTAATACCCGCCCCAGATACCCTCAATTTTCCGCAGAGACTCCCATAGCAGCGGCGCCGCCGACTGGTTTCCCGCATACGCACTCCATACACACATCTCCATTATCTCCTTAAATTATGTCCGATCATAGAAAGAATACTTGAAAATGAGATTCTTCCTGCAATTGAACCGTCTTTTTTTTATTTACTGTCCGGTGTTTCTTCCTGCATAAAAATTTCCTCGGTCAACGGAACCAGGAGGAAACGGTCCCGCCCATCACCGCATCTCGCAATTCCTTTGAGCTGGAAACTTTGGAAAGGATCTGCTCATAATGCAGCTTTGCTCTGTCCTGAATTTCCGGATATTTCACATAACAGTCGGAACCGAAGACCAGCTTGAAGAAAAATTTCGTATTGTTTTCGCAGAGCAGAACAGCAGGACGGAGCAATTCTGCCAATCGCTCGGGTGAAAGTCCCTGCCAGCTTCCGTTGCCGGCGAGATCAGCATAGACATTGGGATGCATTTTGATCATTTCGGCCGCCTGAAGCCGCCAGAATCCAGTACCCAGATGGGCAATGACGATGCGGAGCTTCGGAAAGGAGCGGGCCGGCCGGTCAAGGTTGACAGGATCCATATTTTTCAAAATCGGACGCCGGGTACGGACATCTTCCTCATTCGGCCGGTAATTCCCGGTGTGGAAAAGGATCGGCAAGCCCAGTTTTTCACACTCCTCGTAGAGCGGCATGTAATAATCGTGGTCGTACTCGTAATAGGGATAGATGCATTTGACGCCCTTGATGCCGCGATCGACCCAGCGATGGAATGAGTCCAGATCGACTGGTTTATCCCATAGCTCGACCTTGGCCATGGGAATCAGAATATCCTTATACCCGCTGCAAAAATCGATCACCTTGTCGTTGGGAACCATGTCGTGTCCGCCGTAATGAAGTCCGCCGGACATTGCCGCCCGGCAGTTGTTTTTTTCGCAATTACGGACAAATTTGCGGACCTGGTCCGGGTCGTTGCTGTTGAAATGAGCGTGAAAGTCGAGATCCATGTTTTTTCTCCTTGTCCGGCAGCAGATCTGCCGATCTGATGTTACTGTGCCTCGGAAATCGCTTCTGTTATTTTGACGGCCAGAAATAAGGATTTCTGGTACTGGGTCCCGGAGTCGCTACGAACGGACGCTGCAGCTTGTTTTCCGCCGCCTTCATGCTGTCGGCGTGTCCGTCGACCCAGAGAATGTTCGCGGACCCTGTATGACGGGAGTTGATGTGACCAGCTTTGTCGGCCCAGTAGTGGTAGATCAGGATTGTTGGAACGATACTTTTGGTTGTGATATGCTGCGAATCGGCCATCAGCACTTTGCCGGAGGGATTGCGCACGTAGGCTGACTTCATGCGGTTGGAAAAGGGCACGGTCACCGGGACGGATCTGCTCATCAGATAATGGTTCGCCCCGTACCCCCCCAGTGTCCAGTTGTAGGCGTTGTCATTGGAGATCAGCACCGAGGCACGCTGGGGTTTGGTTTTTTCTTTCTCTTCTCCGGAGGACGAAGAATAGGCGGAAGGACAGAAAATAATTTTCGGATCGGTCATTATATTGGCCTTCCAGAGATCCTGCATATAGTTGTTTATGTTGGAATTCTCTTCGGCATTGTCCGCTCGAAAGGGATACATTCCGAAGGTATCTTCATACAGCGTCATACAAGTCCCCAGTTGTTTGAGCTGATTGGTGCACAGTATCTGTTTGGCGCGTTCCCGTGCCTTCTGCAGGGCAGGAAGAAGCATTCCCGCCAGGATCGCGATGACCGCTATCACCACGAGGAGTTCTATCAAGGTGAAATTCCACCAAAATGTTGCTCTTTGCCGATGATTCATGCAGACCTCCTTCATTTTATATTGTTTATGGGTTCAGTAAATTTCAAGCTCAAATGTTATTTGTGAACGGTCACTTTCCAGCTGATTGCGGAATTCCAGCGTATGTTCCCCGCTGTCCGTAATCAATTTGACCATGACAAAGTTATAAAACGGTTCATGCCGGTAAAAACTTTTTACTGCAACGCGATGCCGCCCCTTGCCCAGCAGTGCAGCCAAATCAACGGGTGCGGTCGTGGTTCCCGGCAGTATCCGCGCGGCATTTTTGCTGTCCGGAGCGACCATGCCGTCCGGAGTGATGATGCCGAGAGCGCGGAATCCGTCTGATTCGATCACTCCCAAAGTCACATCTTCATCATAAAGGTCGACCACCATGGAATCTTCCAGTGCCGTACAAAGACGGTCGTCCAGATACAAGCGCAATTCGGCTTTTGAAGTCGGTTCGGAGTGACGCCATTGTTTCTGGATTTCAATTTCATCCAGAAATGCTTTTCCGGATTGTCCATAACCGGGATAATCCTTTTCAAAGTCCGTCAGTGCCGAATTGTCCGGGGCGAAATAAAACGCTTCCGCCGGATATGCGGCGAAATCAGCCGAAATTTTCTCTGTCTTGACAGCCTTGCCCGGAGACAGTTCGTCCGGGGCAAGCCGGTAACACCCCTTTCCGCTCGGATCGAAGCCGGTCACTTTCCAATTTACGGAAACTTCGCCTTTTCCGCCGAAATCGGACAAGACAAGCAATGCCCTTTCGTTGTCGGCGGAGATCATGAGATAATGCCCTATCCCTTTTACTCCGCCCCAGATGCCGGAGCAGTTGTAATCGCTGAAAACCTTAACATTGCGTTCCGAGCTGAAAAGTTTCCAGATCCGCCACAGCGGACGGAACGCCGTATCATTGATACCCGGTTCCGGCGGATGGAGCAATGACGATGACGCGAATTGCATCCCCAGCGGAGAATGCGGAAATTGTCCGGCTGAAGCGATGAAGGGGATCATGTCCGTTGTGGCATATTCGGGGAAAGCCGCGCTCCACAAGGAACCCGGAGCAGCCGCGGCCATGGTGAAATATTCGAATTCACGCCGTCCCGCAAGAAGTTGTCCGCGTTCGCCTTCACCGGAAATATACGCATCGCAGAAATTTATTCCCACGTTGCTGAACCATGCGCCCGTGTGACCGATAAGCAGCCCGTTTTCTCCGAGATTGTCCCGAAGCCGTTTCAAGGTGAGATAGTGCTGATAATACAGCACCGTGCCGCCGCATGCGAACTCCTCGGGAGGCATCATCCGGCTCATCGGCCCGGCATAATCCATGTAAAAGCCGTCGCGATCCTTGTCCAGCAGACGGGAAAACCATTCGCCGTACCCTTCCGCAATTTCTTTTTCATTGCCGCGGATATAGAGCAGCAGGGAGATCCCGTATTTTGCCGCAGCATCTCTGACCATGCGGAATTTTTCCAGATCGTAAGGAATGGACCCGTTGGCGGCATCGCGCCGCCAATTGGAATGGACGATCAGCATCGTGCATCCGGAACGCGCAATGGTCTCCAATTCATCGGCTGTCGGATAATGCCGATAGTTGTCGATAAATTGGTAGCAGTGCTGCGGCGGCAGTTTGCGCCGGGTCTCCGGCGGAACGATCCGCCAGCCCCAGCGGTTGCGCCATTGAAGCGGACGATGATCCTTCGTCGTGCCGGTGGTCTGGAAGTTCCATTCCACGACTGGCGATTTACCTTCCCACCGGATCCGGCCGCCGCTCTGGGCATTGTCCCCGTCGAGGACGGCTCCCGACTCCAGAAACACCTCTGCGTAGAGCGACGGTCCGGCCTCCCGGAAAAGATTGAACGAATATTCGATCGGCAGATTGCCTTCACATTCGATATCCTTTCTTGCCGGGACAAAACGCTGTGCCGCAATCCGCTGGATATCCGCCGCTCCTCCGCTGTCAAAACGCGGAAATACGGCGAAACGGCAGTCATCGAACGAGGAAAAATCAAACGGGAACACCAATTTGAAGTTGCGGCAAACCGGAGGATGCGCTGTCTCCACATGAAGTATTGCCGAACAGAACACCGTTCCATCCGGGAAAAACTCATACCGCAGAGACAACTTGAAATCGGGGACCCAGTTTCCCGCCGGATCCACCCAACCGAGCCGGGAAAATTCCACGACTTCCGCGCCGTTCTGGAAATAATGTCCGGGCTCACAGAGCGATGCGCCCGGCTGGATCCGGCCGATATTTTCTATTTCTATGGACAATTCAAACCCTTTGGGAGCAATGATCCGTTCCCCGTCAAATTCCTTTACGGAAATAAATGCGGGAATGCCGTTGCTTTCCGGAGTAAAAATCACTCGGTTTTCGGACTGAGCAATTTCGATGATCTTGTTCATGAAAAAGATGTCTCCCAAGGGGGTTCAGTTTTCTGCTCTGACTTTCGCGCATTCTTTGGCCACGAGCGGACCATTGACTGCGAAGACGCCCCGTTCTCCATTTTTCAGACTGACGCCATGTGTGCCCAGAACGACGTTGACAATGGATTTTTCACAGGACAGAGAGTTGTAAACAGCATAGTCGGATGTCGGAGGACAGGTGGTATCGATAAAGCCCGTGCTCATGGCTACACGACATTTAATCCGTTTGGCAAAATTCACCATATCGAAGTAACGCATCGTCTTCCGTGCGGCGGCAAGTTCCTCCGGCTGATTTTTTAGCCGGACAAACAGGTTCGGCCAGCCGGGGGACTGCTGACTGTCTGCACCGAAGTGGTCGCAGAGTGCCGGAGCATTGGCCACGCAGAGAACCACCTTGGGTTCGAAATATGCCGCCGCCAATGCCTGTGTCCCGCCCAGACTGCCGCCTCGGGAAATGATTGTCTTCCCGTTCCATTCCGGACGGCTTTTCAAATATTCGAGCGAGAGAGCCACCCGCATGAAAATTTTGAAGATACGATATTTCCGCGGATCGGCGGTGTCACGGAACATATAGTCGCGGATCTCTTCGGATTTCCGCCATTTGCCCTTTTCCTTCGGGGGAATGTCAACGGGAATATCGTGAAGGTTCATATCAAAGACGAGAGCCCGGTATGCTGCTGCGATATTGATTTTTGCCGCATAGGTGGTACCGATCGTGCTTGCGCCGTTGAACATGACAACGATCGGCAGGGTGCCGGGTTTTGCATCGGGAGGAATCAGCAGGTAACCATTCGCACGGATTTCCCCGTTATCCAATTGGACTTTGTAAACTTTGACCCCGGAACGGATTTTGGGATCAGCCACCGGTTCTACTTCCGATTTGATCTTGCGGCTGCGCAGGGCCTTGAGCTCTTTTGCCCAGAATTCGTCAAAATCCGGAGTATCCGGAGTGCCGGGCTGGATTTTTTCCGGCTCGACGCCCGCACCTGCCCAGGTCTTCAGCGTCTTTTTCCCTTCTTTCGTCGAAACTGTAAGCAGAACGAAGCCGGGACGGTCCAACTGGGTGACCAGTTCCTGCGGCTCTTCTCCCGAAACGATCTCACCACGCTTGAGAAGCCCGCCATCGCCTTTCAGCGTATAGGAGAGTGTCCGTCCGCTTTCGGGAGAACCGTCTTCCTTGGTCACCGCGATCCGGAAAGTGATTTTTTCACCCGCCTGGAAGAGGGCGCTTTCTTTCGTGCACTCTGCAGAAAGCTTCGGTTCAGCATGGACCGTGGAGACAGCCACAAAACTCAAAAGAGCTGCCGCAGTCGAAAATACGGTTCTTTTCATGATGTGTCCTTTCTGTTTCATTGTTATCGTTCGATATTCAGTCTTTACTCAATTCCCGTTGCAGGAGTTTTATTTCCAGCGTCGGGCCGCGTCAATGATTTTTGCCGCGGAACAGCTCCAGAAATTCTTCTCGAAATCGGCCGAGAAGGCCGCAATGTGCGGGGTCAGGACCACATTGTCCATGCCGAACAGCGGATGATCCTTCGCCGGCGGTTCTTCGCACAGCACATCCAGCGCAGCGCCTCCGATCGTGCCGTCTTTCAGCGCCTGGATCAGCGCCGCTTCATCCACGACAGGTCCGCGGGAAGTGTTGACCAGCAGAGCATTCCGCTTCATCAGGTTCATGCGTCGGGCGTCGATCAAGCCCCGGGTCTCATCGGTCAGCGGACAGTGAAGCGACACGTAATCGGAGGCTTTCAGCAGTTCATCAAGGTCCATCGAATCCGGCACGAACGGGTCGTAATGAAGCACTTTCATGCGGAATCCGGAAACCATCTGTTCCACGTTCCGTGCGATCCGTCCGTAGCCGACCAGTCCCAGCGTGCGTCCGGAAATATGCCAGTTCATGCCGTTGGGTTCTTCCCAGTTTCCGGCGCGGACGGCCTTGTCGTAATGCACAATGCGGCGGATCAGTGAAAAAAGCAGGGATACCGCATGTTCCGCCACGCTTTCGGCAATGGATTCCGGGGTGTTCATCACTTCGATCCCCAGTTCTTTCGCCGCGGCGCACGGCAGGGCGTCCAGCCCGCTGCCGCTGCGGAAAATTCCTTTGCATTTCGGGAGACGTTTCAGCACCTCGCCCGTCAAACCCGGATTCGGACCGAACATCCAGACCAGATCGGCATCCTGCGAGAATGCTTCGACTTCTTCCGGAGACTTGCATTTCCGGCAGGCAAGTTCGATCCCGGCCGCCCGGATTTGATCCAGATATTCGGCGGGCACGGCGTTTTCATCTCCGGTGATCAATACCGTTTTCATTGTCCATCCCTTTCCTTGAGCATATTGCGGAATCCCTGAGCCATGAACCCCCAGTCGCTGCCCATGGCGATCCAGTCCACGCTGCGTTCCTGCCAGCGGGAAAGCGGGCCGGAAGCGGTCCCGAGCAGTTTCCCCGCGGCTTTCGTCTTGCGGCAGATTTCATCAATGACTTTGTTCAGCTCGTCATCCTCGGTCTGGCACAGGATTCCCATGCTCCCGGAAAGGTCGCAAGGCCCCACGCAAATACTGTCCAGCCCCGGCACTTTCAGGATCGCGTCCAGATTTTTCACCGCGTCCATATGTTCGATCTGCACGATTACCAGCGGTTCGGAGTCGGAAAGTTTCAGATATTCAAACAGATCGTCTTTTCCATAGCGGATCGCCCGGCGCACGCCGCAGCCGCGGATTCCGCGCGGAGGATAGCGGCACGCCGCCACCGCCGCTTCGGCTTCCTCTGCGGAATTGACCATGGGAATGATCACGCCCGCAGGCGCTAAGTCCAAGACAGGTTTCAGCACGCCAGGATCGTTGTCACAGATCCGAACGAACGGCGCACATCCCGTGCCGCGGCACGCGGTGACATGCCCTTTGATCGTATCGAGCGTATGCGGTCCGTGTTCCGCGTCAATCCACACAAAATCCAGCCCGCAGTCGCCCGCGCATTCGCAAACCGCCAGGTCGGAGATCGTTACCACAGCTCCAATTGCAGTTTTGCCAGTGGCAATCGTGGACTTGAAGCGTTCCAGATGATTGATTTCCATAAGATTTCCTTTCTTTTTTCTAAAAGGTTTGTCCTCTTTTTGTCTCAATTTTTTTCAGACAACAGAAATAGCTGTCGACCACTGGTCGCCAATGGTCTTTCGCTTGCCCCACTGCGGTTTAATATAGCAGAGTTTATGCTTTACGCAAATTTTAGGATGATAAAATTTTTTTGTGAAATGATAATTTATTGCTTTTGCCATCGCAAAAATTTCATCGGAATACACTTTTCACACAGAAATACTTGACAAATATTGAGAAACGGTTAAATTATATTGGGAAATTCATTCGCAACATTCGCTGAAATATAAAAAGTGAAGCTGAATCATGAGCGTAAGAGGACATCTGGAAGAGAATGTTTGGAACAATCTGAGGGATTTGCTGGCGGAATATGCCAATCAGGGAATGGGATTGCCCTCTATTCCGATCCAGCTTCCCAGTGAACTCAAATTTTATATTCGCGACAGTGTCTCCTATTTGACAAAACGGCAGATCATGAGGCCGTATTATCTGTTGATTTTCGGAATCAGGGGAGAGCAGCATTTTCAGGTGGAAGATCAGGAAATAATCTTGCAGCCTGGTGAATTGTTCATACTTCTGCCGTTCACTCGGCATAATTTTTTTACCAGTCCCCATTTCCCGGCACGGGCCTTGTTCATCTCCTTCGTATCTCAGGAGCAGGACAGCAGACTTGATTCCATCTGCGAGACGACATTGAAACTGCGCCGCCGTGAAGTCCAGGCGCTGCGTACCTGTGCCTTGATGAGCGGAAAAGCTTTTCAGAAGGATGCCGGATACGGACAGGAGTGCGTGATGGCGTTCATGCTGTTCCTATTCAGTCTGATCCGTCGATTTTCTCCTGACACGCCGGCTTGCAAGTTGGAGAAAAATGCTCTGCCCAGAAAAATTGAGCTTATGAGACAGATCATTTCCATCGTTCACAAAAAAACGGATGCGAAACTGTCCGTCAAAACAATCGCCCAGCAGGTTCATCTTTCAGAAATCAGAGTCAGACAAATTTTCAAGGAACAGATGAAGTGCCCCATCGGCACTTATATACGGGGACAAGCATTGACGAGGGCTCTTTTCCTGGCAAGATCAACAGGCTTGTCCTTTTCGGAGATTGCTCAGCGGGTCGGGTATACCAACAGCGGAGCAATGGCAACAGCCATCCGGCGTGAAACCGGAAAAAATCTCAGGGATATACGCCGTGAAAATCAAGATTAAAGTGAAAAGTTTTTCCCGCAGGGATAGAAGAATATGCTATAATTATCACTTCTCAAATGTTTATTATCATCTTAGGGTTTGTCATGGAACATAATGTCAGCTATATTATTAGGAAAATCGAAAAAGCGAAAGACAATTGTTTCCCAATAGGCAACAGATTTGTGCGATCGCCGGAAAAAAACTAATCCAAAAAAGGAGATGGTATCATGACAAAAAAACGTTATGCAGTCGTTGGCACGGGGGGCAGGTCGGATATGTATATTTCCGCGCTTGCAGGGGGAGACTACAAGGAATATGCAGAACTGGTCGCGTTCTGCGATGTCAACCAGGGCCGCATGGACTACTACAATGAACGTATCGGGAAAAAATTCAACCATCCGGCCGTTCCGACCTATCTGTCGCAGGATTTCGACCGTATGATCGCCGAATGCAAGCCCGACACTGTGATCGTCACCACCATCGACCGGGCTCATCACAAATACGGCTGCCGCGCCATGGAACTGGGATGCGACGTCATCAGCGAAAAACCCATGACCGTCGATGTGGAAAAGTGCCAGCAGATCATCGACACGCAGAAGAAGACCGGCAAACACTACACGGTCACCTTCAACTACCGCTACAGTCCCCGCAACACGAAAATCAAGGAATTGCTCAAAAGCGGCATCTGCGGTGAGATCACCAGCGTCAATTTCGAGTGGCTGCTCGACACCAGTCACGGTGCGGATTATTTCCGCCGCTGGCACCGCTGCAAACGCAATTCCGGCGGTCTCATGGTCCACAAGGCGACCCATCACTTCGACCTGGTCAACTGGTGGCTGGACTCTGTTCCGGTCAGCGTCTACGCCATGGGCGACCTCAAATTCTACGGACGGGAAAACGCCGAGAAACGCGGCGTGACCGAGTTCTACCAGCGTGCAAAAGACAGCGAGATCGCCAAAAAAGATCCCTTTGCCTTCCGGCTGGACAAGGACTTTACCGAATTCCTCCAGCGCCTCTATTTCGACAGCGAGAAATATGACGGCTACCAGCGGGACCAGAGCGTCTTCGGCGACGGCATCGACATCGAGGACAACATGAGTGTCATGGTCCGCTACAAAAACAACGTGGTCATGAACTACACCCTCTGCGCCCACTGTCCCTATGAAGGCTACCGCATCTGCTTCAACGGAACCAAGGGGCGTCTGGAATTCTATGTCGTCGAACGCGGCGTGACCCAGCTGCACGAGGATTTCAGCACCTTCGGCAACCGTGAAGATGCCGAGACGGAAGGACAGGACCTGGACCGCAAGAAAATGGCTCCGGAAATCCTCTTCCAGCCGTTCTGGGGCAAACCGGTCGTCTACACCTATGACAATTCGATCAAGAGCGGTCACGGCGGCGGCGATATCCGCTTAATGAACAATCTCTTCATCGGTGTCAAAGACGATCCCCTGGGACATGCCGCCGACTTCACCGATGGCGCTATGTCCATTCTTACCGGTATCGGAGCCAACATTTCCATGCGCACCGGCGAACCGGTCAAAGTTCAGGAGTTGATTCACTTCTGATTTTTTACGCAAGAATCAAGCAGGAGATTTCCCCGATGAGGAGCGATCTCCTGCTTGTTTTTTCCCGTAACGAGCATAATATCAAGTTATCGCTTATTCGTTCTTCTTTCCGCATTCATTTCTTCTGCGAATTGTTCCAGTTCGGTGCTGTCGATCGTGCCGAGTTTCTTCAGTCGGATGATCGCGGGAGAGTCGCCCGGCTGGATTTTCATGTAATCTTCCAGGGCTGGTTTTGCTGTCGGTGTTGGAGTGAATTCGGTTTGTTTTGGCTTCCGGATTGATTTCTGGATCGGGACATCGTTTCCCTTGTGCATCAAGGGGACGCAAGTTTGAAAAAAACTGACGACACATCGGTAATGTGACGGCGATGTGCAGAAGTCATACGGGATAAAATTCTCCGAAGACACATCGATATGCTAAAAAAAGAGGGGGCAAATTCGAAAAAAAACCGAAGACACATCGGTCATTTGAACTTAAAATCACCGGCAAAGCAGTTCCCCCGGAACACAGATTTTTCGAAGACCAAATACGGTCAGCGAACTGACGACACACCATTGTTCATAAATGGGCGACCATTTACTGGAGAATCAAAACTCGACGATGGATGAATTTTTATAAATTACGTCATTTCATATGCTTACAGATTTCGGAATCGGTGTGACTCGGTCACACCGCAAACGGAGAATTTGGCGGATGATCGGCTTTTTTTATGCCGTCGAAAGACGAAACAGAGAATTCTCCGTTTTGGCGGATTTTACATAAATCCTTGCAATTCAGCCCTGAACAACGGAAATAAAAATTCCTGACGAGGTGATTTTTCCGGGGGAAATAAGAAGAAGGTGGCGCCCCGGGCGGGGATCGAACCCACGACCCACTGCTTAGAAGGCAGTTGCTCTATCCTCTGAGCTACCAGGGCATTCCATGTCGGTTCATGTAATTTAATTCAAATTCAGAAAAATACAATGCCGGACTCATTCTTTTTTTTGTAATTTCTCCGTTTTTTTCAAAAACGATGAGTTTTTAGTTAAATATTTAATTGACTTTCATCCGGAGAATGCTATATTGAACATACAGCAACCGTTATTTGCAGAAAGGAACAGGTTAAAATGGCAGAACTTGCAAAACTGGCGTATTTGGTCAAGCCCGGTGAATTTGAATTCCGGGAGTACCCCATTCCCGAAATCGACGACGATCAGATCCTCATCAAAGTGGAAGGATGCGGCGTCTGCGGAACCGATGGTCACGAATATAAACGCGACCCCTTCAATCTTTGCCCCGTCGTGCTGGGTCATGAAGGATCCGGCGAAATTGTCAAACTGGGAAAGAACATCAAAACCGACTCCGCCGGCAAGCCCGTCAAAATCGGCGACAAGCTGGTTACCTGCATCATCCCCTGCGGCAAATGCCCTGCCTGCAAAAACACTCCCGCCCGCACCAATCTGTGCGAAAGCTGCGGCGTGTATGGTCTTTTCCCGGATGATGAAGTGCATTTGAACGGATATTTCGCTTCCCACATGGTCATCCGCAAAGGATCGACTTTCTTCAATGTGACGGGCATGTCCCTGGATCAGCGTATGCTGATTGAACCTGCCGCTGTGGCTGTTCATGCTGTTGAACGCGCCAAAACGACCGGTCTGCTCAAATTCAACACCATCTGCCTGATTCAGGGCTGCGGACCGATCGGTCTGATGGTTATGTCGGTTCTCCGCACGATGGGTATTGAAAATATCATCGCGCTGGACGGCAACGACAACCGTCTGGAAATCGCCAAAACTCTGGGTGCGTCCCACTGCTTCAATTTCACGAAGTTCGCTTCCACCGACGACCTGATCAAGGAAGTCAAAGCGGTTACGGACGGTCTGGGCGCGGAATTCACCTTCCAGTGCACCGGCGTTCCTGCGGCTCATGCGACTGCATGGAAAACGGTCCGCCGCGGCGGCGGTCTGTGCGAAGTCGGATTCTTCCTGGACGGCGGCAACGCCTCCATCAATCCGCATTATGACCTGTGCAACAAGGAAGTTGCGGCGGTCGGCTCCTGGGTTTACACCCCGCAGGATTATCCGACGACTTTCGACTTCCTCCGTCGAGCCAAAGGCATCGGTCTGCCGGTGGAAAAATTTGTGACGCATCATTTCCCGCTTTCCCAGATCAAGGAAGCGCTGGAAACCAACGTCCAGATGAAAGGTATCAAAGTCGCTGTCGTGGCTGATTGATTCTGATATTTTCCATTACAAAAAAGCGGAAGATCTGTTTTTATGGGCAGTTCTTCCGCTTTTTCATTGTCTTCTTCAAGATAAAAATGTTCCCAAAAGTTGGACACAACCTTTTGGGAACATTTTTATCTGACGTTTTTTTTGATGCGAGTTTATCGGAAACGCAGCACCGGCGGTTTCAGCAGACCGCAGGGAACCAGCTGACGGGTTTTGGATGTCCGATCCTTGAACTGGTCCGGTCCGGTCCAGGTGGGCCAGGGCGTTTCACAATAGAACGGACCCATGGCATTGCGGCGGCTGCCGTACACGGTGATTTCCAGCCGGATTTTCCCAGCGGAAAGTTTCAGTCGGAACGGCGGCCAAGGCAGCAGCTGTTCTTTGTTTCCATTGATCCGGACACCGATCAGCACGCCGCGCCATTCGGGGAATTCCAGTTCCGCACCGTTTTCCGGCACTTCGATTTCCCGCGAATACGTGATGTCCGCCGCGTAATACGGGAATCCCTGCTGCGTCCAGTCTCCGACGGCAAGGGTATCCGGCTGCTGGACCAGCGTATCGTTCCGGACGCCGAAATCTCCCAGCAGGAACATGGATTCCAATCCCGGCAGATTTTCATGATACTTGCCGCGCAGAATCAGCCGGTTGTCACCTTGGTGCAGACGTTCCGACGGAATTTTCAGACATTGCAGAGCCCGGTCGCACCACCAGCGTTCAATCTTGATTTCCAGCGGTTTACCGTTGAGTTCGAAAGTATAGAATTCGGGACGTTCCACAGCCAGCAGACAGTCTGTTTCCGGAAGTTCTTCCACGTTGATATGGTACGTCAGTTCCAGATCCAGCACTTTTTCCGGAGCCGTCTGTTTCCGGAGCCACGGCTGCACCATCGCTCCGCCGCGCGGTTCTTTGCCGAGCAGTTTCCGCAGATTGTCATCCAGGGTAAGAATGAATTCATTTTTGCCGGATTCCCCGTTTTTCACTTGCCAGTCCGCATGATCCAGCACCAGCACATTGGGCTCATTCAGCGTGTATGACCAGCCGTCGGATGGCAGTTTTCTGCTGCGGGACGGCTGCGTTCTTTCCGGTCGCGGCTGAACTCCTTCGGGACGTTCCGGCGTAACCAGATAGAGCCGGGAAGCCAGCGGCTCGAAAGATGTGGTGAAACGGTAGTGTCCATCGGCATAGACAGCCGGGACCTCATAGATGCTGCCGTCCGCCGGATTCAGTTCATAGACATTGCCGCGTTCCGGAATATTCAGATCGATGGTTGCGCGCGGGAACCGCAGCTTGCGGTCGCGGACCAGGCAGTTTTCAAATATGTTGTCTGAAAAACGGACACCGTAATTGCACAGAAAGACGGTGAACGCCGCCCCTGTATCGGCAAGACGGGTCAGAACCGGTGCAGCCTGTTTGCCGTCCGGCAGACATACGGACACCCGGCGAACCAGCGGTGCCAGAAATTTCACTGCATCCGCAAAAACGGTTTTCCGGAATTTTGCAAAAATTTCTGCCGGCAGACTGGAAAGTTCACCGTCCAGATACACCGGCGCACTGCCGAGATACAGCACGGTTCCGCCGTTTTCAGCAAATTGCCGCAGCAGTTCCAGGGTGGTGGCGCGGATCGTGCGCAGTTCGGGAATCAGTACTGCCTTATAGCCGGCACGGTTGATGCGGAACAGACAGCCTTCCGTTCTGCCGTGACGGGAAATCACTTCTTCTTCGCCGAAATCAAAATCAAGCTTCTGTTCCAGCAGACGATTGGTCAGCGAGGCAAAACGATGGTTTGCCGCTTTCAAAGTTTTGGCAAGATTGCAGGGATCAATTTCCATCCAGGCGGATTCAATCGGATGAATGACCAGAAGATCGCGGACTTCCTCCCCTTCGCTCAATACGGCACCGAGACGTCCGAAGTAGTCTTCGACGACCGGATATTTTCCGTACCAGGACGACTGATAGGAAATGCTTGCGGGATAATCGCGTTTCGCTTCGGCTTCCGCGGAATACCATGCCAGATGCTGACAGCGGAAATTGATGCCGAGCGCATACTGCCAGTCGCCCAGTGCCTTGTGTCCCATGAACGGGAAATCCCAGCCGGTGCAGCCGTAGGTTTCCGACAGTCTCCATTTGTGTCCGAACTGGTGCGCCATCGACGTGCATTGTTTCACCGTGTTGAAAATTCCCCAGTGTTCGGTGAGCAGGTCAATGCCCGGCATCTGCATATATTCATAGAACCGCATGGCGGAACCGACTTCCAGTGTCTGCAGCAGATTGTCTTCCAGCAGGACATGACCCGTCATGGCGATATTGTGCCTGCCGCACCACTCGCCGATCCCACGCGAAAAAGCCTGCACGAAAAGTTCGGCGGACAGATCATAAAACCGCATTCGCGCGGCTGAAATTTTCCGGACGGACGGGAAAAAGATTTCCGGCAGTTCGTCACAGGCATCCCGACCGTATTTCTCCCGGTATTTTTCCGGCAGGGCAGGGGTCCACTGCATCTGATAATACTGATGTGCGCAATGAGTGAAATTCGGTTCATCCGTGAAAATGGCGGGAACCGTTTTGCCGAATTCACTGCCGATTTCACGATAATAAGCCTCATGGGTCACTTCGATGAATTTCTGTACTGCTTCCGGATTCATGGTGTCCAGATACGTTTCGCCGTTGAACCAGGAAAATTTCGGGGACAGCACATCCGCAAAGCGCAGCAGTTTATGTCCTTTGGCGGTTTTGAACGATTTGGGAGAATCCAGCCGCTGCGGCGAACGGACTTTCCGTTCTGTTCCCTGTCCGGAAACCTTGACGTCAAACCAGGCGAGAGTCTGCCCGTTTTTTTCTGCCGTTTCAGCATCTTCTGTCCGGTCGAAAAATTCTGCGATACAGAAATGCATTTTGTAACGGTCATCGCGTGTAACCAGTGAACCCGCCGCACCGGACGGCCAGCGGTCTTCGTCATACAGATTGGCTTCCATGTCCAGTTTTTTCGCTTCGGCGACACTCCGTTTGATGCAGTCAAACCATTTGCGGCTCAGATAAGCAGTATTCAAGCCCACCCGCGCATGCATGAAAAAACCGCCGAACCCCATTTTTTTGAAAATACCGATCTGCCGAACCAGTTCTTCTTCGTCCAGTTCAGCATTCCATGCCCAGAACGGCACACCGCGGAAATGAGATCCCGGCGACTGAAAATTGCGCATCATTTCTTTCATAAAACTGTTTCTCCTGATAAGGTTGCAGTTGCATTTCCAATTCCTTCCGCTGCCTACTATAAATGCTTTTCAGAAGAAAACCTTAACCTTTTGCAGAAAAAATCAGCATTATCTGTCAAAAGACTGCAATTCCGGCGAAGAAATCAACGGGCAGGGACAGGCTTTTCCACCTTCGGGAAATTTTTCAGAAATTCATTCCAGTATTCCTGAACAAACAGATTGCCCAGATGTCCGCCGCAGTCAAACCAGACAATCCGGCTGTCCAGCGCATCCGTAAGGAAACGGCGGTCAGCGCGGGAGAGCAGGGGGTCGTCCGCATTGTGAATGATGCGTATGCGTTCCTCTTCGCGCAAGGTTTTTTCAATGGCGCGGAGTCCAGCCCTGCCGTTCAGTTCAGACAGCGTGGCGTGAGGGAATTTTTTCTGATACTCGGGCAGCAGACATTCCTGCGCGTAGCGTCTGCCGGAGAACGTATCGATTTCGCGGTACAGGTCATTCCGGTTCCACCAGGAATACGGCGTCCGCAGGGTCTGCCATTGCGGATTGCTGCGTTTCGCCGACAGCAGAATGTCGCGCAGGGTCAGCCGGAACGAGATGCCCGACAGCACGGCGGCTTGTCTCCGGGTAAGCGGCACAGCATAATCGGCGGCGGAAGAATGCGGCGTCATCCGCGGATGTTTTTTCGCGGCAATGAACATGGTTTTGAGCATGGCGTCGCTGCCCTGCCGGAAAAATTCCGCACGGGTCCATTCCGCACTGCGTTCCAGAAAGGAATCGAAAGTGCGCAGGGCATAATACAGATCGACCGGCGGGTTGACGGCAACAAAGCGTTCGATGCCGAGAACCGGTTTCTGCCGTTCCAGATCCGCCAGATACAGCGTATGAAGTCCGCCCATGGAATACCCGGCAAGGCTGACTCCGCTGACCTGGAGATCCGTATTGGTTTTGATATCCTCCAGAATTTTCTGCAGGGCATTGCGCAGCTGCCGGGCATCTTCGGGTGTGTAACCGGGCAGATAATTGCGGGATGCCTCCATGAATTCGGTGTTGAAAACACTGCTCAATACTGCAACGGAATAGCCGCGTCCGTGAAGAATTTCCGCCAGCGCGCGCAGCTGCGGCGCTTTGTGATGACCGCCCACGCCCGGCAGCAGAATCACCAGCGGCGCGGGAGTTTTTTCGTCGTTTGCCGGCCAGAGATGATACGGCAGTTCCGGCGCATCCGGGGTCAGTGACACCGAACGGTGCAGGGCGCGGGAAACAAAATCCGTATTCCAGATCGAGGATTTCACCCACCAGCTGACATCATTGTTCTGCATGTTGAACATGGTGAATTTCATCGTGTCCGTTTCCGCCGACTGCGGATGATAATACTGCGCAATGCGGATCAGCCGTTCCGGAGGTATTTCCGCCAGACTCTCCGCTGCGTCCTGCCGGGCAATGCGGTCCAGCGCGGCGTCGGCGAGTTTCCGGTAATCGATCTGCATGGTGCGGATGTCAAACCACGGTGAAATCCGGAATGCGGAAGCCGCCGGACCGGACGGAAGCGGTGCGTAATGGTAGTCATGCACATTGATATAGCGCATGGCGACCAGTCCCATTTTTGCCAGATCGTAGGGATCGGAAAAAGTCTCGACTGCGGAGACGTACCCGTCGTAGGAATTGACCGCGCGGTTGACGCCCGCCACGGTTCCCGCATACGGCAGAATGAATTTGATGTCCAGCACGGAATCGAACGCCGCGCCGATCTGGTCGCGGAACGTGATGGCGGAACTCAGCGGTATGAACAGGATGAAGCCCGGTCCGATTCCCCAGGAGGCAAAGGCTTTGCCCATGTTTTCCTTGACCGGCGGCAGTCCCAGCCAGGCGTCGGCGGGATCGAACAGCCCGGCTATGCCGACGGTGGAATTGGTGACGAAGCGCACCAGCACAATGCCGCCGCCGAGAAATTTCGCCTGAAGAAAACAGCTCAGCATACGTCCGGGAAACGCCAGATTTTCCGAAGCATAATCAATGCGCTTGATGACTTCCTTCGGCAGAATGGAGCCGTATATCCAGGAAAACGGGCGTACCAGATAATGCATCAGCACATCGTTGACGGAGAACATGGCGCGGTTGAACGGTTCCAGCGGATCGCGTCCTGCCATTTCATCCACCACCGCCGAGGGGGTCCACACCTGCGCCGAACGGGGATCATCGGCGGCATAACGATGCGTCTCTGTGGTGCAGGCACTCGTCAGAAGAAGAAGCAATGACAGCAGCAGAAGTTTTTTCATGATATTCTCCATAAATGTATCTGTTTAAAATACAGCGGATTTCCGGTTTTTTCAAGGAGTGATTCCATCTGATTTGACAGAAAATCCATATGCCGCACGCGGCGGAGTGCTGCCGTCGGACCGGACCGTTCCGGGGCAGGGGAGACGGTCCGGCAGTCTGGAGAAGGTCAGTCGGAAACGCGCTCCGCCATGACCGGGGTTGAACTTACCTGGGTTTCGAGGGTGAAATCGTAGAACCGGTTGCGCCCTTCGCAGGCGGTGAAGCCGACGTAATAAGTTTCCGGCCAGTCATCGGCGAGCCGGCAGCCGAAGGTCTGACCGCAGCAGCCCATGATGAGGAATTTTCCTTTGCTGCGGAAGAACATTTCGGCGGAGAGAGTGTATTTTTCACCGATTTTCAGATTCATGTCCATGAACGAAAGCAGTTTCCAGGAAGGTTTGCCGTCGCGGTAGAAATGATGCCAAAGATTGATGCCGCAGTCATAGAGAACGACTTCCAGATGTTCATGATGAACGGGACCGAGTTCGCGGGAAAACACCAGCAGAGGAGCCATGCGTCCATCGAAGGCACAGGTGGCGGAAGCGCGGGCGCAGCCTTGAACCGGTTCTTTGAGCAGCATACTGATGTAGCTTTCCCCGGTGCGGTCGCGTCCCATCTGCATGTCTTCGGGACGCAGATCCGCGGGCATGTAGTTGGCGATATGATCGGGATATTGTTCCCAGTGACTCATATCTGTCCAGCGCGGGCTGCGGACAACCTGCCAGTCTGCGGGATCCCAGACACCCTGTTTGAATTCGCAGTGATAGAAATTTTTTGCAATATTCTGAACCATACAGTCATCTCCTGATTTTGAATTGAGCTGGATAATATACAGTTCATTTTATTTTTTGAAACTGCGGCAGTAAGAAAACACAATAAAATACCGGAAGATTACAAGTCGTTCCGGAAGAAAGATGAAAAAAAATCAGAAAAAATTATTTTTGCATGTAAGAATTGACTTGATTTTGGTAATCAGTATATGAACAGAGGATACCGGTTTCCGGAATGTGTACGAAAAACTTGCAAAGCGACGGCAGCTGCATGAAAGATTCCGGTGTCATCTGTTTTTTTACGAAAAAAAGCTGTAAAAGATTTGCATTTGCAGATTAAACAGTGTATTGTATAATATGCAGACAGGAGAAAATGTCTGTAATGTTTGTGTGATGGGACTTGAACGATAAAACTTGCAAACTTTACCGCTTACTCAGGAATCCCGGAACAGGACAAGCTATGAAGAAAATATGGCTGGTTTCAGATTATGACAGTCATATTGTTTTGTTGCGTTCTGCTTTACTGAGTAAACGGCTGCAAGCCGGAGAAAAAATGAAGACAGAACGTTTTTTATTTAATGCGTCTTACGCGAACGAAGTGAGCGCAAGCAAGGAAGGAACTGCAATGGATTTTTTGGAAAATTACAAACAGACTCTCGGTCTTGAAATGGGGACATTAAAC
This sequence comes from uncultured Victivallales bacterium, assembly GCA_934661375.1. Taxonomy (GTDB): domain Bacteria; phylum Verrucomicrobiota; class Lentisphaeria; order Victivallales; family UBA1829; genus SIG94. The sequence continues at coordinate 83,170 of CAKUJH010000002.1, forward strand.
GATGTTCCCGAATGTCCGGGCGTTTATCTCCTTTTTGCTGACAATGGGGAAATAATATACGTTGGGAAATCAAACAATCTGCGAAAAAGGCTTCTCGAACATTTTTCATCTAATGAAAAAAATATTCATCTTCGACTCCACTCAAAATATTTTATTTGGAATGCTACTGACTCTGAATTTACGGCAGAAGAAATGGAAGGAAAAATTTTTGATGCAATTGTAGAGGATTGCGGTTCAGCTCCGATTGGCAATAAAAACGCGCCTCCAAAATCAAAATATAGCGAAAAATTCCAAGTAAAGAGTCCGTACAACAAGCTCATTAGAAGTCTTTGTCATCTATTGTCTAAAGCGAAAGGTGGGAAAACTTCCGACAATAAGACTACATTACAAGGTTTAAAATAACACTTTTCGATGAGGACATAATGCGATTTATAATGATTGACAAATTGACGTCGTTGCAGAAAAATAAATCTGCAACGGCGATAAAAAACATAGCTTTGAGCGAAGATTTTTTTGAGGATCATTTTCCTCTTCGTCCGATAATGCCCGGAGTCCTTCTTATTGAAGGAATGGCTCAATTGGCGGGGCTTTTATTGTCGGATACCGCAAAAAACAAATTTTCTCTTGAAGCCAGAGCAATTATGACAATTGTTAATCAAATGAAATTCCGCAAAACAGTTTTTCCTGGAGAGCAGATTGAATACAGAGCAGAAATATCCCAAATTAATGAATTCGGCGGAATTGTGAATGTCAAAACATATAGAAAAAACGGACCTATAAACGGGCGATTGCTTGAAGACGGTGTTGATGAACTGATTGCAGAGGGTAGTATAACTTTTGCATTTTATACGGAGAAGAGTAATATGCAAACGGAAAAAGTAAATTTCCTTCTCAATTTTATTGCGGGGGATCTGATTAATGCGTGAAATAGGTGTCGCTGGTATCGGACTATTTTCCTTGCTTGCTGACAATGTAAATAAACATTGTACAAAAATAGAAAAGGGGAATACAATAAAATTTATTCGCTCACAAGTAGATGCAATTGGCGTTCACGGTCTGGATGAATATCTCCAAAATTTTCTTCCATATACCAAAATGAATAAATTTATGTCTTCGACTTCGATGCTTATGGCATTAGCAGCACAAGAAGCCTTATGCGAACTCGATCTATCATTGATTGCTCCCGAAAGAATAGGACTCTTTGCTGCTACGGGTTTAGCAAGTGGAAATTTTTTTGAATGTTTGGAAGCTCTGAAGAATAGTTTTACGGATACCGGATTTTCGCTTGCTAAATTTAATAGAGATGGAATGGATTCCATCAACCCTCTTATGTGTTTCAAAGCGCTTGGCAATATGCCGCCTTGTATCGTCAGTATATTGCATCAAATAAAAGGTTCTCATTTGCTTTTTCATCCATTTGAAGATCAAGGAGCAGCAGCTTTATATGAAGGATATCATGCAGTACAAAATGGTGAAATTGAATATGCTATTATTTTGGCTGCTGATGATCCTATGCATTTAGCTAATTATACATATTTTGTTGATAACAACCTTTTTTCAAAAGATGATATTCCCAATCCGTGCGGGGCCGCAATCGTTTTATCTGGATCACTTAATGATAGCCTTTGTACTGTCAATAGTATAGATATGCATTTCGACAACGCAATATTTAACGATCCGATAAGAAATATTGTTGGACGAACAGTTGCACCTGCAGCATTAGTGCAATTTATCCTATCTATGACATGTTCAACTCCATATCCACAAAAAATTTCGGCCAATGGACAAACAATCAGCTGGAGTCTGAAAAAATGAGAAGAGTTGTTGTAACTGGTTTTGGTATTGTTTGCTCAATAGGGAACAATGTTAAACTTTTTTTTGATGGTATATCTAACCATTTGTGCGGAATAGATAAAATCACTTTGTTTGATACTGAAAATCTTGATGTTCACATTGCAGCGGAAGTTAAAAATATTGAAACGCATAGGGTAGACAGGAAGATTGATTTTGCGCTTTATGCAGCTCAGGAAGCAATGGAGATGGCCAAAGAAAAAGAATTTAATACTACTACTCTTTTACATATTGGAAGCAGTTTAGAAACAGTTGATTTTTCAGCATTGTATTCTCTGCCCAATTTAGATAATATTGATATATCACTACTTTCAAAATACCAAAATCAACGTATACCATTAGATACAGCTGGGCGCCTTTTAATTGCTCAATATGGGAATCCCAGACTTTTCCTTAACAATGTTTCTGCATGTGCCATTGGAACACAAACGATAGGTCATGCCTTTCATGCAATACGTTCGGGGCAGTATGATAAGGCTTTGGCTGGTGGGTTTGATTCTATGCTAAATCCCATTGGACTTGGTGGATTTCAAAAATTGGGGGCGCTTTCCCCTGATGGTTGTTTCCCTTTTGATTCACGGAGAGCCGGTTTAGTTTTGGGAGAAGGAGCCGCAATGATTTTTTTGGAATCATTAGAATCTGCCATCAACAGAAGAAAAAAAATATATGCTGAAGTCTGTGGTTATGGAGCATCGTTGGATGCATATAGTTTGAGTGCACCATCAGAAGATGGCACTGGAGCAAAACGGGCGATGCTTGCTGCAATCGATGATGCAAAAATGACACCAGATTTGATAGATCTTATTAATTGTCATGCAACGGGGACATATCTTAATGATCCTGTTGAAGCCAAGGCTATTCAAGAAGTTTTTGGCTCTCGTTTTTCAACGATTCCTGTTGTTGCGTTAAAAAGTCAGATCGGTCATTTAATTGGAGCAGCTGGTGCGGTGGAATTCGTTAGTTGTCTCTATTCATTACTGACGAATAAAATACCAGCTAATATTGGTTTGAAAAATGTCGGTCGTGATTGTGATTTGCATCACATTCGAATTGAGGATAATAATTTATGGAGCGGAAATACGATTTTAAGTAATAGTTTTGGGTTTGGTGGACAAAATAGTTGCATTGTCTTGAGGAGATATTCAGAATGATTGACATACCTGTCGCGATAATTGTTGGTGGAACCGGAGGAATCGGTACATGTATTATGGACGAATTTCAAGCCCATGGATACCACGTTTGGGGTATTTCAAGAAAAGAGAAAAATCAAGACAATTGGGTTTGCGTTAACTCTATAGAAAAAATAGAACAGGCATTAGAACATATATATGATGTGTGTGGAAGAATTGATGTTTTGGTTAATGCAGCGGGAAAAACTATTGAATCCCCGGCACTAATGACAGATATTGATGAGTGGAATGATGTTTTTAAGGTCAATTCCCAATATGCATTTATTTGGAGTTGCTCTGTTGCGAAATACATGATGTTGGCAAAATTCGGACGAATTATCCTTTTTTCCAGTATTGTAGCAAGATATGGTGGACGCGGAGAATGTGCATATGCAGCAAGTAAAGCCGCAATAGAAGCGTTGGTTCGCGTATTAGCATTAGAACTTGGTAGCAGGAATATAACTGTTAATGCGATTGCTCCAGGTGTAATAAAAACGGGAATGACCAAAAGCATTGTGGAACAATATGGGGATATGTTACTTAAAGCTATACCCGTCCATCGTTTTGGTGATCCACAAGAGGTTGCAAAACTTGCTGTTTTTTTGGCATCTGCAGGTTATATAAATGGTCAAACAATAGCAATTGACGGTGGGTTAGGAATAGGCTAATTATGGAATACATTGATTTGCTCTTACAACGACACAGTTGCCGATCTTTTCAAAAGAAGCCGATTCCTAATACTTTATTGGATCAGCTTATCAAAGAATCGGATTTCGCTCCGATGTCTGGAAACAGGAAAAAAGACCGACAACTTATTCCTATTAGCGATCCGTTAAAACTTCACCATATGGCAGAAATTGTAAAGAAAAAATGGGAAAACGCATTAGATCCCGATAATTTATTTTATTTGCAATTGAAAAAATATGGTAAAAATTTTATACATTTTGCAAATGCTCCAACCGTTATTTTCTTGGCAGCCCGGTGTGCGCCAGATTATTTTGTTGACATATTTGGAGAATGTCTCGCTGATCGATTTCATGGGAATAGTGCATCTGTTTTTCAGGCGGCCATGCTTTTTATGCTTTCTGCCGAAAACAATGGTTTAGCGACCTGTATGATGACGGGACCATTAGTTGCGTCACATGAGTTAGGTGTTGAAATAAACCTTCAGCCACATTGGAAATTATGTGGTCTGATTTCGGTTGGTTACAAAAAAAACTAAAATAAAGGATTTCTGCAAATAAATAACAAAACGTCTCAAAATAACGAGGTGATGACTCGTGAGGAAATTTTCGAAAAAATTAAAGAAGCGATTGTATGTGTTGCTCATATAAAAGATAAAGAAATGATAAAAATGGAAAGTCGATTAATTACCGACTTGGGGCTTGATTCCCTTGATATGCTTGATTTAATTTTTCATTTAGAAAAAATATTTAAAATCAAGCTTGATCCAAAAGAAATAGCTAAAAGATCACGCGAAAAGTTGGGCGATAGACCTTTTGAAAAAGAAGGGATCTTGACAGAAGATGCTTTAATTGAATTGCGAAAAGCGATGCCTGAAGTACCGCAAGAAGAACTGCATTCCGAACTTTTAACAAAAGATTTGGGAAAAGTCTTTCGTGTGATAACTTTTGTACGGATTATTGAAGGAATTCAAATTTATAAAAGCCAACATAAAGATGAAGAATAAAATGCGAAATGAAGGACAATTATAATATGCGATTTAGATTTTTAGACAAAATATATATAATAGATGACATCACTATATGTGGTGTTCATACACCAAGCATGGAAGAATACTTATTGACACAGAGTTTATTTGCACCGGCAGTTTCTCTGCAAATACAATTGGCGCTTGAAACAATAGGCTTTCTTGTCTTCAAAAGGACAAACAAAAAGTATTGGGTGGTATTGGAATCGCTAGAAGAATGTTCGCTGTTTTATTCTCATGGATTGGCATCAATCTATAAAGTGCAAATAAAGGAAATAGGGGATGATTTTTTTAGATGTTCCGGATCTGTCGTTGGAAAAATTAGAATATCAAAAATACCTGCGGCAAGCCTTTTTGATATCAACGAACTTTCAGCATTTCTTAACAACTTACATTCTTAAAATAAATTTTTATGAAATCAGTTTTTTTAAAACATATTCACTATATGCGAGCTATATCAATTTTATGCGTTGTTGCTGGACATATGTTTTTACCAACAGTATATTACACGCATTTTCAGTCTTTTTTTAGCGCGATACCATTTCTTTTTTTCTCAAATTGTACCATTTGGTTTGTTTTTATTTCAGGATTTATTTATTGCCACACAAAAATGCGTAGCTCACGACCATATCATCAGCTTATAAAACATAAGATTATCAATCTTTATTTCCCAATGCTTTTTATGTCCATTCCTGCTATTTTTTTATTTGTTATTCCATGTTTAAACTTGCTCATTAAGCCTTCTTCTTTGGAGTATATCTTCGTTGTTTTTCTTGTATATATACTAGGGTTGAGCAATGGTTCATATTGGTATATATTATATATTTTATCAGTCTTTTTTATTAGTCCTTTATTGTTATATATCGCTCAAAAAAAATATATATTCTTTTTTACTTTTTCTATTATGACATTATGTTTTTTCTTTTTTCCTAGATCTTTAACTATTTTTCCAGAAAATCTTCTATATTTTACTCCAGTTTTTTTATTGGGAATCATTTCTCGATTAAATTTTATTATGGTTCAAGTTTTTTTGTTACACAACAAGCAATGGCTCTCAGTTCTTGCTATATTATTATATTTTATCTCCCATCTAATTTTTTTACACTTTATCGGAAGTTTGGACAGACAGTGGCTTTTTAATCGAAACATACCATGGCTCATGCGATTAGGCATAATGATGTTTAGTTGGTTCAAGGTCGTTCTTTTTTTTCTTATATGGACTTTTTTTATATCTCATCCTAACCTTGAATCCAAATTATTAAATTTAATTGCAAATCATTCATTTGGCATTTATTTTATACATGCTTATTTTTTATCGTATATCTTTTTGCATTATCAATCTATTTGGCCGCGACATCAAATATATGGTTCAATTCTTTCATGGATACTTGCATTGATAGTACCTGTCGTCTCTCTTATAGTTTCATTAATACTACACAAAATATTTGGAAGATATTCTAAATATTTGATTGGAGTAAAATAACGTTATTATATGCGAATATGAGACCATGGACTATTCCACCAGAGAAATTTACCGCGAGACTTCCACCATGAAATTCAGAAAACAACAGGGAAAATGGAAGCTTTCTGAAGAAGTTTGCCGTAAAGGTCCTTTTGGAAAATAATACCGCAAGGAATTCAGAAAAAACGCCCGATCCGAATAAAAACGGATTGGGCGTTTTGCTATATTGAAAGGGCGTCCATCTTGGACAACTCCAGGATCTTCGAATTGCAAACAGGGCAGGGGGGCGAAGAGTTTTTCGCCGTTTCAGCTTTTGGCGGAATATGCCGACGGTGCGGAATGGGCGGGCAGGAGATTTCAGGAATTATTCAAAGTCTCCAATGAAATGCATCTTCATGTTCTTCAGTGGTCGAAGGGATTGAAAGCCCGTTTCCATATCGGGGAAGTCAGCGATTCCGATATTGTGGAGAACAATACCGGTGAAAAAACCTTTGACTGGTGCAGTTTCGGTTCTTTTCTGTTCCGGCTTGCCACATGGCAGGAAAAGTATCTGCTCCGGAAGTTCGCCACGGAAAACAATTACAGTGGCTTTCTTGATCTGATTCGGGACATCTCCATCAGGGCAGGGGTGCTGTCATGACGGGTGAACAGCTGAAGAAATACCGGCATGACCTGCATCTGACGCAGGCGCAGCTGGCGTGTGAACTTTGTGTAACGCGTCGGGCGGTGATCTCCTGGGAGACGGATTCCCGTAATATGCCCCTGCCCGTTGAGAAGCTGTTCTGTCTGCTTTATGACCTGCCGTTCATGCCCTGCCCGGATGCGCTGCTTCCGGATGACCGCCATCCGGATCTGTTCTGATTTTGCTGAACTGAAGTTTTGCAAAAATGAAATCAGATGCCATCTCTTGCAAAGAATTTGTTTTGCAAAATGGGAGAACAGGGCAGGGAACGGAAAATCGTTTTTAGGGGCTTCTGACAGCGATTCTCCCGTTTTCCCATATCTGATGTCATCTGCGGGTTTGAAGGGCTTTATAAGGCAATCGCGAACGTCGCATAATATATATTATGTTAAATCGAATATAGGGCAGTGGATTTGTTGTTGATTTTATATTACTTTGATTTACAGAAGCTTACAGCTTGTGAAAATGGGAATGTTGATAACTTGAAAATAGTTTTTGACATTTTTAGCCGGTTTGACTTGTCCGGGACGTCGCCCCCAGAAAAATGAGGAATCGTATTTTGGAAAAAGAAAAATCAAAGGCTGACAGAACATTTTCTGCAGTCCGGATCGGGGCAGGTCAGGAATGGCGGGAAAATGGAATTTATATAAAAATGATTAAAATAATACAACATTATTCTTTCAGGCAAAAATAAAAACCGCAGCTGTCAATAACTGCGGCTCCATGGTACAACAATGGAAATGGAATTATTTCTTTTTTGCGGCGTCCCAGGTAGCCTTGCTGACGAAGGTAGTCAGGTTGCGGCCGTCTTTTGTTTTCGCTCTGAATGCATAGCGTTTCTGAGTTGCCTTGCCATAAGTTTTGAATTCAGTGACTTCGGCAGAAACTTTCTTACGGTTCTTTACGTCATAAAAATCGTACTTCATGGGGTTCCTCCATGTTGTTTTGGGTTATCTCATACTCACCGTGAGTATTGATTCTTTTTATTACCGTTAACCGTTCATTCCGCAATAATATACAACATATTTTTCTGCGGTTCAACCGTTAAAAAGTCCATTGCAAGCAATATTTTAAAAAAAATCTTCTTTTTTTCTTGAAAAACCGCTGTTTCTTTCGTTTTTATCGCAGCAACAGCCAAGATCCAGACACAATTTTAGAAAAACCTGTCCCCTCCCCTGCTCTGTCTGTAACTAACACTTTTTTAATAATTCTTTGCATACCTTAAAATTTTTTTTGTCGGTGATCGTGATTAAGCTATAATGCTCGTCAATCACGGATCGCTTTATCCCGTTGTGCATCGCATTAGTTAACCAAATGACGTCCAGTTGTTTTTTATCAAGGATTAACATTAAAGCAATACGATCTACTACTGCTTGGTATTTTTTAGCTCTTTTATCTGCAATATTTTTCTTTCTACATAACTTAAAGAATTCTCCATAAGCAGCAGGAACAGGATTACCGGAAACACAGATAGCTTTTGCTTTTTCGTAAGCAACGTCAAGAGGATCATTTTTCCGAGATTGAGCAATTTTCCAGTATTCAGCATATTGTTCACCCATTACAGCACGGTATTTCTGTACTATCGAACAGGCTTCTTCAATATCAAGATCATCATAATCAAATATACTTTTCTGCATATGCTCGTTAAGACTTCTGGCTGGAATAACGGAAGGCATTGTTTCTCGCAGAATCCATTTGTAGCCACAAATACATTCTACGCGTTCTCCTACAAGAGAAATCTCTACATCGTATTGCTGTTTACATTTTGGACATTGAATTTGCATTTTTTCCTGCTCTATATAAACGATGTAAAGCGAAACTGGTGGACGAAGAGGGATTCGAACCCCCGACATTCACGGTGTAAACGTGACGCTCTAACCGACTGAGCTATTCGTCCATGTTCCGGATATGAGGCAAAATTTACCCGATAAACCTGTAAAATTCAAGCTGATTCCTGAAAAAACCTCCACTTTTTTTAAAATAACCTTTAAAAATCTCGATTTCAACGGGAAAAATTCACCAAGTCGTGCTATATTGACTCCCAAATTACGGAGAATACGTTTTTAACCATAACATATCAGGAGTGAGTTGTTTCATGCATCCTTACAGAACACACACGTGCGATGCTCTTAGAAAAGAAGACGTCGGCAAGAAAGTCCGGCTTTCCGGATGGATTCACAGCGTCCGCGACCATGGCGGCGTTATCTTCATCGACCTGCGCGACCATTACGGGAAAACCCAGGTTGTCATTGATCCCAAAATGCATTTCTATCAGGAACTCGAACGTTGGCGTGTCGAAACCGTGGTCTGCTTCACGGGTACCGTAGTGGCGCGTTCTGCCGAAACGGTCAACCCCAAACTTGCCACCGGCGAAATTGAACTGGTCGCGGAAGATATGGAAATCCTCGGCGAAGCGGATGTTCTGCCGTTCCAGATTGCCAAGGATGAACAGTCCCCGGAAGCGCTGCGTCTCAAATACCGTTTTCTGGACCTCCGCCGCGACAAGCTGCATGAAAACATCATGCTCCGCTCCAATGTCATTGCGGAAATGCGCAAACAGATGATTGAACTCGGGTTCATGGAATATCAGACTCCGATTCTGACCAGCAGCTCGCCGGAAGGCGCGCGCGATTATCTGGTTCCCAGCCGGGTGCATCCGGGACAGTTCTACGCCCTGCCCCAGGCGCCCCAGCAGTTCAAACAGTTGCTCATGGTGGCGGGATTCGACCGTTACTTCCAGATTGCGCCGTGCTTCCGTGACGAAGACGCCCGTGCGGACCGTTCCCCCGGTGAATTTTATCAGCTGGATATTGAAATGAGTTTTGTTACGCAGGATGACATCTTTGCCATTCTGGAAAAAGTCATTACTCATATCTTCACCAAATTCAGCAAGAAGAAAGTCGAACCGTTTGTACGCATTCCGTATCGGGAAGCGATGTTCAAATACGGTTCGGACAAGCCGGATCTCCGCAACCCGCTGGAAATCATTGATGTTTCGGACGTTTTCGCCAACAGCGGATTCAATGCGTTTGCGCAGGTCGTGAAAAACGGCGGCGTAGTGCGTTCCATCAAAGTGCCGGGCATCGGTCCGAACCAGCCCCGTAAATTCTACGATGACATGATTGCTTTCGCCCAGAGTGTCGGCGCCAAAGGCATGGCATACATCATCTTCAATGAAGACGGTGAAAAGAGCCCGATCGTGAAATTCATGAAGCGCGAAGAACTGGATGAACTCCGCAAACGCGCGGGCGTCAAGACCGGCGACGTCATGTTCTTCCTGGCAGACAAGGAATCCAAAGTGGTGGATATTGCCGGACAGGTTCGTACCGAACTGGGCAACCGCTTGAATCTGATTGATCCGAATGTGTTCAAATTCTGCTGGATCGTGGATTTCCCGATGTTCGAGCTGGATGAAGAAACCAACAAGATTATCTTCAGCCACAACCCGTTCTCCATGCCGCAGGGCGGTATGGAAGCGCTGGAAACCAAGAATCCGCTGGATATTCTTGCTTATCAGTATGATATTGTCTGCAACGGCATTGAACTGTCGAGCGGCGCAATCCGCAATCATCGTCCGGATATCATGTACAAGGCGTTCGAAATCGCCGGCTACAAGAAGGAAACGGTGGATGAACGTTTCGGCGGCATGATTCAGGCGTTCAAGCTGGGCGCGCCTCCGCACGGCGGCATTGCTCCGGGCGTGGACCGCATTGTCATGCTGCTGGCGGATGAGCCGAATATCCGTGAAGTCATTGCCTTCCCGTTCAACCAGCAGGCGCAGGACCTGATGATGAATGCGCCGCATGAAGCGGATCTCAAACAGCTGCGCGAACTGCGCATTATTCCGCTGGAACCGGAACTCAAATTCGAGGAAACGTTCAAACGTCTTCACGCGGAAGCGGTCAAAATCCGTGAAGCCGGTCTGGCGGCGCAGGAAACTGCCAAAAACTGAGGAGTTCCGCTATATATTAAGGATAAAGGGGGCAGCGCATGAAGTACAGTATCAGCAGAGGAACCAGACGAAGCGGTAGAAAAACTCATTTTCCGCTTCTGCTGCTGATTTTCGTGTTTGCCGCTGCTGCCTCTTTTTTCCTGTGGCGGACAGGCGAATTCGCGTATGATTATTTCACCCGTTCGTCGCGGTATGACGGAATTATCCGGAAGGCGGCAATCCGCAACCGCATCGACCCTGCCCTGGTCAAGGCGGTTATCTGGCGCGAAAGCCGGTTCGACCGCAGCGCACGCGGACTGAAAGGGGAAATCGGGCTGATGCAGATCATGCCGGATTTCGCCGCTGTTGACTGGGCAAAGGCGCACCGCTGCAAGGTCCCTGCCCGCGGTGCGCTGTACGATCCTGAATTGAATATTGATATCGGGTCATGGTATCTGGCGCGGGCTCTCCGGCGGTACAGCCGGTACAAAGATGCCGCCGCGCTGGCTTTATGTGAATACAATGCCGGTGCCAGACGCACCGCGGACTGGAAACCGGCGGATGTCCAGACACCTGTTCTGGACAGGATTACCATTCCCTCCACCCGCAGTTATGTCAATGACATTCTGGCGCGGTACGATTACTACAAAAAACAAAACCGACCCAAGAATTGAAAGGTACCCAATCTATGCGTTATTTATTCTCCGTTGCTGTCCTTTTCCTGAGTTTGCTTTCATGTACCGTCCTGGCGGAAGCGGAAACCACGGAACACAGAATCGACTTTTCACAGGCAAAGCAGGAAGGCAAAGCGGTTACCGGCTGGACTTACAAAGGAAAATTCGGAACCCGCGCGGCAAAATTCGATATTGTCAATCTGGATGGAATCCGTGTGCTGCGTCTTGCGTCCGATAAAGGAACCGGAACGCTGCTGCATGACATCGCCCGGATCGATCTTTCCAAATACAGATGGATGCGCTGGAAATGGCGTGTTGCCGCCCTGCCCCGGAATGCAGACGGCACAGTTCCCGCGAGAGATGATCAGGCAATCGGGATTTACATCGGAACCGGCAGCACGTTTTCGCAGGAAAGTGTGGCGTTCCGCTGGGAAACCCGGACGCCGAAAGAGACAACCGGCAAGGTCAAATATGCCATGGGCGCACTTCAGGTTCACTGGATCTGTGTCCGGAACGAGTCAGACGGTCTGAACAAATGGTATGTGGATGAATGCAATATTTACGACATTCTCTATAAATATTTCAACGGAAAAGTTCCTTCCAAAGATATTGCGCTGTCACTGTCCGCCAATTCCCAGTATACCGGCAGTTCATCTGTCGCTTATCTGGAGTACATTGAATTTTCCGAAAAACCGCTGCTGCCGGAACCCACTGTGAAATGCAAATAAATCCAAGGAGATATTCATTATGAAATTCATCGAAAAACTGAACCGCATCTGGGCAAAAAACAATTCACTGGTCTGCGTGGGACTTGACCCCGATCTGTCAAAACTGCCGGCATGTGTCCGCCAGATCAAGAATCCGATTTTTGAATTCAACAAGGCGATCATCGACGCCACCCGCGATGATGTCTGCTGCTACAAACCGCAGATGGCGTGCTATGAAGGTCAGTATGCCGAAGAGGATCTGGCGATGACGCTGGCATACCTGCGCTCGGAATGTCCTGAAATTCCGGTCATTCTGGATGCCAAACGCGGCGATATCGGCAACACCAGCAAAATGTATGCGAAAGAGGCGTTCGAACGTTACTGCGCGGATGCCGTAACTGTCAATCCGTACATGGGCATGGATGCCCTCAAACCGTTCCTGGATTATGCCGACCGCGGTGTTGTGATCCTTTGCCGCACATCCAACGCCGGAGCGAAGGAAATTCAGGAACTCGCACTGGCGGACGGTACGCCTCTCTACAAACATGTGGCGGCGCTGATCGCCGGTCCGTGGAACTACAATGGCAACACCATGCTGGTGGCGGGAGCAACTGCTCCGGCTGAACTGGGCGAAATCCGTAAAATCGTCGGCAATACTCCGCTGCTGGTTCCCGGCATCGGGGCGCAGGGCGGCGACTTGCAGGGCGTGCTGAAATACGGACTGACCGCAGAAAAAACGGGTCTGGTCATCAATTCTTCCCGCGGCATCATCTACGCTTCATCGGAAGAAGATTTTGCGCAGAAAGCCGGCGCGGAAGCCCGCAAACTCAAAGAAGCCATCAACGCCTGCCGCTGATTCCGGTTCGGAGCTGATATTATGGACAATGAAAAACAGCAGAATCCAATGATTGCGGCGACTTGCCCGGAAGAAGAAAAAATCTTCCGCGGCGAGTTGTTCTGTCCCGGCAACCCGGAACTCAAAGCCATCAAAATGCGTTCACACAAATTGAGCGCGGAATACAGTCAGACGTTCGAGGACGAAACGGAAGTCCGCGCCCAGCTGGCGAAGCTGATTCTGGCGGAATTCGGTGAAGGTTCGTTCATGCAGGGTCCGGTGTTTTTTCATTACGGAAAACATACCCGTATCGGAAAGCGCAACTTCTTCAATTACAATCTGACCATTCAGGATGATGCCCAGGTTGTCATCGGCAGCGATAACAACTTCGGTCCGAACATGACCATCGTAACGCCGGTGCATCCGATGCTGCCGGGCGAGCGCCGGGTTATGCTGGATGCGGCTGGAAATCCAAAACATCTCTGCTATGCCAAGCCGGTAACCATTGGCAATGACTGCTGGTTTGGCGCCAATGTGGTGGTTTGTCCCGGAGTAACCATCGGAAATAATTGCGTGATTGGCGCAGGCAGCGTAGTTACCCGCGATATTCCGGACAACTCTTTTGCCGCCGGAACTCCCTGCCGGGTCATCCGGAAAATCTCGGAAGCGGACAGCATGGTCTATAAGCCGGAAGTCATTGGAGAATATAAAGTTATACCGGAATAACTCAAACCGTTCTGTTCATAAAAAAGCACGGAGGCTGTTTGTCTATCAAAGCACCCGTGCTTTTTTATGGCAATATGTCGCCGGATTCATTTGCGGTTCATCAGACGCAGAATTCCTTCCAGCAGCGTGGTCGGGTGCGGCGGACACCCCGGCACATACAAGTCGGGTTTCAGTATTTCCTCCACTCCGCCGGAACATTCCGGAGAATCGGCATAAATCCCGCCGGAGATGGCACATGCGCCGGAAGCGATAACCCATACCGGACGCGGTGCCGCATCATATCCTTTCTTCAGAGCCAGCAGCATATTCCGGCTGACAGGACCCGTTACCAGAATGCAGTCCGCATGACGCGGCGACGCCACTACCTGAATGCCGAAACGCCCCATATCCCATGCCAGGGTTCCCAGTACATTGAAATCCAGTTCGCAGGCAGCACAGCCGCCCGCAGAAATCTGGCGTATTTTCAGAGATTTTCCACAGAATTTCAGAAATTCACGGTCTGTCGGACGTTCCGGTTCATACAGCTGACCATCCGCCAGCAGCCGTTCACGGGTCATTGCCGCCATCCGGTATTCCCTGCCCAGCCGCACAGCTCCGGCGGAACAGCTCCGTTCGCAGTCCCGGCAGAAAATGCAGCGTCCGGTATCAATCACCGGATGCCCGTCTTTCAGCTGTACGGCACCCACCGGACAGTTTTCCCGGCACAGTCCGCAGCCATTGCATTTTTCCGGCTGTATTTCCGGCCGTCCGGCGAAACGATCCGGCAGCGACGGCGGAGCATCGGGAAACTTTCCCGTGCGGTATCCCTGAAACAATCTGGCACTCAACGCTTTCAGCATGACGGAACCTCCTTACAGATCATGTCCGCAATAGGACAGATTGAAACTTTTGTTGCAAATCGGAAAATTGGAAATCTGCTCGCCCCGGAGAGCCAGCGCCAGACCGAACCAGTTGTGGAAGGATGGGTCGACAATTTTGTATTTGCGGAAACAGCCGCGCTGATCCGTAACCGCCACATGACACAGTTCCCCGCGCCAGGCTTCCTCCACGGCAGCTGCAATGCGGTTCGGCTGCAGAACCATTGGCACAGCTTCCGGCATCGCCAGATCGGAATCAACCGATTGAAGCGCACTCAGCAGCCAGGCATGAGACGCCGCCAGTTCCCGCCGGCGAATCCGCGCACGCGCCATTACATCGCCCGTATCGTCCGGCAGAACCAAAGGGGGCGGCTGTACCGCACCGTTTTCCGGAAAATCACGCCGGGCGTCCAGTTTCAAGCCGCTGGCGCGCGCCGCTGGTCCCACCAGACCGATCCGTACAGCTGTTTCTTTGCTCACTGCGCCGGTATTTTCCAGACGGTCCAGTACCGTAGGAGAATCGAACATCAATTTCAGAGCATGGCGCAATTCCGGATAAACCCGGTTGATCCAGTTCAGAATTTTTTCCGCGCGCGTTTTTTCCAGAGGATACCGGCAAGTTCCCGGCTGGATCAGACCGCGTCCGAAACGATTGCCGCACAGTTCCGCAGTCATATTCAGATATTCACCGCGGATACGTCCGCAGAAAGACGAAGTCGGCAGAAATGCCACGTCGCCCGCCAATGCCCCCAGGTCGCCGACATGGTTGGCTATGCGTTCCAGTTCCAGCGCGATCATGCGGAGCTTCTGCACCGATTCCGACACAGTGCAGCCGCTCAAGGACTCCAGCAGGCGGCAGTACAGAGATGCGGATGCCGCCGTGGTGTCTCCCGCCGCCGTTTCTATGCGGTGAAGCGACAGCCGGTCCGGTCCGCCTTCCAGCAGTTTTTCAATACCGCGGTGCTGATACCCCAGCGCAATTTCCAATGCGAAAACATCCTCTCCCATGCACTGGAAACGGAAATGACCCGGCTCAATAACCCCGGCATGAATCGGTCCGACTGCCACTTCATGCACGGCTTCCCCTTCCATGCGCTGAAACGGAACCACACAGGTTTTGTCTTCGGTGTCCGTCTGTTCATACCGGCGAACCGGCAGCAGACGCGGATGTCCTTCGGGGATGATGCCGGTCTGTTCCCGGATTTCCCGTTCGAACAGATGAAACGCCGGCCAGTCCGGAGTCAGGGAGCGGTAATGCTCCGAAACCCGCATGGAAGTCAGCATCAGTTCATGCGAAACCGGATTCCCCAGCAGAGCAATCACCCGGAACACGTTTTCATCCGGCAAGGCGAAAAATGCCAGAACGCGGCAGCCGTTTTCCTTCACCTGCTGAAGAACTTCCGTCCGGAACATTTCTTCCGGAAGTGCCGGAACCGATTCAAACGGAACCGAGCCGCCGTTGGACAGCGTTATGAAAACAGAATTATTGTTCATCAGATCACCCCCGTTATTTGACAGATCAGTAAAAGTCCGGCTATAATCGGAATCACAATCAGCACCGCCGGCAGGATCGACAGCCGTTCAGCGGCGCGTTCCGCCGGATGAAGCTCGCCGGAAACTCCGGGTCCCATGGTCATCTTCATGGCGGCGGAAGTCATGCCGCAGAAAATGGCAAACAGCAGAACCAGTATCACTGCCCCCAGCACCGGTCCGGCATTCTGCACCAGAGCCATTTCCGTAACGAACAGCGGAGACGGCGGCACACCGCAGATCAGCAGAATGCCCGCCAGCCATACGCTTGAAGTTACCGGCATACGGGCAAAAGTTCCGCGCACCAGGTCGATCCGCCGCGTGCCGTGCGCCAGCAGCAGATTTCCGGCGGTCAGGAACAGAATCATTTTGCAGACCGAATGCATGACCAGATGCTGCTGCGCGATTGCCGACAGCTCCGTCATTTCCAGTCCGCAGAAAATTGCCAGCAGCCCCATGTGTTCCACACTGGAATAAGCCAGCATCCGTTTGTAATCGCTCTGTCGGATCAGGAAAAATGCCGCAACCAGCAGAGAAAACAGACCGAATCCGATCAGATATTCACTGCAGAACGGAATCAGGGAACCCGGAGCCGCCGAAGCCACCCGGATAATTCCCAGAAAAGAACAGTTCAGCAGCGATCCGGACAACAGCACCGAAACCATCGAAGGAGCTTCGCTGTGGGCATCCGGCAGCCAGGTATGAAATGGCGCCAGACCCATTTTCAAGCCGTATCCGGCAAAACAGAAAAGAAATGCCGCCTTAAACCATTCCGCATGAAACTGACTGCCGCCTGAATCCGGCAGCCGGGTAAATGACAGACCGGAATTCAGTTCCGCTGAACGGACGGCAACACCGAGCAGGAACGTTCCGAACAGAGCCAGCCCGATTCCGACGGAACAGATCAGCAGATATTTCCACATGGCTTCCAGCGAACCCGCCGAACGGTGAAACATAATCAGCGGCGCACTCGCCAGGGTAGTCGCCTCCACGGCAACCCAGAGCAAGCCGAAATTCCGGGAGAATACCACCAGTGTCATGGTGGACAGAAACAGACACAGCAGGGAGCAGAACAGATTTTCACGCATGGCGCGTCCTTCATGCTTCTCATAAATCCGCGTTTCCGGCAGCCAGAAAACCGCATGAACGGAAACACAGAGAAACAGGAAAGACGTTACTCCCGCAAAAACCGTTGACAGGGAATCCGCCTGAATCCACTCCGGAAAAACGGGGGCGGAATACCCCGCCGCCAGCAGGATGAACAACAGAAAATGCAGCACCCCCAGAGTCAGAAGCAGAAGCCGCACCGGTTTCGGACGGTTTCCCAGAAAATAAATCACGCCGGCAAACAGAACCGGCAATCCGATCAGAATCAGTTCCAGCATGTTCAGACTCCTTTTTCCGCAGGTTCTGCAGGAATTTCCACCCCGTCGCTCAGATGATTCAGACGGTCGGCATCAATATGTTCAAACTCATGATTGATCCGCAGAACCGCAATGCCCATGATGAAGACCAGGGCAAAAACGTCCAGCAGAATTCCCAGTTCCACCACCAGACCGAATTCCAGCATCAGCCCTGCCCCGAACAGGGAAATGCCGTTTTCAAAAGTAAGGAACCCGATGGTCTGTGTGATTGCCTTGCGCCGTGCCATGACAATGAACAGTCCGGTCAGCATCGTTGAGAAAGCAATCGGCATGACCAGCTGCACCCCTTCCCCCTGCAGCGGCAGTTTCGTGCCGACCCAGAACGACAGCCCCAGCAGAGCCAGCACGATCAGCAGAGAAGAAGAATAGCCGATCAGCGGTTCCAGTTCCCGCCGCACATTCGCTTTCCGCATGGCAACAGTCAGCAGATACGGCAGTGCGGCGCCTTTGATGCCGATATTCACCAGCATTACCGCCAGTGTCTTCCAGCTCATGGCATCCGGATATGCCGTCAGCAGCGGCAGTATGCCCAGCAGAATCCCCTGCACTGCCATCAGCCGGATGCAATGCAGCAGACGGCTCGACGCCGCCAGCATCAGCCCCGTCAGCAGAAAAACCGCAAGAAGAGCTTCAATCCACGTATTCATGATTCAACCAACCTCCTCACTCAAAGAAAATCCAGAAAAACACGCCCAGCAGAGCCATTCCCAGCCCGCCCATCAGCAACTGCGGAACTTTCAGAAAACGGTAACGCGCCATGCTGGATTCCAGCGCACCCAGCAGAACACCGGTCAGCAGCACTCCCATGAAAAATACCAGCGGCGTCAGATTCCATTCCGTCCCGCCGCAGGGAATCCGCAGAGAAACCGGAATCAGGATCATCACCAGAAACGAGGCAAACATCCAGAGTTTCAGCGCCGCTCCATACAGAATCAGCGCCAGATCCGGTCCGGCATAATCCAGAATCATGGCTTCATGAATCATGGTCAGTTCCAGATGCGTTTCCGGGTCATCCACCGGCACCCGGCTGTTCTCCGCCAGCAGGACCACAAAAAATGCCGCCGCGGTCAACAGACGGGATACGATATGTGAACCAGATGCGGCAAAGTTGAAGAAGCGCAGCCCTTCCCCGGCATTCATTGCCAGAAACAGAAAGCAGATGACGCCGAACAGTGCGGCTTCCGCCAGGGCGGAAAACTGAACTTCCCGGCTGGCGCCCATGCCCTCAAAACTGGAACCGGTGTCCAGTGCCGCCAGAACGGTCATCATGCGCGCTGTCCCCAGCAGATAAAAGAAAACAATCACATCGCCCGGAAACATCAGCGGCGAAAAGAAACGTCCGTAGGGCAGCAGCAGCGATGCCGCCAGCAGCAGCGCCAGTGAAGCGCACGGTGCCAACGCCAGCACACCGCCCGACACATTGCTGAATACTCCGCCTTTTTTCAGCAGTTTCCACAAATCGAAATACAGCTGAAAAACCGATGCCCCATGCCGTCCGGCAAAAAATGCCTTGGTTTTGTTGATGATTCCCGGCAGCAGCGGAGCCAGCACCAGCGACGCCAGCCAGCAGACTCCCCATTTCAATACAGTCATATCCATTCTTCCATCACCTTCCCATCAGCAGTGTGCCGCTCCACGGGAGAATCAATCCCCAGACCAGCATTGCAATCAGTGTTGCAGTCGCAATCAATATATACAGATGCAGATAACCGGACTGCAGAAAATGCACCCGTTCCGCCAGACGTCCTATCCGGTTGAAGAGACCTTCCCAGAAACCGGCAAGACCCGGATCCGGCGTGGCATCTTCATACGAGGATTTGCCGGGAAACTCCCCTTCCGGACGCTGGATTTTCCGGTCGGTCCGCAGCAGAAAACGGAAGAAATTCATCAGCGGCTGGGAAAACGCATCCGCGGTATATTCCATGCGGGAATCCGGTGCGGCATAACCGCAGTCCCAGGTTCCGGTACGGCGGTTCTCGCGTCCGCGCGGCAGCAGACGGAAGCGGATCAGCATAAGAAGGGAAAACAGCATCAGCACCGAACCCGAAAGCAGTACAACCTGTTTCAGCAGAGAATCAAACGGAGCCAGCAGCTGCACGGTTTCCGCACAGTCGGGAAAACAGATCCGATTCAGGAAGGACATGGAGAAGGAAAGCAGCCACGGCGCCAGCATCACCGCCGCAAGACTGCCGGCAAACAGCAGTCCAATCGGCAGAATCATGCACCACGGACGCTCCGTGGCGTTTTCCGCTTCCGGAGTCCGGGGCAAGCCGAGAAATGTTCCTCCCGATGCTTTGGCAAAAGCCGCCGAAGCCAGCCCGCCGGTCAGCGCCATGACAATCACGGCGGCAACCGAAACCGCCCGGAAAACCGGATTGCCCGACGCCATGAAAACGGCAGCCAGACCGCAGAAATACAGCAGAAACTCACTCAGAAACGCGTTGAACGGCGGCAGTCCGCTCAAACCAATCGAATTCAGCAGAAACAGGGAACCTGTCCACGGCATTTTCCGGAGCAGCCCGCCCATGCGGTTCATATCCAGCGTTCCAGCTGCCTGCTGTACCGAACCCGCACCCAGGAACAGACCGCCTTTCAGCAAGGCGTGATTGAGCATGTGAAAACCGGCTCCGCCGAAACCGAGAAACGCCAGCAGAATAGAAGCGGCACTGTTTCCGGCAAGGCCGTATCCCGCTCCCAGAAAACCGAATCCGAAACCGATGGCAATGATGCCCATATTCTCAATGCTGGAATATGCCAGCAGACGTTTCAGATTGTTCTGCGGCAAAGCAAACAGAATTCCGCCCAGCGCCCCGGTCATTCCCAGTGCCAGCAATGTATATCCGTATACAGGGAACAGCGCGGCGTCGGTTCCGATTCCCCAACGGAGGAGCCCCAGAAAACCCAGCTGAATCATGGCGCCGGACATCAGAGCCGACACCGGAGACGGCGCCGCCGGATGTGCTTCCGGCAGCCAGATATGCAGCAGCGGAAAGCCGATTTTCAGACCGAATCCCAGTACAGCCAGCACAAACGCCGTCAAAGCCCCCAGATTGCCGAACACCATCAGCAGCATCAGGAACATGGCTCCGCCCTGACATGCCAGCAGGTAAATCCAGCCAGCCCGCACCGATTTCACCGAACGGTAATCAAATACCGTAAGGAAAAAACTTGCCAGCCCCATGAATTCCCACATCACCAGAAACGCCAGTTTCTCATAACAGAAAGTTACGCCCAGCATTGCCGCCGCAGTCAGGTTGAAGAAAAACCAGTACAGTCCCGCGCGTTCTTCGCCGTGTCCGCGCAAATACCCCAGCGAATGGATTCCCCCGGCGGCACTCAGGATCAGAATCGGCAGCTGGAAGAAGAAATCCATGGAGCTGCCGAATCCGGCACAGACCGGCACTGCCGCCAGCACCGCGCCGATCAGCAGAAGCAGACAGGCTCCCCTTCCCGCAATCCGCGGTTTCCTCGAAAAGACCAAAGCAAATATGCTTCCCGACGCCATCGCCGCCATAGCGGCATGATACAGAATATTTTCCGTCACTTCAGCTTCTCTCCTGTGTTATGGAAAAAAATGAAGCAATAAATATACACCGGAAAGTGTTTTTTTCAATATCCGGGGCATTTTTTCAACGGAAAAGATTGATTCTGCCGGAGGACGGCTGCGTTCCGGCGGATGTGCGGCTGCCGAAATAACCGGGCCAATGCCGGATGGCGTACAGTTTCTTTTTCACAAAAAGAATTTCAATGTAATCAAAGCGGAACGGAACTGCCGGGTTCCCGATTTCCTGCAGATAAGTAAACGCCGCACGGTAGATGCGGCGTTTCTGTTCCGGACGTATCAGATTATGAATCCGGGACAATTTTTCCGGGGAGACCGCCCGCCGTGTTTTCACTTCGGCAAAAATCAGGCTCAGTCCATCCCGGACAATCAGATCAATTTCGCCCCGCGAAGTCCGGCAGTCGCGCATCAGAATGTCGCATCCGGCATTCCGGAACATACGGGCGGCAATCTTTTCGCCCGTTCTGCCCAGCTGGAGATGCTTCGCCCTGGCTTTGCCGAACCACGCGGACAACGATCAGTCCTCCGGCTCCGCCGGCACTTCAAAAAGCGCCCAGACCCGGTCCCCCGCGCGGAAAGAGGAACGCAGAGAAAATCCGCGTTCGTACCGCTGCGTGATTTCCGAAGAAATTTCATCCGGTCCGGGACCGCGGAACGGCGCAAGCACCAGTCTGGAATCCTGACGGACAGACGTTTCCTCGAAAGAGACGATCAGCACATCCCGCAGACCGCAAGCCCCCGCCAGCCGCATTTTACGGTGGCGGTGCAGACACTCGGTCAGCATCTCGCTGATTTCTTCCGGATCAAACAGAATGTCGTCTATCGCGACTCTTACAATCTTATTCATAATACACCTTGGCGCCGGCTTCCGGAGCTTTGCGGGATTTCAGGCGTTCCGCGGCATCCTGATCATCGCAGACCAGACGCGGAGAAATCTCGACCAGACAATCCGGCGTGCCGTCGGCTTTGCGCGGAACAGCAATTCCGGCAAGTTCCAGACGCCGTGCATCCCGGACACACATCATTTCCCGGCAGGATTCCGCCGAATCAACGCCTGTCTGGTTTTTGGTCGGGGCAAAATGTTCCGCGCGGCAGCCTTCCAGAATCATGGTCTTGTCCGCCAGCGGCAGCGCATCGAAAATGAACGATTCCAGTTTGACCGCATTCGGTTCCGCCGGCTTGACCGTTTCGCCCTGTTCATTCAGATACGGCACTTTCTTGTCCGCGCGGTGCCACGGCAGATTAAGCCGTCCGTCCGCAGTCAGTTCCTCCACGAAATCGCGGCTGATGACATGGATTGCCGGGCTGCCTGCCAGAAACGCCAGCGTGCCGTCGGCGTTCTTGCGTTCCGCCAGTTCGTTCGGCATGTCGCTGTATTCAATGATATGAAGACGTCCGCCGGACACGCAGAAATTGCCGAGTTTTTCATACGGATTGGTTTTCGGCAGCATCCGTGCGCTCATGCGGGAACCTTCCAGACAATGCAGTCCGAGGAACAGCACATCCGCCAGCGGAACCAGCGGGTTATCCACCTGGAAATAGGAAATGTATTCCACGCCTTCGCGCTTCATTTCATCCAGTGCGCCGGATTTCTTGAGCGCAAGCAAGGTGCCGCCATGTCCGTTAGGGGACAGTGCCAGAGAATCTTTCGCGCCCAGCAGAAGCTGTCCGTCATACGCGACTGCCGGCATCGTTCCCTGGGTGAAGAAACGGACGGATTCCGGTTTGAGACCGAAATAATTGTGATCTGCGAAGAATTTCCGGGTCGAACCGTCATTCAGTTCGCTGGTCATGACATACCACGGAATCGGATGACCGTATTTTTCCGCCACTCTGTCGATTTCCTCGCCGAAATACTGGAACAGGGTTTTGCCCGTAACCGGACAGATCGGATAAGTGCCTTTCGGACCGTCAAAACCGAGCCGGGTTCCCTGTCCGCCGGCAACCACCAGCATGGCGACTTTTCCCGAAGCCAGCAGTTCGCGGCCTTTGGCTTCCGCCTTCGCATAATATTCCGCCTGGGAAGCATTTTCCGGTTTCATGCGGAAAAACGGCGCAGGAGCCAGGTCTGCGGGAATTTTGGTTTCAGGTTTGCGGAGAACATATTCCTTGATCAGACGATCCAGTTCATCGAAGTCAATGTCTGCCAGCTGTTTTTCCAGTTTTGCGCGTGATTCGCCGGACAGTTTGTCATACGCTTCAGCCAGACGTTCCTGATGATGGGATTTCAATATTTCGCTCCAGTTCATGATAACCAAATGCTCCTTCGTTATGGTTGACCTATGAACAGTAATATAACACGTTTTCCGCACGGAGCAAATGATTTTCCTTTTTTCTCCCACTATTTATTTGCGGCAGATACAGACTTTCTGAATGCGCCGCCCGTCAACTTTTTCAAACTTCAGCATCAATCCGCAGTCCGGCAGCTCCAAAACTTCACCTTGTCCGGGAATCCGTTTCAATTTGTTGAAAAGAGCTCCGCCAAGCGTTCCATAATGATCGGGAAACGGCTCCAGGGACGTTTCCTGTTTCAACTCGTTCAGCTGAATCATCGGATCAACCCGCCAGCAGTTTTTTCCGCATGATTCAACCATGAGTGATTTCTGCGGAACATCCAGCTCTTCGTGAACCGCGCCCAGCAGATCTTCAATAAAATCAGAGAAAGTAACAATCCCGTTTGTTCCGCCGAATTCATCCAGAACCACAGCCAGCGCACGCTGTTTCAGACGCATAGTGCTGAACACCGTCTCGGCATGGGCGTTGCCCGGCACCAGCAGAACAGGACGAATAACGGACTGCAATGGTGGATATTTACCCGTCCGGCAGTAATGCGAAAAATATTCCCGTAAAAGAATATATCCGGATATATCGTCCAGACTCCGCCTGTAAATCACCAGTCGGGACCGTCCGCAATTCAGAAGCTGCTGATGTATGCTCTCTGGCGAATCTGCTATATTGATTCCCTCGATTGAAATCCTGTGCGTCATAATAGCAGACACCGGTTTATCCGTGAAGGCAAACACATTTTCAATGACTTCTTTTTCCGCCCGTTTCACGGCTCCGGTTTCCGTTCCAAGGGAAACCATTGCCCGGATTTCATCTTCCGTGACAGCCGGTTCCCGTGTGTTGCGGCAGCCGGTAAGCCTCAGCACAAGATTGACGGAAGAATCCAGCAGTTTGACAAAAGGAGCAGAAAGACGCGCCAATCCGTTGATCGGCAATGCCGCATTGTAAGAAAAAACTTCAGCATAAACGATCCCCAGTTTTTTGGGAACAAGTTCCCCGAAAACAAGGGAAACATAAGAAAGAAGTACCGTTATCACAATGACCACAACCGTGTCCATGCGCTCATGGCTCAAAACTGTCAGACCAAGGGATTCCAGCCAGGTTGTAATTCTGTCGGAAAACGCTTCCGCAGCAAATGCGCTGGCAAGAAAACCCGCAAATGTAACGCCGATCTGCACCGTTGCCAGGAAACGACCGGAATCGTCAAGCAGAGCTTTCAGGGCTGCCGCACGACGGGTCTTGCGTTTTGTCAGCATTTGAGTAGATGCCTGACTCAAAGAAATGATTGCAACTTCTGAAGCCGCAAAAAAAGCATTGAACAATATCAGAATTCCAAGAATTCCAAATTGCAGTAATATATTCTCCCCTCTCAAAAAAAACGCCTTTCCATTATGATTGATTATTTACCTGTTAATATAGCACGTTTGCCATGTTTGTCAAATTTTCATACTCTGGTGTTCGTTTGCAGTCGATTTTTGCAGGAAAACGGCAAAAATTTTCTGAACTTTTATCCGGTTCAGACTTTCAAAACGCAGGAAATGTGCTATTATTACTGAATCTGCGGAAACACTTGACGGAGCTTACAGAAAAAATGATTGAAACCGACGAAAAGATACAGACTTTCAAATTCAGAAATATTCTGGCGGGACTGGCTGTCCTGCTTTTCCTGCTGTCCATATTCTCTTACAGCAGCGCGGATCTCGCGGTTCTGGACGGCGGTGCTGCCCGGTACAACGGCGCCGCGGAATCCCTGCAGAACTGGATCGGTCCGCTGGGTGCATACGTATCGCGCACCTTCTTCTATATTTTCGGAATCGCCACTTACCCCATCGTTGCCCTGCTCCTGCTCTGCACGATCCGCAGTTTCATTCCCAGACCCACCAACCGGAAAGGATATTTTCTCTGTCTCGGAACCATCATCATCGGCACGGCAATTCTTTTTGCCCTGTTCCCGCGTGAACTGGTCAATATGACTGCCCGGCTGGGAATCGGTCATGCCGGACAGCCGGACCTTGCACTTTCCGGCGGCGCACTCGGCGCACTGCTGGCGGCTCCGGAAACCGATATCTACGCAGCAGGACTGATCCGCCGCTGCATCGGAACCATCGGGACCTGCATCTGCGCGGTGGTGTTCATTCTGTCCGGACTTTTCTTTATTTTCATGGCGGACTGGAAAGTGTTCTTCTTCGGCGCATCCTCCCCCAAGCCCGCAAAACGCAAAGAACGGATCTCTCAGGAAACAGAGCCGGAACCCGAACCGGTCCGGGAAATGCCGGTCTCCCCGGCGGCGGAACCGAAACCGGCTGTACCGGAAAAGCCGGAATCCGCAGCAGATTCCCCGGCAGAACCGGAGTCCAAGGGAAAATCCATTCTCTCATCGTTTTTTTTCCGCAAAAAAGAACCGGAACCGCAGCCGGAACAGACGGCTGACCATGAGGTACAGACTCCTGCCGCTCCGCCGCAGAGCAATGTTCCTGCCGCCGAACCCGTTGAACCGGAAGTTCTTCCGGATGATGTTCCTGTGGAAACGTTTTCTGCGGTACATCCCGTTCCGCCCGCCAGTCCGGATGACGATCCCTATGCCGCGCCGGCTCCTGCCGGTGTTCCCGTGCGCAGCCGGCGGCAGACGGTGATTCCGGACAGCAACCGTCCCTATGAACTGCCTCCGATCTCTCTGCTGGACCGCCCGAAAGAAATCCGCGGAGAAGATGTTGACCATCTGGACATGGCAAAGCAGACTCTTCAGGCGACGCTGGACAGTTTTGACATCAACGGGGAAGTTTGCAACACCGTGGTCGGACCCCGCATCACCCGTTTCGAAATTTCGCTTCAGCCGGGCGTCCGTGTGGAAAAAGTAACGCAGATCCAGAACAACATCGCCAAGGATATGCGGGCGGAAAGCATCCGTATTCTGGCGCCGGTTCCCGGCAGTGATACAGTCGGCATTGAGCTGCCGAACAAAATTTCCAACATGGTGTACCTGCGGGAACTGATGGAATCCGATTCCTGGCGTTCCTCCAAAGCCAGCATCCCAATCGTTCTGGGCAAGGACGTCGCGGGGAAAGTGGTCATCACCGACCTGGCGAAAGCCCCTCACCTGCTGATCGCAGGTTCCACCGGCAGCGGCAAGAGCGTATGCATGAACACCTTGATCATGAGTCTGCTGTACCGCTTTTCGCCGTTTGAACTCAAACTGATTCTTGTTGACCCGAAATATGTTGAACTGGAAATATACCGTCCGCTGCCGCACCTGATCACCCCGGTGGTGAATGATCCGCAGAAAGTTCCGTTTGCCCTGCGCTGGGGCGTCAACGAAATGGAACACCGTTATCAGGTCATGGCACGCGTCAAGGCGAAAAACCTTGCCGCCTTCAACAGCCGTCCGCCGGATCCCGAACCCATGTTCGATGAAAACGACGAACCCATTCCGGAAAAACTGCCGCTGCTCATCATCATTGTCGATGAGCTGGCGGACATCATGATGACGGAAGCCAAAAAAGATGTGGAAACTTCGATCTGCCGTATTGCCCAGAAAGGACGTGCCGCCGGCATTCACCTGGTCATCGCCACGCAGACGCCGCGAAAAGACATCATTACCGGTGTCATCAAGGCAAACCTTCCGACTAAAATTGCGTTCAAGGTGTCGACCGGTATGGACAGCCGCGTGATTTTGGATGCCCAGGGCGCGGAAAAACTGCTCGGCAAAGGCGATATGCTGTTCAAAGGTCCTGCCGGGGAAACGGAGCGTATTCAGGGTTCCATGGTTTCCGATCCGGAAATTCAGAAAATCGCGGACTTCGTTTCCAGTCAGGTGGAACAGCATTTCGACGCCACGGTCATTCTGGACAAAAATGAAGAGGAAGAGGAAAAAGATGATGGACAGAACTCTTTCCCGGATGAACAGTTTGACGACGATTCCGATTATATCCGCGCCACGGCCGCCAAATATTCCCAGCCCGGCGACGATCCCAATATCCGGAAAGCCCTGGAAATCATTCTGCGTGAAAACAAAGCCAGCACTTCGTACCTGCAGCGGCGCATGAATATCGGTTACAACAAAGCGGCTGAAATCATTGACCGGCTGGAACAGCGCGGCATTGTTTCCGCTCCGCTGGCGGGCGGACAGAAACGCAATATTCTTATCTTCGATGAACTGAACCGTCCCGACAAACAATAAAAACAGAAACTCTTAAAACAGGATTCTTCAATATGGAACAGAATAATGTAAATCCACCGGCAGAAACACCGGAACAGACGGTTGAAAATGATCTTTTCACTTTGACGGGTTCTGAAATACAGCCGGTTACCCCGCACTCTGCGGCAGCGGAACCGACACAGGCAGAACCGCCAGCCATACAGACAGTTGCGCAGACCATTGTCCCTGAACCGCTTGCCCCTTCCCTGCTGCGGAAGGAAGAACCTGCCGATCCGGCGGAACCGGAACCTGTTCCCCGCAAAGCACCGGCACCGCGCATTACCCTGCGTTCCGGCTCCGGCGCATCCCTCGGAACTCTTCTGACGGAAGCCCGCAATGCCGCCGCCATGTCGCTGGAACAGGCCGTTGCCGCGACCCACATACGGACGGATTATATCCAGGCTCTGGAGCAGGATGAAACGGAAAAACTCCCCAATCTGGTTTTCCTGCGCGCCTATGTCCGGGCACTGATCCAGTTGTACAATCTGGACACTAATTCCATCGCTCTGATCAAAGATCAGCTTCAGGAACTGGAACCGCCCAAGGATGTTCCGGAAAAAGTGCTGGAAGACATCGGCAAAGATGTTCAGGTCAGCGAAGAGGAAGTCAAACGGATTCGGATGATTCTGATTTACGGCGGCATTATTCTGGCTCTGCTGATTTCGCTGACCATTACCTGCTTCGTGGCTGTCGGCATCCGCAATTCCCGGCAGCAGCAGACCGCCCCGCAGGTCCTGCGTCCTTTTGACAGCAGCAAACTGGAACAGCTGCTTCCGCCGCAGCTGCCGGAACCGCAGATCCTCAAAGTCCCTGCCCCGGCGCAGTCAAATTAACGGACTGCCACCCGGAACGTTACGGTGCATCCGGTTTCGGCAGGATCGCCGGACATGATCCGGAGCGTGTGTTTTCCCGGCAGAAACGACAGTTGTTTCTGCTGAAAACTTCCGATATACCGTCCGTTGAGCAGCCAGTGCGGTGTCTTCTTCCCGTTTCCCGCATGAAGCGTCAGAATCAGCCGTCCGTCCGGACCGGCAGCATAAGTTCCCGGCAAAGGTGAAACAATCCGGAGCCGGCGTTTTTTTATCTGTGCGGAGCATCTGGAACAAACCCGCAGCGGCACATTTTTCAGCACCGTACCGGCAAACTGTTCCCCGCAGTCCGGTGAAGCCAGCAGACCGCTTGCGGCGCAAAGACTTCCGGTTTGAAATGAATCGGGGAAATCCTGCCAGGAATGGCTGCGCCGGTTCCGTATCAGTGCTGCGGCGATTTTTCCGGCGGCAGGCGCGGCGGCAGTGTATCCGGCAAGCGAGGAAGACGCCGCACCGCTTTTATTGCCGAACCAGACTCCCAGGGTCCAGTCCGGGGTGAAGGCAAAACACCAGGCGTCGCGGTTTCCGTTGGATGTTCCGGTTTTCCAGGCAATGTCGGCAAGACTGTCCGGCAGCTGGCGGCTTCGGAGCATCCGGGCAGTCAGCGCACCGGTTCCTTCCGGAAAAATCTGCTGATCCGGATCCGGATTCGCCTCCGTCAGAAATGTTGCCGCGCGCCACTTGCCGTCGCGGGGGAAAACTGTGTATGCCGATGTCAGATCAAACAGAGTATACCCGCCGCTTCCCAGAGCCATGGAAAGACCGTCCCGGTCCGCAGTCCGCACCTTCCGGTCCAGATGCAGTTTCCGGAACAGTTCTGCAACCCGGTCGGTTCCCAGTTCGGCAAGCAGACGCACCGCCGGAGTGTTGAGTGAGCTCGACAAGGCATCCCACGCCCGGACTTCTCCGCGGAACTTGCCGTCCGAATTGCCCGGTGCATATGCGCCATAGTTCACCGGAAGATCCGTCAGCACAGTGTCAAGTGTCAGCAGTCCGCCGGCTGCCGCTTCCGCATACAGGAAAGGTTTCAGGGCAGAACCGGCGGAACGGATCGCGGCGGCGGCATTGACCTGGCTGCCGGGAACATTTCCGGAAGTCAGAGTACCGATCAGGACAACTACGCGTCCGGTGGCATTTTCAATCAGCATCCCCGCGCCGTCCCGGACGCCCGGCAGGGACGCCAGCTGTTCCTTCAGAATATGGCGCATCATCCGTGCGGTTTCCGGCTGATATGCGCATTTGACCGTGAACCGGTCTGAACCGGCTTCTCCTGCCGCCATGGTGAAATACATGGAATCCGGAGAACGGCTCAGCCGCTGAAAATCCGCCGGCGCATGAAAATCACGGAAACGCAGTGGTTCCTGTTTCCGGATCCGTTCCGCTTCCCGCTTCGTGAGAATGCCCAAATGCGCCATCTGACGCAAAACCCGGTCGCGGCGTTCCAATGCATTCAGCAGAAAACGGTCGGGACGGTATGCGTTCGGTCTCTGCGGCAAACCACAGAGCAGAGCGGCCTCCGCCCGGTTGAGATGCGCCGCCGGACGTCCGAAATAATACCGCGCGGCACATTCGATTCCGTAATATTTCCCGCCGAACGGCAGCCGGTTCAGGTATTCGCAGAGAATCCGGTCTTTGGAATAAAGCTGTTCCAGCCGCCGTGCCTTGATCAGCTGACGGAATTTCCGCAGCCAGGAACGGCGCATTCCCGGTTCGGTCATTCCTGCCAGCTGCATGGAGATGGTGGAAG
This sequence comes from uncultured Victivallales bacterium, assembly GCA_934661375.1. Taxonomy (GTDB): domain Bacteria; phylum Verrucomicrobiota; class Lentisphaeria; order Victivallales; family UBA1829; genus SIG94. Next base: position 113,388 of record CAKUJH010000002.1, read on the forward strand.
CGCCGGAAACAATCCGGCGGGAAAACAGATTCTGTCCCGCTGCCCGCAGTACCGCCTGCCAGTCAACACCGGCATGACGGTAAAAATTCCGGTCCTCCACGGCAAGAATCGTTTGAATCACCGCCGGGGAAATCTGATCCAGCCCGACTGCAAAACGCCATTGCGCGTCATACGTGCGTCGGACAAAAAGCCAGCTGCCGTTTTCATCCGTCCAGATCCGGGCAGGAGTCTGTGCTTCCAGCAGCGGCATCGGATCCGGTTCCAGCCGGGGCAGCAGCCAGTAAACCGCGGAAAACGCCAGTACGCCCGCCGCGGTCAGACCGCAGCAGACATACAGCAGAAGGAATCCGAAACGGCGGAGGGTCATTTCACTTCAAAAATTCCCTGCCCCGGTTCAAATGCCCGGTATTCCGGAGCATACATACCTTCGGCGGCAGTTGCTCCTGCGGCATATTTACCGCGCGAAACCGCCCGTGCCTGATAACGGATTCGGGCTTTACCGGCTTTCAGGTCGCCGCTCACCATGAAAGTACCGGGACGTTTTTCCGTCTGCTTCACCAGCAGAGACCCGGTATCGGCTTCCTTGCCGGAAACTTTCATACGGGTGGCGAAACGCTCATCCTCAATTTCCAGACCGCCGGGCAGCATATCCGTCAGCACGACGTCTTTCAGATCGCCCGTGCTGTTCAGTTCCAGTTCAACCGTCAGCAGTTCTCCCTGGCGGGCGGAGACAACCGCTTTTCCTTTGGCGTTGCGGTAAGTCCGTTTCAGCGACATGGCGCCGCGCACGGGTTCGGCTTTCAGCGGAATGCCCGAAACCGCATATTGCAGACAAACCGCAGTATTGCCGGTGTTTTCCAGCACTGCCGCCGTATCCGGTTTTACCGGAATGGCTTTTGCTCCGGAAAATTCAAGTGTGACCTTTTCAGCTCCTTGTGTCCATACCGCGACAGCATTTCCTGCCGGGTAACGCTGCATACAGCCGGCAAGTCCCAGTGTTGCCCAGGCATTGGCATGAGTTACTCCCCAGCCGGAACCGTCCGGTTTCAGCTGACGCAGCAGCAGGGTGTAGAGTTTCGCCGCCGCTTCCGGTGCATCGATCCGGTGCTTCATCAGCAGATACAGCGTCATGCCGGCGCGGGACGCCTCCCCGGAATAGTACACGGCATTGCTGTTGTTCAGCCACGGTTCCACGGTAAGCAGCCGTTTGAAATGCTGGTACCCTTCCCCGGAATATCCGCACTGCATCATGGCGGCGGCAGCCAGCAGAGAGGCAAAGTCATCCGTTTTCACCCGCAGCAGATTCCGTGCCGTGGCAATCACCGTGGAATGGTACGAACGGCCCAGCAGAGCCAGCACATAACAGGCATACGCGCGTTCATAGCGTTCCGCCGCGGCATTTCCTGCCAGGGATTGCAGATATTTCGCCGTGGCGTCCAGACGAACCGGAATGCCGAGATTGGAACATTCCGCCAGAAAATGCGCCGCAAAAACAGCTCCGCCAGCCCACGCATCTGTACCGCCGCGCCACATGGTGAATGCTCCGTTATACAGCATCATGGATCGCAGTTCCGCACAGACAGCCGTCAATTTCATGGTGGCGGTTTTTGCCATGTCCGGCGTGATGACTCCGTTTTCCGCCAGTGTCTTTGCCGACAGCAGCGGGAAAGCGGCGGCAGTGGTCTGTTCCAGACAGCCGTACGGATACCGGTTCAGCCATCCGACGCTGTTTTTCAGAACCGCGGCAGGGGAAGCGGAAACGTTCAGAACCGCATTGGCTTTTCCGGCAAATTCCGGCAGTTTTTCTTTGGCAAGTTCCCAGCGTTCCCCCGGCTTGAGCAGAAGGCTGACCGTATGTTGAATCTGCGGATTCGGATGACGCAGCAACACATGCAGTTTTCCGGTTTTGCTGATACCGTTCATGGTCAGTTCATAGTTCAGGACGCAATCGCCGGTTCGGGACGGCATTTGTACGGACGTCCGGACAACCGCCGGTTTTCCTTTTGCCAATTCCGCTGAACTCTTCCAGGCTTTACCGTCCGGCAGATGCAGTGCAAAGTCCGCTTTGCCATCCGGCAGATCATGATTGAGCAGCGTGAACGTGAGTTCCGCTTCATCGCCGGGTGCGCAGACCCGCGGAGCAGAGGGCATGACATCCAGATTGTCACGCAGGATCAGCCGGCGTTCCCCGGATCCGGCGCGGGTCGGATTGGAAGCCACCGCCATCAGACGCATTGCACCCAGATGATCCGGCAGTTCGAGCTGCAGTTCCTTCAAACCGTTCACTTCCACGGCAGCCAGAACTTTCACTGCGGATGCCGGCGAACTGACTTTATTCAGTTTCACTTTCCGCGCAGACTTCCGCGCAGACGCCCCTACCCCGTCGCCGCCGATATTGCCGTCTTTTCCGATTTTCAGATCCGGATAAATCTGTTCATAGATATCCGTGAAGAAGAACGGACAGCTGTAATCGCCGAAGAAATACTGGAAAATATCCGGCGTCCGGTATCCCGTCAAAGCCAGAATGCCTTCATCCACAGCGAAGAACTGGACCATTCCCGTTTGCGGCGTGCCGTCCGGCGCAGACAGCGAAACCTTGACGGAGACTTTGCTTCGGGGACGTGCTTTTTCCGGTGCAGACAAGGCTACCTGCAGCTGACGGTCCGGCTGTGCCAGTTTGAACCGGACCAGTCCGAACAGCCGCTGTTCTCCGGAAATCAGAGTAACTCCGGCATAGCAGGTGGACGAACCGGTACTTTTCGGCAGAACCACCGTGAGCGGATTGGCTCCTGCTTTCACCGGAAACACCTGATAATCAGCCAGTTCCCGTTCACCCAGAGCAACAAGGGCATATCCGGCGTCCGGACTGCTCACCGTGATGACCGCCTGTTCTCCGGCGCGGTACTGCTCTTTGTCCGTGCGGAACGCCAGCACGGCCGGATTGGCGGACCGGACGCCCGTCTCGCCCTGCCAATGGAAAAACCGGAGACGGGTCTGACGGTCGCCGCAGACTGCCACCATTTCATACTCCCCTACAGGAAGTTCTTTCTCCCAGACGCCTTCGGTTGTCTTCACCGGCAGGACTTCCGTTCCCATATCCACGGAACGCTGTTCCCATTCCCGGCGGAGCGTATTGCTGTATTCCGGCGTTTTCAGCACATAATGCCATTCCAGACGGCACAGCGTCCAGCGGATCCGGCGTTCTTCCGGAGAAACTGTTCCCTTCACGTCCGCCGGCAGCATTTTCCATTTCAGGACAGCTTTTTTCCCGACGGATTCGGAACGGAGCCCCAGATACCAATTATACGGATGATACAATACCGCCGTTGAAGCGGTTACCGCACGTCCGCCCGGTTCGCGCACCTGGGCAGAAGCATTCAGCATGACCGGACTGCAGGACGAGCCGCCGCATTCCTTGAATCCGCTGTATTTAAACACTTTCTTTCCGTTCTGAAGAGTTCCGGCGGATGACATGCCGCGTCCGGCGACAAAACTTTTCAGATCACCGATCGTCCAGTCATTCCATTCCGGCGGACTCATTGCCGGAGCCGCCGTTACATTGAACTGGAACGGCGCATTTTCCACCATGCCGCCGAAATAATACTCCGCATCCAGTTCAAACGAGAGAAGGCTGGAAAAAACCGAAGTCTGCTTCAAAGTCGCCTTGATGCGGTCCGGCACAAAATCCGCCGCCAGGAAAGACGCATTGCCCCAGACGGGAGCATCATTTCCGTCTTCCGGTTTGCAGAGAAACCGGTACAACCCGCCGGGAACATCTTCCGGCAGCGGGAAAGTCAGTTGGATCAGACCGTTCTTATCGGTTTTGAGTGTGCGGGAAAAGATGGTGTTGCCGTTCGGATCCTGCAGAAGAATTGAGCAGGGCGCCCCGGCGTAAACCGACAGATCCGGTTTGCGGATCCATGAAGTGAGATACACCGTTTCGCCGGGACGGTACACGCCGCGTTCCGTATAGAGCATGGCGCGCGGCGCGGCCGACTCCTCATTGCCGGGATAGTTGAATTCCGCCAGCGAATTTCGCGCCGAACGCAGATCGGTCAGAAATGAATATTCCGTCCCGTTCTTCGCCAGAACGGAAAACGGCCTGTCATCGGGGTCGGCGGCTGCCGCGGCCTGGCTGTAATCCAGCCGGACCAGTCCCGACGCATCGGTGATCCCTTTCGCCAGCGGCTGCTGTTTGCTGCTGAACAGCATGACTTCCACCCCCGGATAAGCCTTGCCGTCTTTCAAAGAACGGACCGCGGCAAAAACTTTCTGGTGCGCTTCATCGCAGATCGTCTGTATCGCCATATCGGTAAGAGCAATGATCAGCTCCTGTTTGGTGTTGTAGAAAGAGCATCCATCGTCGGATCCCTGAATACGCAAGCCGTAAACGCCGGGCTGCCAGCCGGGGATCAGCTCCGTCAGATCCAGAGAAAAGGAAAATTTCTGATTGCGTACCTGTTTCAGCGGTATGGTCTTCGAGAAAATTTTCACCCCGTTTCCTGACAGTCCCTCCCACGGCCGCCAAAATTGCGCGATCTTGTTTTCGTGCAGTTTTACGACAGTTATTTTCAGTTCATCCAGGTTGACAATTTCAAGCGGCAGAGTCTGGTTTTTCCGGAACAGCGGGAAAATTCTGCCGGAAGATTTGCATTGCAGTTCCGACTGAAGAGCAGGTGTCTTAAACTGGAACGCCGCATCATATTTCAATTCTTCGCCCGCAGTGGATTTCAATCCGCGTTTCAGCTGAAAGGAATAAGTGGTTTCGGGCTGAAAATCCCCATGTATGAACAGTTTTCCCGATTCACTAAACAGCCGGAACGGGACATACGGACGGATGGTCAGCGCATTGTCCGCGGGAATTACCATCCAGGCACCCGTATTGAATTCCAGAGCGACCGTGTTGGAATCGTGCCAGGAAGAACGTACATCCTTCAGTATCAGTTCTTTATCGGATTCAGCATTCTTTGCGGCATCCGGTTTTGCAGCCGGGGCGGACATCTTTCGCGGCTTGACATTTTTCTTTGGTTTGTTTGCTCCGTAATAATGGCAGACATTCAACGCGACCGAGGCTGCCAGCCCCGTCCCCAGCAGAGCGAATAGTACACCTGTTAATTTTTTCATGACAGTACAATTCCTTTGTTATGATGAAATTTGAAAGTGATGCAGAAAGGAATCCCCCGCAAGAAACGCAATCTAATGTAAAACAGTCAAAAATCAAGTGATGCTTCTGAAAAAAAAGCAAATTTTTTCTGCCGAAAAATTTTCATTCCGGTGCAAGATTTTCATCAGACGTATTTTCGTCCATCAAAAACAGAACTGTCAGAGCCGGAAAAGCCGAACCGTCTGCCCTGTTCACGGGACAGACGGTTCAATGTCCGGGAGATTTATTTCCGGAAAACCCGGTCCGCCGCATTCAGATATGCGGTCCAGTCGCTCGCAAGGATGGAATGCTCCCCCGTGCGCAGGAAATAACAGACGTCCGTACCGGCCTCCGTGTCCGGCGGCGGCATGGTTTCCGAGTCGAGCGTCTCCTTGCCGTAGAGCCGGAATGCGGGACCCGCCTTCACCAGTGAAAGATATTCCCCTTTCGGGTCCGCCCAGAGGTCTTCGGTTGCACTGTGGACACAAAGCACACGGGGAGCCGCAAGCGCCAGCAGCTCATGCTGGTCGAACGGCAGTTTTTCCGGATGCCGGATGTACGAATCCAGTTCATCATTGAACCAGTAGTAACCAATCCGGCTCAAATGATACATGGAGAACAGGGTTTCTCCGAAAAGCCGCCGGCTGAGGGCCGCGCCGCCGCAGCCGGAGTCATTGACGCAGATCACTTTGAAGCGTTCGTCATTGACTCCCGCCCACAGGGCGGTTTTTCCCAGCCGGGAGTGTCCGACGCAGAGAGCTTTTCCGCCGTCGATTTCCGGCTGTTCAGACAGGCAGTCCAGCATACGGGAATACCCCCATGCCCAGGCACTGATCGCAGAGGCGTTGCGGGGGCGTCCGTCCAGTTCCTCACGATTCCGGAACAGTTCATAGACGCTGGTCATCCAGCGGTCGTCATAGGTGTCTGCGAAAAAATCATGGTATGAACAGATAGCCAGGGCATAACCGCGTTTCATGATGTCGTCGATGGGCCAGCGCTCGACGCGTCCGCCGGGACGCAGGAATGAAGAATCGCGTTTACCCATCTGTCCGGTCATGGTGACATCATCCTCATCCGTGGCGGATTCATTGCCGCCGAAAGTCAGGCTGACCGCAACGGGAACTTTCCCCTGCGCATCCGCGGGGATGTAGAGCAGCATGATTGCCATGCGCCGCATTCCGTTGTCCATGATGAAATCCATGCGGATCTCCCGGCGGATTGCCAGGCCGTTCCGCGCGTCCTTTTTTTCGGTCAGCACCGTATAGCGGACCCGGTCCGGCGGCGGGGGAATTTCTCCGTACATGATTTCCTGAAACATTTTCAGCAGTTCCGGCCGTCGTTTGTTCTGCCATTGTTCACGGGACACGACTTTTTCGCCGTCGCTGCAGACCAGCAGTTCCGGCAAAGAGTAAGCGGGCATTTCCGCCTCGTCGCGGTTTTCCTTCCATGGGATTGTTTCCTGATACATTCCTGCAACTCCTTCTCTTGAATTCCTCCATGCCGGATCCCGCGCCGTATCGGAACGTCTGAAATCCTTGATTTGAACGCGGATGCCCGGCAATGCTTACCATAGCATCTTTCAGTGTTTTTTCAATTTTATTTTCCCGAATTGTCAAAAAAACTGCAACATTCATGACGGAAAAAGACTCCGGCCAAGTCATCACTTGAACAGAATAATGACGTACATGGGATTTCCGGAAAGCCGGATTTCATTTCCGGCCATCACAGCCTCGCCGCCCAGCGGACAATAGACGAGTTTCACCGGCTTCTCTGTCGAAATGACGCTGCCGCAATTCCGCGGCTTTGCCGATTCTGTCAGACTGATGGAACTGCGCTGTTTGCGCAGGCTGTCCAGCGGATGAAGCCGTATTTCGTAATCCAAAGCCAGCAGATGCGCAGTATTTCCGCGCAGGGCGACCGCATAACCTTCGGCTTTGATTCCCGGGATTTTCCGTCCGTGCGCCGCAATTATTTCCCGGATCCCGGAAGGGGTGCGCGACGGATTGCGGAAGAAACCTTTGCGGACTTCCCGCCATTCGTCCCTGCCCTTATAAGGGAAATCCTGATGCGTCAGCCAGTGCAGGTCTTCCGGGCGGCTGTCCGGATGCGCGGGAAAAGTTGTCAGATCATCCGGACCGAATGCGAAAACATATCCGCCGGCGGAAAGATACTTTTCCATGGATTCCCGTTCCTGTGCCGTCATGACCGGAGCGGACGGCAGGAACACACACGGAATGTCCGCCGCATTTTCCGGGAAAACGAAAATGGTTTCCGCCGGGATCCCAGCTTTGCACAGGCGGAACATGAACGAACGGTAATCCAGAGTGGAACCGGTTTCGCAGGCGCCGAAATAGGAATCGGTTTTGGTGGTTTCGGAAAAGTAAACGGCGCAAACGGATCTCTGTTCGCCGGCGAAAAGTTCCGGATGCTCCTTTTCGAAAGCGAAAGCGCGACTTGCCGGCGCGGCGTCATCCGGAAGCTGTGCCAGCTGCTCATGCGTCAGCCCCAGATTGCCTTTCAGTGTGGAGAACCAGGTGGAAAAACCGTTCATATGATTCAACGCCCAGAGATGTTCCGCGGAATCCGGGAAAAAACCATAGCCGATCGCCGTTACCGGGACCTGATACATTCTGGAAATTCCGGCATGATACGAGCCGGAAGCCAGATGTTCGCACACGTTCCCCGGCTCATCGCCGCATATTTCCATATTCAGCCGGTTGTCGCCCCGCAGAAATTCATGCGCGCTCTGGGCGTTATAGTTGTTTCCGCCGTATGCGCCGGATGTGCAGCAGGACATCAGCGGGAATTTTTCGGGAAGCGAGTCTTTCACATATTCCACGAATTCGCCGACCGATTCCCGGCGCATGCGCAGGTACTCTGTCCAGCGCGGATTGCTCCAGTTCAGCCAGAATCCGGCGTCGTCCGCCGCGGGTAGCCTGAAAGAAAGTCTGGCGCGGCAGCAAGGACATGCGCACTGATAAAAACCTCCGAACCAGATCATGTCATCGCACATCAGCCCCCGGATGCCGGTTTCGGCAAGGAGCCTTGACAGATATCTGCGGTATGCCGCGCGGAATCCCGGATTGTTGATGCAGTATTCTTCCGCGGAGTATTGTTTCACCTGCATGGGCTGTCCGGTCCGGGCGTCAAGCGTGCGCCATGAATTGATGAATTCGCCGTTGTACTGCCACGAGGAAACGGCTTCTCCGGACGGGACCAGCGGCAGATGCCGCATGTACCTGAACATCAGCGGCCGGAGGTCTTCCGGGCGGCTGTACCGGTGAGTCAATGTGCAGGAATGATGGTCAAACAGTTGCAGTCCCCGCTCATCCAGAGCCTGCGCGACCTCTCTGATGTAATAATGCAGAATATCCCAGTAAGGCAGATAGTCCCAGCGGAAGTGCGCGCCGAAAATAATTGCCGTGTCGGCATTGGCAGCGGCAAAGGAGTCCGCCCTGCGCTGTATGTCGTCGAATACGCCGTTGTTTCCTATTTCCAGATCTTTCCAGGAGACCCACCAGCTTAATGCTCTCATTTCAAATCTCCGGTTTCACAGTGATGCATCATCATTTCTGTTATAGTTCTGCGGACCGGTTTTAATGACGATGCCGTTTCTGGAATAAAAGGAAATGCCGGAAAGGTTCAGCTGGCCGGCATCGGGGGCGTCGGCATGTCCGTCCGCAAAAGCCGCATTCACCTGCGAAAGCCCGTGCTGAGCATACGCCATGCCGGTGTCTCCGACAGTATTGATGTTCGGATTGAAAATATACCAGGGTTTGTATACGCCGGAACTGAGCCGGATGGAGTCTGCGAACAGGATCGCGCGCGAAGGAGCGGCATTTTTGCAGTAAAAACTTCCTGCACCGACACTTCCGCCCTGAAATATGCGGACCGGATTCCGGGAAATGTTGACGGAGCCGGCGGATGTCGGGAAGCGTATCATGCCGCAGGTATAACCGCAGCTGTACGCAAAGTCAACAGTCTCGGTGATGTATTTGGAACTCATGGCGGGACAGAACAGTGTTTTTTTGTCTTTCAGATATCCTGCATCGGACAAGGTATGGCACCACAGCGTCGCCGCACTCGCTCCGGCTGGCGTATATGCGGTCAGCGGAACAAATCCCTTGTTGTCGTCGGCATACGTTACTGCGGTCAGCATGACCTGTTTCAGATTGGAAATGCAGCTTATTTTTCCGGCGGTCTCCCTGGCTTTGTTCAAAGCCGGCAGCAGCATCCCCGCCAGAACGGCGATCACAGCTATCACGACAAGGAGTTCTATTAATGTGAAATTCAACATGTTACGACAAAAGCCAACGTTTTTTCCTGTTCGATGCTTTTTCATGGCAATCCCTTTTCCTGTTCCGTTTTCATTAAAACTTATATCGTCAATCGGACCGGACCGGACGGTTCAGCCCAATTAACGATAAAACGAATTTTTCTGCCGGACGGTTTTCCTGTTTATTTCATTTCGGCATAAGCCTCATCAATTTTCCGAGTCAATGCCGGATTCTTGCCAGCCGTTCCCGGAACTGAATTGGCTTTATAGATCAGCCGTTTGGCATTGCGGACATCCTTCAGGTAATAGAAATAAATGTGCGCCGCCAAAGTCCGGCACTCCGCCTGAATCTGAGGCGGGATCTTCTGAAGAGATTCCGTTTTTTCCAATTCCGCCAGGGCCTTCTTATATTCACGGACCGTGCAGAGCACTGTGGCATAGCGCAAGGCAAAAATGGCACTCTGCCAGGACGGCGGATTTTCCAGCTTCATGCCGGCAAACATTTTCACCGCGTCTCCGGTTTTTCCGGATTTGCCCAGCGCATCCGCTTTTCCGATCAGGGCGTTGTTCTTTGCGGAAGCGGAAATGCCCGGAGTCTGGATCAGTTCATCGAAAACGTCAATGGCTTCGGCATGTTTCCCCTGACGGTCAAGCAGTATACCCGCCTGATACAGGGCGGAAGAATAAGCCCAGGTATATCCTTTCCGGTTTTTTACCCGGAGATACGCTTTCACCGCATCATCCGTTCTTGCCGGATCGCGCTGCAGGAAAAGTCCCCGCCAGAAATCGGAGATCTCCCCCTGTCCGGCGGGCAGCGGTTCCGCTGCAAGCTGTTCCGCCAGATACTTTTCCATCTGAACGAAGTCCCGCGAATAGTAACAGCAGGAAATAATCTGATTTCTGGCTCCGATCTGCAGATCTTTGCTGGCGGTCAGTTTCATGGCTTCCTGATAACTCGCCATCGCTTCTTTGTACTTGCCCGCCTTGTATTTCGCCAAAGCGTCCCTGTCTGCCTCCACATACGTTTCAAACGCGCCCGCGGCAACGCTGAGAATGCCGCACAATGCAATCAATGAAATTTTCATGTCTTTTTCCTCCTGGCAGGTTGTTTTTTATCTGCCTGTGATTTTATAATAACGGGTTGTGCCGAACGGAACATTCCGGTCCGTAAATGACTTCACATTTCTGCCGAGAACTTCTCCGGAGAAGACTTCCGTCACGTCCGCCGGTTCTTTCAGCTCGATGGTCTTGTCTCCGGCACTCGAAGAATGGAGCATCAGGTAACTTCTGTTGCAGGAAACGACATCCCAGCCCTTTGAATAGCGGTGGATCCCCAGAAATTCATAGATCCCCGCCATCAGCTTGCGGTCCGGCGGCATGAGACTGAAAATGTTGACTCCGTCTTTAGTCTGCTTGACCGCCAATGCATTTTTTCCCGCCGCCATGCCCAAAACTTCCGCTTCCGGATCATCCGCGTAAAGGAACGGACCGACAGAATATTCTTTGCCTCCGGCGGTGTAACGGGTAATCGGATGCTTCCGTCCATTCGGGGTGAATGCTGCATTGATCTGCCGCATGTCGCAGCCGAACCGGATACCGGTCAGGTCAAACATTGTCTGCGTGCTGAAACCGTCCGGACCGATGAATCCCGGAGCGTAACTCCACAATGCCGCGGCCTGGTTCTTCCGGAGTTTCCGCCGGATCTTCGCCGCCTTTTCCGGAGTGAATTCATAGGTGTTGACGAAGAGGTACAGTTTGTAGTCCGGCATATCCGGATTGTCGATATCGCTCAGCAGATAGGAATCGAACGGCGCACCTGCATGGTACAGTTCATCATAGAAGATCAGTCCGTGATCCCGGAGAAAATTCCGGTTCCGGTTGTAACCGGTATGTCTCATGCTGCCTTCATCAAAAATCAGCGCGACTTCCGCCACGGAGGAGCAGTCGTCTTTCAGCTGGGCGTCCGCCTGTTTCTGCAGCCGCGCCATTTCATCAATGATATGTGTTTCATGATAGGTATACGCATGAACTCCGGGCAGAGCGAGGAACCAGCATCCCATCTGCATCGTGGAAGCGAGACAGAACCCGCGGCGGATCTGCATACAGGATTCCTGCCAGTTGCGCAAAGCTCCCTGCTGCGGTTCGGGAAAAACATGCGTCCGCAAATCGTTTTCATGCCAGACCAGTTTGTTGTGAAGCCTTGCACTGCCGTTGAACGGATTCAGGTTGACGCCGGTCTGTCCCAGTTTCCGCAGGGAATAGACGATCGGCGTGGCTATGTGATCAATGCTTTTCAGGCGGAAAATCCGTTCCGTGGTGAATACTGCGCTGATGAACTGTGTGGCGTTGGACGACGATGTGTAATGCAGATCGTAACCGTAATAAGTCGTAACCGTTTTCCGGCTGCCGCAGCCGCGTTTCAGCGCAGAAGTCATCCGGTCCACGCCAAGCACGGTACGGTCCGCCATGTAGTCACGGAAATCATAGCACGGACGCGCCTTCACCGGGTCGCGGAAATTGAAATGTTCGCTGGCGAGCCGGAACTCCGGAGCCGGAACTTTCGCCGTATCCAGCGTAACAGACGGATCATTCCAGGCTTTCTGTAAAGCGGCGTCGGTCTTGTATTTTTCACGCAGCCAGCCGCGGAAAGTATTCCGGGTCGCCTTGGAATAGCCGCCGACAGCGCTGCCGAGGAAGCATCCCGGCCAGTACCATTCTCCGCCGCCTGCCATAAACAATTTATAATCATAGACATATCCGGCATAATCCTGTTTTTCGACATGCCGCGCCAGGGCTTCCAGCATATCCGAACACTGTTCCAGCCAGACGTCCGAACCGAGCGGCGCGGTATAGTAGATTTTCAGCTGGTCGCCGGAGCGTCCGGACACCAGATAAAGTTCCAGTTCGTCTTTGTATTTCTGCTGGAACCAGTGATTGGGTTCGGGATGCAGGGCAACCTGGATGCGGCCGTTGGGATTCAGTTCGATCATCTTGCGGATCAGCCGGTCGACCAGCGTGAAATCATACTGCCCCGTGCCTTTCCAGATGTGCGGGAAATCCCGCCAGGAGCCAGGCATGACGCCGTTGAGTTTGAACCCGGCGGCAGGAAAATCTTCAAGTTTCTTGTAGTATTCGGGATCGGACGAAACATTTACCATAGTTTGATAAAGCAGGGGCGCGTAAAGCCGGTCGCCGATTTTAAGCCGCATGGCTCCTTTGTCCCATGCAATTGTCGAAACCGGATTTCCTTCGATTTTCTGCGGTTCCGGCAGATTTTTGAGCCAGGCGTCCGTCTGCGGCAGCCGCTTTTTGTATTCAGGGTCATAACCGGGAATCAGCGCCTCCATATATTCGGTGCGGGCCGGCAGTTTTTCCCAGGAATCAATGCCCGGCTCTCCGGCATATTTTGCCCGATCCAGCTCATAAAGCTTCCGGATTTCCTCGCCGGAAAGCGCAGAACCGTACAGAGACAAATCATTCACGATCATGTTGGAATTGACTTTGTTGATCAGAATTCCTTTTTCGCGAACAGCCCCGATATAAAGCGGGTCACTGTCTGGTTTCAAGGTGCTGATCGGAACATTTTTAGAGAGAGCCAGCTTGGCGTTGACGTAAATCTCCAGTTTACCGCGGCCGAACACCCAGGTGATCATGCTCCAGCGTCCGGGCAAGGCTTCGGCGGCTTTCAGATCAACGACCGCTTTCCGGTCCGGATACGAAACCATGGTGCCCCATCCTTCCGTGGCGATCTTGGCTTCCCCGTGTGCCGTATTGCAATAGAACGAAGGGTAAATATTGTGGACTCCGCACCGGATTTGCGGTGTCCCAGGAAGCATTCCCCGGAAAAATACGGAATTGTCCTGACCGCGCGCTCCGCCGAAATACCAGGCGTTCAGCGTAAAACACTCGTTCAGCGCGGGCAGCTGTTCCGCCGGAATGTGGAACTGAGCACCTTCTGCAACCCGCAGTCCGCCGCGTTCAAACAGGAACAGTTCCTGTGGCGAAACCAGCGTAAATTTTCCGCTGCGGTCAGTTAAACTTTTCTGATGAAGCGTCTTGTCCAGTTTGAAGTGAAATACCGGCTCCGCCGCGCAAACCGGCAGAATCAACGACGTCAGCAACATGTACAAATGCCATCTGTTTTTTTTCATACTGTTTCCTCTTTTATTGTTTCAGGGTATGGTTTTTCATGATAAACGGGATTCGGATTTCCTTGATCTGTGAATCACCGTTCAGAATTTCGAGCAGGCGGCGGGCGGCAAGTTCCAGCATGGCGGCATTGTCTTCATAGAAGGAGACGTCGGCAAACGTTTCCGGAAAGAAATTCGTGGAAAATTCCGCGACCTTCATTGCGGGACGCATTCTTTTAAAGAAAGGGGCGGCACTGTGCAGAGTGATGACGGCATCAGGACAATCGGGATTCCATTGTTTCAGAATCTCGCGGACTATGGTCTCGTGATACTTCTCGCCCACCGCTCTGTAAACCGCAATGTGATCGCGGATCTGGAAGAACTTCGGTTCAAAATCCCCGCCCAATTCCGTAACAAAGACCTGATGAATATCCTGAAGATAATTCAGAAAATCCCGGTTGCGTTTGTATCCGAGATATCCGATCCGGCGGCAGCCACTTTCCCTGAGCAGCCGGATCGCACGGGTATAGCCATCCAAATGATCCATGCCGACGTGATTGAACTCCGGAAAATTGCGGTTGACCGTGCAGATTGCGGGCAGTCCCGCCGCCAGAAGCGCATCGGCGATCTTGCGCGTAACTGCCCCGAACAGAGCAAATCCGTCCACCGGAAATTTCGTGAGCAGCTCCGGATTCGCATCGAACAGCTGCGGGTTGCAGGCGATGTTCATGACCTGATAGCCGGCGGACGACAATGAATAATTCAAATCATCAAACAACTGTTCCACTGTTTCGCCCTTGTTGGAAAAGCCGAGGAATCCCATGACATGAAATTTTTTACGGGCCGTTTCCGGGTGTATGACATACGTCCCGTCATACGGAACAACGCGCAGTTTCTGCTGCCGGACCAGATATTGCACGGCGCGGCGGAGGGTAACATGATTGACCCTCAATTCATCGGCAAGACGATGCACGCCGGGCAAACGTCCGCTGATCTTATGATCCCGGATGTAATTCTCCAGCACAGCCGCCAGTGCAATGTATTTGTTTTCTGTCATTTTTTCCCTTTCTGAAATCAAGTATAAGGGCTGTGCTACATTGATGTCAAGGGGGGATTATGAAAAAAATACATTTTTTTTGCCGGAATCTTTCATTGAATATAAGGAAACAGATGTTATTGTAATGCAGATCCAGATTGCAAAAATGAAAAAAGGGGAAGAACGTGAAAAAACCGGTTATCGTCGTCAATATGTTTTTCGCTCAATATGAAGGAACGCGGCTGGCGCACATGGTCCGGGACGAGTATGTCCAGAGAATTCATGACGCGGGCGGAATGCCGGTTCTGATGCCGGTCATCGACGATCCGGAACTGATGCAGTTCTATCTGAATCTCGCGGATGGAGTTCTGCTCATCGGCGGCAAGGATTATCCGGCTGAATTGTACCATGAAACAAGCCTTCCGGCAACCGACAGCAGCCGTCTGCGTCCGGAATTTGACCTGCATTTTGCCCGTGAACTTCTGAAAACCAGTCTGCCGGTGCTGGGAATCTGCGGAGGCTGTCAACTCCTTGCTATTGCGGCAAACGGCAGACTGATCCAGGATTTGCCGAACGCGGAAGACGTTCACACCAGCGGGAAATTTCATTCTGCAAGAGTCATCCGGGATGGCTTTTTCCGCAGAATCATGAAGGATGAAACGGAATTTACGGTGAACAGTTTTCATCATCAGGCGGTAAATCCGGAATCCCCCGGCGAAGGTTTTGCGGTTACCGGCGAAGCGATGGACGGCTCGGTGGAAGCAATTGAAATGCCGGGTTCGCGTCTGGTGCTGGGAGTGCAGTTTCATCCGGAACGCATGAATACTCTTTCGAACCGTTTCCTCGGCTGTCTGGTTCGCTGCGCCGCCGCTCACAGAGACGGTTTACCGACAGACTCTATTTTTCAGCAGTAAGAAGCGGAAAGACATTCAGCCGGCTTTAAACAGTATTGCTCGTCTGCAAAAATTGATGCGCGGGCTATCAGTTTCCCAAAATCAAGGCGTTTTTATTTCATTGCAGATATATCTTTCATTTTTGTGATTGATATAAACCGGAGCAGATAGAACATTCATCGTACGTGTTTCACTTCCATGTTTTTTCGTGATACTTCGAACAGAAGTCCATACTCTCGCATACCCTTGGTAAAATGCTTCCGCAAAATAATATTCAAAAGGAATGACCGTTTTCCCGGTCTTGTCAATGTATCCATATTTACCATTCAGAATGCAGACCGCTTTTCCTTCTGAAAAAGGATAAATAAAACCGCATTCCATAGGAATAACAAGTTTTCCTTCTGTATTGATTGCCCCGTACAGCAAATTTGAAAAGCCCGCTTTTATGCCGACCGTGGCAATCCCTTCGGAAAACGATGCGCAAAAATCAAATTTTTTCCTAAAAAGCGGCTTCCCCGTTTCATCAATAAAAAAGAATTGTTTCAAGTCATCCGAAACAACAGCCATATTTTCCGAAAAAGTCTCTGCGGATTTGTATTGAAATGCTATTTTAACTTTTCCATCTTTATCTATATACCCCCATTTTCCATCTTTTTCAACCGGGAACAAGTCATTCTTAAAGTCCTTTCCGGCAGAATAAAGCAAAGGAATAATCAGGACGCCCTCTCTGTTGACATATCCGGTTTTCCCATTCTGTTTTACCCAAGCCATTCCATCACTGAAATCCCCGACCTGGTCATATATACAAGGAACAACAATTTTCAGACGGATATCAGCAAATCCCCATTTTTTGCTTTTCCGATTCTGAATTGCCACCATTCCGTCTTTATAAAGCCGCGAATCGTGATGAATGAAGAGCATGCTTTTCATCGTGCCGACAGGATACAGAAACGCATAGCATCCTTTTTGTATTTCCACTTTTGCCACCCCTTCTGTAAAGCGCGAAACAGAGTAAAAATCTGCGGGATATACAACGGTATGAAATCTATCTCCGAATCCCCATTTATCTCCTTTGGAAAATGGTATTAATTCTGCTGAAATCAGTTGAAAAGCAAAAAGAAATATCAACGGCAATAAATATTTTTTCATGGTGATCCTCCCTTCCTGATAAAAGGTTTCTCTTCAATATAATACATCAAGAAACAGTTGCAACTATTTTTCGCACTGTCTGATAAAAAAATTCTCATTTTCATCATCCATCTACGAACCGACAGTTCCGAGACATTCAATCTCTGAATTTTATTCTGGTCCGTCTTTTTTCTTTTTTGTTTTTCTGCTTTTTGACAGGATAAATATCTTCCTGCATCGTGGCTGTTTTAGGAGCAAAATTCAACGAGTCTCCCTGCTTTCCGGCATTTTCCCATTTCAAATATTCTTCGTAAGGTGACGGCCAGAAAAAGTCAAACAGATCGCCCGCACGTTTTTTTCGGTCCGCGCCGATGAAAGAATGCCAATACCGGGATCGGTTTTTGACTCCGGTATTCCGGTTGTCATACAGTGCAAGCAGCTGCCAGATCCGATATTCTCCAGCCTGAATCCCTTGCTGTGCCGATTTTTCTGCGGATTTGAATTGTCCTGTTTTATAATATGCAAGTGTCTGATAATAAAAAGATTCGGCGATATGAAAATCTTCCAGCGGCTTGACATACTGCAAAACCTTGTTCCAGTTGGTGTTTTTTCCCGATACTTCCAGTCTGGCAAGCAATACGGCTGCGCCTGGATGTCCTTGCCGGAATGCCTCGGACAGATACTTCTGCGCTTTATGAATACGGGAATAATCGTTTTGCTCCTGAGAAAAATATGGTTCAGGCAAATCATAAAACGCATAAAAACGCCCCAGAAAATATAACGCTGCCGCATGGTTTCCGGCAGCTGCTTTTCGTAAATGAGTAAAAACCTCTTTCAATTTTGTCTGCGATGCCGGCGAGTATAAAAGATAGCGGCTGTTAAAATTTTCCAGCTGATGCATTTTCCGCATGGCACACAAAAATTCAGCTTCCGGAGTTCCGGCGGCTTCCCAGTTCTGAAGCGAAGTAAAACGGAAAGTGCCGTCATCCTGCTGCTGCAGATATTGTCCGCGTTGAACCGGAGCCTTCAGTTCAGACAAAGCAGAAACCAGATTCCATAACGGATGGTCCGCCAGCAGAACTTTCCGTTCGACCGTCAAATCTTTGTCCGTGGGAAATACTCCCTGCATCATCTTCGCATACAGCCAGCAGGGAACAGCCTCGCTGCGGCCGGCAGAAACTGCTCGCTGAAAAAACGTTGCCCCTTCGGTATTTTCCAGACTTAACCCTTTGGCAAGCAAGCCGATAGAGCATCCTTTCCGAACTCTGTTATCCACGTAATACTCTTTGGGTGTCACACCTTTTCTGACTGCATACCGGGTTACGATCAGGTTGGTTAAACATTTGGGCGTCAGCACACTGAATCCGCCTCTTCTGCCCAGAAAATCGACATCATGACTGCCGTTATTCGGGATTTGATCAAGCTGTTTTTTATATTTCTCGGAGAAAAACCACGGACGCCCGCTTTTTTCGGTTTCCATCAGAAGCAGCAGCGCGCCGGCTTCCGGCAGTCCATAGTCCCGCGCTTCGCGCAAATATCGTATCGCCTTGTTTTCATCCGGCATTACGCCATACCCGCGCCAATAACAAAGTCCTAATTGATACAGCGCAGGCAAATGACGTTTTCTGGCAGATCTTTCGAACAGCTGCAATGCTTTTGCCGTATCAAAAACTTTCTCATCGCCGTAAAGATAGCGCATTCCCCAGGCATACTGCAAATCCGGATTCGCATGATTCCTGATTTTATTGAAGGATAAAGCGGATTCCTGCGGAATCGTCCTATTTTTTGTTTTAGCTGTTTTCGAAAAATAATGATTGTAAGGATAAGGATGAAAACTGTGTGGCGGCAGATTTTTTATTTCTGCAGCTGTATCGAATCCATACACTTGCGGCGGCGACAGTTCGAAAAATTTCTGTCGATTGCCTTGTTCGCTGTTTTCCGAGTCCTGAAAAACAGCAAGACCGAAATGCTGAATTTTCAATTCAGAGGCTTTCACTTGAAAATGCTCTTGAGGGCTCTTTTCTCCGTTGAATTCAAAACTGATTTCTTTCACTGTGCGATCATAAATAATTCGTACAGACAACGGTTCAAATGACGGAAGCGGAAACATGCCGCCGGCTTGAGTATTCCTGCGCAAAACAACTCCGCTTCCCTTGGAAATTCTGGCAGAATAGACAGGCGATTGTCCTGTGGTAAAATAAGCAACAGACAGGCTCCGGCTCAGACACGCTAAATTGCCATGCAAATCCGGATAGCTGGAATTGTAAATCGGATGCGCACTGTCGAGAAAGGAAAATGCCAGATTCACGGTTTGGGATTTTTCCATAGCCGGCCATGCCCGGATTTTGAAATCTATGACAATAAAGCGTTTCTGAAAAATGTTCTTTTGCTTTTTGGGAATGACTATCTCCAGAACGCCGCCGTCCACGCGCCGTTTCCGGTAAATACATGATTCGCAGTCACATCCGTTCTTATGCCGGTAGGAATGACGAACTAATTCATTCGACACAAGCACTCCATCTCCCGATGACGGCGAAATATTGTACAATATTCCGAACGGAGTTTCATACATCTCCTTTACAGCCCCTTGTTTCTGCCAAACCGCATTCACCTGTTCCGCATTTGCCGGCAAGAGCATTGTACAGAAACAAAGCCACAAAATGATCCGCATTTTTATGTTATACATCTCTCACCCTTAATATTTTATGACACATTCTTTGAATAATTCGCTTTAAGTATTGGTATTGAATATTCCTCGCATGTTCTTAAAAAACTCCGACCTTGCACTGTCCAGAAGACAATGAACTTCGGCAAACTGTTTGAGCGATGTTCTATCAATATTCCATACCCGATAATCCTTCTCCTGATTGAAATTCTGGTCATATCACAGTACGGAATGGAAAAATTTTTTCTGAAGGAAAAGATTCCGATGAAAAAACGCAAAGAATTTTCCGCAAAACAAACTCTCGCAAAAGGATAAGAGTAATTAACAGCATCAAAGTATGAATTGCCGATTCGGATTCCACCACGAAATTCATGCATGTGTTTTACTCCTCAGCCAATATTTTACTGTCAGCCATGTCATTTTGTTCCGCAGTTCCTTCGTTTTTTTTGAAGTATGGACCATCTATACTAATCTGCACTTTCGGAGATAAGCGGAATTAACAATTGAATAACTTTAGGACATTCATCTTGATTTCCAGAACTGCCTGTTCTGCTTATCAATGAAACATTCATTGACAGGGTATTCGGATCGTGAACCGTTCGGATTCTTTTCCACCTTAAGATTTCTCCAGACTTTCGCTGTTCCATTACAGAATGATTGGGCGAATGCGTACATCAAAGGGATTACAATATTTCCTGCCGGATCGATAAAACCATAGCGCAAGTTAATGCTGCAAACAGCCAATCCATCTGAAAAATCGGAGAGATAAGCATAATAGGGCGGCAGCAGAAACTCTCCTTCTTTGGAAATAATTCCATATCCGCGGTCTTTTTTGACAACCGCTCTTCCGTTTTGGAACGCACCGCCTCTTTCAAATTCACCCTTCACGGTCTGTGCTCCAGTTTTATCTATATAAATATACTTTTTGCCATCTTCTGAAACACATGCCAGCCCTTCGCTGAACGGCGCGGCATCTTTATAACGGAAATCAATTACGGTTTCTCCTTTCTGGGAAATGAAACCCCATTTTCCGTTCAGACTGGCAGCCATCAGATTTTCCCGACAATCTTTGAGATTGTCATATTGACATGCAACAATACATTTGCCGGTCGTGTCAATAATGCCCCATTTCTGCCCGATTTTTACTGCCGCAACTTCTTCATGAAAACTTGAAACGCTGTCGTATTCCGGTCGGATTTTCATCATCAGATCTCTGCCGATGAATCCCCATTTCTGTCCGATTTTTATTTTTACTGCCGCAAAGCTTTCTGAAAAATCTTTGCAATCCTCTATCGCTTGAGAAAAAAATTGCTGTCCTGCCGCTGAGATATATCCATAACGCCCGTCTTTTTTCACTTGTGCGATTCCTTCTGAAAATGGATGAGCTTCCTCGTAAATGGCGTCATAAACCAGATTACCGGAAAAATCCGAATACCCCCATTGCGCTCCCTGTTTGAAAGGAACCAGTCCAATGGCAAAGACTGGAAAGAACAAAAATCCATTCAGAACAATTAAAAATTTCTTCATTCTATTTCCCCTTTTGAAATTCAGTCATTATAAAAAATGAATCGTCTGCTGAGAAAACCAACGCGTCTGTTTTGGCTGTATATTCTATGAATTCTCCTCATGGTTCTTTCGGCAGATTCAGTTTTGCTGGATACATCAACTGCTTCTCCAATTGATCCCAGTATTTATCCTGGCTCATCCCCTTAGGCGGCTTCAAGGTCGCAAGCTCACCATAATCGGACTTAACCGGAAGCATTTTACCATTGACACCCAGTCTTCTTACCTCCACCTTTCGCAAATCGACGGGAGTTCCTGAGCGAGTATCAATAACTAAAATCAAGCCGCCGGAAGAACTGGTAATAATTCCTTGATAACGTCCCTCTGGTTTTTGGTAAATCGCCAATGCGATCACCAGCCCCACAAATATAATTGCGGCAATGAGCCCATGTATGGATTTATTCACTCTTTACAATCTCCTTATATTTTTTTATAACTCCCTCATATGTAAATAAACAATTCTGTTTATTATTTTTTATAATGGAACGAAAGTTTTCTGTATTTCCGGTATATAGATAATTTACATCCGAGGGAAAATACTTGAAAAAACAATCGGGCTGTGAATCTTTTTTTAAGGTTATGCTATATACTTTCACATTTTCTTCATTCGGGAGAAGATGAAATGTTACGTACACGGGAAGAACAAAAAAAGATTCCACTTTTGTCAGATTGAATGTCTGCCACCTGTGTTTTGCCAGAGATAGACTCACATAGTATTTACCGGCTATTTTTTCTAAGTTGCCTTCCAGCTGTGCGATGCAGACATCTTTTTGGATGATGTTTACATGGTAAGTTGATTCATGCTCTTTGTTTTTGCATACTTGCACAAGAATATGCTGTACGGTCCCATCTTTATGAACAAAATCCCACTTTCCGCATAATTCAATCGGAAATGATATCGTGGTATTTTCTTGTGTCAACGGATGAAGCGAAAATGTTGAAGTACAGGATGCAGAGTATAATACTGCAACAAATACAAAGGCGCAATTAAAAAAAAGCCGGCAGAACTGTTTCATTTTTTCGCTTTCCCTGTTATTTTTGCAATGATAATGTCTGTGAGAAAAATATAGTTTATGAATAATGACAGAGGAAATGCAAAAATAAAGATATATATGCATTCTGCTGTATACCTCGATGCCATGAAATACAATGCAGGCAGCAGCACTATGCCGAAAACATATAACAAAACGAGAACAATGCATGCTGTTAATTCTTTCTTATTCATACAAATACCCATTTTTCTCTATAAAACTTAGAATTTTATTTTTTAATTCTAAGGTCAATCCACTAAGAACGTTACCCATTTCAGCCGTAACGCCAGCACTAAGTCCTTCCATTGCGGCTAATGCTTGTGGCGTTATATTACCAGCATAAACAGTTTCTATACCATCACTAATTCTTTTTCCAACCCCGCCTGCTGTCCCTGCCAATACGGCACCAATAGTTGCAGAAATTGCAATATCATTTACGTCTTGTTTGGAAAGTTCGCCATCGTTTGCATACCTGTCAAAAGCGGTTGTCAAACCAGATGCAACGGCTCCGCCAATCATGGATGCACTGGGAATACCCGTACCAGCTAAAGCCCCACCTACAACCCCTCTAAGAGTGCCTGCAACAGTAGCAGAAAAATCACCTCCACTCGTAATATAAGCACTAATACCTCCAATTACTCCTCCCGCTACTGCTCCAACTAATATTGCCCAATCTCCTTGTTTATCAATAAATACTATGGGATCACTCCCACAATATGCCAGATTATTCCATCCATCGGGATAACCGAGCGGGTCAGTAGTTTGCCACTTGCCCTGATCGGCACGATAATTGCGGAAGAGGAAGGCGTAGCCGAGTTCGCCGATATAGGGTTTGCCGGTGTACATGGCATTCGTGTCAGCACTTTCACCGAAGGCGGTCATGTGGATGGTTTTGCCGCCGATATTCAAAGTGGAGCCGAGCATATCGTTAAACATTACGCCGTCTTTACTCGACAGAATCGGGTTGCCGCCGGTTACGTAAGGCTCGTTGACGAAACTGGTTCCTCCGCGATGGATCAGCGCCAAACCGTCCCAGAGGAAATCTTCGGATTTTCCGTTGCGGATCGCCTGCGCGATCTGCCCGTCATTATGGTAATTGAAACTTGCGACCTTCTGACCGTTTTCCGATACGCTCAAAACTTTGTCCAGCCAGCCGTATTCATAACTCTTGCCGCCTTCCTTCACCATGCGTTCGGCGGCAGATACGGTGCGCTTCCGGCTCAACCCGGAATCGTTTCTGTTGGACGTTGAGATGTTTCCGCTTGAAATCAAGTCATTCTCCTCATGATGGAAGTTCCTGCATATCAATATAATCCGCAATGAAAGTTTTGCAAACCTGTTTCTTTTCAAATTCGATAAAAATCTCAAATCTCATCAATCACCAGTCCCCAGCCCATCCGCCCGGAGGCATCGGCTTTACCATCGGTATTCCTGCCGCCGAAAATCACCAGCACCCGGTACATCTCCCGCCGATGCTTGTCATATCCTTTCGGTACGCGGTACTGGGACACCGCATTCCGGTTCTGCGGCGCTTTGGTCTTGACCTCAATCTTGCCCGCCGTAAGAAACAGCGGAAACAAAAGAAAAAATACTGACCACAAGATTTTTGGTTAGTTGAGTTAATAGCATCAACCATTTGGAAGCAGTCATTATCCGACAGATTTCTTTTAGATTTTCTGTTTTTAGACCTTGCCGGTATTCCCTTTTCTGTAAAGCAAAATCCGTTTCAGAATGGCGCGGAAATCTACAGATGAAAGTCGGTCGATTCCAAGGGAACCGCGACTTTGTTTCACGGAGACTCTGTCTTTTTTCAACACGGTTTCACCATTCCCGGAATTTGATTTTTGAGCCGGATTTGGATTTTCTCTTTTTCGTTTTCTTTGCAGATGCATCCTGCAGTGTTTCTTCGCGCGGAACAACAGGATCAGCCTGTGTTATGCCGGCTGTTTTCCCATCGGACTGAAACCAGTAAGTAAAGGCGGTGATACCGGGTCCGGAATACGGCTGATACTGAAGCCGATTGCGCAAAATGGTATCTTGTTTGATATATTCAGAATGTAATTTCCGGGCGATGTCATGATTTCCGTTGTTTATTTCCGCTTCGGCCAGCATTGGAATCGCTTTCAAGGAGCCCAGAGCCTTTGCCTGGCGGCAATATTTCACAAAGGATTTTCCGGAATTTTTGAGGTGTCGCGCATAAAGTTCATAGGGCAGATAATCTTCCGGGAAACGTGCGATCAGCTGCCGGAATAATTTTTCATCGACAAATTTTTTCTGGTGCAAAAGATAAATCAGCCGAATGCATTCCGTAAACGGATATTTGTCCGCCAGTCGCTTCAGAAGAGAATCCCCAAGGACAAGATTTTGGGATATGAAATCTCCTTCCATCAGCAGACGGGAATAAAAAAACACAGCGGCAGGATCCCCGCGATCCACGCTCTGCTGCAGAATCCGGAGCGCTTTCTGTATTTCCGCACGCTCCGCAATGCCGTCATAACGGCGGAGATACCGGTTCAGTCCTGCATTTAAGAATTGAATGCTTTCGCTCAATTTTCTGTCGGGTTTGCCATCACGGGAATAATACAGAATGAATTCCGGGTTTTCCCGCCATAAAAAGACGATATTTTCCAAATTCAGTTTCTTTACATCGAAAAGACCCTTCTTCAACAGTTGCAGAACTGCTGTCGACAAACCAAGTTCCGCTGCGGCTTTCAAATAAAAGATCTCTTTTTCCGGCAGGAGCTGCGATAATGCCAGCATTGCCGGAGGATACGGGAGGCTTGCAATGGCCTGCAATTCGGTTAAGCATTTGCTCCGAATGAGGGGGTCATTCGTATTTTTCAGACTGTGGGTCAATCCCGCTGTGAATATTTTATGATTATTCGTGACTTTCAGCATTTTCTGAAGCGTTTTCAGATCAGATCGCAAATCAAAGTTCAAATATGGATTGTTGAAAGGAACACCTTTGATTCGGATTTTTTGAAACGCCGTTCCGCTTGGGGTTTCGCTGCGGCAGATGAGATCAAGCAGATACGCCGATTCAAGGACCCCCAGCTCGGCTGCCTGGGTCAGATATTTTTTGGTCAGCGCATGATCCGGTTCGACGGCAATACCGCGAAAATAACACACGCCCATTTCATGCAAAGCAAGAGCATGTTTTTTCCGGGCGGCGGAAGCAATCAGGCGAAATCCTTTTTCCGGATCCGGATTATTCCCGTAAAGAAGATTCATCCCTTCATGGAAAACGGCATCTACATTGTTTTTGTGAATTTTCGGATTGTGATACTTTCCTTTCACGAAATCCGCATCATTGCTCAGACTGATTTCGAGAGAATCTGTGTTAATGAAGGTTGGCGTTGATATTTCAATGATACGGATTTTATTTTTATACTGCAGCTCATACCAATAAAAAGTCAGAACACAATCATTCATTGGGACTGGAGATTTTTGCTGGAATACACTGCCGTTTTCATAAAGATGTATAATCTTTTTCTGCGTGTCATAGACGATTGCACATTTCCGGAATGAATACATAATCGAGTCTTTTGAAAAGTATAATTCCGGGCGATATATTTCAGGCCCCGGTTTTGAAAAAATACTGCATGTATGAGAAAAATCACTGGTTCTGGTGATTTTATCCGGCGATATAAAAAAAGAAAGATTTCTGTATGGCGAGTAAATATCTTGAATTGATATATGTTTTGAAAAATTATCTTTTTGAACAGGATAATATCTAATCCTAAATCTTATTCCGATATAACGTTTTTTCTGTTTGCTTTTTAATTTTGGGAGAGAAACAGAAAAGCCATTGATATTTACATCTTTTATCAATGACGTAATATTATGCAGCTGCAATACTTCACTGTCTGAATTCTTAAAAATTGATTTACACTGTCCAACTGGCTTCCATTCCAGCAGAAAATCTTTATCTGCAGAAAAAGAAAGCAGCGAACTGAATAATAAGAATACCCGCCAGAATTTACTATTACTCATTACATTCAACAGCAATAATTCTTGTACGTATTTGCCCAATATTGTCCTCCATATCTGCATGCATTATTTCCTTGAATTTTTCTTGGTGCTGATGAAGGGTTCTCAGCAATTGGTCTTCTGGAATAAGCGCTTCAGTAAATAATATATATTCGGTTTGCGGAGCGAATCTGCGATATGTCAGATTGGAAAAAGAATGGTTGCAGTCAGGGCAAGAGCATGTGTATGAAGATTGGTCTGGAATAAATGCATAGTCCGCCCACCAGGATGAGTAGATGTGATAATAATAACCCTCTGGTGTTTCTTCTAAACTGAAAGTAAAACTTCCGTAATCGAATGCTAATATACTGCCCAACATTCCTGTTACAGTTATGTGACATATTTTATATCCCCCATACATGTCTGCGAATCTGGTTATCTCATTATTCACATACGCCAGATTATTCCACCCATCGGGATAGCCTAACGGATCTGAGGTTTGCCATTTCCCTTTGTCGGCACGATAATTGCGGAAGAGGAAGGCGTAGCCGAGTTCGCCGATGTAGGGTTTGCCGGTGAACAGCGCATCCGTGTCTTTGGTTTCACCGAAAGCGGTCATGTGGATGACTTTGCCGCCGATATTCAAAGTGGAACCGAGCATGTCATTGAACATCACACCGTCTTTGCTGCTCAAAATCGGATTGCCGCCGGTAACGTATGGTTCGTTAATATAAGTGGTTTCTCCGCGATGAATTAAAGCAAGACCGTCCCAGAAAAACGCTTCGGATTGGTCGCCATGGATTGCCTGCGCAATCTGACCATCCACCTGATAGTCGAACGAGGCGATCTTCTTGCCGTTTTCCCGGACCGCAAGAACTTTGTCCAGCCAGCCGTATTCATAGTTCTTGCCGCCTTCCTGAATCAGCCGTCCTGCGGCATCATACTGATACTTCGTGACTTTCCCGTCACAGGTCGAACTCACCAGCTGATTGGCCTTGTCATACGTAAACGTAGTGGTCTTGCCGTCGATGGTCTTGCTGAGGATGTTACCCGCCGGATCATAAACATATTTTTCAGCCACTTTGCCTTGCATGTCGGCGACCTGGAGCAGCTGTCCGTGCCGGTCATACGTATACATCTGATACTTGCCGTCCACCACCCGACCCGCAATCATGCCGTCCTTGCGGTACAGATATTTCAAGGTCGCCACGGGCGCCGCCTTGCCGCCAGAGCCTTGTTCATCAGCTGATCGATCGCATTGCAGGTGTATTCCACGCTCGTTCTTCGAACAGGCGCCAGTTGTGAACATAAATTTCTCCCTTTTCATTGATGATATGAAAAAGCTCTCTCTTTCATATTATATACATTTTTGCGGTTTTGACAAGGGGTCTTTGGAAAATATTTCGGAAAAAAATTCAGATTCCATCACTTTCCCTGCGGAATGGTTGTGATTCAGATTCTCTTTTTCGCGTATTCTGCTGGAAAAAGCGCCGCAAAACAGCCGGATTTTCCTTCAAAAGCCGGTATATTCAAAAATAAATCGGAAATAATTTAAAAAACCTATTGAAAAATTCGGCATGAAGGGTAAATTTAAACACTAAAAGTCAAAGTTAACAAAAAATCATGGGAGGTTCTTGAATGAATACGAAATTAGTGGTTCTGTTAGGAAGTGTTGGAGCACTTCACATGGTGGTCGGCGGTCTGTTCCTGGCCAGCGGCTGTGCAAAGGAAGATCCGCCCATGCCGCCGGGAATCTATGTGCCGAAAAATACGGCAGCCAATCCCGCAGATACTTCCAGTGCCGCGCCGGAAACGGTTTATCCCGCAACCACTCCCGACTCGGATCTGTATCAGCCGACAACCATCGTTGAACCGGCTCCTCAGCCGAAACCGGTCAAAACGAGCGGCAAAAAAGCAACTGCTCCCGCGGACAGCAAAGGTACAGCTTATGTTGTGGTGAAAGGTGATTCTCTGTGGAAAATCGCTAAGAAACATCATATCACAATCGAAAATCTGGCTCTTTACAACGATCTCCCCGCCAATGCGAAACTGCGTATCGGACAGAAACTGCTGATCCCGGCGTCGGACAGGAAAGTTTCCGCTCCCGCACCGCAGGTCGTCAAAGCCAAAGCCAATAAAAAGGCTTCCGCCAAAGCCAATATGAAAAAGACAAAAGCTCCGGCTGCCGGTAAAAAAGC
Source organism: uncultured Victivallales bacterium (assembly GCA_934661375.1). Classification (GTDB taxonomy): domain Bacteria; phylum Verrucomicrobiota; class Lentisphaeria; order Victivallales; family UBA1829; genus SIG94. The sequence goes on from CAKUJH010000002.1 coordinate 141,420, forward strand.
GGTTTCCGGAAAACATGAAAAGCTGCCTGCCGACGGTGTTTACGTGGTGAAATCCGGCGACAATTTCTCGCTGATCGCCAAACGTTACGGACTGAAAGTCTCTGATATTGCCGCCGCCAACCCCGGCGTGGATTCCGCCCGGCTGAAAATCGGACAGAAACTCCAGCTGTCCGGAACGGCTGCCGCGGCTGCGCCTCCCGCCAGGGAGTCCAAATCGGTTGCAGCGGAATCCGCTCCGCTGACGGACGCCGGCAGCACAATCGCTCCGGCAAAAAAGGTTGAGAATACCGAAGACATGGACAGTCTGCTGGATGAGGTTTCCAAAGAACCGGAAGAGAACTCTGCGGCGAAAATGGGTTCCGACGCCGCGCCCAATGCTACGGATGAAGCAATCAAGGCGGTATCCTCGGATAGCGGAAAAGACTCTGTTCTTCAGGATGCTGAACTGTACAAAGTGGTTGCCGGTGATCCCACGACTTACATCATCGGAGAAAAAGGCTGCACGCTTACCGCGCTCTGCAATGATTTCCACGTGAATGAGGATGAAGTGAAGAAACTGAATCCCTCCCTCCCCGCGGACGGAAATCTCAAACCGGGTACTCATGTAAAAATGCCGTGAGGCATTTTCCGCAGAAAAGCTCCGGCAATGAATTTCTGAAACAGCCTGGCTGAACCGGAAAAATTGCCGGAATATCTTACAGATGAAAAAGCTGCCGTCTTTGATTTCTTTGAACAGATGGAGTCTTTTTATCTGCGGGCTGATTTCTTTCTTCGCGGTGTGCCTTTTATGCTGTCCGCAGAATCCTTTTGAAAACGGGAAAAATGAATTTTTTTCCGTTCTGCGGCTGTGTGCGGTTCTGTTTTTCCTTTCCCTGGGAATGCTGGCAGGTATTCCGCACAAAAGGAAAACTGGCAGAATCTGGACCTTCTGGCTGATATTTCTGCTTGCAGCCGGAGTTTTTGTTTTCCTGCAGAATACGGAAAGTGCATTTCTCTATCCGGACTTGCCGAAAATTCCATTCTGCTGTTTGTCCGGCTGGCTGCTGGCAGGATGTAATAACTGCATTTTCAGAAAAATCAATTTTCTGCGGAGTTGTTTTGCCGGCTGTGCGGCAGGTTTTGCCCTGAATCGTGCCATTGCGGAATTTCCTTTTTTCTTCAGGAATTTCCAGCAATTTCTGCCGCCTGCCGCCGTCATTTTTCTGGGGATTGTCTTCATTCTGACAATACGGATTCTGCACAGGAAAAAATTTGCCGTGCAGGTTCTGCTGTCCGTTGCCGCTGTTATATTTTTCTTGTATGCCGGATATTGTTTTTACCGGGTGCAGACTTGCGGTTTCATTTACAGCTTCACAATGCCGGATCACCAATTGCCGTTGACTGCGCAAAGCGGACTTCAGCCCAACCGCAAAGCCATCCGGATTCTTCAGATTTCGGAACAGGAACAGGCGGAAGGACTTAAACTGTTCCCTCTGACTCGGAAACTGGTTCATCTGCCGCTTCAATCTCCGGACAGACAAGACATCTTCCGCCGACTGGACCGTTTATCGGAAAATTTTGATCTGATCGTGCTGCTGCCCCCCTTCCCCGACACGCTTGCTGCCGGCAGATTCTATACGCCGGAATTTTTCGAACTGCTGAAAAAGCACCTTGCGCCGGGCGGAGTCGCCGCAATCCGGCTGTTCGGCGACAGCACCGCGGAAAAAATCCGGAAAGAGCGCCTGCTGGATATTTACGGAATTGTCAGTGCGACACTGCGCCGGGTATTCCGCACGGTGAAACCTGCGACGGACAATAATTTCATTCTGCTGTGCGGCGAGGAAAATGTGACGAATCTGCCGAAAGAACTGGACGCCAGAGCGCGGGAACTGCTTGCGGATCATGATTATCTGCCAGACGGATTGTTTCTGTTGATGAACACGGAAGAAGAACTGACGGCACGGGATCATTCGATTCTGGAACATGTCATTCGTTCGGAATGCAACGAAGGATTCCCGCCGCCACTGCTCCGTGCGGTATTTCAGGGGCAGCCGGAACTGGATCAGACGTTCCGCGGCAAACTGGCGGAATACCTGATGGAACATTTGCTCCGCATCTGCATTATTGTGTTTTCCGCAGTGCTGATTCTGCGTTATCTGTACTCCGGCGGAACTGTCAGAAAAAGATGCTGTCTTTCTCTGGAAAACGGATTTTTTGCCGGAATATTGCTTTTTCTGCTGGGACTTGCACTCCAACGTGCGGCCGGACGTCTGCCGCAGGATTGGGCATTGCTGACGGGATTGTTCTTTCTGGCGTCATTGCTGGGTACCTTTCCGGAAAATTGCCCGCCGTTCCGTCTGAAATGTTTTCTGCTGCTGGCGTTGCTGCTGCCAGTCGCTGGGACGGTCATGCTGTACGGGAAATACCAGCCGGACTGTCTGCAGCTGTACTTGACTACATTTTTCACCGGTTATGTTTTCGGACAGGAAGCAGGAGCAATCCGGGCGAATTACGGGGCATTGCTGTTCGGTCTGGCAGCGGGTCTGTTTTTGTGCGTTCTGCTCTTCTGGACGCCCGGCGGACTGATTTTCGCCGCAGTACTCGCCGGTTTGACCAAAATACCGCCGCTTTCCGCAGAAAATCTGCAAAAGGAATTTGACAAACGGAAAATCGCATCTACTATATAAGGAAAAAGAAAGGATAAAAAATGAGATACATGGGAATTTTTCTGCTGGCATTGCTGCTTTGCGGCAGTGCGGCGGCACAGAATATCGGGAAAGAAACACGGGTGGATTCCGTGCTGGCATCGGTGAACGGCGAACCGATTACCCTGCTGGACGTCATGCTGGAAAGCAACCGCGAAGAACTGCGGCTGGCAAGTTTGTACTCCGGCGCCAGACTGTATTCCGAAATTGCCAGACTGCGAAAAAGCATCGTCGAGGAAATCATTGTCCGCAAGCTGGTGTATGCCCATTATCTGGAAAAACCGTTTTCCATTGACAATCAATACATTGAAGGCATGATGGACTATCTTGCCCAGACCATCGGCGGAGGTTCCAGAGACGGCTTGATCAAAAAAGCGGAATCTCTGGGAGTAACGCTGAAAGAGCTGAAACAGAAAGCCAAAGAAAAAATCGCCGTGGATATTCTGCTGAATGAATCGTGCAGCCGCCCGATCTATGTTACACCGAAAGAAGTGTATGAATATTATGAACAGAACAGCAAGGAATGGACAACGCCCGCCCGCTATACACTGGAACTGCTCCAGATTGCCAAAAACGGCGGACGATCCGGACCGGACCCCAAAATTGCCTGTCAGAAACTGGCGGACCAGCTGAAAAATGCAGATCATGATCTGTTTGTGCAGCTGACCCGCGCCAACTCGGATGCTGCCAACGCGGATAAAGGCGGACTGGTCGGACAAGTCGATGCGGACAAACTCCGTCCGGAGTTTTCAGACGCCGTGCAGAAGATGAAACCCGGCGAAATCACCGGTCCGGTGGAAACGCCCGAAGGTTTTTATTTCATCCGGCTGGCGGAAATTCAGCAGGAAGAAAAAATTCCGTACGAAAAAGCGGCAAAGGAAATCTGCAAACGTCTGGAAGACAAACAGAAAGAAGAGCTGCGAAAAGCGTACAGCGAAAGAATCAAGAAACAGGCGTTAATCCGCTATTATTTCTGAACAGCATGACAGCCGCCGCAGAAAACTCCATGCGGATTTTCCGCGCAATCGTACAGCCATTGCTGTCCTGGTATGCCCGTTCCGCCCGAACAATGCCCTGGCGGCTCAGCGTACCGGATCCCTATAAAACCCTGGTTTCGGAAATCATGCTCCAGCAGACCCGCGTGGAAACCGTCAAACCGTATTTTGAACGGTTCATCCGGGAATTGCCGACCATCTCCGATCTGGCGGCCGCAGATGAAGAACGGCTGCTGAAATTATGGGAAGGTCTGGGATATTATTCCCGTGTACGGAATCTTCAGAAAGCCGCACAGAAAATCATAACGGATTACGGCGGAAAAATTCCGGCAGATTCATCCGTTCTGCTGAGACTGCCCGGCATCGGAGAGTATACCGCCGGAGCTATCGCTTCCATTGCATTCGGGCAGCCGGAACCGGCAGTGGACGGCAATGTGCTGCGGGTGTTTGCGCGTCTCCTTGATTATCATGAAGATGCATCATCTCCGGATTTCCGGAAAATGGTAAAAGACGGACTGAAAAAAGTTTATCCTGCCGGTCATTGCTCCGATTTCACACAAAGTCTGATGGATCTCGGCGCGGTGATCTGTCTGCCGGGACATCCTCTCTGCCCGGAATGTCCTTTGTCCGCCTGGTGTTCCGGCTTTCGGGAAGGCACAGCCGCCGCGCTGCCGAAGAAAAAAGAAAATCCGCCGCGCCGTATCGAAAACAAAACGGTTCTGATTCTGCGTTCTGCCGACGGTTTGCGGACCGCCCTGCGAAAACGTTCCGGCAAAGGCGTTCTGTGCGGACTGTGGGAATATCCTTGGCTGAAAGGTTTTCTTTCCAAAAATCAGGTGCTGGATTATTTGCAGAGCAATGGATTTTCCCCGCTGAAAATACGGGAACTGCAACCCTGCCGGCATGTATTCTCGCACCTCGAATGGCACATGAACGGCTGGCTGGCAGAATGCGGAGAAGAGCCGCAGGACAATTCGCTGGTCTGGACAGATGCACAGCAAATGCGGGATGAACGGCCGCTTCCCAGTGCATTCCGCGGATTCACCCGTCAGATTTCCGGCTGACCGTTATTTGCTGTTTTCACGGACGCGGTAAATGCCCAGAGAATTGGCAACCGTGCGGAAATAAACACCGCAGTTCAGCCGAACCGCAGACATTTTTCCGTTTGAATCTTTTCGAACTGTCATCAGAGTAGTGGAACCGCCGCCATCCATATTGATTCCATCCCATGCACCGAAATGGAGCAGCCATTCACCGGCTTCCTTGGTTCCCGCGCCTTCACTGATCCCCTTCAGTCGTCCGTCCAGTGTCAGCAGATAAAGATAACGCCGGTCTGCGGACAGCCCGTACGCTGTGCGCGGCTGAAGATCTTTACTTCCGGCGGGTTTCCCATCCTTCAATATAATCCCGAATCCGCCGACCGCCAGCTGTATATCGGAAATATCATCCCCTTTTTTCACTGTCCGGATCTGAAATTTTCCATCTTTCGTGATGATAAATGCGGGACATCCGTTCGGAAAATCAACCAGAATTCCGTCGGAAACAACCAATCCCAGATTGCAGGCGTAACGGTGAGTCCACGGACGTTCCCAGGGGGTCCAGGGCGAAGCATTGACGGCAATCAGCATATCTATGCCGTTTCGCCGGGCATTCTGCAGATAATCGCGAACTGTCTGGCGCTGCACCCGGATCGGCAGACCGGGGCGATCCGGCATTTCCCTGCCCCATTCCGGAGAACGCCCAAAGGTCATAAAGCGCAAATCCTTGCGATGCCGATCAATACGAACTGCATTCACCTTCAGAATGCGCGGTTTCCGCACATCCAGAAAAGCGTGATGTATTCCGGGGAACAGCTGTTCCGCCTGATTCCAGTCATAAGTTCCTTCCTGCGCCCATATGCACAGGACACAGGAAAAAATCAGAAATGCCAGAATCGTTTTGCCTCGAACAGCTGCAGTCAACATGATGAATCACTTTCCGGCAAGTTCACAGAACTTTGCGTAAGCAACATCATATTTTGCCCGGTCATGATCCTCCACGGAGTAAACAACCGGAGTGAAAGAAGCCCGGACCACATCGCGGGCTTCATCCAGACTGCCGATCATGCCGCGGGCAATTGCCTGCGAAAGAATGTTTCCAGTCGTCGTGGCTTCCACCGGACCTGCAATCACATCGACATTGCAGATGTCCGCCACAATCCGCATCAGCACCTTGGCGTTGGAACCACCGCCGACAATATTCAGACAACGGCAGTTCTGTCCGGAAAAATCACTGAGTTTTTCCATTTTTTCGCGGAAACAGAGAGCCAGAGAATCATACACGGCGCGAATTGTTTCAGCATCTGTCGGAGTTCCCTGCCCGGTACGTTCGCAGAAACGGCGGATTTTGCCTGCCATATCGCCGGGCGAAAGAAATTCTCGGGCGTTCGGATCGATGACGAATTTCAGTCCGGGTGATTCTATCGCCATGGTATCAACCACTTTCCACGGAACTTTTTCGCCCTTCTGTGCCGACCAGTCCGCGCGGAGTTCCTGCGCCAGCCACATGCCGATGATATTGGTCAGGAAGCGGATTTTTCCGCATATGCCGCCTTCGTTAGTGAAAGAAACCTTGAGAGCGTCTTCCGTCAGAACGGGTTTGTCCAGTTCTGCGCCGAACAAAGCCCAGGTTCCGCAGCTGATGTAATTCCATGCCTGATTCCGCGGAGCAGGAACCGCCGCCACTGCGGACGCGGTGTCGTGACTGCCGACTTTGCAGACATCCAGCTGTTCAATGCCGAATTCATCCGCCAGTTCTTTGCGGAGTTTTCCCACCACCGTGGACGGCGGAGTCAGTTTCGGGAAGAAAAAGCGCGGAAGTCCGAGGGCATCAATGGTTTCCCAATCCCATTCACGGGAAGAGGCATTCAGCAGATTCGTGGTGGTGGCATTGGTATATTCACAGCTGATGTCGCCGCAGAGCCAGAACGCCACGGCATCCGGAATCAGCAGCATGGTATTGCCTTCTGCAAAATCCTCCGGGTATTTTTCCTTGTGCGCGACCAACTGATACAAGGTATTGAATTGCAGACGCTGAATTCCGGTACGGGCATACAGTTCCTTCTCCGGAATGATTCTGAAAATCTTTTCCGGCATACCGTCCGTGCGGCTGTCCCGGTAATTGAACGGGGCACGGGCAAAAGAGCCGTCAGGTTTGAGGATCACATAATCTATTCCCCAGGTGTCGATTCCGATGCTTTTGGCTTCGGGATGCAGAGCTGCCGCTTTTTTGATGCCGATGCGGAGTTCAGAGAAAATATTGTCGATGTCCCAGTACAGTGAACCGTCCTTTTCCACCGGTCCGTTGTCGAAACGGTGAATCTCTTCCAGCGAAAGTTTTCCATCGTTCAGAATACCTGCCATCACGCGGCCGCTGGACGCACCCATATCAATTGCCAGAAACGTGTCTGCCATGTTTTTCTCTCCTGCTTTTATGTGAAAAATTTTATTTCTTCCACATAAAAGTACCGCACACTTTCGTAAAATTCAATTCTATGTGTTATGAATAAATTCGGTAATGTTATGAATAAAACCGGATTTCAGTCGTTTATTGCCGGGTGCATTCCAGCGGCAGACGCATGAAACGGATGCCATGCCATCTGCCGAATTTGAACCCGGAATCCGGAATCACTCCGCAGTCTTCAAAACCCATGGCATGATGAAACGCCACGCTGTGTTCGTTTTCCGTCGTGATGACCGCAATAATGCCGGACCATCTGCCTGTTGCCCGTGCCTGTTGGATCAGTTCCGTATAAAGTGTTCTGCCGATCCCCTTCCCTGAACAGGCATGGTCAAGATAAATCGAACTTTCAGTCAGGCGATAAGCACTCTGATTCCGGAAAGTGGAAAGATAGGAAAATCCGACCAATTTTCCATTTTCGTCACATGCGCAGAGAAACGGATAGTGTTCCTTCTGCAGACGCTGAATTTTTTCTTCGATATCGCGGGCAGTGTAGTCCTGTTCTGTGAAAGTGGCGGCAGAGTTCTGAATATAGTAATTGTGAATGCCGGCAATTGCCGCGGCATCAGACAAAAGAACATTTCTGACAGTAACCATAATCAACCTCCGAAAGTAAAATCAGATTCCGTATTCATAGATTAATGACCGAGACAAGGACAGTATCTTTTCGATATGTTTTGCATGAGGATAAAAAATGGCTCCGGCAGCTGGATTCGAACCAGCGACCAAGTGGTTAACAGCCACCTACTCTACCGCTGAGCTATGCCGGAGCGTTTATGATGCTATGTAATATATCTGCGGTTTTTCATTTTTCAAGCAGCTTTCATCAGTTTTTTTCTGTTTTTATGCTTGACTTTTATCTTCTGTATGCTATTTTGCCTTATCGGAATGGCTCATGAAGTCGTTCATCGCTGAGATATTGATGCTTGAAAAGGATTTGGAAACGGTTATGGAATCCAGAGTCGCTGTCATCGCGATCATTACCGGGACAAGTGAAGCCGCGCAGGAAGTCAATCACATCCTGCATGACTACAACCCGTTTATCATCGGACGCATGGGACTGCCTTACCGTACAAAAAATGTGTTCATCATCAATATTGTCGTCGATGCGCCACTGGACAAAATCAATGCTCTGGCAGGAAAACTCGGACGTCTTGACGGCGTTACCGCCAAAGCAGTTTACTCCGGAGTCGCCGGGCAGAATGCTGAAACGTTTTGAGGCTGTGCTTTCCCGTTTGCCGGGAAACCATCGTCTGCCGAACCGCAAAATTCTGCCGCAACAAAAAATGCCCTGACGTCGAAAAAATTCTTTGAGACGGAAGAATATGGACTGCAGCGGGTTGTTCATTTCCGGAACAGCTGCATCCCGTCCGGGTATATCTGTATCCGGATGCGGAAGGATGAAAAATATGAACAACCGGGAACGGATTGACGAACTGAACCGTACGCGGTCGCTCCCGCGGGAGCAATGGACGGAACTGCTGTCCAGCTGGGATTCCGGAGACCGTGAATATGCGGCGGAACTCGCGCGCGGTATTGCGCAGCAGCATTTCGGACGCGCCATCTATGTCCGCGGCATCGTGGAATTTTCCAATATCTGCCGCAATGACTGTCTGTACTGCGGCATCCGCAGATCCAATACACAAGTCAGCCGCTACCGGCTGTCTCCGCAGGAAATTCTGGACTGCTGTGAAGCCGGATACCGTTACGGCTTCCGCACGTTCGTTCTGCAAAGCGGAGAAGACAAGGGTTTTTCCGTTGAATGTCTGGCGGAAACAATTCTTGCCATAAAGAAACGTTTTCCGGACTGTGCGGTAACGCTTTCCGTCGGAGAGCTTTCCCGGGAAGAATATCAGCGGCTGTTCGATGCGGGGGCGGACCGTTATCTGCTGCGGCATGAAACGGCGGACGAAACGCATTACGGTCGGCTTCATCCGGCGGAACTTTCCTGGAAGAACCGGATGCGGTGTCTGCACGATCTCAAAGAAATCGGCTATCAGACGGGATGCGGCTTCATGGTCGGATCGCCGTTTCAGAAACCGGAACATCTGGCGGCTGACATGGTTTTCCTGCAGAATTTTCAACCGCATATGATTGGAATCGGGCCGTTCATTCCCCATAAGGATACGCCGTTCCGGGATTATCCGGCGGGTTCGGCGGAACTGACGCTTTTTCTGTTGAGTCTCTGCCGCATCATGCTGCCGGATGTACTGCTGCCGGCAACGACCGCGCTGGGAACCCTCGACCCGGAAGGACGCGAAAAAGGCGTTCTTGCCGGAGCCAACGTCATCATGCCGAATCTGTCGCCGATGGAAGTTCGCAGAAATTATCTGCTTTACAACAATAAAAATTCCGTGGACATGCAAACCGAACTCTGCCGTTCCGACCTTCAGCGGCGTCTGGAAAAAATCGGGTACGGAATCAAAACGGTCCGCGGGGATTATGGAGAAAAGACATGCTGAAACTGGCATTTTACGGAAAGGGCGGAATCGGCAAATCCACCACGGTTTCGAATCTGGCGGCGGCGTGGGCGGAACGCGGACTGAAAGTCATGCAGATCGGATGCGACCCCAAAGCGGATTCCACGGTATCGCTCCGCAGCGGAAAAAAAATGCCGACGGTGCTGGAACTGGTGCGTCAGCGGAATGACAATTTTCAGCTGGACGACATGATCCGTATCGGCGACGGCGGCGTAATCTGCGTGGAAGCAGGCGGTCCCGTACCGGGTCTGGGCTGCGCCGGACGCGGAATCATTGCCGCGCTGGAAAAACTGGAACAGAAAGGCGCATACGAAATCTGCAAACCCGATATTGTGCTGTTTGATGTGCTGGGCGATGTGGTCTGCGGCGGTTTTTCCATGCCGATGCGCAAAGGATATGCCGACCGGATTTACATCATCACATCCGGAGAAAACATGGCAATTCACGCGGCAGCCAACATCGCCATGGCGGTGGAAAATTTCAAAGGACGCGGATACGCGCCGCTGGGCGGATTGATTCTCAACCGCCGGAATGTCCGGAACGAAGAAAACAAGGTGCGGGAACTCGCCGGCGATTTTCATACGGAAATCATCGGAACTCTGGACTGGAGTCCGGTCGTGCAGGAAGCGGAACCTCTTTATAAAACAGTGGTTGCGGCATTTCCGGAAAGCACGGCTGCCGGACAGTACCGGGAGCTGGCGGATGCTTTGCTGAAAAACTCAAACCAAGGCGGACTTCATGCTGAAACGAATCAACGGACAAGATGACATGACCGGGGCTGAAATCCCGATCCGGAATGCTGATTTCCCCGCGCCGTTTGCGTCCGGGCTGGAATACAATGCCCCCGCGCGCGGTCCCTGGAACATCGTTCATACGGGAATGCTGATTCCGGAATCGCATCAGATTTTCGCCTGCGCGCAGGGATGTCTCCGGGGCGTTATCCTGACTGCCGCCGAAATGAAAGCCATGGACCGCATGTCCTGGATTTCCATCCGCGAAAATGATCTGTTCGACGGTTCTCTGGAACAGAATGTCATTGACGGCACAACGGACATTCTGAATCAGATGTCTGAACAGCCGCGTGCGGTGCTGGTTTTTCTCAGCTGCATACAGCTGTTTGCCGGATGCGATTTTTCCATGATTCTGAACGAACTGCGGCGGCGTTTTCCGAAAATTGATTTCACCGACTGCTATATGAATCCGACCATGCGGAAAAATGGTCTGACTCCGGATCAGATCATGCGCAAACAGCTTTACAGTCTCTGGAAACCGCGTCCGCTGGACACTCGTGCCGTCAACCTGATCGGGAATGACCGCGCCACGAAAGAATCCAGTGAACTGGTCCGGATGATCCGCCGGGCAGGTTTTGAACTGCGGGACATCACTTTGTGCCGTACTTATGAGGAATATCAGCGCATGGCGGGCAGTTTTCTGAATCTCACGTATATACCCGCAGCGAAAGCATCCGGAGATAATCTGACGGAACGCTTCGGACAGCGTCATCTGTATCTGCCGTTGAGTTATTCCTATGCGGAAATCGAACAGAATTATGCACTTCTGGCGGACGCTCTGGGGATTGCGGTTCCGGATTTTTCTGAAGAAAAAGAACGGGCGGAACATGCCTTGACCAAAACGCTGGACATCATCGGGGAGACGCCGATCGAGCTTGACTACACCGCGACACCGCGTCCGCTGGGGCTGGCGCGTCTGCTGACCGAACACGGATTCCGGATCAAGACGGTTTATGCCGATGTTTTCACCGGCGAAGAACAGAATGATTTTGAATGGCTGCGCAGAAATCTGCCGGAACTGAAACTCCGCGCCACGGTTCATGTCAAGATGCGTTTTGCCGGAAAAGGCGTACATGAAACCGGGAAAGTTCTGGCAATCGGTCAGAAAGCCGCATATTTCAGCGGGTCGCCGTATTTTGTCGACCTGGTTGCCGGCGGCGGACAATACGGATTCGACGGCATTGCGAATCTGGCGGAACTGATGACCGAAGCTTTTCTTCAGCCCAAAGACACCGAAACCGTTATCCAACACAAAGGCTGGGGGTGCGAAAGCTGCTTATGAAACAATCTGCAAGAATCATATCTGTTTATGCGTCAGACACTTCCGGGGTCTGTTCTATGCTGTATGAACTGGGGGGAATGGTGGTTGTGCATGACGCATCCGGCTGCAATTCGACGTACTCCACGCATGATGAACCCCGGTGGTACCGCATGGACAGCATGATCTATATATCCGCATTGACGGAAACCGATGCGGTGCTGGGAAATGACGAGAAACTGATCAGGGATATTGCGGAAGCCGCAAAAGAACTTTCGCCGCGCTTCATTGCGGTCTGCGGCGCACCGATTCCGCTGATGACCGGAACGGATTTCGACGCCGTGGCGGCGGAAATCGAACAACGGTGCGGCATCCCGGTTTTCGGTCTGCACACCAGCGGAATGCATTCCTATCTGACGGGGGCATCCGAGGCGTTATGCGCCCTGCTCCGGCGTTTTGTCCGGCGCGATCTTGCAAAAACCGGACAGCTTTCCGTCAATATCATCGGGGCGACGCCGCTGGATTTTTCCATCGGCGGAACAGTGGATTCCATGAAAACACTGCTGAACGAAAACGGACTGGAAATGGTGTCCTGCATGGCAATGGGCAGCACTCTGGACGATATTGCGCGGGCGGGAACAGCACGGGTGAATCTGGTGGTGTCCAGTGCCGGGCTTGCCGCGGCGCGCTGGCTGGAACAGGAGTTCCGGACGCCGTGGGTTGCCGGAGTTCCATTAGGCAGACAGTTCGCCGCGGAATTGATCCGTCTGCTGAAACAAAGTGCCGGAGACGGAGTCAGCCGCTGTCCATGCACAGACAGGACGGCATTGCAGGAGAACGGCGGGACTGCGATTGTCGGGGAAAGCATTTTCGCCGGCTCGCTGGCAAGGGCAATGGAACTGGAACTGGGAAAAAAAGTCCGGGTGCTGTGTCCGCTGGAAACCGATCCGGTTCTGCTGGCGGACGGAGATGTGCGGATCCCGGATGAAGCCGACGCCATTGCGCAATTCAAACGGGCGGATGAAATCATTGCCGACCCGATGTATCAGACGGTCAGCCCGGCGGAAATTCCGTTCCGCCGTCTGCCGCATGAAGCGTTCTCCGGACGCTGTTACCGGAAAGAGATTCCCGATCTGATCGGGCGTGAACTGAAAGGAATTACCGGGATATGCTGAAAATTGCCATATATGGAAAAGGCGGCATCGGGAAATCGACCATGACCGCGAACCTGGCGGCGGCGTTTGCCGCGCTGGGGAAAAAAGTGATACAGATCGGCTGCGACCCCAAAGCGGATTCCACCATCAATCTGCTGGGCGGACATCCGGTCACGCCGGTCATGAACTATCTGCGGGAACACGACCGCGAACCGGAGCGGATCGAAGATTTTGCGCGCGAAGGATTCGGCGGCATTCTCTGCATTGAAACCGGCGGACCGACTCCCGGACTGGGCTGCGCCGGACGCGGAATCATCACGACTTTTTCTCTGCTGGAAGACTTGAAACTTTTTGAAAAATATCAGCCGGACGTGGTGCTGTACGATGTGCTGGGCGATGTGGTCTGCGGCGGATTCGCCGCCCCGATTCGCGAAGGGTACGCCGAACAGGTGCTGATCGTGACATCCGGAGAAAAAATGGCTCTCTACGCCGCAAACAACATCAATAGCGCGGTCCGCAATTTCGCCGACCGCGGCTATGCCAAAGTCCGCGGCGTCATCATGAACCGCCGGGCAGTGGAAAACGAGGAACGGAAAGTCCGGGCTTTCGCCGACGCCAACGCCCTGGAAATCGTTGCGGACATTCCCCGGAGCAATGACATCATCCGTTTTGAAGACGAAGGGAAAACGGTGATCGAAGGAAATCCCGCGCTGCCGGTCAGCCGCAAATTTTTTGAACTGGCGGAACTGATGCTCCGGGAGGAAAAGCGGTCATGAGCGATGCGTTTTACATTACAGCGGAAGCACTGGCGGCACGGGGCAGAAACAATCTGCCGCCGGAACTGGTCTCCGCTTCCAATCTGATTTACAGTTCGCCGGCGACCCTGGCATTCAATTCTCCCGGCGCACAGGGATTCGGGGTCAAACGTGCGGGACTGGCTGTGCCGGAATCCGTCATGCTGCTGATCGCGCCGCGCTGCTGCGGACGCAATACCGCCGCACTCAGCGAAGCCGGATACAGCGAACGTTTTTTTTATCTGCTTCAAGATGATACCGATATTGTTACGGGGCGGCATCTCACCCGCATACCGGAAGCCGTCAGGGAAGTCTGCGAAGCCTGTGAAAAACGCCCGTCCGCGGTCATGATCTGCATTACCTGCGTGGATGCTCTGCTGGGAACGGACATGGAACGGGTCTGCCGCAAAGCCGCCGAATATGCCGGAGTACCGGTTGTCCCCTGCTACATGTACGCACTGACGCGCGAAGGACGTCTGCCGCCGATGGTTTCGGTACGGCGGTCGGTCTATTCCCTGCTGAAAAAAACGGAGCGCAAAGCGGACGCAGTGAATCTGCTGGGCTTCTTTTCCCCGTTTCAGGATAACTGCGAACTGTATTCCCTGCTGCGCGGGGCGGGACTCCGTCATATCCGGGAGATTTCCCGCTGCCGTGATTTTGCCGAATATCAGCGGATGGCGGAAGCCAATTTCAATCTGATTCTGAATCCGGAAGCACGGTACGCCGCACAGGATATGCAGAAAAATCTCGGCATTCCCTCGATTGAGCTGACCCGGCTTTATCAGCTGGACAAGGTTCAGAATCAGTACCGGCTGCTGGGCAACGCCATCGGCAAGTCATTGAATGACAACGAATTTTACGATCGTGCAGCGGCATCTGCCGAACGTTTCCGCCGGAATTGCGGAACGCCGTCCTTTGCCGTGGGCGAATGGCTCAACGGCGATCCGTTCGAACTGTCGCTTGCCCTGCTCCGCGGCGGATTCCCCGTAAAGGAAATCTTCGGAACAGTTGGAGATGCCAATTTCATCTATATCAAAAAAATCGCCGCGCTCAGTCCCGAAACCCGGATTTATTCGAATCTGTCGCCGTCCATGCTGTATTATCAGGAGGACAGCACCAAACCGGATCTGGTCATCGGGAAAGACGCCCGGTATTATCATCCGCAGACGCCCGGCGCGGACTGGAACGAAGAAATCCAGCCATTCGGATACGCCGGAATCGAGAGTCTGTTCAACACTTTGGAAAAACTCATGACCGGAGAGACAGCATGAAAAGTCTGCTGAAATACCTTTCCCCTTTTGCGCCGGACCAGTCCGGAGCGGTTTCCGCATTGTTTGAGTTCGGCGGGCTGATCGTGATCTGCGACGCCGGCGGCTGCACCGGAAATATCTGCGGATTCGATGAGCCGCGCTGGTTCACCCGGAAAAGCGCTCTGTTCAGCGCGGGACTGCGGGACATGGACGCCATTCTCGGACGCGACGAAAAACTGGTGGAAAAACTGCAGAAAGCCGCCGCCGGCTCGCCGCTGAATTTTGCCGTGCTGATCGGAACCCCCGTTCCCGCCATCATCGCCACCGATTTCAGAGCAATCCGGCGCATGGCGGAAAGGCGCACAGGTCTGCCGGTTCTGACTTTGGAAACAACCGGTACCCGGCTTTACGACCGCGGCGAAGAAAGTGCGTGGCTGGCTCTGTTCCGGCAGTTCGCGCAGGAAAAACTGACTCCGATTCCCGGTACGGTCGGCGTACTGGGAGCGTCTCCGCTGGAATGCAGCCGGGACAACGGAACTCCGTTGATCCGCGAGCTGGAAAATCAAGGCTGGCACCTGGTGTTCTGCCACGGATTCGGCAGCGGTCTGGATGAAGTACGGAAAGCCTCCGCCGTCGAAAAGAATCTGGTGATTTCTCCGGCGGGAGTACGCACCGCGGAATACCTTCAGCAGACCTTCGGGACGCCGTGGGAAGTCTGGTCGCCATCCCTGAATCCGGCATTGCAGGAAAAACTGCGTATGCTGTCCGCCCGGAAAATTCTGGTGGTGCATCAGCAGTTCACCGCCAATGCCGTGCGCCGGGAAATCCGCAAAAATTCTTCGGCGGAAGTCATTGCCGCAAGCTGGTTTATGATGCTGCCGCGCTGGAAGGAAGTGAATGATGTGCAGCTGACGGACGAAGCGCAGTTTGCCGGACTCGTGCAGCAGGGCGGTTTCGATGCCGTCATCGGCGATCTGAAACTGAAACGGGTTCTGCGGAATTTTTCCGGTGAATTCATCGACCTGCCGCATTTTGCGGTGTCGGGACGCCTGGAGGAATAATCATGCATTCAATACATTCCAGAATCATCCGGATTTACGGTATTGTGCAGGGCGTCGGATTCCGTCCGTTTGTGAGCCGCGCGGCTGTACGGCTCGGTTTGACCGGAAGCGTCGCCAACAAGGGTTCCTACGTGGAAATCCATGCGCAGGGAACCCCGGAAATGCTGTCGCAGTTCCGCCGGATTCTGGAACAGGAGGCTCCGCCGCGTTCCGCCATTCTGAAAATCGACGTACATGAAACGGATGAATCCCCTGCCCCGTCTTTCGAAATCATTGAAAGCGAACATGAGACCGGCGACATATTTGTATCGCCCGACATTGCGACCTGCGACGACTGCCGCCGGGAACTGTTTGATCCCGCCGACCGCCGTTATCTGCATCCGTTCATCAACTGCACGGCGTGCGGACCGCGTCTGACCATTCTGGATGCCATGCCGTATGACCGGGAACGCACCAGTATGGGAGTGTTCCCGATGTGTCCGCAATGCGAATATGAATACACGCACCCCGAAACCCGGCGTTACGATGCCCAGCCGGTCTGCTGCAATGACTGTGGTCCGGAAGTGTATCTGATCGGACGTCCCGAACGCGGGGCAGACGCCATAACGCTGGTGCGCCGGATGCTCATGGAAGGAAAAATTGCGGCGGTCAAAGGAATCGGCGGATTTCATCTCTGCTGCAATGCCCGCAATCCGGAAGCGGTCCGGCGGCTCCGCCAGCTGAAAAAACGCCCGGCAAAACCCTTTGCTCTGATGATGCGCGATCTGTCCGCCGTGGAAAAAGAATGCGAAGTGCCGGTTGCGTTCCGGGAAATTCTGACCGAACATCAGAAACCGATTGTGCTGTTGAGAAAACGGACAGAAAGTACGCTCTGTGAAGAACTTGCGCCGGGCAATCCGACTTTGGGCGTCATGCTGCCCTACGCCCCCGTGCAGATGCTGCTGTTTGATTATCCCGACGGCATAGACATGACAGATGTGCTGGTCATGACCAGCGGCAATGTTTCCGGTGCGCCGATCTGCCGGACCGATGCCGATGCACTGGCGGAAATTTCCGGATTCTGTGATGTCATGCTCTCGCACAACCGAAGAATACGGCTGCGTGCCGATGATTCCGTCATGGATGTGTTCGAAGAAAAACCGTACATGATCCGACGGTCGCGCGGCTATGCGCCGCTGCCGTTTTCGGTCTCCGGCAATTTCAAGGGACAGGTTCTCGGTGTCGGCGGCGAACTGAAAAACACCTTTTGTCCCGGCAAGGACGGCTGGTTCTATCCATCTCCGTATGTGGGAGATATGGCAGATCTCCGGACGCTGGAAGCCTTGCGTGAATCGGTGAAACGTCTGAATTCTCTGCTGGAAATCCGTCCGGTGCTGGCAGCCTGCGATCTGCATCCGAAATACAATACAACAGCGTTCGCGGAGGAACTAGGACTGCCGCTGCTGAAAGTCCAGCACCACTACGCTCACATACTTTCCTGCATGGCGGAAAACGACTGCACGGAACCCGTGATCGGGGTGTCCTTCGACGGAACCGGCTACGGCACGGACGGCACGGTCTGGGGCGGTGAAATTCTGTCCGCAGATCTTTCCGGATTTGAACGGGAAGGAGCGATTCAACCGTTTCTGCAGCCGGGCGGCGACATTTCCGCACGGGAAGGCTGGCGCATCGCCGGGTCCATGCTGCACAGTCTCGACCGTGAACATGCTCCGGCTCTGGTCCGGGAACTGCAGTTATGCACGGATGCGGAGTTCCGTATTCTGTCCGTCATGACGGAGCGGATGCTCAACTGTGTACGTTCCACCAGTGCGGGGCGTCTTTTCGATGCGGTCAGTGCGATTCTCGGCATACGGCGGTTCTCCACTTTCGAGGGAGAAGCATCCATGGCTCTGCAGTTCGCCGCGGAGAACTGGCGTGAAAAACATCCGCAGCCGGAAATCTCGCCGGAAACGAATCCGCTGCGGCAGGAACGGGAAGATTTTTTCACACTCGCCACCGGCGAACTGGTGCGCGGCATCGTGAAAAAGCGGCTGTCTGGAATTGATACCGGACTGCTGGCATACGAATTTCATGTCCGGCTGGCGGAAATGATTGCGGTGGCGTGCCGGAAAGTGCGCGACCGCCGGAAACGGAATATCTGTGCCTTGAGCGGCGGAGTGTTTCAGAACCGTCTGCTTACGGAATTGTGCGTGAAGCAATTGCGGGCGGACGGATTCCGGGTGCTGCTGCACAGCATGGTTCCGCCGAACGACGGCGGCATTGCGCTGGGACAGGCACTCGCGGCAACAGCAAAACTGAACCATATATCATAAGGAAACGGGAGGTATTTATGTGTGTAGGACTGTCTGCAAAAGTGATTCGTGTGGAAGACGGCACGGCGGTCATTGATGCGTCGGGCGCGAAACGGGAAGTGTCGGCGGAACTGCTGGACGATCTGGAACCGGGCGATTATGTAATGGTTCACGCGGGAGTCGCCATTGCCAGAATCACAGAAAGCGACCGCGATGAAACCCGTCAGATTATGGAGACGCTGTCATGAAAAACTCTGCGGAAATCATTGCGGAATACCGGGGACGCCCTCTGCGGATCATGGAAGTTTGCGGAACCCATACACACGAGATATTCCGTTTGGGAATCCGGAAACTGCTGCCGAAAGGAGTGGAACTGATCTCCGGACCGGGCTGTCCGGTTTGCGTTACCCCGGTCAGTTATATTGACGAAGCGATTCAGCTGGCATTGGAACATCATGCGGTCATCTGCACTTTCGGCGACCTGATCCGGGTTCCGGGATCGGAAAACAGTCTGGGCGGGGCGCGTCCGCTGGGAGTGGAACTGAAAACGGTTTACTCGCCGCTGGACGCCGTGGAATTTGCCCGACTTCATCCGGACCGTCAGATTGTTTTTCTGGCAGTCGGTTTCGAAACCACCACTCCGGCGGCATGTCTGGCGGTACGTCAGGCACAGAAACTCGGACTGGATAATTTTTCGATTCTGTGTGCAAACAAGACCATGCCGAATGCGTACCGGGCATTGAAAGACAGTGCGGATGCGTTTCTTTATCCGGGACACGTTCACGCCATCATCGGGACAGCATTATGCGAAGGACTTGCCGCGCAGGGAGTTTCCGGAGTTGTTGCCGGATTCACTGCCGAAGAACTCATGACCGCGTTGGCGGTTATTCTGGATCTGTCACAGAAACCGGAACCGTTTTTCCGCAACTGCTATCCGCGGGTGGTCAGAACGGAAGGCAACCCGGCGGCGGTCCGCCTGATGGAATCCATCATGGAACCGTGCGACGCCGAATGGCGCGGACTCGGCGTCATTCCGCAGTCCGGACTGCGTCTGCGGGAGGAATACGCCCAGTTCGACGCTCGGAAACGTTTCCGCCTGCCCCCGGTTCAGGGACGCGCCAATCCCGGCTGCCGCTGCGGCGAAGTTCTGCAGGGGAAATGCAGACCGGATGACTGCAAACTGTTCGGAAAAATCTGCACTCCGCTGCATCCCGCGGGCGCGTGCATGGTTTCCAACGAAGGCGCCTGTTCTGCTTATTATCAATATGGAGATTGCAATAAATGAACGACACAGTTACTCTCGCCCACGGTGCGGGCGGCAAACAGACCAATGAACTGATCGACCGGGTTTTCAAAGCACATTTCGCCAACCCGGATTTCACCGGAGACGATGCGGCGGTTCTGCCGGTGGATGCGGGTAAAATCGCCTTCACGACGGACGGCTTCATTGTTTCGCCTTACCGTTTTCCCGGCGGCAATATCGGCAAACTCAGCATTTGCGGCACGGTCAATGACCTTGCCTGCATGGGCGCGAAACCGCTTTACATGACCTGCGCTTTCGTGATCGAAGAAGGTTTTCCGCTGCGGGAACTGGAGGAAATCGCCGCTTCCATGAAAAAAACTGCCGAAGAAGCCGGAGTGCGCATCGTTGCCGGAGATACCAAAGTCGCCGGCAGGGGACAAGTGGATCACGTGTTCATCACCACTGCCGGCGTTGGACAGATTCAGCCGGGAGTGCGTACATCCGGCACCCTGGCAAAACCGGGCGATGCGGTCATCGTGTCCGGAGACGTCGGGCGGCACGGCTGCACGATTCTGCTGGCGCGCAACGAGTTCGGCATTGAAGCGGATGTAACCAGCGACTGCGCCCCGCTCTGGGGGACTGTGGAAAAGATGCTCGAAACCACCGGAGACATTCATGTGATCCGGGACGCCACGCGCGGCGGAGTCGGTACTGTGCTGTATGAAATTGCCGGACAAAGCAATGTCGGAATACGGATCAATGCCGCGGATGTGCCGGTGGCGGACGCGGTCAAAGGAGTCTGCGGAATGCTCGGTCTCGAACCGCTGTACCTGGCGTGCGAAGGACGTCTGGTCATTGTTGCGCCGAAAGAAACCGCGCCTGCCCTGGTGGAAACTCTGCGGCAGTGTCCGTATTCCGCCAACGCGGCGATCATCGGCGAAATCACAGCGGAACAGCCCGGCAAAGTGGTCATGACCACCGAAATCGGCGCACAGACTCTGCTGCCTCAGCCGGGCGGTGAACTGCTGCCGCGCATCTGCTGAACAACCGGACTCCGCCGCATTATTTCTGCAGTTTCAGAATCAGGAGTTCCCCGGCGGACATCATCAGGGTAAGCCGCCGGTCTTTCAGCGTGAACTGCTGTCCGGTCAATGCCGTGCAGCCGGAAAAACCGTCCGGCAGGGAGATGTTTTTTCTTCCGGTCCGGACGGCGGAAACGTACAGCAGCCCCGCGCCGGTTCCGCAGAAATCATCCGAATCCAGAAACACCGGAACCCCGGCTTCCTGCGCCAGATTGCGGCACAGCTGCGGAGTCAGCGAACCCGGCGCGCCGAGGTAGACTTCGGTATAGTCCAGATTCCGCCGCACCGCCATTCCAGGGATGTCCGTTCCGTAATACCGGGCAAGCACTTTCGCGCCGGAATCCGTCACGCGCCACGCCGTACTCCAGCCATGCAGATATGCCGGAGTGTACGGGAACAGGAAGCCGCGCACATTCTTCATCAGCGGGTCGGTATTGCCGCCGTCCGCAAACAGCGGCTGATGATCCGCCTGCGGTGCGCGAACCAGTTGAAAACCAGCCGCTTCGGACAGATGCACATCGCCCTGATCCGTAAACATTCCCGGCTGCCACATCCAGACCAGCACTCTGCCGCTGTTGGCAAAGCGTTTCCGAATCTGTCTGATCTGATCCAGATCGAGGGTTCCCGCATCCAGGAAGACCAGCACCTGCGGAGCCTCGAAATCCGGACGCAGCAGCTCTTCCGGCAGATACACGGCATACCGCACGCCGGCTTTATACAGTGCATGAAGCGGAGTTTCCCGAACCGTGTATACCGTAATCCGGTCATGTCCGAACGATTGATAACACCAGAATTTTTCCGACGCCACGATTCCGATGTGTTTCCGGGTCAGCGGCTGCGGACTCCGCTGCGCCAGCAGAGCGGCGGCTTTCCGCCAGGCTTCGACGGATGCCGCACTGTTGAAGCAGCCGCCTTCCATATCGTAAATATGGAACATGCCGCCTTTTTCCAGTGCCGAAACAGCAAAACGGCTGGCGTCAATCTGAAAACGTTCCGCGGAATTATGACTCCGCCAGAAATCCGTTCCCCAGCGTCCCCAGTACGGCAGTTCGCCGTTGCGCAGATCCAGTTCCGTGATAATCAGTTTGCCGTGACGCACCAGCGACCCGTTGTATCCGCCCTGATGCACGGGTTCGTACATATTCCGCAGATAATTGGGAATCAGCACGAAAAGATCCACGGACGGGGCATCCAGCAGATACCGGATGCTCTGCAGTCCCAGCTGCGGAAAACCGCGCAGTCCGGAATCTGACCTCCCTGCTTTGATGTTCAATGTCCGCAAACACCTGTTTTTATTTCATATTTCATATCTCATATTTCATATTTGAATCCCACGGATTCACGGATGACAAGTTCGGGCTGAATGCGGCTATGCTGAACCGGCTGGTCCGGATTCTTCAACCGCTGCATCAGCAGGTTGACCAGCGCATCCGTCAAAGCACTTGAATGAATGTCAAAAGTGGTCAGCGGCGGCAGAGTGAAAGCGGCAGTTGCGGTATTGTCAAACCCGATGACCGAAAGATCTTCCGGGACCCGGATCCCGGAACGGACCGCATGAAAAACGGCGGAGGCAGCCAGCGCGTCGTTCTGGGCGACCAATGCAGTCGGACGTTTTTTCAGGGACATGAACTGCGGCATGGCTTTACTTCCGCCGTGCAAAGTTCCCAGTGCTGGAATAAACCATTCCTCACGAACCGGCAGTCCTGCCTGCATCAGTTCCCGGCGCAGCCATTTCGAACGGGGATCCTGAAGGTGTCCCAGATAACCGATCTCCCGATGTCCCTGCCGCATCAGGTACTCCACTGTGAGTTTCGAGGAATACTCATAATCCAGCAGAACGGTGTCAAAACCAGGCAGGGCGGATTCAAAAATGACCGCGGGAATCTTTTCCCGTTCCAGACATTCATGGTAATCCCAGGCAATGATCCCGCCGACATTGTGCTGAAAAATGGATTCGAACGCCTTTTCAATTTCATCCGCATTTTTCCAGAATGAAAAAAGTGCAGTGTAGCCGCGTTCCGCCAGTTTTTCCTGCACCTGCGAAAGCATGTCCGAATAGCCTGTGTTGACCGGCACCGGCATACCGACGCCGATGGTATACTGCTTGCGTTCGCGCAGACTCCGGGCGGAAAGATTCGGACGGTAATTGTACTGTCTGACCAGTTCCCGCACCCGTTCCTGCTTGACACGGGCAATGCGTCCGTCCGCTTTGCCGTTCAGGACCAGTGAAACCGTTGTCTGCGAAACTCCCGCCAGCGCGGCAAGTTCTTTCATTCCTATGCCCATAATACAGAAAACCTCCACGTCAAACGTTTTACGTAATACAATTATATTCGAAAATCCTGTTTTGTCAAGGTGCAAAACAGAAAAAGGTGAATTGTCAATGTAAACGCACGATTGTCAATGTAAACGCACATTGAGCGTGATTTTTGTGCATTTAGTCTGA
>CAKUJH010000003.1 GCA_934661375.1 uncultured Victivallales bacterium
AACCCATTCGGGAATCACCTCGATTTTTCCGTTGCCGAGGTAGCGAATGCCATACATTTTCGCATCGCTGCAAAGTCGTCCGCTGTCTTTCTTGATACGAAAAGCGTTGATGCTGTTCTGCCGTTTCTTTTGCAAATCCTCATAGAGAATCTGATTTTTGATCAATGTAATCAACTGCTGATCGAACTTGCTCAAATCAATTGTTCCACCCTGCACCTGTAGAACTTTGACATTATTTTCCTTGAGAAGCTGATTGATGTGTCCTTCCAGAAAACTCCCGTTGATCGGACGATACAACCGAGTCAGCTCGTTAACTAATACAAAATCAACCTCGGAAAGTTTGAGCAATACCTGACTCAGCCCCAGACGGAAATCCTTTTTCGTACTTTGCGTGAGACTCCAATTCATATAGGCTTTGTCAAGCCTGGCAATTTCCTCCGCACCTACCGGATAAGTCTCCCCACTGGTGTTCAGATCCTTGTAAACGCCAATGACTTCAAGTTTTTCTTTTACCGCCAGCCTCTTGCAGTTGGCAATCTGTGCCTCCACCGACTCCGAAAAATCATCCTTCCCGCTGCTCTGACGTGCATAAATCAACGCTTTCATCACTCAATTCTCCTTCCGCTTTTCTTCTTGTCATCGCTAATATACTGCATATAAGTATATTTGACAAGTTATCTTTATGAGGAGTTCTATCAATGTAAAAAATACAAAACGGTTTGACTGAAATCTGAATTTCAATTCATTCATTTCAATTTTCATTTTCTTCTCCGAGGCTGTTATTCTTATCTCAACCGGACAGTGTACCTTTCTTCCCTATAATTATATCTCATATGCAATAAAAAAACAATATAAAAAAACGAACAATTCATGACACACAAAAAAAAACATCTGTAATCAATAGTGCGTCACCCTGCGCTTCAGTTCAGACAGCTGCGCAAAAGCATCGGCAGCATGAACCGCTGTAACCGGGTCCTGCTGACTTACGACTGTTTCCGGTACTCGCCCGGCGTCCGCCCGCGGTATTTGCGGTAAAGACGCGAGAAATAATAGGGGTCGGAAAAACCGGAACGGTCCGCCGCTTCCTTGATCGACAGTTCCGGATGCTCTTTCAGCAGCTGTTCCGCGTGGGTCAGACGTTTTTCAATCAGAATTTTTTTGAAGGTGGTTCCGGCGTTTTCATGCAGAAAATGCGACAGCGTTGAAACGCTTCGTCCCAAATGCCGCGCAGCGTCCGTCAGCGTAACATCGCGCGTCAGATTGTCTTCAATATAACGGATCGTCGCCCGGTACAGAAAATCGCCGCCGCGGGTTACCAGTTCGCTCCGCACAATATAGTCCACCAGCAGTTTCATCAGACCGGTCAGATTGTCCATGCCTTCGGCGGAAAGATACGGGAGTTTCCGGAATTCCTTGCGCAGCTCGCGCTGTCCGCGGACCGGAAAACTCTGCAGCAGTTCTTCCGAAATCCGGTCCGAACTGCGGAACTGTCCGAACATGACAAATCCCAGCAGTTCGCCGCCGGGCATCACGGGCATGATCGCCTCCCACAGACCCGCATGGCACAGATACGTCTGGCATTTTCCCGTGCGGCGGGCGCATTGCTGTTTTTCCCGGTCCAGACTGGAACAGGATTCCACGGAAAAACGTTTCTGCATCAGCTGGCAGAAACGGCAGTTGCCTTCGCCGCGCCCCTGCCGCAGCACTTCCCCATGCGGACCGAAAAACACCACGTGAACCCGCATGACCGATGCGAAATTATCCAGCAGACGCTGCACTTCATTATGCAGGATCAATTCCAGCGAAAGATTGCTTTTCATGCACTGTCAACTCCTATAAAAAATTGCATTTTTGCAAAAAAATCCATTCTTTTGCAAGATAATCTATTTGCGGAAAAACAATTTGCAAGTATAATATGAAAGAAAATGCAGTCAAACTCTCAACATGGAGGAAAGAATCATGAAAAAAATTGGAATCGGTCTGATCGGCCTGGGCTTCATGGGAAGCACTCACTTCAGAATTTACGAAGCAATGGAAAATGCACGGATCGCCGCACTGGCGGACGTGGATCCGGTCAAACGCAGAGGCGACGTGTCCAAAGTCGTTGGCAACATCGGCAGCGCGGACAACTCCAAGCCGCTGAATCTGGAAGGCGTGAATGTGTATGAATCCGGTTTCGATCTCATCAACGATCCGAGCGTGGATATCGTCGACATCTGCTGCCCCACTCCGTTCCATGCGGATTACATCGTGGCGGCTCTCAAAGCCGGCAAGCATGTCTTCGCGGAAAAACCCTTTGCCCGCAATCTGGAACAGGCTGAAAAAATCGCCGAAGCCGCCAAAAACGCCAAGACTTACCTGAACTTCGGCATGTGCGTCCGCGCATGGCCTGAATACCGCTATACCTACGAACAGTACAAGGCCGGTGCATTCGGCAAAATGCGTTCCGCCACGTTCCGCCGTCTCTCTCCGAGTATCGCCGGGGATGCGTGGGACAACTGGTTCATGGATGGCAAACGTTCCGGCGGCGCCCTGCTGGATATGCACCTGCATGACACCGACGAAGTCTGCTACTTCTTCGGCCGTCCGAAAGCCGTTACCTCCGTCGGAGCCAACAGCATCATCAGCAACGGCGGCACCGACCATGTCATCACCTTCTATCATTACGATGACGGCACTCTGGTCGAAGCCGAAGGTTCCTGGGCAGCCACTCGCGGCACTCCGTTCGAAATGACCTTCCAGATCATCTGCGAAAAAGCAACAATTCGTCTGATGAGCGAAGGTTTCAAAATCTACTGGAACGACGGTCGCGTGGAAAGCCCGAAAGTCGAAGCCACCACCGGCTGGCACAAGGAACTCGCCTATTTCGTCGACTGCGTCCAGAACGGCGTTACCCCCGACAAATACCAGACGTTCGACAGCGTTCTGGATTCCTTCAAAGTCATCATGGCGGAACAGGATTCCGTTGACGCCAACGGCAAACGCATCGAAATCAAATACTGAGGAGTTTCAATATGTATAAAGCTCTGAATTACTGGGTGTTCGGCGGTTTCGACGGACAGAAGACCCCGTATGAGTTCATCGACTGGGCGGCGGAAAAGAAGCTCGACGGCGTGGAACTCACCATCGGCGACTGTCTGAAGAACGACATCACCGAAGATGAATGCAGAAAAATTGCGGCATATGCCAAATCCAAAAATATTGGTCTGCGTTCCCTCGCCACCGGGTCCGGATGGAACTGCGCACTCACTTCCGATGATCCGGCGGAACGCGCAAATGCCGTGGAAAACGTCAGGAAATATCTTCAGATCGCGGCATGGATCGGCGCGGAAGCCGTGCTGGTCGTTCCCGGCGCAACCCGCGTGGCATGGGATCCATCCCGTCCGGTTGTCAGCTACAGAAATGCCTGGGAAAACGCCACCGCGGCAATCCGGGAAATCGTGCCCGTCGCCGAAAAACTCAAAGTCTGCCTCGCCGTGGAAAACGTATGGAACCGTTTCCTGATTTCCCCGATGGAATGGAAATTCTTCCTGGATCAGTTCAAATCAGAATATGTCGGCATTTACTTTGACTCCGGCAACGCCTGCCTGACCGGCCGTCCGCAGGATTTCCCCGAAATCCTCGGCAGCTACATCAAGGCGGTTCACCTCAAAAACTTTGAGGAAACGGACTGCGCCGGCGGTCTGCACGGCTTCGGCGATGACCTGCTCAAAGGCGTGGTCGATTTCAAAGCGCTGTTTGCGGCTCTCGACAAAATCGGTTACAAAGGACCGTTCACAGTGGAAATGATTCCGTTCTCGCGGCTTCCGGATCTGGTATTGCCGGATCAGGCACTCGCGGACAAAATGGCGGCACAGGTCGCCCAGCTGTAATACGCTGCATTCCCGAAACGAAAAAGACACCGGCGGCAAAACCGGTGTCTTTTTTTATGGTCGGGAAATGGACGGGATATAATATTATTTGCTCTGCTGAAGTGCATGATAATATTTCAGGCGGAGCTGGGCGGCGGATTCCTGACGGGTGCCTTTGCGAAGTGTCAACGCTTCCTGCTGCAGACGCACCGCTTCGGCAAAATCACCCTGCTGCGCCTTCACCCGCGCAAGTGTTTCACTGGCAATGGCAAATAAAACACTTTTACGCAATGCCGGAGCTGCGGCGGCACCGTCGTAGGCACGCTGCGCCAGAGACAAGGCAAGCTGCGGCATCAGCAGTCCGAACGGCGCGTTTTCAATGATATAGGCAACCGGATTCACCAGACGGGATTCCGGTTTGGCAAAATCTTTACTGAACTGCTCCACTGCCCGGACAAATCTATCGCCGTCGCCGGCTTGAAGCAGCAGATCCAGTTCCATGATCCGCAGCTGAAGATCCTGCGGATTGCCGGCGCAGACCTTGCGGACAAATTCCGTGGCTTCCGCATTTTTTCCGGTGGAATGAAGTGCCATGATTTTGGCTTGAATCGCAATCCGGTCAGACGGTGAAATCTTCAGAATTTTATCGGCGGAAGATGAAACCACATGCGGCAATCCGGACTGAATTGCCATCTGGAGTTCCCGCCGCAGAGATTCCACTCTGCGCTGGTCGGACAGCGAAAATTTCCCCGTCCGGATCATTCCGATCACGCTTTCCAGCTCCGTCGGATAACCGGTCCAGACCACTTTTCCGCTTTGAGCCAGCACGGCATACGGAAACAGCGATTCATTTTCCGCCAGCAGATTGCGGGTTTTCAGTCCGTCATCCGCAGCCATGCCGATGGAATACGGTCCGTTCGCCTCGACAAATGAATCTGTCTGGGAACGGACATTCACCGCCACGGCTGTAAACGGCAACTGCAATTCATTCTGAAGCAGTTCCAGCATACGGAGCATTTCCTGCGAATTTTCCGAATTGACATCAAAAAGGACCGTGCATTCCAGCGGCTCGTCTGCAGCCGCCGCCGGACGGAAGTACCATTTGGATACTGACAATGCCGGCATGTTTTTTCCCGCGTCAATAGCGGAAAGCGTACAGGCAGCAGACAACAGAATCAATCCCAGATACTTCTTCATAACACAAATCCTTTTCGTTTCATTCAAATCGGGGAAACAAACTCCTTCACCGGACGCGTCAGTTCAAACGCGCGTGCGGCGCGGAACATGCGGTCCTCGGCAAGGCTCGGCGCAATCAGCTGAATGCCGGACGGCATATGGGTGTCCGGATCCAGCCCCGCAGGCAGACTGATTCCGCAGTTGCCCGCCAGGTTCAAGGCGACCGTGAACACGTCCGACAGATACATCTGCATCGGATCGGATTTTTCGCCGAACTTGAATGCTGTCGCAGGAGAAACCGGAGTGAAAATCACATCGCATTTCTGAAACGCTTCCGTGAAATCGCGCCGAATCAGGGTACGCACTTTCTGCGCCCGGACATAATACGCATCGTAATAACCGCTGGACAGCACATAGGTTCCCAGCATGATCCGGCGCGTAACTTCCGGGCCGAACCCTTCGCCGCGCGAATCGAAATACGTTGAAACCAGGTCCGTCGCATTGGGACTGCGGTAACCGTAGCGAATACCGTCGAAACGCGCCAGGTTGGCACTGGCTTCCGCCGGGGCAATGATGTAATAACACGCCATGGCGTACTTGGTATGCGGCAGGGAGATGTCCACAAATTCAGCACCGAGTTCCTTCAGCACATTCATGGCGTCCTGCGTGACTTTCTTCACGCCAGGAGCAACACCTTCCACTTCAAAATATTCTTTCGGAATACCGATCTTCATGCCTTTGAGCGACGGCTGGAAAGAACTTCCGAGCTGCGCGGCAAAACCGCCTTCCGGCACATCCGCAGGCAGGCTGGTCGTATCCCGGCTGTCCATGCCGCAGATCAGGTCAAGCATAGCCGCCGAATCCGGCACACTCTTGCTCATCGGTCCGATCTGATCCAGCGAGGAGGCAAAGGCAACCAGCCCGAACCGGGAAACCCGTCCATAGGTCGGTTTGAGTCCGACAATGCCGCAGAAAGAAGCAGGCTGACGGATGGAACCGCCGGTATCGGAACCCAGCGCAATCACGGTTTCGCCGGCAGCCACAGCCGCCGCAGAACCGCCCGATGATCCGCCCGGCACACAAGCCGTGTTCCACGGATTGCAGGTTTTCTGATAAGCACTGTTTTCACAGGACGAGCCCATGGCGAATTCGTCCATGTTGGCACGTCCCATAAGCACCAGTCCGGCATTTTTCAATTTCGTGATGACCGTTGCGTCATAAGGCGAAACAAAACCTTTGAGAATCCGGGACGCACAGGTGCAGGGCTGTCCCTTGACGGCAATATTATCCTTGATGGTAACGGGAATACCGTCAAACCGGCTGAGCGCTTTACCCTCCGCACGGCGCTGATCGGCGGCTTTCGCCTGCGCCAGCACATTTTCGGCATCCAGTGACAGCAGAGCTTTCACGGACGGTTCGATCTGGCTGATGCGGTCAAGATACGCCTGACACAGTTCCTGCGAACTGATTTTCTTTTCCGCAAGCAGTGCCGCGGCTTCCGTCATGGTAAGTTTTTTGAGATCCATAATCATGCCATCCCTTCATCTGCCAGGACCTGCGGCACCCGGACCAGTTCCTGATCGACGGTGGCAGGAGCATTGGCGAGCATGGCTTCACGGGGGAACGGTTCCCCCGCAACGTCATCCCGGATTACATTGGAACGCGGCACGGCATGAGCCGTCGGCTCAATTCCGGAAACATCCAGTTCGGAAAGCATCTCGACATAACCGACGATGCTTTCCATTTCTCTGGCGAGTTTTCCAGCCGCCTCCGGCGACAGCTGGAGCCGCGCCAGATTGGCGATATGAGCCACATCAATTCCTTTTGATGAGGCTGCCATGGATTATTTTCCTTTCTCAAGAGCCAGCGTAACCGTCGTGATGTCAGCCACTTCAGACGGACCGAAGAACTGAATCGGGCCGGGGAACACATAGCAGGTTTCCACTGCCCATTTTTCACGGTTGGCTGCCAGAGCCTTGAACGGCGCACTGTCCAGTTCGACCAGGGCTTTCTTGATCACCGGTTTGTCTTCGCCGTGACGGTGTTCCATGTTCATCATGGCGGTCAGCGGAATCGCTCCGGCAATCCACTGTTCAGCCGGCGCGGTCAGATTGCGGACGCTGGACATATAGCCCGTTTTGCCGGTGCTGATGATGGCGGCAGCATTGTAACCGAGGCTGTAGCAGTAGTCCGCGTCAAAGTTGGACGGCATGGAGCAGCGGCCTTCATAACCGAAGAAGTGCGTCTGCGCGGAGAATTTGCCGTTGTACTTGCCTTCCTTCTTCCAGGCGGCAAGTTTGTTCTTGACCAGTTCAACCAACAGTTTTTCCGTTTCGATGCGGGACACCTGAACGTTGCCGTGCGGGTCGCGATCCATGGTGAGCTGCATTTTGATTTCCATCGGCAGGGAAGCGAAGACCGCCGCAGATTTGGCGGAAAGTTTGCCGAGAATGAACTGGGCTTTCGTTTCATTGTCCGTCAGTTCGCCATAGGCTTCGCCGTCTTTGGCAAGGATGTCGTTGAGTTCGGCAATCAGGACCTTGAAGTCCGGAATGAATTCGATCAGACCTTCCGGGATCAGCACGACACCGAAGTTTTCGGAATTGGCGGCGCGTTTGGCAACCGAATCGGCAATGGTGGTAACCACTTCGTCAAGCGTCTGTTTCTTGGCGGCGATTTCTTCGGAAATCAGCGTAACGTTCGCCTGGGTGCGCAGACCGCATTCCAGCGCGATATGGGAAGCGGAACGTCCCATCAGTTTAATGAAGTGCCAGTATTTCTTGGCGGAGTTGGCGTCGCGCTCAATATTGCCGATCAGTTCGCTGTACACCTTGGTGGCGGTATCAAAACCGAAAGAGGTTTCGATGAACGCATTCTTGAGGTCGCCGTCAATGGTTTTCGGGCAGCCGACCACGGCAATACCGGCGTTTTTCGCCTTGTAGTATTCCGCCAGCAGACAGGCGTTGGTGTTGGAGTCGTCGCCGCCGATAATGACAATCGCGGTGATGCCGAGCGCTTTGCAGTTGGCTTCGGCTTTTTCGAACTGTTCCGTGGTTTCCAGCTTGGTACGGCCGGAACCGATCATGTCGAAACCGCCGGTGTTGCGGTAATCCGCCAGAAAATCAGCGGTGATTTCAATGTATTTGTTGTCGGTCAGACCGCTCGGTCCGCCTTTGAATCCATACAGTTTGGATTCCGCATTGAGGCTCTTGATGCCGTCGAACAGACCGGCAATGACGTTATGTCCGCCGGGAGCCTGACCGCCGGAAAGAATCACAGCCACATTGATCGGCTTTTCCAGTTTTGCTCCGCCGGCAGCGAAGGTCAGAACCGGCATATTGCTGGTATTCGGAAAACGGGCTTCGATCTTCTCAGTATCGGCAAATGCCTTCTGCTTCGGGCCTTCTTCATATTTGACATTGGCTCCGGCGCGCAGGGCGGCCGGCAGTTTCGGGGCATAGGCAAGTCTTGCCTTCTGGATGGGGGAGACGCTTTCTTTCATTGCTTTTCCTTCCTTATGGTTGATGTGGAAAAAAATCGTATGATAATTTACTCTGCGTCGCTCATTATATCAAGAAGCATTGATAAAAAAGTCGGTTTTTTCTCCGGAGATCTCAGCCAGAAACCAAAAGACTGCTCCTCCGGAGAAGAACAGTCTTTTCTGAAAAACAGTTTTCGGTTTTTTCCGGATGGCTTACTCCAGATCCACGGAAATTTCACCCAGGGACTGAAGCACCGTTCCGGTTCCATTGGCAACGGCTCGCAGCGGATCTACCGCCGCCCGGACGAACAAACCGGTCTGCTCGCTGATCAGACGATCCAGTCCGCGCAGCAAGGCACCGCCGCCCGCCAGCAGCACACCATGATCCAGCAGGTCGGAAGCCAGTTCCGGCGGACATTTTTCCAGTGTGTTGAGAACTGCCAGAACAATACTCGTTACCGGTTCCTGAATTGCAGCGCGAATCTCACGCGATGAAACTTTAATGGTCTTCGGCAGTCCGGAAACCAGATCCAGCCCCTTGACCTCGGCAAAAGTGTCTGCCGCTTCATCCGGGTAGGCACTGCCGATCTTGATTTTGATTTCTTCCGCAGTACGGTCGCCGATCGTCAGATTGTAAATCCGTTTCATGTGCTGAACAATCGCCTGATCCATGGTGTCGCCGCCCACCCGCACGCTTTTCGCATACACAATGCCGGAAAGCGAAATCACGGCAACTTCCGTGGTCCCGCCGCCGATATCCACAATCATGCTTCCGGTCGGTTCCGCCACCGGCAGTCCCACACCGATCGCAGACGCCATCGGTTCTTCAATCAGGAACACTTCGCCCGCTCCGGCTTTCAGCGCACTGTCCTTCACCGCGCGCGTTTCCACTTCCGTGATGCCGTACGGAACCGCCACCAGCACCCGCGGCTTGATCAGACGCCGGAGAAACGGCACTTTCTCCTTGGCTTTCTGAATGAAAGCCCGAAGCATGAATTCCGTAATCCGGAGATCCGCAATCACACCGACTTTCATCGGGCGGATGGCACGCACGCCCATCGGGGTTCGGCCGAACATTTTTTTGGCTTCTTCGCCGACGGCAAGCGGCTTCTCATCTTTATCCCGGATCGCCACAACCGACGGTTCAGACAGCACAATACCCTGATCCTTCACATACACCAGACAGTTGGCTGTACCGAGGTCAATGCCGATGTCGGTGGAAAAAAATCTGGTCAATTTCTGAAGAAGCATATCATCAACTCCTTGTCTTCACCGGTTTTCCGTTTCCGCCGCTCAGCTTTTCAGATGGCTGGGGACAAACGTATGGCGGATCATGTCATCAAAATCCTCGCGGGCGCGGATCAGACTGGCATCCGCTCCGTTGACCAGCACTTCCGCCGGGCGCAGACGCCCATTGTACTGATAGCTCATGCCGAAACCGTAGGCTCCCGCATTTTCCACCACCACCAGATCGCCTTCCGCAATATTTTCCGGCAGCTGACGTTCTTTCACCCAGAAGTCCGTATTTTCGCAGAGCTGTCCGCACAGACCGATCGCCTTCCGCGGCATGTTTTCCTTGCCGTCCACATAAATGTGATGATAGGATCCGTACATCGCCGGACGCGCCAGCGTATTCATGCCGATGTCCGTTCCGACAATCCGTTTATAGGAATCCTTGATGGAATGAACACGTCCGATGATCCAGCCGGCGTTGCCGACGAAGTAACGTGCGGGTTCCATTTTGAGCTGCGGGGGCTTCATGCCGTATTCCTGACATTTTTTGCGGAACATGTCCGCAGTCAGAGACGCGGCTTTGTCCAGATCCAGCGCGGGTTCATCCGGCTTGTAGCCGATTCCCAGTCCGCCGCCCAGGTCGATGAATTCAAAATCAATGCCCAGCGTCTTGGCTGTCTTGCCGATGATGTCCATCAGCAGTCCGGTAACGAAGGGGAAATATTCCGCATCCGTGATGCAGGAGCCGGTCATCATGTGCGCGCCGAAACGCTTCACTCCGGCTTCCTTCGCCATGCGGTAGGCATCCAGAACCTTGTCCGGGTGAATGCCGAACTTGGCATTCGGTCCGGCGTTGGTAACATATTCGCCGACGTTGCTCTTGCCGTAACCGGGGTTCACGCGGAAGGACAGCATTTCCGGCTTGCCGAATTTGAGCAGACGCGGCAGAATGGAAATGTCGTCCAGATTGAAAATCACGCCGCTGGCAAGTCCCTGACGGATATCGTCATCGGAAAGGAAGTTGCCGCTGAACATCACATTTTCACCGCCGAGTCCGACATATTTCGCCAGCAGGATTTCATTCACGCTGGCGGCGTCAACTCCCGCGCCTTCCTGACGCAGAATATTCACAATCGCCGGATTGTTGCAGGCTTTCACCGCATAAAACATCTTGAAATCAGGATAATACTTCGAAAAAGCATTATAGACTTTGCGGTAATTCCGGCGGATTTTCTGTTCATCATATACATAAAGCGGGGTGCCGAAACGGGCAGCCAGCTGTTCCACCGGAATGTCGCCGATCGCGATCTTATCTCCAATAAATTTCACAATTCGCTCCTTCTTTATTGATCTGTTCACTTTCCTACTATCGGTAATGTGCCACAATATTACACGGATTTCAACCCGTCTTATAAAAAAAACGAAAGATTCTTTCAGAAATTCCGTCTTTCCCCGGCTGCGGTTCATCGGAAAGACGGAATTCAGGACACAGACAGCGGACTCACCGGATTCATTCCGGCAAATCCGCCGCAGAACTCACAGCCCGCTGCGGGCAGCCGCTCCTTCCAGCAGCAGAGCGCACATATCCGGGAAACTCATTCCCATCGCTTTGGCGGCTTTCGGCACCAGACTGTTCGCCGTGCAGCCCGGAATGGAATTGCCTTCCAGCAGAATGAAGTCTCCGTTTTCCACATTCACCATCATATCCACCCGCAGAACATCCCGCGCTCCGGAAAGTTCAAAGAATCGCAGAGCCGCCGCGCGCAGTTTTTCCTGGATCGCTTCCGGAACAGACGGCGCATGGCACAGATACTGCGTTTCGCAGGTCTTGTGCAGATATTTGGCGTCATAATCATAAACTTTTGTGGTGTAACGGATTTCAATCATGGGCAGGGCTTTTCCCGCCAGAATGCCGAGTGTTACTTCCACTCCGCGGAAAAATTCTTCCACCAGTGCCTGTTGTCCGTAACGGAACACCAGCTCCATGGCTTTGCCCCATTCCGCCGGGGTATCCACAACGGAAAGTCCGAACGTCGAACCTTCCGACACAGGTTTCACCACCAGCGGAAATTTCAGTCCTGCCGGAATTCCCGTATGTGCCTTATCCAGAACAGCGTATTTCGCATTCGGCAGTCCATTCCGGTTCATCAGCTCTTTGGATGCCACTTTGTCCATAATCAGCGCACACGCCTGCGAACCGGATCCGACAAACGGGATCTCCGCATCTTCCAGCAGCTTCTGTATCCGTCCGTCTTCCCCGAATCCTCCATGCAGAACCGGCCAGACGATATCCGCCTCTTTCATTTCCGGCGTCAGCGTCAATTCCCGGATGTCATACTCCCCGACATCATACCCTTTGCTGCGCAGCGCCTCGGCAATCGCGTGTCCCGATTCCAATGAAACTTCCCGCTCACTGCTGCTGCCGCCTTTCAGCACCAGCACTTTCAGCGGCTTCTTTCTGAAAACCTGATTCTCCGACATATCCGCAAACCTCACTTCCGGTCTTAATTGTATTTTTCGGGCATCATACACCCGTTTCCTCATCTCATTCAGCAGAGTGGTGAAATCTTCTGCCGCTCCCGTCTGCGCTTCCGCCTTCCGGACAATCCAGTTGGCGTGTTCCGGACTGACAATAAACGCCCCGCGCGACAAGCCCTTGCATCCGGCTTCCTCCAGCAGTCTGCCCGCCGGACCTTCCGGCGGATTCTGAAATATGCTGCCCGCACTCCGTCCTTTCGGCGCCAGACTCCGCCGCGTCATCTCCTCCCGGATCAGCTGCTCTTCCTGAACCGCGTCCACTGCCCTGAATTTCAGAACCGCTCCCGTTATCAGCACATTGTCCCGCAAAAACGGCGAACGCCGATAGCCAAACGCCAGCGCGCTCCCCGGCAGAGAAAATTCCCGCGGTTCCGGGACATCCAGAGAAATCATCCGGACTTCATGCACAAAATCCGCAAAGCAGACACCTTTCGCGCCCGCATTCATCGCCAGCGCACCCCCCAGCGTTCCGGGAATTCCCGCCAGACCGGACGCCCCGCCCAGATCGTGTTTCAGCGCAAAGCGGACGATTTCGCCCGGAGAACAGGCACTCCCTGCATAAATCAGCCCGTTCTCTTCCCGCAGGACAGAAAAACCCGCTCCTCGCGCGGGTTTCAGAAATACGGTATCAGCCAATATCCGGTCAGAACCGACAAAATTCATTCCGCCGCCAAGAACCTGCAGACGCAAACCCGCGGCACGGAACGCTCCTATGCGTTCC
This sequence comes from uncultured Victivallales bacterium, assembly GCA_934661375.1. Lineage (GTDB taxonomy): Bacteria > Verrucomicrobiota > Lentisphaeria > Victivallales > UBA1829 > SIG94. The sequence continues at coordinate 13,001 of CAKUJH010000003.1, forward strand.
TCTGCTTCATGAACATCAGACAGCTCCGCCAGACAGCAGCAGGCAGTTCCCGCCCCCAGTCCCGTCAGGACATTCCATTCCGCCTCCCGGCAGAACCGCCGCTTCAATTCCGCGGCCGACGGTGAATCTCCCTGCATACCAGCATCGTCCGATTACTTTTTGTAGACAGCTTTCGGGTCAAAGACTCGTTCACCGACAACTTTCAGCTCGCCGTTTTCCAGGCGGCGGAAGAAGCAGGAACGATATCCTTCGTGACAGGCGGCGCCGCCGATCTGGTCAACTTTGAAAATCACAGTGTCCAGGTCGCAGTCCACCAGAATTTCCTTGACCAGCTGGGTATTGCCGGATTCTTCGCCTTTTTTCCAGAGTTTGTTTCTGGAACGGGACCAGTAAGTCGCCTTGCCGCTCTTCAGCGTTTCATTCCAGGATTCCTCGTTGATATAGGCAAGCATCAGCACATCGTTGGTTTTCCAGTCCTGCGCGATGGCGGGAATCAGTCCGCCGCTTTTCTTGAAATCAAGTTCGATCATGTTTTTCTCCGTTTGATGGGGTACAATTCTATGTTCTGGTGAAAAAAATCAGTTGAAGGGTTCTGTCAGTTTCTGCTGTTTCGCCGGGGCTTTTTCTGCGGTCTTTGCCGGGACGGCCTCTGTTTTCGCCGGAGCTTTTTCTGCGGCTTTCACTTCCGCTTTCGCCGGGGCTTTTTCCTTGGATTCCGCAGGAACAGCTTCCGTTTTCACCGAAGATGCCTTTTTCAGTTCAGCCTGCTGTTTTTCGGCTTCCTCTTTGGTTTCCGGTCCGGTCAAAGAAACAGTCAAACGGTATGACACATATTTTTCCGACGGCGCAACCCCATGGAAATCAACAATATTGCCCGGCAATGCGGTCATTTCACACTGCTGCGGCGGACAGATATTGCCTTCCGCGTCAATCCAGTCGAAATGGTACCACACGGTAATCTGCGGATCGCCGGCGAACACCCAGCGGAAAGAGCCGGTCCGGCTCAGCAGTGCGCTGGCGTCCACAGTCAGCAGACCGTCGTCATTGATGAAAAAATTGGACATCAGCAGTTCCACTTTGAAGCTGCTGCTGTTGACCAGTTCAATCCGGTCGTCAGTTGCGCGTTCTTTAATCGGTTCCTCAGTCATGCAGCCGGGCAGAAAAAGGACCGCAGCTGCGGCGGCAAGAACAATCTTCGTGATTTTCATTCTCTATACTCCTATGCTAATGCTTAATAAGAAACGATCGTTGCGATCAGTTCCAGGTCATCTGTTCCGATATTGGCGAGGGAATGACCTTCGCCGCTGCGGGTCAGTGTACTGTCTCCCGGATGCAGAACGCGCTTGACTCCATTGTCATCGGTTTCCGCCGTGCCGGACAGAATATAATAAATCTCATCTTCATTCTCATGAACATGATGTCCGATCGAACAGCCGGGCTTCAGCACCAGTTTGGCAAAAAGCCGCATGTTCGGATTCAGCTCGCTGCCCTTGCTGTAAATGTGATTGAACACCGTATCGCCGGAACCGCCGCGCACCTGATGCCGAACCTCCGGTTTCCAATCTTTTTCCTGTTTGAACATCCTTTCGCCTCCTTATTTGTAATGCACAGGACCGAATATATTCCCATACTTTTTGTCGTTCAGCGCCTCCGTGAACGCACTGATTTTCGTGAAGGTACTGCACGGATCTGTCGTCTGATCCATGCAGTCGCCATCCAGCGTCAGCAGCGGCAGGTTGACTTTGCGGAGTTCCTCGCGCAAATGTTTCGCAAAACAGCTGTCAGACAGCGAACAGCGTCCGAATCCATGATTATAAAGAATACAGCCGTTCAATTTCGCCAACTGTGCATGTTTCGCGATGTAGGAGACCCGCAATTCCGGATCCAAATATCCGACAGTCAGCAGTTTGCGCGCCAGAGAACGGTACGGATCATCCGGATTCAGCATTTCCCAGTCCACAAAATTGACTTCCTCGAACACAATCGGCAGACAGCAGGTCTCTTCCACATAATCCAGAATTTTCGTATCATAGAACGGCGGCAGATGCAGCCACAGAATGCGGTGCGTGTCGTCAATGGAACAGCGTTTTTCCATGATAGTCTTGCGTTCCTGCAATTCACGGTAGAACTGCGTCTGAATGTCAACCAGTTCACGGCGTCCCCACAGCTGCGAGAACAGAATTGCGTTATAGACGGCTTCCGCTCCGCGGATCAGCGGCGGACTCTGCCAGCGCAACAGATTGCATTTCCGGGAAATTTCGGCGGCTTCATTGGACAGCTGGCAGGCTTCCGCCAGACGTCCCGGATCCATCTTGATTCCCAACGCTTTTTCCATCAGGGACACAGATTTCTCCAATCCTTCGGCAATGGTTTCAACCGCATTGCCGTCAGACATGGAAATGGGGGTATTCAAGGAATAAAAACGATCCGAAAAACCATACTGACGCGCCAGGTCGGCAAAGATCCGTTCGCCCTGCTGGCACGGCTGCGACGTGGAAACCCCAAAATCCGGCGGCGGAAGTTTGGACCCTTCCAGCACCCGGAGGAATGAACAGGTTTCCGCCGAAAATCCTTTATAGGCAGCAAGATCCAGCGCACGTTTGGTCCGTTTGGAATTGCGGGCGAACAACGCCGCATACGTTTCCATGGTCAGCATCCGCACACCCAGCGCATTCAGAATTTCCGTGGGGAAGAACAGATTGCGCCAGACGGTCGGCCCTTTGTTCGATTTTGAAAAGAATTCCTTGCGCGTGGAATTGGCGCGCATCCCGATGGATTTCAGGGGAACATCGGTTACATAATCAATCTTGCGCGGTGAAAGAGAACCGCGCAGTCCGGCATATTCACGTGCCAGACATGCCGCGCCCAATGCCCCCATCACCCGGTGATACTTCGGAATCAGAATCCTGTTGCCGGTGATCTCTTCCAGATAATGCGCCACCGCGGCATTGGAAGCAACTCCGCCCTGGAATACAATATCTCCGGAATAATGGAACAGCAGTTCTCCCACCCCCGAAATGATGGTCCGGGCCTGCGCACGGCAGGCGGCTCCGATGATCTGACCGATCGGATAACGGTTTTTGAATTTATTGATCGAAGTCGCGCTCAACACCGCACAGACACTGGAAAATTCCAGCTCAGTACTGTAATCCGCCATCTTCGCCATATCTTCCACGGCAATATTCAGTTTCAGTGCCACACTGTCCAGAAACGCTCCCGTACCCGCCGCGCAGATCCCGCTCATCTTCGAGTTCCACATCTGCATAGGCTCATTGTAGATCATCGCCTTGCTGTCCTGTCCCCCCACATCCAGAATCGCATGGCAGTGCGGGTAGAAATGCAAGGCGCCCGCCACATGGGCAGACACTTCGCTGACCTGAAAATCAAACGGCAGATACTTCCGCGTATCCTCCACAATCTGGCTGCCGGTAACCACGGTACAGGCAATTTCCGTACGGTCAACTCCGCTGTTGGCAAGAAAATCCAGCACTGTTTTCTTCAGCGCGCCATGATTGCACTGTCCGCACTCCGCACATCTTCCGGTACAGCTGAAAGCGTGCTCCACCGCCACCGGGCGAGTTCTCAAGTACTGATGATTCCGGACTTCTCCATCCGCGGTCATCAGAACTGCTTTGAAGGTCGTTGACCCTATATCAATCCCAAGAAAATATGATCCCATCAATGATGCCTTTGCTGCTGAAATTGCTCTAATATTTTAATATCAGGTTAATATAGCATGAAACAATATTATTTTCCATGCCTGATTACAAAAAAACTTGTTTAAAAATTGAAGTTTTTCCTGTCAAAAAGAAAAACCCGTCCGCAAGGGACGGGTTGGAAAACCAATCGGATCAGTTTCAGCCCCGGCGTCCTTTGAGACGTCCGCGCTGAAGGAATCCTTCATAATGACGCATCACCAGGTGAGATTCCATCTGACTCAAAGTGTCAATGGTCACCCCCACGATGATCAGCAGACTGGTTCCGCCGAAGAATGACGCAATATCATACGGGATCTTCAGCCATTTCGTCAGCATCATCGGGAAAATCGCCAAAGCTGTCAGGAAAACTGCTCCGGCAAAAGTGACTTTCGTCATGGTGTTGTCCAGAAAATCCGCAGTCGGCTTGCCGGGACGGATTCCGGGAATGTAGGCGCCTTCCTTTTTCAGATTATCGGAAATCTGAACCGGGTTGAACATGTTGGCAACCCAGAAGTAGGAAAATGCCAGAATCAGCAATCCGTAAATGCACATGTACGAATAGCTGTCATGCGAAAAGTACACCCCCAGGAAACGCAGCGGGGGAATCATCTGGCAGATTATCGGCGGGAAGATCAGAATCGCTCCCGCAAAAATGATCGGCATGACTCCGGGGAAGTTGACTTTCAGCGGCATGTAAGTCGTACCGCCGGAAATCTTGTTGCCCTGAATCCGCTTCGCCATCTGAATAGGCACTCTGCGCTGACCTTGTGTCAGCAGCACAGTAAGCGCGGTAACCACCGCAAAGATGATGAACAGAAGCAGAACGTGAACCAGACGGAAACGCGTTCCGGAGGAGGAAAATCCGCCTTGCATCATTTCCACCACGCCCATCACAGCCTGAGGCAGACGCTCAATGATATTGGCGGTGATGATGATCGAAACACCGTTCCCGATGCCATGTTCCGTGATCCGTTCTCCCAGCCAGACCAGAACCATCGTACCCGCAGTCAGAATGATCATCGACATAATGATAAACCCGGTTCCCGGATTCATCACCAGCGGCAGTGCCGGAGCCGGAAGCCCCAGCCGTGACGGATTGGTCATCGCGACCGCCGCCATTGCGCCCTGAATCAGACAGATCATAATCGTCAGATAACGGGTATACTGGTTGATCTTGGCATGACCGATTTCACCTTCCCGCTGGAGCTTCTCAAGAGAAGGCACCACCGGGACCAGAAGCTGCATAATGATCGACGCGGAAATGTAAGGCATGATTCCGAGCGCGCCGATCGCAAACTTCTGAAGAGCTCCGCCGTTGAACAGATCCAGCATTCCGAGAAGCTGGCCGCCGGCGGCGGTCTCCGTACTCAATTGGGTGAAATACTTGTCGAGATTGGCCATGTCAACGCCGGGACAAGGAATATTGGCGGCAATCCGACACAGGATGATCAATCCCATGGTGAACAGGATACGTCCACGCAATTCCTTGACCTTGAATGAATTTATAAATGCTTTAAACATTTAACCTCTTTCCCGGCGCGTCGCGCCATAAACGTGTTACAGAGCAACGACTTCGCAGGAGCCGCCGGCTTTCTCGATTTTTTCCTTGGCAGAGGCGGAGAAAAAATCGGCTTTCACTTTGAGAGCCTTCGTGATCTCGCCGTTGCCGAGAATCTTCACCGGAGCTTTGGATTTGCCGAGAATACCGGCCAGTCTCATCGCCTGAGCATCCACTTCCGCACCGGCTTCAAAAGCCTTGTCCAGGGCAGCAACGTTCACCACGTTGAAGATCACCTTGACGTACGGACGCTTGAAACCCACTTTGGGGAGACGACGGAACGACGGTGTCTGACCGCCTTCAAAGTGAAGACGGATGGCCGCGCCGGAACGGGACTTCTGTCCCTTGTGACCGCGACCGGCAGTACCGCCCCAATTGGAGCCATCACCGCGGCCAACGCGCATTCTGCGCTTTTTGGCACCCGGCACCGGAGACAATTCATGCAGTTTCATGATTCAATTCCCACTTTCTCAAGTTAATTTTTACCGAGTTTTTCCTGGATCTGCGCCTTGGAATTCATCTGCTGAATCGCCTTGAACGCGGCTTTCACCAGGTTCGAAGGATTGCTGGAGCCCAGGGATTTGGTCAGAACGTCGACCACACCGGCCAGACCGAGAACAGCACGCAGGGTGCTGCCGGCAATCAAACCGGTACCTTCAGAGGCCGGACGGATCAGCACTTTGGAACCGCTGAACTTAGCGAGAACCGAGTGCGGAACGGTCGTTCCTCTGCGGGGAACGGTAATCATATTCTTCTTGGCCGCTTCGCCGCCCTTACGGATGGCGTCGGACACTTCGTTTGCTTTGCCGTAGCCGTAACCGACTCTGCCGTTGTGATCACCGACCACAACCAGCGCGCCGAAACTGAAGTTACGGCCGCCTTTCACGACTTTAGAGCAGCGGTTGATGCTCAGAACCACTTCACCGTATTCTTCGGTTCCGGAAGTCTGATAGGTAACCTGAGCCTGCTCCTCGGCGGGAGCAGCTGCCTCTTTCTTGATTTCTTCTTTTTCCATCGTACTGCTCCTCAGAACTTTAATCCGGCTTCACGCGCGGCATCCGCCAGCGCTTTGATTTTGCCGTGATACTGCAAGCCGCCGCGGTCAAAGACCACTTCGGTGATTCCTGCTTCTTTCGCCTTTTCAGCGGCCAGTTTGCCCAAACTCTGCGCGGCGGCAACATTGCGTTTCAGATTCAACGCTTTGAAGGCGGCGGAAAGAGTGGACATGGAGGCCAGAGTGTGGCCGGCTTCATCATCAATGAACTGCACATACATGTTATTGGCGGTGAAGCTGACCGCGAGACGAGGACGGCTGGCCGTTCCCTGCACCTTCTGACGAAGACGCATGTGGCGCCGAACTCTTTTTTCTTTCGCTGTTTTATACATATTAGCCTGCTCTTTCAATGATTACGCATTCGTCTTGCCCGGCTTGATCACAACGTGTTCGTCGGAATAACGGACACCTTTGCCTTTGTACGGTTCGGGCTTTTTGAATTTACGGATACTGGCGGCAACTTCGCCGACCAGCTGCTTGTCCACACCGGAAATCAGCAGCTTGGTGGCATCGGTAACCTGGACCTTGATGCCTTCCGGAACCTGGTAGACAATATCATGGGAGTAGCCGAGACTCAACGTGAGCTTCGTGCCCGCCAGCACGGCTTTATAGCCGACGCCGACGATCTGAAGTTCTTTCTTGTAGCCTTCGCTGACACCAACGATGTTGTTCTTGATCAGACTGCGGAACAGACCGTGCAGAGCCTTGTTGTTTCCTTCATCGGAAACACGGCAGACTTTGATTTCGTTATCTTCCACCACAGCGCTGACCGCTTCCGGCAGAATCACGGTCATTTTGCCGAGCTTGCCTTCCGTAACAACTTCTTTGCCGTTGATGGTGACTTTAACTCCCGCCGGAACGGAAATGGGTTTCATGCCGATACGTGACATAATTCTTACCTCGCTTACCAAACGTAGCAGAGAATTTCTCCGCCCACATTTTGTTTTTCGGCATCTTTGCCGCTCAGAATTCCCTTCGGGGTGGAGAGAATGGCGAGACCCAGACCGTCTTTCACCTTCGGAATATCCTTGCAGCCGCAGTAAAGTCTGCAGGACGGCTTGGAAATTCTTTCGATGCCCTCGATGACGGAGCGGCGGTTGAAGTATTTCATCTCGACGACAAGCGATTTCTTGACATCGCCGTCAACATGAAAACTCTTAATATATCCTTCCTGTTCCAGAACCTGAGCGATAGCCGCTTTGAGTTTGGAGGAGGGGATGACGACTTCCTTCTGCTTGGACATATAGCCGTTGCGAAGGCGGGTCAACATATCAGAAATAGGATCCTGCATGCTCATAATATACCACCTTCCTGATTACCAGCTTGCCTTGACTACGCCGGGGATCTGGCCGGAGAGGGCCATTTCCCGGAAGCACAGTCTGCAAAGTTTGAATTTGCCCATATAAGCTCTGGGCCGACCACAAGCCTGACAGCGGTTGTATTTTCTGACCGAAAATTTAGCAACGCGCTTCTGCTTGGCGATAAGACTTTTTTTAGCCATTTTTCACATTCTCCTGTTAGCGCGCGAACGGGACTTCCATCAGCGCGAGCAGTTCCTTAGCTTCCGCATCGGTTTGAGCGCTGGTGACAATCGTAAGGTTGAGGCCCATAGGATATTTCAGTTTTTCCAGATCGATTTCGGTGAAGACCGAAACATCCTGAATGCCCATATTGTAGTCGCCGACTTTGTCGAATCCCTTCTTGGGAACACCGCGGAAGTCACGAATACGGGGAAGCGCATTGTGAACAAAGCGGTCAAGGAATTCATACATGCGGGAACCGCGGAGCGTCACCATCACACCGACGGGCTGACCCACGCGCAGTTTGAAGTTGGCAACGTTCTTTTTCGCCTTGGTGATAATAGGAAGCTGACCGGTAATCGCGGCAAGAATGTTCTTGCCTTCGGTGAAAGCATCCTTTTCCATTTTGGTGCCGATACCCATGCTGAGAACGATCTTCTTCAGTTTGGGAACCTGCATCACATTTTTGTAGCCCATCTTCTGCATCAGGGCCGGTACAACTTCCTCGTTGTACTTCTTTTTCATGTCTGCCATATCTTTATTACTCCGATCTCAGTATGTTCGTGTCAGTCTTTGACCCTGACGTTTGACACATGGACGGAGACCGCGCGTTCGACGAGTCCGCCTTTCGGATTTGCCTGAGATTTCTTGAGAGTTCTTTTTCCGAGACGTTCGGAAAGTTTCTCCTGGGGAATCCCCTGCATTTCGAGGACAACGCGGTCCTTCTTCTTCAGAACGGCAACGATCTTGCCGGATTCTTTTTTCCATTCACCGCTGATGACTTCAACGGTATCGCCTTTTTTGACGTGGTATTTTTTTGCACATTTCTCGGAAAACATCAGAGCACCTCCGGAGCCAGAGAAATAATTTTCATGAAATTCTTTTCACGAAGTTCACGCGCCACCGGGCCGAAAATACGGGTTCCCCTGGGGTTCTTTTCATCGTCGATCAGAACCGCGGAATTGCGGTCGAACCGGAGATAGGAACCGTCGGGACGGCTGATTTTGGCGGACGTTCTGACGATAACGGCTTTGACGACATCGCCTTTTTTGACGCCGCCGCCGGGGATGGCTTCCTTGACCGCGGCCGTGACAATATCACCGACCTTGGCATAACGTCTTTTTTGTCCGAGAATCGTAATGGCAACAATCCGTTTGGCACCGGAGTTGTCAGCGACTTCCATGCTTGACTGCATCTGTATCATGATTCATTCTCCTTTGGAAGCGGCTTATTCCGGACGGCTGATGATTTCGACCAGGCGCCAGCATTTGTTTTTGCTGATGGGTCTGGTTTCGGCAATGCGAACCATATCCCCGATTTTGGCCTGATTGGTTTCATCGTGAGCCGCGTAACGCTTACGGGATTTTACGACTTTTTTGTAACGCTTGTGAGAGGTGCGTCTTTCGACTTCAACAACGATAGTTTTGTTCTGCACGTCGCTGACCACCTGTCCGACTCTGCTCTTGCGATTTCCGCGCACATTTTCAGTTTTTGTGCTGGTCTCGTTCATGGCTTAGATATCCGTTCGTTAGTAGGTTTCAGTTGGCCGCGGGGGCTGCGGCGGCGGCCGCCAGCTCTCTGCGTCTTTTTTCAGTGAGGACCCGCGCGATGTTTCTGCGCAGTTCCTTGAACTTTGCGGGATTTTCGATCTGGCCGGCTTTCGCCTGCGCACGGTAGTTGAATTTCTCTTTCTTGAATTCAGCAATCCGGCTGTCCAGTTCCGCATCCGTCATATCTTGGAAAACAATTTTGTTCTTCATCGCTGATCCTTCCGACTCAGACTGCGCCATGGCGCATGATGAATTTACAACGCACCGGAAGTTTAGAAGCGGCAAGGCTCATAGCTTCCTTGGCGACGACTTCGGGGCATCCGCTGACTTCAAACAGCATTCTGCCGGGCTTAATCGGAGCGACCCAGTATTCGACTGCGCCTTTCCCTTTACCCATACGGACTTCCAACGGTTTCTTGGTGTACGGTTTATAGGGAAACACACGGATCCAAACTTTACCGTGACGTTTCATGTGACGAGTGATAGCCACACGGGCCGCCTCGATCTGGTTGGCAGTCAGGTAAGCCCGCTCCATGGTCTGCAGACCGAAATCGCCGAAATCTAATTCGTTGCACCGCTGGGACAACCCGGCATTATTGCCGCGCTGCACCTTTCTGTGCTTTACTCTTTTTGGCATTAATGGCATTTTGCATATCCTCCATGGCTTCTTTGTGACAAATCCAAACTTTCACGCCGAGTTTTCCGGCCGTGGTGTTCGCTTCGGCAAAACCGTAATCGATGTTTGCCTTCAACGTGTGAAGGGGCGTGCGCCCTTCCTTATAATGTTCCGTACGGGCAAGTTCCGCAGCACCGAGACGACCGGCGCACTGAATCTTGATACCTTCCGCACCGGCTTCCATCGCCATCTGAATGGCCTTCTTCATGGCCCGGCGGAAACCGATACGTTTTTCCAGCTGAAGAGCGATGCTCTCGGAAACCAGCTGTGCATTGATTTCAGGACGTTTGACTTCAACAACATCCAGAATCACTTCACGACCCGGAAGCAGCTTGGCGACAGAGCCGCGGAGCTGTTCGAGTTCGGCGCCTTTGCGGCCGATCAGCAGACCGGGACGCGCAGCGAGGATGGTGATACGAACATTGCTGCTGTAACGTTCAATGACGATTTTGGAGATTCCAGCCTGACCGAAGTTCTTCTTGATGTAAGTACGAATCTTCAAGTCTTCATGAAGCCAGTCGCCGAAGCACGCCTTGGCAGCGTACCAGCGGGAGCTCCAGTTCTTGTTCAGGGCTAATCTCAACCCAATAGGATTTACCTTCTGACCCACAACATGCCCCTTTCTATTATGCCTCTGTCAGAACCACAGTGAAGTGGCTCATGCGTTTCCGGATTCTGCCCGCCTGTCCGCGCGCTTTCGGCCGATAGCGTTTGAGCATCGGACCGGGATCGGCGGCCGCTTTCAGAACCTTCAACTGTTCTTTTTTGACACTGTTCTTTTCATCATTTTCCGCGTTGGCGATCGCGCTTTTCAGCGTTTTCGCGAAAAGCCGTGCAGCTTTTCTCGGACTGATCTCGACTATCGCCAGAGCCTCAACGACCGGTTTTCCCTGAATGAGACGGGAAATCTCGTTCGCCTTGGAGGGCGATATCCGGACATACTTTGTAATTGCCCGAAATTCCATGTGCTTTTTTCTCGCTTTGTTCTTGTTTGTTGTTTATGTGAACTGTCGATTCGATTTTATTTCGCAGTTTGTTCTCTCGCAGCTGTCAGCTCCGTACCGATTCCGACCGTGTTCAGGTTTCCGCTCAGCAGCAGACCCGCTGCCGTGAAATCTTTCAGCATCACCACCTGAAACGATGTTTTTCCATCCGCAGTCCGCAGCACCATTCCAGCGCGCAGTCCGTTGCGATATCCAGCGGACAGAACCACAGCCTTCAGCTTTTCATCTGTATTTAATATACGGCAGGAAACAAGACCATGCGGTACGGAGGGAACAGCATTGTAACGGATAATATTGCGGATTTCGCTCTTCACATTGTTAACTGAAACTCTAAGCCTGGCGGCATATACAGCATCCACTTCCGATTGCTTGAGCAGTTCAAGGACTGCATCACACAGGGAGGCCGCAGCCGACGCCAATGCTACTGAGCTTTGCATAACAGTTCTCAGAGACTCCGCCGATTCGTCCGCCCTGACATCGGAATATTCCGGTTTCAGAGTTTCCACGACCGCCGCCGCGCTCATTTCCACGCGTTTCAGCTTATCGGCCAGCATCGAATACTTTTCAAGAGTTTCAATCAGCTCCTTGCGAACGAGAGAATTCTCATACTGGAGATGCTTCACCTCTGACTTCAAACGATCCCGTTCATTAGTCAAATCCGCAAGTTTTTTCTCCGTTTCCGTCTTCAGCAGCCGCAGTTCTTTTTCCAACTGCCAAGCCGGCTTCGGAGCTGTCTGCCGGACATCTTCACCGCTCGCGGCAAAATATATCTGTGCAAACAGAGCAGTTAATATAACACGCAACATGCAGAAATTCCAGTGCATATGCAAGAAAAATTCGTTTTTTTTCGTGTTTTTGCTGTTTTTGACCTGAAAACTGTCCATAAAAAAATCCATTTCCGCTGTTTTCAGCATGGTTTTCCAGTCTGCCGCAGACACCGCCGAAGCACCGATCCGCAAATTCCATATCCTTTAAATATAACGCAGTTTGCATTTTTTTCAACTCCGCAACTTGCCTCTTGTTTTTTTTATGATATATTACCGGTCAGTCACTTTTAAGGAAAGGATTGTAAATATGTTCGGCAACACCTTTGGGAAACTGTTCAGAATCACCTGCTGCGGCGAGTCATACTCCGGCGGCTTCCGGAAAAATCTCAACCTTCCGGAAGAATTGTATGGAGGTCTGATGACCATTGTCGACGGTGTTCCTCCGGGAATCAAGATTACCGCGGAACTGATTCAGGCGGAACTGGACAAACGTAAACCCGGTCAGACCCCGCTGGATTCCCCCCGCAAGGAAAAAGACCGCGTCTATATTTTTTCCGGAGTCATGGAAGATCAGCTCACCACCGGCGCACCGGTCGGCATGATTATTCCCAACAACGATATCCAGGATGTCCATATTGACCAGTACCGTTCCTACAAGGATTCCATCCGCCCGGGTCATGCTGAATACGGATTCTTCAAAAAATATGGAGAACATGGAGACTGGGTGGGAGCCGGACGCGCCAGCGGACGCGAGACCGCCAGCCGTGTTGCCGGCGGAGCAGTTGCCAAGGCGATTTTGGATGCCATGGGCATTGATGTGATTGCCTACACGATTGCTTCCCATAATATCAAAGTCGATCACGAAGTCTCGTACGAAGAAGCCAAAGCCAATTACCGGAAAAATGAAATCAACTGTCCGGACATTGCGGCGGCTGAGAAAATGCGGGCGGATGTGCTGAAAATCAAAGAAAGCGGCGAAACCTGCGGCGGCATCATTGAATGTATTGCCCGCGGAGTTCCTGCCGGACTGGGCGAACCGGTTTTCGACAAAATGAACGCCATGCTGGCTCATGCTGTCTGCTCCATCGGCGCAATCAAGGGTATCGAATTCGGTGCGGGCTTTGAAGTTGCCAACATGGTGGGCAGCGAAAGCAATGACCCCGCTTATGTTGACCCTGAAACCGGCAAAGTCCGTTTCAAAACCAATCACGCCGGCGGCATTCTCGGCGGCATCACCACCTGGGAAGACATCCGGTTCCGCTGTGCCGTCAAACCGACTCCGACCGTTTCCGTGCCGCAGGACACGGTGAATGTGAAGGAAATGAAGAACGTGGTTCTTTCCCCGATCACCCGCCGCGACCCGACTTTGCTGCCGCGGATTTATCCGGTCATCGAAGCCATGACCCGCTGCGTGATTCTGGATGCGCTCTACATGGCGCAGGGCTACTGGAAAGTCTCCGGAATCGACCAGAAATGGCTGAACATCTGAAGCAGTTTCAGCGGAACAGGAAACAGTGTCCGGCGTCAGTGCCGGATTCTGTTTCCGCAACAACGTACGGAGGTTGAATGATGGAAGAACCGCAGCGGCTTTCCGTACGCTGGGAACTGGCTGCCGCATTGTCGGCTGCCAGTTTGATTTTTTTTCTGGGTCTGTTTCCGATTCTGTTTTCCCTGCTCCGTGTGAATCTGCCGCCCTGGGCGGCTGTCCTGCTGGCGGCTGTGCCAATTCAGCTTGCCTATATTGCGTCCAGTGTCTGGCCGGCTCGGCACTGTGAACCGCAGAAATCTCTCGCCGAAGCGCTGGATCTGAAAATGCTCTATCCGCAGGAAATCGCAGCCGCGGTCTCCGGCACGCTGGGGGTTTATATTGGAATTGTCCTCATTACCGGTGCGTTCACTCTGCTGCTGAAATTCTGCGGCATTCCGGTGCAGCCGCAGGAAACAGTGGAAATTCTGCGGAACGGCGAACCGTCCGCGGCGGCAGCACTGATTCCAACCGCCATTTTTCTCGCGCCGATCGGCGAGGAACTCTGTTTCCGCAGTGCCCTGCAGAAAGTATTCGACACGCTGGCGGGTCCGCGGTACGGGGCATGGCTGACCGCGCTGCTGTTCGGGATAGTGCATCTGAATCTGGCAGCGTTTCCGGCATTATGCCTGCTGAGTCTCTGGCTGACTTTCCTCTATCGCAAGACAGGTTCGCTGGCCGCCGCCATGCTGGCACATGCAGTTTTCAACGGACTGTCGGTTCTGCTGGTCTGTCTGATGCCGGCGAATCCGCCGCTGTAATGATCGGCTTCAGAATGCGGCGCCGTAACAGTCGCGCATGATGCAGACTCCGATGCCCATCAGCAGAAAGAATGCTGACATCACCATGGTCAACCCCAGAATCCGCGGTTCCAAAGCATCTTTTACGGTTTCCATGCACACGATTTCTTCCTGTTCGAATTCCTGCCTGCCTGTTCTGCGAGTCATAATATTCTCCTTTTCCTTTTCTTCCGGCAATCTCCGGAGTTGTTTTTTCTGACAGGAAGGAATATATTACCGGAGAGAAGACAAAGAATGTCCACGCTGAAAAACACAGGAGAAAAAAAATGCCGATTCCCAAATCCCAGCTGCACCGGCTGACCCGTATCGCCGCCTTGTTAAAGGAAAACCGGTATCCGAATTCCCAGTCGCTGGTGAAGGATTTCCGGAGAATTGCCGAAGAAGAGGAAATCGACATTGACTGTTCCCGCAAAACCATTCTGCGCGATTTGAAAACTTTGAAGGACGAATTCAAGTGTCCGCTGGAATTCGACCGGGAACGCAACGGTTATTATCTGCGGCATCACGGCTGGAATTTCATCACGCCCGCCATTCTGGACGAAAATGAAATGCTGGCGGCAGTGATCGGCGCACGGATTTCCGAAGCCATTTTCCCTTCCCCACTGAAAAACAAAATCCGGGAAGCCGTCGATTTTCTGCTGCAGAACAACAATCCGGATTTTCTTGACACCGCCAACATGAACACTCTGACCATTCTTTCCGGCTTGTTTTCCCCGCTGGACCCGAAAATATTCATGACCGTATTCACCGCCTGGCAGGAACATCATGCACTGCGGATCTCCTACTCCGATTACCGGAACGAGGAAACTGAACGGGTTTTCGAACCGCACACGCTGGTTTTCTATGACAACTCCTGGTACAGCAAAGGATTCTGCCATCTCAAAAAACAGCCGCGGACTTTCGCGCTGCGCCGTATCCGTTCCGCAGAAATGCTGAACCGAAGTTTTGATCCGGACCCGAAAATCATCCGTTCCGTCAATCCGGATGATTTCCTCGGATTCCGGAAATATGCCGTGAAGCTGAAATTTGATGAATCTCTGCGGGATATTCTGTCGGCACATCCGCTCCACAGTCAACAGAAACTGCTGCCGGACAACACCGTTGAGATTCCGGCAGTGGCAAAGGAAGTACTGTTTCCTTTTCTGTTGTCCCATCAGGGACAGGCCGTCCTGCTGGAACCGGAAGATTTGCGCGGCGAACTCAAAAAGATTCTGAAAGCCATGCTCACGGATTATTGACATTCTCCGGCACGGTGATATATTACCCGCAATTTGTTTTACATAAGGCGCGATCATGGAAAAATGGAAAAGAATTCTGCGGGATGCGGTTGCCGACCCCGATGAACTGGCTCAGATGTTCCATCTGGACCGGGAGGAACTCCGCGCCGTGGCGAAAGTGTTTCCGTTCCGCATTCCGCGCACGGTGCTGAAACGCATCCGCGGCAAGAATGATCCGCTGTTCAAGCAATGCGTTCCGGATATTCAGGAACTGAATGCCAGCAAAGAACTTATGGATGACCCGCTCGGCGAGATCCGGTTTGCCAAAGCCGAATGCGTCGTTCAGAAATATCCCGACCGCTGTCTGTTTCTGGTTTCCGGAGAATGCGCCATGTACTGCCGGTTCTGCACCCGGAAACGCAAATTCCGTCAGCCGTTCTGTATCAGCCAGAAACAGATTGACGACGGATTCGCGTATATCGCCGCCCACCCGGAAGTCAAGGATGTACTGATTTCCGGCGGCGACCCGTTTCTGCTGGACGATGATAAAATCGAATACATCCTGCAAGGCGTCCGCGCGGTGAAGCATGTGAAAATCATCCGCATCGGAACCCGCACCCCCGGTATGCTGCCGGAACGCATCACGGGCAAACTCTGTTCCATCCTGAAAAAATATCATCCGCTGTATATCAACATCCATTTCAATCATCCGGATGAAATCACGGAAACCACGGTCAAAGCCCTGAACCGGCTGGCGGACGCCGGCATCCCGTTAGGCAGCCAGACCGTGCTGCTGAAAGGAGTCAATGACGATCCGGAAGTCATGCGTGAACTGATGTGGAAACTGCTTGCCGCGCGTGTGCATCCGTATTATATTTTCCAGTCGGATCTGATTTACGGCACGGAGCATTTCCGTACGCCGCTCGCCACGGGGATCAAAATCATTGAGTCTCTGCGCGGCTGGAGTTCCGGCATGGCGAACCCGCAATTCGTCATTGATCTGCCCAAAGGCGGCGGAAAAATCCCGCTCGTCCCCGATTATCTGGTCGGGAAGAGCGGGTCTGTCTGCACATACCGGAATTACTGCGGTGAAATCTACCAGTATCCGGATATTTAAAGAGAATCAGTCTTTCCGCAGGAAGTTCGTGATGTCGTCCCCTTTTCCGAATTTGCTTTCGTAATCTGAAATAGAAGGAAGAGTTGCGGTTATTTCTATACCGTCTTCTCCGATTTTTCCGTCTGCGCCAGCCGAACCGAGGTCAAATCCCATCTTGTTGAATTTGCCCGGAATACGGAAAATCAGAGGACGATCCCAGCCGTCCACGAAATAACGGATGCTGCCGTCCGTTTTAGTCGCGGAAGTCAGTAATTTTTCGTCCAGATACTTGAACAATGTCCCGTTCAGATTGTCGGGAAGGTCTTTCGACAGTTCGATGCGAACCGGTTTCGGACTGGTAACCGTATATCCGGCAGGGATATAAACGCATCCGTTGTCCGCCTGATATTGTCCCATCGCCAGTTCCAGAGCTTTGATGGTGGCAAGAGTGCGCGCTTCGGCATTTTTGCTGTTGACCATGCTGACCACACCCACAGTGATGCCGGCAAGAATCGCAATGATGGCGGCGACGGTAAGGACTTCTATCAGCGTGAAATATTGACGTGCCTGTTTCATGATTCAATGTCTCCTTTGCTTGGTTGCCATAGTATAACGCCGGTTGGCACGGAAAGCAAATGAAAAAATGAATTATTCTGCACGAAGCACGTCAATCGGGTTCTGCTGCGCCGCTTTCCAGGCGGGATAAGTGCCGAAAATGATACCGATCACCGCCGAAATCAGCAATGCCAGGATGATGAACCAGACCGAAAACGCCACGGGCCAGTTGGCATAGCGTGTTACGATTTTCGCGATCAGCAGTCCGATGGACACCCCGATGGAGCCGCCGATGGAAGTCAGGAAAATCGTTTCGAACAGGAACTGCCGGATGATGTCGCCCTTCTGGGCGCCCAGAGCGCGGCGGGTACCGATTTCCTTGCGGCGTTCATAAACGTTCGCCAGCATGATGTTCATGATGCCGATACCGCCCACCAGCAGGGAGATCCCGGCAATCGAACTCATCACAATGGTGAAGATGTTCTGCGTCTGCTCCCGCTGTTTGAGAATGTCCAGCGGCACCACCATTTCCCAGTCTTTCACACTGTTATGCTTCTTGGTCAGATAGGCGGCAATCCGCTTGGCGGTGAAATCAATGTAACTGACATCCAGCACTTTGACAATGAAAGTATCGTATTCGACCACTTCAATGGAAGTGCGTCCGCTGATGCGCTGAACCGACATCTTGCCGTAAATGGCGTCGCTGGCGTCGCGGCTGATGAAAATTCCGTTGTTGGGCGACCCCATGCCTTCGATGGTAGTGCCTTTCTGATTTTCCAGCACACCGACCACCACAAAAGCGTTGTCCTCGATGCCGACCACGTTTCCCAGGACGTTCCGTTCCTGAATGGAGAACAGCGAACGCCGCGCATTCATCCCCAGGACACAGACATTGCGGTCGCGGTCGATCGGGGAAAGCCAGCGTCCCTGCACGATTTCGGAGCGGCTTTCGGAAAGGAAGTCCAGCGTTACGCCGAACAGCGCGACATCCAGCTGCGTGGTCCCGCGCAGAATGTTCTTGCGGGAATTGCGCGCTGTGGAAATGGATTTCACATTGTCCATGTGAAGAATGTGCAGCCGGTCCACTTCGGTCAGTCCGTAGGTTTCCAGATTGCTGTTGGTGGTATTTTCCGAAACGTCTTTTCCGACCGGCGGCGGTTTGCGGGTGGAAAGCAGGATCTTGTCCACGCCCATGGATTCGATCTGCGCCAGGGCTTCCCGTTTGGCGCCCTCGGAAATGGAGAGCATGGCAATCACGCTGCCGACGCCGAAAATAATACCCAGCGAAGTCAGGACGGAGCGGATTTTATGCAGCATGAGATTGTGGAACGAAAGCCACAGCTGATCCCGGAGTTTCATGTTTCAAACTCCTCCGTTTTGTGATTGACATTATCGACGACCCGCCATTTGCGGCCGTTGCGCAGGTAAATGACCCGGTCATATTCCGGTTCATACTGCGGATTGTGCGTGACCATGACTATCGTCGTGCCGGCACGGTGCAGTTCATGAAACAGCGCCATGATTTCATTGCCGGTTTTTTCGTCCAGATTCCCCGTCGGTTCATCCGCCAGAATGAAAGTCGGGTTGTTGACCAGCGAACGCGCCACCGCCACACGCTGGCATTCGCCGCCGGACAGCTGGGTCGGGCGGTGATCCAGACGATGCGCCAGCCTGACCCGCTCCGCCATCATCTTCGAAACCTTGTGCCGCGTCTGGATATCCACGCCGGCATACATCATCGGGACTTCAATGTTCTCCTGCACCGTCAGATGCGGAAACAGGTTGAATGCCTGAAACACAAATCCGATCTTGATGTTGCGGATCGTGGTAAGCTCGCGGTCCGACAAAGTCTCCACCGCCTGACCGTCCAGACGATATACGCCGGATGTGGGTTTGTCCAGCAGTCCGAGGATGTTCAGCAAAGTGGATTTGCCGGAACCGGAAGATCCCATGATTCCGATGAATTCGCCGCGGTACACTTCAAAGTTCACGCCTTTCAGCACCGGCACATCCACCGTTCCGGCATGATAGGTTTTCCGGAGATCCCCCAGGAAAAGAGCCTCTTTACGTTGTGTGCTGTCCGTCATTTTCGCTCAATTGGTTTTTGCCTGGAACGGACGGTAAAGGTAGACTTCATCCCCTTCCCCGACACCTTCCAGAATTTCCACGGCGTTGTCGCTGGACGCCCCGATCTTCACATTGACTTTTACCGGACCGGACAGCGTTTTGCGGTACACCAGCAGCTGACCGCCTTCCTCGAACACCGCCTCAATCGGAATGGAAATCACATTATGCAGGATTTTGGAAACAACTTCCACCTGAACGCTCATGCCGCTGACAATCCGGGGATTGCGGTCCTTGAACGAAATCACCGTACGGTAAATCTTCGGGGTGCTTTTGTCCCACGGGATCGTGTTCACCGGCAGCGAGGCAATGGTCGCGATCTCGCCGTTGATTTTGATCGACTGAATGGAATCCGGCGTAATGATGACTTTGTCGCCGACACTGACTTTGGAACGGTACTGCTCCGGCAGGTTCACATCCACAATCATCTGACTCATGTCCGGAATGGTGATGATGACCTGCTTGCGGCGGCCGTCCATGCCGACTTTCACCTCCGGGTTGCCCCAGATACGGTCAGGGTCGCCGTACGTGACAATGCCGTCGGCAGGAGCCACCAGCGACATCATCGGAACCCACGAAGAATGACGTTTGAACTGGCGTTCGTTATTGCGGATGGTGATTTCCAGCCGGTAGATCTGATTGTTTTTCTGGGTCAGCAGAGACTGTGTGCGGACACGGGTTTTCTCGTAACCGAGTTTTGCCTGAGCCAGCTTGTTGCGTAAATCCTTGAGTTTGTTCGGGTAAGTATAACGCTTGAACAGTTTTTTCGCCAGCAGAGCGGAATTGAGCTTGGTTTCGGCGGCGGAAACTTTCTGCTGTGCTTTCTCCACTTCGGATTTGGCTTTTTCCTCGGCGGCGGAATCCGCAAAAATACTGGAATCATAAGTTTCCTTCGCCGTTTCATAAGCGGCTTTGGCTTCATCCAGATTCCGTTCCGCGTCGGAAACCGCCAGAGTCTGCGTATCCCGGTCACGCGGACCTTCGAGCCGGACATACCGGCTGTAAGCGTCCTGACACTCCGTGACCCGGTCGCGGGCAGTCCGCAGGTCCTCCCGGTTGGTGCTTTTGAGAACTTCGCGTTCCTCCAGCGCAATCGCCAAATCTTTTTTGGTCTGTTCGATCGTCAGTTTGTAATCATCGACACGGAGCAGCAGGTCGGCGGTTTCAAATTCGGCAACAACATCTCCCTTTTTGACGCGGGAGTTTTCATCGACAACTTTCACCAGTTTAGTGCCGAACGGGGCTTCCAGCGCGAGTTTGTGCTTGACTTTGGCATTGACACTGCCTTTGAGCATGATGCCGATTACCATGTCGCCGCGTTTGACCGGATAAATACGGTCAGGGGTCTTGTTTTCCGATTTCTGATTCTTTTTGTCTGATTTCGCCGCCGACATCCGGTACCAGCAATACGCACCGGCTCCGGCGACCGCAATCGCCGCCAGCAGCAGGATCCATTTTTTTCCCGGTTTTTTCCAGCTCATGATTTATTTTCCTTCGGCTTGAACGGAATCGTTCTGCTTTTCCGAATCCAGCTGACGCGGAGCGGGGCGTTTTTCATCGCCGGCTTCATTGCCGAGCAGTTCCGCAAAAACCGGCTTCGGATTCCAGAAAGAATCTATGGAGAAAAAGCTCTTCTGATCCTGCAGTTCCGCCCGGCTCTTGACCTTGAACAGGGTTCCGGAATCACGGACTGCGCGTCCGGCATCCTGAATCACCGCCGCGCTCTTTTCCGGATCGACCAGCACAGAATACGGAGATTTCAGGATATGTATCTTCATAAAAAACAGCAGCTGCTTGTCATATACCGACGAAGATTTGGCGGTGAACAGTTCCCCCACCAGCGGCAGGTCGCTGAGGAACGGAGTCTTGCGCAGACGTTCCGTGATTTCGCTGGAATACAGACCGCCCAGCATGATGATTTCACCGTCGGCGGCAGTCAGCGTGGTCGAGGTGTTCCGCACCGACACCACCGGCACGGTGCTTTTGGCTTCCTGCGTCTCAAAGGTCTGATAACGCACCACGGAAATGATTTCCGGCTTGATGTCCAGCCGGACGGTGTCTTCATTGATGATGACCGGCTTGATGGTGAGGTTGATACCGGTCTTTTTGAATTTGATGTTCTGGGACACGGCGGAATTGGTAACAGCGGCTTCGGCGTACGGAATTTCTTCACCGGTGGTCATTTTCGCCTCTGCTCCGAGATCCGCAATGATGTTCGGCGAAGCCAGAATCTTGGCGTCCGTACTGGTTGCCAGCCAGTTCAGCGCCAGCTGAAACTGCTTATAGCCGCCATCGGAATCCACTTTGGAAATCGGGAAAAAGTTGAACCCCGAAGACTGTCCGCCGCTGCTGTCCTGTCCGGGACTGCTCAGATTGTAGCCGTAGGTATCCACAGTGCCGGTTTTGCCGTCCTTCTGGGAATACTGCACCTGAACATCACGTTCCTCTCCCTGTTCCACCAGAATTTCGATGATCTGCGTTTCCACCAGCACCTGCGGCAGCGGCTGGTCCAGAGCAATCAGCGCGGCTTTGATTGCTTCCGCCTGATCTTTCAACGTGTTGATGACCACGGTGTTCTGTTTCTCGGAAATTTCCACTGTGCCGTTTTCCCCCACCAGACCTTCCACCGCATCCTGTGTTTTGCTGTCCGCCTGCATGAAACGCAGACGATAGATAATCAGGCAGCGTTCCGGGGACAGGGAATCCGTGCGCGGGATGTCATGCACTGCAACATAAGGTTTACAGGGAACGAAATCCTGCGTTCTGACAATCGGGTTGGCAGTGCCGTTGAACAGCGTCTGAAGACGCTTCACCACAGCCATTTTTCCGGTATTGGAAGCGACTTTGACAGAAGTCTTGTCCAGTTCCGCCGCCGCGGCATCGTTCTTCTTTTCCGGAGCAGTGTCCTGCGGATTTTCCGCCGCCATTGCCGGCAGCATACACAATGCGCAGCAGGCGCACAACAACGGTTTTTTCATATAAGCGAATCGCATCAATATTTCCCTTTTCTGATTTTTCAGTTAGATTATTTCGAAAATTTATTCCGTCTCACGGCAAAATGCAAATAAATTAATTTAAAAATCAAGATTTATTTGCAAAAAAGGCCTGTCATTCCGTCAAAATTCTGTTTTTTCCTGAAAAATGAATTGCATTTTGCGGTTCCGGGGTTTATTTTTCTCCGGAATCAAAAGACAGCACGGAGGCCGCACATGAAAAAAAATCGGAAACATATCAGAAAAGGACAGCGGGTACAGCTCCCCGTTGTGGAAGGGATATTCACTGCGGCTGCCGGAGGATTCGGATTCGTGGAAGCGGCGGGGCAGCCTTCCGTATTCATCCCGGCACAGAAAGTCGGACATGCCATCACCGGCGACAGAGTGTCCGCCGCAATCACCGATCCGCACGGAACCAACAATCTCGGTCCGGTCGGCGAAATCCGGAGCATTCTTTCGCGCGGGCGCAAATACGTAGTGGGGGAACTCCTGCCCGGACGGGAACTGCGTCCGATGGATGAACATTTCAACGGCAAAGTCAGAATCAGCGGTTCGATCCGCAATGCACATATCGGCGACTGGGTCAAGGTGCGGCTGCTGGATTCCGGGAAAAAATTCACCGAAAACCTGAAAGGAACCATCGAAGAAAATTATGGTGAAAACGGTTCCATCGCCGCCGATTTGAAAGCCGTCGCCGCTGAATTTGATCTGCCGGAACCTTATTCGGAAGCCGACAACCGCGCCGCCGCAAAACTGAAACTCCGCGAAATAAAAAGAGAAGATCTGCGGAATATGTTCACGGTAACCATCGACCCCGAAGACGCCAAAGATTTCGACGACGCCATTTCCATTGCGGACGGTCCGGAACCCGGCACGATACTGCTGGGCGTGCATATTGCGGATGTGGCGGCACGGATCACTGCCGGAACGAAATTCGATAAAAAAGCCTCCGAACGCGGATTCTCCGCTTATCTGCCGGGCATGTTCCTGCCCATGCTGCCCGGGGCGCTGACTGCGCTCATCAGTCTGCGGCAGGGCGTGGACTCCCCCGCGCACAGTGTTCTGTTCACCGTCCGGAAATCCACCGGAAAAATTCTTGCATCACGCCGGGTCCATTCCTTCGTGAACATCAACGCCAGACTGAATTACGATGAAGTGCAGAAATTCATCGACTCGCAGCGTTCCGCCCCCGGAAACTGGACAGCGGAACTGAAAAAGTTCCTGAAGGAACTGATCTCCCTGACGCGGAAGATCCGCCGCCTGAGGATGCGGACGGAAATGCCGCTCTCCATCGAAACTTCTGAAATCCGGGTGATCTGCAACAGTGCGGACATGACCATCACCGGATTGAAAAAAAATGTCTGCCGGGAAGCGGAACAGCTGGTGGAGGAATGTATGCTGGCAGCCAATTCTGCGGTTGCCTCCGAACTGATTGAACGCCATGCCGCGGGAATGTTCCGGGTTCATGCGGAACCGATGCCGGCAAAACTGGATGATTTCAGCCGTCTCATGCAGACCAGTTTCCGCATATCCACCGGGGATCTGAGCGAACGCGCCAACTGTGAACATTTTCTGAAGAATCTGCCGGACGATCCGCGCAAACCGGTCATCATCTCCAATTTCCTGCGTTCCCTGCCGCGGGCGGTCTACGATTCGGAACCCGCTTTGCATTACGGACTCGGCAAATACCGTTATTCGCATTTCACCAGTCCGATCCGGCGTTACCCCGACCTGCTGGTGCATCGCCAGCTGTGGGCGCTGGACACCAACGGAAAACTCATGTCCAAAGATTTTCTGCATGAAGCGGCGCTGCGCTGTTCCGCCCTGGAGGAACGCAGCGACAATGCCTGTTTTGCGGCGAATGACCGCCTCAAACTGCATTATCTTCATCTTCAGAACGATCCGGATGCGGAAATGCCGACGATTTACGAAGCGGTCATTGCCCGGATCATGCCGGCGGGTCTGCTCTGCGACATTGAGGATCTGGGACTTTACGGCTTCGTCCCTTCGGAAAAGCTGTCGCGCGGCGGCACGCACTACAACCGGAACGCCCGGAAACTGAAAGTCCAGCGCGGACACAGCCAATACAAATGCGGCGATGTGCTGTATGTGGTGCTGGATTCCCTGGATTTTGTCCGGGGACGCGCCGTTTTCCGTCCAGTCTGAAAAATTTCTGCACAGAGTTTTCAGAAAAACACTTGTATTCTGCATCCTTAAGAATTACATTAAGGAATATTCTGTATATTCACCCGAAAAACAAGGAATGGATCAGACAGGTGAAAGCGGGCATACGCATCAAAATCATGGGCGCACTGTTTCTGATTGCGCTGCTGACTTTTTCCGTCACCCTGTATTATTCGCTGTCGGGGATGCGCAGATTCATGAACTCCGCAATCCAGTACGGGGAACGAATCGGCAGACAATTCACCGGCGACCTCCGCGAAGCTGTCCTGAAACGGGCTTCCGACGATCTGAAACAAAGTGCCGCCGACCAGGCATATATCATTTCCCAGCTGACGGACACGGGCAGTTCCCCGGAAAAAGCCGTGCAGCAGGTCGCCTCCATGCGGAAGAATGAATCCGTCCTGCTGGTCACTGCCGACGGAAAGTTCATCGCCGGCAATGATGACTGGCGGCAGACTCCCGGTTCGACGGATTTTCCGGCACAGTTGCGGGAAGCCTTGCGGCAGCAGACCGGAATTCTGCGGCTGGACGGCGGCAGAAAAAAATATCTGACCGCGTCCGCTGCCGTCCCCGGACACGACTGGAAAGTCATGGTGTTCCGCTCCGAAGGGCTGGTGATGAAGGATGTCATACGCCTGGAAAATCTGCTGGAAAATGAACGCAAAGCCGGTGCGGATTTTCTGGACGGCTACATCACCGGAACCATCCCTTTCTACGTGGGAATTTCGCTGGTCATTCTGATCCTGCTCCTGCTGCTGGGGTACTTCCTGGCAAAACAGCTGACCCGTCCGATCTCCACTCTGATGCGGCGGGCGAAAATCATGGGCGACGGACATCTGGAACGCAAGATACATCTGCACACCGGCGATGAACTCGAACAGCTGGCGGACTCCTTCAACCGCATGGCGGATGATCTGACCCAATACATCCGCAGCCGCGATGAAGCTGTGCGGGACAGACAGCGGGTGGAATCTGAACTCAAAGCCGCGGCGGAAATCCAGACCGCCATGCTGCCGGGAAAATTCCCCGCTTTCCCGGACCGTTCCGACATCGACGTCCGCGCCGTCATGAAACCGGCACGCGAAGTCGGCGGCGACCTGTACGACTTTCTGCTGATTGATCCTCATCACCTGTTCTTTGTCATCGGGGATGTGGCTGGCAAAGGAATGCCCGCCGCGCTGTTCATGGCAACCGCCAAAACTCTGATGCGGGGTTTCGCAAAAAACCAGCTTTCCCCCGCAGCCATTTTCCACCGCACCAACAATTATCTGGCGGATGAGAATGACGCCTGCATGTTCATCACTGCTTTCTGCGGCATTCTGGACACCCGGACCGGAGATGTGGTCTGCTGCAACGCCGGACACAATCCGCCGATCCGGTTGACGCCCGACGGCAACTGCACATATCTGCGTCCGCCCGCAGGTTTTCCGCTGGGGCCCTTCCCGCAGGAAAAGGAAGGGTTCTATACGGAGATCCGCTTCCGGCTGACGCCCGGCGAAACACTTGTGCTTTACACGGACGGTGTAACGGAGGCTCTGGATGAGCAGAAAAACCAATTCGGCGAAGGACGTCTTACATTGGCGTTGAGCGCCGCGCCGCCAGCCGTCAGCCCGTTGAAAGACACGCTGAACGAGACCCTGAAAATCCTGCACGGTTTCACAGGAAACGCCCCGCAATCGGATGACATCACCATTCTGATGGTTCAATACAGGAAAGCCTCCGCCGATTCAAGTGCAGATTGAAAGCCGGCAGCAGAGATTTCCCGGCAGAAAGCATGTTGAACGGCGGACAGTTCCCGTATGAATCCGCATTCCGTCAATTCATTGACCGCCCCGTCCGACGGTGCAAAAACACAATAAAAATGCAGAACCAGTCCATTTAAAAACAGCTGACATAGATTATATTGCCGATATAGCATCAACAGGAGACTGGATTTATGACATCGGATCGAAATGCTGCCGTTCGTACTGTGCTGGCCGGATTGGGCAGAGTCGGCTGGAAAACTCATCTGCCGGCCCTGCTGGCGCATTCCGGATTTTCGGTTACGGCTGCGGTCGACCCTGCGGAAGACCGGCTGAACGAGTGCAAAACTTCATTCGGCATCCCCGGATTCCGCTCTTTGGACGAGGCTTTGCAGCATGACGAATTTGATTTGGCGGTGATCGCTTCCCCGACCTGCTTTCATGCGGAACAGGCGGTTGCCGCGATGAAACGGGGATGTCATGTTTTCTGCGACAAACCCGTTGCCCTGAATTACGCCCAGTTCCGGGAAATGGCTTCCGCCGCGATGGAAAACCGGCGGATTCTTACCGTATATCAGCCGGAACGTCTTTCCCGGCACAATCTTTTCATCAAGGAACTCATCCGATCGGGAAAGCTCGGCGAAGTTTTTCTGGTCAAACTGCTCCGGGAACGGTTCACTTTCCGCAACGACTGGCAGGCATTGCTCAAAAACGGCGGAGGAATGCTGCTCAATTACGGGAGCCATATGGTCGATCAGGCCAATTATCTTTTTGATGGCGGCGGCAAAATCCTGTCCTGCACAGCAGACCGGATTTTGAGCAAAGGCGACGCCGACGATGTGGTGAAACTGCTGCTCCGCTACGGCAGAACAAACGTTGATATCGACATCAATCAGGCTGCCGGCGACAGCATGTTCCGTTATGCTGTGTTCGGCTCCAAAGGGAGCGCGGTCCTGCCTGCGGAAGGGGACCAATGGCGGATTCATCTGCTGAAGAATCCCGCCGGTTCCGCGATTCTGCATTCCGAACTGTCCGCTCCGGGACGCAGATATCCGAGTTCCGAAGCGGAATTTCATCAGGAAACGGTGATCCCGCCCGAAACAGTTCACCCGGCAGCCCTTTATTACGATAATCTGCACCGGGTCCTGACTGCGGGCGAAAAACCGCTCAACCCGCTGGCTGAAACCGAAACGCTGGTCCGGATGATCGATGAAGCCGGAAACATCGCGAAGGAGACCTGCGCCTGATGAGACCGACCGGACTGCTGAGCGTAACTTTCCGCCATCTTCCCTTTGAGCGGATCATCGAACTGACGGCGGAAGCCGGACTGGACGGCATTGAATGGGGAAGCGACGTCCATGTTCCGCCCGGCGATTTGAAACAGGCGGAAAAAATCGGGGAAGCGACCCGGTCGGCCGGACTGATCAATTTTTCCTACGGCAGCTACTGGTATGCCGACACGGAACCGGAAATGATTGCGGAAACTTCCGCCGCCCTCGGCGCACGCTGGATCCGGGTCTGGGCGGGAAAACTGCCGTCCGCCGGCTGCCCGCCGGAAATCCGCCGCAGGACAGTCGGATACCTGCAGAAAATATGCCGCGTTTCCGCCGGGCTCCAAATCGCCGCGGAATGGCATCCGAACAGCCTCACGGATGACGCAGTATCGGCGGCAAAACTGATCGATGAGGTCGCGGACGAGCGTTTCTTCTGTTATTTTCAGAGGGACTGGATGAGGGACAACCAGAGGGAACTGCGGATTTTTCCCCGGAACCGCATCCGGGCAGTTCATGTCCAGTATAATGAGAACCGGCAGCGTTTTCCCCTTTCCGACGGAATGAAGGAATGGGCCAGGCTGCTGGTTCAGATTCCGGAAGATGCACCGGCTCTGCTGGAGTTCGTCCGGAACAATTCGGAAGAACAGTATCAGGCTGACGCCGGTGTACTCAAACAGCTTTCGGGAGGGTGATTCAAATGGCATTCGACTGGGATTCATACAAGGTCCGTTTCAACTCCGCGGGATATTCCTGCTGGCGGCCGGGCAGAAAGTTTTCCAACAGCTGGAAACAGCGCATCCTGACCGATCAGGATTTGTGGATCATCGGCGACGGACACGGCAG
Organism: uncultured Victivallales bacterium; assembly: GCA_934661375.1. GTDB lineage: Bacteria > Verrucomicrobiota > Lentisphaeria > Victivallales > UBA1829 > SIG94. Next base: position 41,181 of record CAKUJH010000003.1, read on the forward strand.
GATTGAACTTTCCGACATGGATGCGGAACTCTGTTCCGGGCGGATCGTCTGGATGCGTCCCGGACATTTTTATGAAGTGGAGCAGGACCCGGATCATCCGCTGAAGATATACTGGTTCCATTTTGATCTGCTGGACGGGGAAAACCGGCTTTTTTACCCGTCCATCCAGACAATTCCCGAATATTTCCATTCCCAGCACGGGATGCACGCCATGCTGCTGGCGCGGACCCTGTTCCGGCTTTTCAAAATGCGGACCGGAATGGACGGCCTGTCAGAAGCCGCCTGCCTGCAGCAGCTGCTCAAATCGATTCTGATGCTGATCGAATTCGAGGCGGGGAAACCGCCGGTCCGAGCGTCAGCTCCGCATTCGGACATTGCAGAGGACGCCGCCCAGTATTTGGATGAAGTCACCGGACAAATCATTCCGGTTGCGGAGCTGGCCGGCAGATTCCATCTGAGCCGGAACCAGTTCACCAGAATTTTCACCTCCTACTGGGGCATCACCCCGCAGAGCTACCAGATCAACAGCCGGATCAACCAGGCGAAATATCTGCTCGGCAGCACCGATTTTTCCATTCGGGCCATTGCCGCCGAACTCGGATACGCCGACCCTTATTTTTTCACCCGGCAGTTCAAGCAGAAAACCGGCTGCACCCCCGGCAGATTCCGCAGGAAAACGCAAGGCTGCGGCAAGAATATCGAAGAACAACGGAAGGGAGGATGAATGAGAAGAGAAAACGCCTGGAAAGGATTCTCCGCCGGACGGGAGAACCCATTCAGAAACCGGAAGAAATGAAATCAGGAAACAAACCTGCAGAGAGAAAGGAAAACATTATGAAAATGAATGCAGAGACAAGGGTTGCATCTCATGTCCCGCGCTACGATTTCACCCTCATAGAACTCCTCATCGTGATAGCCATCATCGCGATCCTGGCGGCGATGCTGCTTCCCGCACTCAACACGGCAAGGAAACAGGCATTGGGCGCCAGCTGCAAAAACCACCTGAAGCAGCTGACCGGATTGTTCTTGTTTTACGAGCAGGATCACTCCGGATGGCTCAACATCCGTCAGGGGGAGTACTGGCACAGGTATTATACCGACAGCAAAATGATCAGCCGGAAACAGCGGGATCTGCTGGTCTGTCCCGCCCGGATACCGGAAAAATACGGAGCCGTCGGCGACAACGTTCCCCAGATGTACACTTACGCCGGACGCGCCAGTTCGGATTCCGTCCCGTCGAATCTGGCTCTGTTCCAATATAACGATGACAACACCTACAAGAATGTTTTTCTCCGGATGAACCGGATGAGATTCCCGTCATCCTACTGCCAGGTCGGGGACAGCATCTTCGCCCCGCACGAAAAGAAGGCGGGAAAACAATGCTACACTGTCTACAAAATGACGGTCAAAACCATTTCCGTGGCGGCGGAACTATCCTCCGGTTTTTATGCCGGCGCACACGGTTCCACCATGAACGCGGGCTGCCTGGACGGTCATGTCTCCGCCTGGAACACCCTGGAATTTCTGGACAATACCGGGGCTGAATACAGAGTCAACCACACTGCCGCAGGCAATGCCGTTGTGGTCAGGCTCTTAAACCGCCGCATGGTCATGGAATTCAAAAAAATCAAATGGTGAGAAAATGAAAAAAATCATTCTGCTGCTCGCCGCGCCGATCCTGATTTCGGCGGCGGAACCCGTTACAGTCCAACCAGTCCGCATCCGGGCGCACATTGCGGAAAAACCGTCCGCGCCGCCCCCGGGCAATTCCGTAAGCTGCAAAAACGGGGTTTACACCTTGACCTACCGTTTCACCACGGAAAAACATGACGCGCTGTTTTTCGATCTGGACCTGCCTCTGGAAGAGGCGTCCGAACTGACCGCGCAGGTCAACGGAGACGGCAAGGGGCATACCTTGTTTGCCGTGGTCCGGGACCGGTCGGGTCAATGTTTCTATTTCCCCGGTCCGGCAATCACCTTCAAAGGCTGGAAAAACATCCGGATCAAGTTCAAATATCCGAAAATCAATCCGGGGGAAAAATATGCGTCGATCTGGGGCGGGGACGGCAGCCAGCAGGCGGGTTTTCCCTTGCGTGGAATCACGCTCGGACTCAACGACACCCCCGACACCTCCACGGACAGCGGGGAAATCCTGATCAGAAATCTCAAAGTAAAGTGAGGCGGATATGAAAAAAATATTTTTTGTCCTTTCCCTGTCTGCCGCCGTTCTGAACGGCGGGGAAATGCAGATTCCCGACCGGTGGCAGCCGGTGAAAATCGCAGGACTCCCTTTCCGGGTCGGAATGATTCCGCGGAATTATGTGATCAACGATCCCCAGATGATGAAGATGCCGCTGCACCGCGATGCGATCTGGGATATCCGGCGCACCGACAGCCACCGGATCGATTTCATCGGCAAAATAATGAAGACGCCGAAATCGCATAATGCCGCGGCATTGCTGAAATCCTCCAACCCGCTTATGATACACACGACCTGCTATTATACGGAAAAAGAAAAGGACGTGGCAATACCGGAAGCCTCATGGCGGGCTTTCAGGAACGCCGCCGGCGACCGGATCCTCGGCACCCTGGCAGCCGAATGCATCCAGTCCTTCGAGGTAAGCAAAAAGCGTTATCACCTGCCCGAGCCGGGGACCCGGCAGGAGGCGTACGAACTGTTGCGGCAGACCTGGAACTGCAAGACCATGAGTCAGTTCCGCGACCTCAGCGTTTTCTACAACTGGGGATTGCCGCGCTATGCCGGCACCGCCACTTATTTCGACCATATGCTGCTGGAATTCGGTGCGGGATGCGCCGGACATGAATGCGGATGCGGAATTGAGGATATGCCCATGCAGTTCGCCGTCTCACGCGGCGCGGCACGGCAGTACGGCACTTTCTTTTACTGCTTCAACGCCACGCACAATCGCACCCTCCGGTATCCGGGACAGGTGAATACCGGCAACTGGCGGAGTTATTCCCACCGGGATTACGAATTTCTGACTCCGGCGGAACGGCGGACCCAGTACTCCCCGCCCCGGCTGACGGGACACAAACCCAAGATGTGGCATATTTACAGCAACCGGGGCCCGGAATGCGGAATCCCGGACAGCGAATACCGCAGGAGATTCATTTACGCCTTTTTCGGCGGCGCGGGAATTTACCGGGACGAGTCCTGCGTTGCGCTCATGTATGCCCTCTATGATTACAAAACGATCGACAAGGAAGACCCGCTGGCGGTCAATCTGCGCGACCGGAAATATCATATCAGCAAAACCGGCAGCCTTCTGGCGGATTTTTATGACCGCATCGCAACCCGGATCGACCGCGGCGCAGTCTGCACTCCGATTGCGCTGGTCTGGGACCGGTATCACGGCTATGCCCCGAACTACGGAGCGGCTCAGCCCTGGAACAACCGGTTCCCGCAGCCGGGCGACAAAATGTTCGCGTCATTGGAAGCGTATCTGTTTCCTGTCTCGCCGCTGACTCACGAAAACAAGTGCCACCGCACGTCCCCGTTCGGAGACATTTTCGACGTCATCACCAACGACGCCTCGCAGGAAGCGATGGACGCCTATCCCGCACTGCTGCTGACCGGCGACGTCTCCATGGAAAAAGGTTTCGACGACCGGCTGACCCGGTATCTCCGGAACGGCGGCACACTCATTGCCAGCCGCTGCCAGATCAAAGACTTGAACGGACTGCCGGCAGTTCCGGAAAAAACGGGCGTCTCCGAAATCGCCGTCGGCAAAGGAAAACTGATCCTTTCCAGCCGGGATTATTGGCTGGACAATCAGAAAATCAGCGGCGAACTCGGCGGCGTCATCCGGAAGATCGCCGCCGAACAGCTGCCGGTTGCAGTCGAGGGAGATATCCAGTACATGGTCAACCGGACGCGCGACAGTGTGATCATATCGCTGTTCAACAATTACAGCAGCGATCTTGACCGGACCTGGGAAAACCCGGAACCCGCACCCGACCCGTCCACAACCCGGAAAGTCGTTGTCACATTGAAAAAACCCGCTTCGGAAGCCAGAGAACTGCTGTCCGGCAAAATCCTCCCCGTCCGGAATCTTCAAATCGAAACCGTGGTGTCCGGCGGCGATGTACAGATCATTTGCGTGGACTTAAAAAAAAAGCCCCGGGAGTCTCAACTGAAATGATTTCGGAAAAATACTCATCCCTGCTGAAAAAAGCTGCGCCGTTTATTCTTGCGAATATCCGGACTTCGGAATTCTCTCCGGCGGCGGCTTCATTCGGCAACGGGGAAAGCGACAACTGGCCGGTCCAATGCACAGCCAAAGCCTTCAGCGCGCTTGTCGCGCTCGGAGACAATGAACACGCTTTGCAGCTGCTGCGCTACCTGCTGTCAACCCACCTCAGCGGACCTCGGAAATGCAGCAACGGCAAAAAATGGGGACACACCTGGATCGCGGCAGGCGGCTCGCTCGAACGGCTGATGTCGGCGGTTTACCGGATCGAACCGGCACTGACGGAAGCGGACCGGAAAGCTCTGCGCCGGGTTCTGCTGTCCGAAGCGGACTGGATCCTGAAACACCTGCCGGTGCTGGCGGGAATCGACGCCGGACAAGGACGCAACATGCCGGAATCCAATCTCTGGAACGGCAGCATCCTGATCCGCGCATCCCTGATGTATCCGGATGCGCCGAGGGCAAAGGAATACCGGGAAAAAGGGGAAACCCTGCTGGTGAACGGAATCTGCACGCCGTCCGATACAGACCCGCGGAAAGTCGGTGCGAATTTCACGGACAGCCTTTCGCTGGACCATCACCGGTATTTGAACACGGGCTACATGGTCATCTGCCTGCTGCATGTCGCAATCCTGCATTACGACTGTCAGCTGCTGAAACAGACGCCGCCGCCGGAACTGTACCGGCATGTCCGCGAACTTTGGCAGCTGGTCAAAAGCTGCATTGCACCGGATGGACGGCTGCTGCGGATCGGCGGGGACACCCGGATCCGGTATGCGTACTGCCAGTCCTATCTGCCAGCGGTCTGCCGTTTTGCGGCGGATTATCTGCAGGATCCGGACGCGCGGGAACTGGAACGCGCCTCGCTGGAACTGCTGGAAAAAGAACAGTCGGCAAATCCGGACCGCAGTTTTTTCGGAAGCCGGCTGGATGAGATCCGCCGCCGTTCTCCGCTTTATTATCTGCGCTGCGAGGCGGACGTCCTGAACATGCTGGCGCTGGGACTGCTCTGGCCGGCGCCCGCGGCGGGAAAATCACCGGAGAAAATTCCTCTTCTGACAAAATGGGAGGATGAATTTCATGGAGCCAGAATGATCCGTACCGGCCGGACTCTGCGTTCATGGGTCTGCCGCGGCGCGGACGGACCCGCGGCCATTTGCGTTCCGCTGGCACGCTCCGACATGGCGGAATGGCTCCATAATCTGACCGGCGAGATCAAGGTTTCCGGACGCTGCCGCGCGGTGGAAGTGCGCCGCAATATGAACGGAGATTCCGGCTGCCTTGAACTGGTGTGGCAAACCGAACCGCCATTCTCGGAAGGGGAAAGCACCGCAAAAATTGTCCGGCAGGTCCTGGCATTCGCCCTTCTCCCGGACGGACGCACCATGCTGGCGGCAAACAGGATGACCGCGCTGAAATATTTCAATGCGGAAGGCGGCGACGGGATCAGCTGGAAGGTCCCCAATGACTTGTTCAACCAATATCAGCGGACTTATACCGGAGCAGGAAGCGACCGGATCAATGTGGACAATGCCGCTTCGCTGGTTCTGCTTTCCGGCGGGAAAAAACTTCAAGTGACGAAATCGGAGGCTCGGAATATTCCTCTCTGCCGCTATCCATATTTCAATTCGCTCCGCGCGGATGTTCTGGGGCTTCCCATCGGCATCCGGAGCATCAGCCGCGGAGAAATCCTGGCGGACTGCGCCTATGCCGTCATTGCCGATTCCCCGGCGGAAGAATTGAAGCAGTTCTCCGGAAAAACGGAACGGCCCGGACAGGACGTCCGGGTCATCCGCTGGAAAGATCCGCGCAGCGGGAAAAGCTGGATTTTCACTGTTGATTTTTCCGCAGCGGTCTGCCGCCTGGAGCCCGTGGAACATGATTGACCGCAATTATTTCACTGTGCGAAAAATTTTACGGAAAAAAGAAAGTTTTATTGTCGCGGAGACTTGAATAACAGAAGTTCAGGAACTAATTTACGGCAACGAAAAAATTCCGGAGAATTTTTCAGCAGAGACGATCTGCGGTTCCTGTCAGAAAAAATGGACTGTGTCCCTGTAATGGAGGAGAAGAAAGAGCATGAAGCTGAAAACGAAGTTCTGCAGTTCGCTGGCGAAAATCATGCCGGCGGACGGACCCGAAATCGAGACGAAAAAAGGATGCGCCCTGCGCGGAGAACGTTTCTCGTTCCAGATGGCGTACAGGATCGAAGACGAATGGCGCGGCATGATGTCCCTCGAAGTGGAGTCTCCCTTCGGTCAGCGGCTGCGCGTCCGCAAAGTGGAACTCGTTCCGGTGGAATATACCGGCGTCAGTTTTGATGACGACATCATTTCCCGCAGCCCCGGCATGTATCCCGACCGGCTCAGCGAATTTTCTCCGGAGGAAAACTGGGCGCCGGCTCTGCCGTACTGGCGCGCTGTCTGGTTCACCGTGGATATTCCGGAAGACTGGAAACCCGGCGAATATGAAATCAAAGTTACGCCGAGCTGTTTCTGGGCTTTCGATCAGGAATGCGGACCACATACGGAATTTGATGCGAAAACCTTTACGCTGGAAGTGCTGGATGAAGTTCTGCCGCCGCAGAAACTCATCAACACACACTGGTTCTATGCGGACTGCCTCGCCACTCATTACAATGTCCCGGTTTTCAGCGAGGAACACTGGCGGATCATCGGAAACTTCATGAAAAGTGCGGCGGACCACGGCATCAACATGATTCTGACCCCGGTATTCACTCCGCCGCTGGACACCCTTCCCGGCACGGAACGCCCGACGGTTCAGCTGGTGGATGTTACGTATTCCCGCGGCAAGTATTCCTTCGATCTCGCGAAACTTGAGCGCTGGATCAAGCTGGCGCAGAAATGCGGCATGAAATATTTCGAAATCTCCCATCTGTTCACCCAGTGGGGCGCGGAATTCACGCCGAAAATCATTGCCAAAGTCAACGGAAAGGAAAAACGCATTTTCGGCTGGGACGTCAAGGCAAATTCCAAGGAATACCGCGAATTTCTGGATGCGTTCCTCCCCGTTCTGGCGGATTTTCTGAAAAAGAAAAGACTCCAGAACAAAACCTATTTCCACTGCTCGGATGAACCGCAGTTCAAACATCTGGAAAACTACAAATCCGCCAAAGCCATGCTGGAGAAACACCTCAAAGGATTCCATATCATGGACGCTCTTTCCAGTGTGGATTTCTACAAGCAGGGCATTGTGACAACTCCCGTTCCCAGCGAATCCCATCTGGAAGATTTCCTTGCCGCCGGCATGAAGGAACGCTGGACCTATTACTGCTGCGGACCGACGGTTACATTCAGCAACCGGTTCATTCACATGCCGTCCGCCCGCAACCGTATTTTCGGAACGCTGCTCTACGTGCATGACATCGAAGGATTCCTGCACTGGGGATTCAATTTCTATTATTCCGGACTGTCCCGTCATCAGATTGATCCCTTCCGCACCAATGATTCCGGCTATTTCTTCCCGTCCGGCGACGGATTCCTGCTTTACCCCGGCAAGAACGGCGAACCGGAAGATTCCATCCGGTATGAAGTGTTCCATGAAGCCTTGCAGGATCAGCGCGTGCTGGAAAAACTGGAATCGTATATCGGACGGGAAAAAATCCAGAAGGAACTGGACAAACTTTCCCCCACCGGAAAAATGAAAATCGACGAATATCCCAAGGGCGAAAAAGCGGTCATGGCGGTTCGGAACAAAATCAATCAGCTGCTCCGCAAAGCAATCAAAGGATAAAACTGTTTTTCCGCAGTATTCCTCCCTTCTCCGTTCATTCCGGAGAAGGGTTTTTCTTTATTGGCGGGGAGCGCAGGTGGCACGCTCAATCAGCCGGTTGTGCAGAACCTGCAGTTCGGGAATGACTCCGCGCGACGCCGGCGGCAGCGTAAACTGAATCAGTGTCTCGGCGGCGCAGCGTCCCAGTTCCGCAAAATCCTGGCAGACCGCAGTGTGCTCCGGGAACATGTATTCGGAATGACCGGGATTCTCAAACGTGATCAGGGAAAGCTCTTCCGGGATGCGCACCCCCAGCCGTTTCAGGGTATGATCCGCAATCAGACCGTTGCCTTCCCCCTCCACGATCAAGGCGTCCGGACGCTGTTCCAGCAGATGAACAATCCCGCCCGGAATATCTTTCGCGGCATCGCGGAATCCGGCGGTCAGCTGATCTTCCGCGGGAATCAGCGCGGCATTCATGGCAGTCCGGTACCCGATCAGACGCTCCTCCGACCCCCAGCCGTTCGAGAGCGAATGCAGGAAAGCTATCCGGCGATGTCCCAGCCGGACCAGGTATTCCACCGCCAGCCGCAGACTTTCCTGATGATCGGACACCACGCTGTAAATACCGGGAGCAGGGTCGTTGATGGCTACACAGGGAATTTTCGCTTTGCGGAAAAATGCGGCGTCCTGCCTGCTGAAAACCACCACGCCGCGGAATGTTTTTCCCAGAATGTACGGGAACTGTTCGCGGCTGAAAATCTGCACGTTGTACCCGGAAGCGAAAAGATGACCGGAAATATACTGGAGGACCTGCGACATGTAGGAACCGAAAACATAACCGCCGCGGCAGCCGGTCAGGATGCCGAAGATCAGCCGTGAACTGGCAATGGTCGGAGCATACCCGGTCGCGCGCGCCGCTTCCAGAACTTTTTCCCGAACCTGTTCCGACACATACGGATGCCGGTTGAATACGCGGGACACAGTGGCTGTGGAAACTCCCGCCGCTTCTGCGATCTGCTGTATGCCCGGCTGATTTTTACTGTTTTTTCCCATAATATATGTAATATGGCATGAAAAACGCATTTTTTCAAGATTTTTTTCTGCTTTTTTTCTTGAATTATGTAACCATTACACATATATTATACCCGTTGTCACGTTAAAATCAAATAAAGGCAGATGCGTTATGAAGAAGATCGGATTCATTGATTTGTTTATCGACGAATGGCACGCCAACAATTACCCGAACTGGTTCCGGACGGCTCCGCGCGCAGCGGAATTTGAACTGGGATACGCCTGGGAGGAAAAAACCAATGAAGGCGGACGCACCCTCGAAAAATGGTGCGCGGATTCCGGCATGAAGCCCGCCCGTTCCATTGAGGAAGTCATTGAGAAATCCGACTGCATCTGTGTACTGGCACCTTCCAATCCGGAAGTGCATGAACGACTGGCGGAACTCCCGCTTCAGGCAGGCAAGCCGCTTTACATCGACAAACCGTTTGCCGACAGCAAGGCTGCCGCGGAACGCATCTTCGCTGCGGCGGAAAAGCACGGAACCCCGCTGATGTCCTCTTCCGCTCTCCGTTTCGGCGACGAACTGATCTGCGGCAAAGTCCAGGCGCTCAATCCGCAGATTTTCTGCACGACCGGCGGCGGACGCTCCTTCGATGAATACGGCATCCATCAGCTGGAAATGATTGTCTCTGTCATGGGCGCGGATGTCAAAAACATGAAACTCACCGGCGATTCCGGCAAACTTTCTCTGTCGCTGGAATACTCCGACGGACGTCTGGCACAGATTGCCTACGCGCCGTCCATGCCGTTCACCGTCATTGCGGCAAATCCGGAAAAAACGGAAGTCATTCCGTCCATGTCCCGCACGTTTGAAAATCTGATCGCGGAAATGATGAATTTTTTCGCGACCGGAAAATGCATCATACCGAAAGAACAGACCATCGGCATTGCCGCTCTGCTCGAACGCAGTGTCGCCATGCTGCACGGCTGCAAATAACAGGAGGATTCAGTTATGAGCGAAAAAGTCAAGATCGGCATCATCGGCTGCGGTACCATCGGGTCCGTCCATGCGGATGCCTACGCCAAAGTGGAAGATGCGGAAGTCGTTGCTCTGTGCGATATTCTGCCGGATAAACTCAAAGAAAAATCGGAACATCACAAAATCGCCAAAACGTATGACGATTACCACAAGCTGCTTGCCGACCCCGAAATCGAAGCGGTCAGCGTCTGCGTTCCCAATGACATGCACGCCCCGATTGCCATTGACGCTTTCAAAGCCGGCAAACATGTTCTGCTCGAAAAACCCATGACTCTCAGTGCCGAACTCGGACGCGAAATTCTCGCCGCCCGTGATGCTTCCGGCAAAAAACTTCAGATGGGCATGGTCTGGCGTCAGACTCCCGAAGCGCAGGTGGTCAAGGAAGCCATCGACGCCGGACGTCTGGGCGAAATCTACCAGATCCGCGTCAAACTGATCCGCCGCCGCGGTATCCCCGGTCTCGGCGGATGGTTCACCACCAAAGCCAAATCCGGCGGCGGCGGACTCATCGACATCGCGGTTCACTTCCTGGATCTCTCCATGTGGTCCACCGGACTCTGGGAACCGACCAAAGTCAGCGCCAAGACCTATTCCAAATTCGGCTCCCCGATGCAGGATTATCATTACGTTTCCATGTGGGCGGGACCGCCGAAATATGACGGTGTCTTCGACGTGGATGATTATGCCGCGGGCTTTATCCGTTTCGGCAAAAAAGCCACTCTCTCCTTTGAAGTTGCATGGGCATGCAACGCGGAAGACGAATCCTACATCGAAATTCTCGGCACCAAAGGCGGCGTGAAAGTCGGCACGGAAAGAACCATTCTCCGTACCGAAGTGGACAACCGCATTGCAGACATCGAACTGTTCTACGACAAGTCCAAAGACCGTTTCGCCATTGAAATGGAAAAATTTGTCGCTGCCGTTCAGGGCAAAGGCGAAGTCGCCGCCACCGGCGAAGAAGGCGTCGTTGCCATGAAACTGCTCGATGCCATCTATAAATCCAGTGCAATGGACTGCGAAGTGGACGTCTGATCCGTCCGCCTCGTTTTTCCCGAATTCAGGACACGGCTCCGGTTTTCTTCCGGACCGTGTCTTTTCCTTTCAGATACACTGATAAAATACAGATTTTTATCTTTTTCCTCACTTGAAAAATTCCCCTTCCCGTGATAGGTTGACAATGCTGTCTGAAACGGCGGAGAGAGGAAGGTAGAAAAATGACGAAAGAAGAAAACAATGCAAAGCCTGTCGTGCTGGGACATCTGCTCAGCCCGGAAAGAATCCTGATCCGTCCCGGACGGCAGAACAAGAAAGAGGTTCTGCTTGCGTTGATTGACGCCATTGCGCAGGAGGGCGAATTCGGCACCCGCGATGAACTGGAATGGGGAATCTTTCACCGGGAAAGTCTCATGAGCACCGGAATCGGCAACGGCATTGCCATTCCGCATGTTCTGCTTCCCAATGTGGAACAGAACTGCATGGCACTGGCTCTCTGCCCGGACGGCATTGCCGATTATCAGTCCAATGATTCCATTCCCATACGGCTGGTCTTCATGCTCGCTGCGGGAAAAAATCAGAAAGTCATGCACCTGAAAGTTCTGGCAGCCATCGGCTCCCTGTTTTACGACGGTCGGCTCAAAGCCGCTTTCCTTGCCGCCGGCGATGCCAAAACCTGCATGGAAATTCTTGCCCGCGCAGAAAACTGACTCCGCCGGAGTCCGGCTTAACGTCTTCCGCCGGAGTGCCCGCCGCGTCCCGAATGTCCGCCGGAATTTTTCTTCATGCCGAAACCGTTTTTTTCGTCGCGCCGGTGTTTCAGCATGGTGCGTTGAGTGCGGCGTTCCTTCAATCCGCGGTTGACTTCAATGACTTCGCCGGAAGCAGTTTTCCCGGAACAATACATTGCCGCCCCCATGGTCATGGGCAGCGGGATGTAGTCCTGCGCCTGCTGCGGACTCCAATGATGCTCGGCAAGAAAATCATCCACGACTTTCATTTCCTGTGCAGTGCAGCCGGGGAAATTGGAAATGAACAGCGGAACCAGATACTGTTTCTTGCCGCACTCACGGCTGATACGTTCAAACAACTTCATGAAGGCTTCCAGTTCACCGCTTTTTCCTTTACGCATCAGTGCCAGCACGCGCGGATGCAGATGTTCCGGCGCGACTTTCATCTGTCCGGAAACATGATACCGGATAATCTCCGCCGCCAGATCCGGCTGCCGCAGCATCAGATCCAGACGGATTCCCGAACTGATGAACACATGCTTCACCGCAGGGTCATGACGCAGACGCCGCAGCAGCTGAATCAGCATACGGTCGTCCGGCTGGTAATTCGGACAATGGGCAGGAAACAGGCAGCTGGACCGATGGCATTTCCCGCACAAAGACGGATCTTTGACCGAATTGCCGAAAATATTGCCTGCCGCTCCGCCGACATCACTGATAGTTCCGCGGAAAAATTTCTGTTTCTTGAGCAGTTCAAGCGAACGCATGACGGACTCCACACTGCGGGAAGTCACCTGTCTGCCCTGATGCGTAACCAATCCGCAGAATGCGCATCCGCCGGGACAGCCGCGCACCACCTGAATGGAATCGCGCACCGCGGCAAAAGCGGGAATCGGTTCCCGGTAGGACGGATGCGGCGCCCAGGCATAGGGAAATTCATTGACCCGGTCCAGCTCGGCAGTCGTCAGAGGTTTCACCGGAGGCTCCACCAGCACATACCGTCCGTTGGTTTCCTGAAGCAGTTTTTTGCCGGACCAGGGATTCATCTCGCGTTCCACGATAACCGTCTCGCGCATGATGGCATCCTTGTCATTTTTGATTTCATCAAAGGAAGGCAGCAGCGCAAAGGAATCATCTATCCGGAGTTCCGCAGACGCTTTGCCGCCCAGATACCGTGCCGTGCCGGGAATGCCGGCAAGGTCTTCCCCGAGTTCAAGACGATGGAACACTTCCGGGGTGGAGTGCTCACCCATTCCGTACAGCAGAATGTCCGCCTTGGATTCAGCCAGCACGCTCGGACGCATTTTGTCCTGCCAGTAGTCATAGTGCGCCACCCGGCGCATACTGACTTCCATGCCGCCCAGAACCGTCGGTATGCCGGGGAATGCCCCCTTGCACAGTTGAGTATACACCACGGAAGCCATCGGCGGACGCAGACCGGGACGTCCTCCGGGAGAATACATGTCCGAAGAACGCAGACGCCGTCCCGCAGTGTAAATGCAGACCATGGAATCCATGTTTCCGGCGCAGATGGCGCAGGCAAGGCGCGGGCGTCCCATGACCTTGACGGAATCCGGATTTTTCCAGTCCGGCTGGGCAATGATGCCGATCCGCCAGCCTTCCGCCAGCAGCAGACGTCCGATCAATGCCATGGCAAACGACGGATGATCCACATAAGCATCTCCGGTTACCAGCAGGATGTCCAGCTCTTTCCAGCCAAGCTGCTCCATCTCCTTCCGGGACATGGGAATGAATTTCGGAGACAGGTTCATGCGCTGCCTTACCGGATGTCATAAGTGCGGCGGTAATACTCCGTGCCGAAATGTTCCAGATCCGATGCGGGGATGAACATGCAGCCGGCACACAGCGGTTCGTTCCGGTCGTAAATCCGGCAGAACGCCTCGTGCAGACGGCTGGTCCGCGGCTGAGTGCGCGGATCGCAATCCTGTCCGTACACAAAAAACAGACCGCAGTTTTCCGAACGGAATGCCGGAGTCATATACACATTGCGCTGCAATGCCGCCAGATTGGAATCCGGCAGTTCCTTTTCCCAGACAGGATTCAGAATCCAGGAAGCGCAGCAGAAAACCTTGACATCGGTCGAAAAATATTTCCGGAAAAACTGACGTGCCGCCAGCAGGGATTCCCGGACTGCGGACACCGACATGCCGCCGCCGCCGGGAATATGAATATGGAGAACCGGATCCCAGTCCGCGCACAGCGGTTCCCATTCGTTGAGATCCAGCGAGACTTTGCGTCCCGTCTGAATTCTGCCGTAAGGGGAAATCGGAGTTCCGGTAACATGACCATCGAGAAATTTCAGCCGGGAAGTGAACGCCGGTTTTTCCGTACACTCCGGCAGCCGGAGACCGGCACTGTCGAACATCCACTGATCGCGGCTGAGTACAGTCAATGCGCCGGTTTTGCGGCTGCGGTACACTGCCGGCATATAACCGTCCCAGATGCCCGGCATATATTCCAGACGCCCGATACGGAACAGTTTTCCGTCGATATGATGCCGGAGCCAGGCAGACTGCTGCGGAGTATGTCCGGGGATTCCGTGATGCGCCGCGGCGTAAATGGCAATCGTGCCGCCAAGCCATTCGGCGGTTGCCGCCAGCTGACTTTCCGGCAATCCCATCGCTTTCTGAGTTTCGGCAATCAGCGGCAGGGAAGACATCGCGGCGAGCAGCTGGAAAATTCCAGCATTATCGCCGTATTTCTTTTCCGGCAAGGGCATTTTCTGCAGCGGCATCTGAGGCACAGCCAGATACAATCCATAATGAAGCATGGCGGCATAGCGCATACAGTTCGGGTCGGACGCCGTGATCCGGGCAACTTCATCCATGCGTTCCAATACGCCGTTCGGACCCTGACACAGCGGATAATATTTCCGGTAGAATTCCGGTTTCATGAAAAACGGCAGTTCCGCCGCAGTATTGGCGCAAAGTTTTTCCCAGCAGGGGAACAGCAGATTCTCCGTGTCGGCGTCGAATCCCATATCAGAACAGAACGAATGCAAATCCATGTTGACTCCTTTCAATCATTATGTCGGTTAATATAAACCCGGAATCTCCGGTTTTCAACCGGTTTCAGCTTTCCGCAAGCTGTTTTTTCCAGTCCTCATGAACCGCCCGGCGGAAATCCGGTTCCCGGAAATACCGGACCGCCACTTCCGCCATTGCCGTCCCGACCATCAAAGACTGTTCGAAAGCCTCATCCGTGAATGCGGCATCCCGGAACTCCGGCGAATGCAGAGGTTTGAATTCTCCGCCGGTAACCCCGAAATGATATTGGGCGCAAGGCATCAGGTGAGATATGTCTCCCGTGTCGGAAGAACCGCAGCCCTGCGTACCATCTGTCATCGGTATCTCTTCTCCGGTCAGCTCCTTCCAAATGGAACGGAATGCCGCGTTCAGTGAAGTATTGAAAACCATGCCCTTGTAGGCGGAAATCCATTTGATTTCGCAGGTGCAGCCGGCGTTTCCGGCGGACAGTTCCGCCAGTTCGGCAAGATGTTCCTTCAAAGCGGCAATCGTCCGTTCATTTGAAGCGCGGACATAATAAAACGCCTCGGTATAATCCGGAATGATGTTCGGGACGTCGCCGCCTCTGGTGATAATGCCGTGAACCCGTTCCCGTTTTCCCAAATCCTTCTGCCAGTCCCGGATGCGGCAGACAAATTCACAGACGGCGTCCAGCGCATTGCGTCCTTCTTCCGGAGCCATTGCCGCATGGGAGGCTTTGCCGTGAAAGGCAATCCTGCAGCGGGCTACACTCAGCCAGCCGGGGTCAGGAAGTGTCCGGTACCAGGGATGCGCCTCAACCGCGGCTGAAATGCCGTCAAAAGCTCCGCCGGCAGCCATCCGGATTTTGCCGCCCAGAATCTCTTCCGCCGGAGTTCCCAGATAACAGATCCGGAACGGGATGCCGGATCCGGTCAGCAGTTCCCGTGCCGCCAGAACCGCCGCCAGTGCGGACACCGCAATCAGATTGTGTCCGCAGCCATGTCCCAGTCCTGTCAAAGCGTCATATTCTCCGATGAATCCGAACAGCGGCACAGAGTCATCCGCGTTCGGGGAAGCATAATATCCGATGACGGCAGTTTCCACTCCGCCCGGATTTTCCCGGATGACAAATCCCTGTTCCGTCAGATACTTTTTCAGCAGAGCGCAAGCCTGAAATTCCTCAAATCCCAGTTCGGGATGTTCATGGATAAAATCCGAAATTTTACGCAGGGAACCACGTTCCCGCTCCAGAATTTCAGGCAGTCTCTTCATGCCTGTTCCTCCAGAAGATGCCGGGTGAACCGGGCAAAAGAATCCACTTTCAGCGCTGCCGCGGCATTTCCCATGGAACCGAATCCCCACGCGGCAAAGGCGCCGTTCATGCCGGCATTGACCGCGGAATTCATATCGGTGTGGTTGTCGCCCAGCATCCAGGATTTTTCGGGAACGGCATGGTATTTTTCCATCAGAAACAGCAGGACTGCCGGATCCGGTTTCAGCGGATAGCCGTCATTCCCGCCGATGATTTCATTCAGAAATCCGGCAACACCCAGACGGCGCAGAATTTCCCGCGCCACGATACCGGGTTTATTGGTAACGACCGCCAGTTTCCAGCCGGCGTTCTTCAAGGCGGCAAGACCTTCCGCCACCCCCGGATACAGCACAGTATCCACCACCGGATGTTCGTAATAATGACGGATCATATGCTCCAGTCCTTCGTCCACATTGATCGGATGATCCGCGAACGCGCGTTCCAGCAGTTTGCGCGCGCCGTCGCCCACATACGAAACCACCAGCTCCGCCGCAAGAGGTTCCAGCCCGTAATCCCGGCGGGTCAGATTGACACTGTTGGCTATATCCAGAATCGTGTCGGCAAGCGTACCGTCCAGATCAAAGGCGGCAAACAGATTCGTCCCGGTCATGACTCAATTTCTCCCGTGGAACGGCACTTCCGTAACATGCGGCAGGCGGGCAAACGTATCCAGCGAAAGATCGCTGAAATGTCCGGCATTGTAATAATGCCAGGTCAGACCGGCAACCATCGCGGCATTGTCCGTGCAGTATTTTTTGGGAGCCATGATGGGACGGCAGCCCTTCGGCGCAGTCGTGACAAAACGCTCGCGCAGCACGGAATTGCAGGCGACGCCGCCCGCCAGCAGAACCGTTTTCGCATGATAATAACGCGCAGCGTCAAATGCCTTGGTGCAAAGCACATCCACCACAGCTTCCTGGTAAGACGCCAGCGTGTCCGTGAGCAGCTGTCCTTCCAGATGCGCCGCCGAACCGTCCGGGGACAGTTTTCCGGCATGGTACAGCAGGGCGGTTTTCAGACCGCTGAAACTGAAATTGAAGCGGTGTTCGGGCGGAATCGCTTTCCCCGCGCCGCCGGTGAGCGAACGGGGGAAATGATACTTCTGCGGATCGCCGCCTTTGGCAAGACGTTCGATCACGGGTCCGCCGGGATACCCCAGATTCAGCAGTTTTGCGCCTTTGTCCAGTGCTTCTCCCGCTGCATCGTCAATGGTGTAGCCGACCACTTTCGCCTTGCCGTCGGAATCAATGATGACAATGGAAGTATGTCCACCGGAAACGACCAGAGCGGTCATGGGATAAAGTTCGGGATTCTCAAACAGCTCTTCCTCGGAATCGACAAAAGCACCGTAAATGTGGGCGAGGAAATGATTGATGCCGATCAGCGGTTTGCGGTGGGCGACAGACAATCCTTTGGCGAAATTCAGACCGACCAGCAGGGCGGGGACCAGTCCCGGTGCATGAGTTACCCCGACGGCATCAATGTCTTTCATGGTTACACCTGCCGTGTTCAGGGCTTCTTCACAGACTTTTTCAATTGCGGTAAGATGTTCCCGCGCCGCGAGTTCCGGCACAACGCCGCCATACACAGCGTGTTTTGCCATCTGGGATGACACGGCATTGGACAGCACTTTTTTCCCGTTTTCCACCACAGCGACAGCCGTTTCATCGCAGCTGCTTTCGATACCCAGCATCAAAGCCATAAATCCACACTTTCCTATGTTGAAGCAACAGTATTCCTTATTTTCTTTTTAAAATTCCCGATAAAACCAAAAAAATCAAGTGAAACTCTTGAAAAATATCAATTTTTTGTGTATATTAACCGTTTGAGACAAACCAAGACCAAATCCAGGGAGGTATGGCAATGATGAAACTGCAGAATGTGATGGAACCCAATCTTTTCCGGGACACCTTTTCCTATGACCGCATTCCGGCCATGAAATTCACGTCCGAAACGGTTCCGATGCGCCGCCCTGATGACATCTGGATCACCGATACGACTTTCCGGGACGGGCAGCAGTCCCGTCCGCCTTATACCGTCGCCGACATTGTCGAAATCTTCAAGTTCATGCACCGCATCAGCGGCACACACGGACTGATCCGGCAAAGCGAATTCTTCCTTTACGGACAGAAAGACCGCGAGGCGGTGGAAGCCTGTCTTGCCCTCGGTTATGAGTTTCCGCAGGTTACGGCATGGATCCGCGCCAACAAGAATGACTTCGAACTGGTGAAATCCTTCGGTCTGAAGGAAACCGGTATTCTGACATCCTGTTCGGATTATCACATCTTCCTGAAACTCAAGAAAAACCGCCGCCAGACTTTGGATTCCTACAAGGAAATCGTCGGAGCGGCACTGGAAAACGGCATCGTGCCGCGCTGCCATCTGGAAGATCTGACCCGCGCCGACATCTACGGCTTTGTCATTCCGATGATCAACGAACTCAACGAGATGTGCAGAGGAACCGGCATCCGGGTGAAAATCCGGCTGTGCGACACCATGGGTTACGGCGTCCCGTTCCCGAATGCTGCTTTGCCGCGCGGGGTGCCGGCAATCATCAAGGCGATTCTGGACAACACGGACACGACTTCCGATCTGCTGGAATGGCACGGGCACAACGATTTCCACAAAGTGCTGACCAACGGTGTCGCCGCCTGGCTTTACGGCTGCTCGGCAGTCAACGGAACCTTCCTCGGTTTCGGAGAACGCACCGGCAACCCGCCGCTGGAAGGTCTGGTCTTCGAATGGATGTCCATCACCGGCATCAATGAAGGAATCGACACCACGGCGATTACCGACATGGCGCAGTTCTTCCGGGACAAAATCAAATACACCATTCCGCCGAACTACCCGTTTGTCGGAGCGGATTTCAACACCACCCGCGCGGGAATCCATGCCGACGGTCTGACCAAGAACGAGGAAATCTACAATATCTTCGATACGGAAAAATATTTGAAACGTCCCTGCAAAGTGGCGATTTCCAATACCTCCGGACTGGCAGGAATCGCCTACTGGATTCAGTCCAACCTGCCGAAAGGCCGGGACATCCGCAAGGACAATCCGGGCATTGTCACGATCAAGAACTGGATTGATGAACAATACCGCAACGGACGCACTACCGCCATCAGCGACGAAGAACTGTTTACGCTGGTGCGTCAGAACATGCCTGAATTGCTGTAATGCCGCGTGCATACGGCAGCACATCAGGCGCCAGGAGAGCATAGCATGATTCGCGACTTGAACGATTTATACCAGCTGGAAAGCACTGACCTGATGCCGTATGCCGTACATAACCGGGATTCCCGCGGCAGACGCATACCAGAGCAGGCTCATCCGTTCCGCACCGATTTTCAGCGGGACCGCGACCGGATTCTCCACAGCCGGGCTTTCCGGCGGCTGGAATACAAGACCCAGGTCTTCCTCAATGACGCCGGCGACCACTACCGGACACGTCTGACCCATACCATTGAAGTGGCGGCGATTGCCCGGACCATCGCCCGGTCTCTGCGGCTGAACGAGGATCTGACGGAAACAATTTCTCTGGCGCATGACCTGGGGCATACCCCGTTCGGTCATGCCGGAGAACGCGCACTGGACCGCATTCTGAAACCTTACGGCGGATTCGATCACAACATGCAGGCTCTGAAAGTCGTCGATGAACTGGAAATCAAATATGTCGATTATGACGGACTGAACCTCACCTGGGAAGTCCGCACCGGGCTGATCAAACACCGGACACACGAAGACGGCACGCCGGTCATGCTGGACGGTGAAATACTTCCTCCGAATCCGTCGCTGGAAGCCCAGATTGCCGATGTGGCGGACGACCTGACCTACTACGGGCATGATGTGGACGATGGTCTGGACTCCGGTCTGCTGACGCTGGAAATGCTTGCCCCGCTGAAAATCTGGCAGATGGCGGCGGAATCCGCAGAAGCCAAAGGGCTTCATCCCGTCGGCGAACGCTTCTCCGCCTTTACGGTACGCTGCCTGATCGATCTCATGGTCCGGGATGTGATCCAGACTTCCTCCCGTTCCATTGACCAGGCGGGACTGAAACGCGCGGAAGATGTTTTCAATCTGCCGGGCAAACTGATTTCATTCAGTCCGGAATACAAAATCATCACGGATGAACTGCGGGATTTCCTGTACCACAATCTGTACTTCAATCCGGGGTTGGGCAAACTCAACGAAATGTCCTACAAAAAAATGCGGCGGATGTTCAAATATTATGCGGGAAATCCGCTGAAAATGGGCGACACTGCCCGGCGCCGCATTGCACGGGTCGGCGTGGAACGCGCCGCCGCGGACTATATTGCGGGCATGACCGACCGTTTCGCGGCGAAGGAATATCAGCGCATAAGCCGCAGTGCCAGGGAGATATAACGGATGTCCATTCACGAGGAAAAAAATCTGCCGGTCTGGTGCGCGGTCCTGATTCTGGCTCTCGCTTTCCTGCTGATTTACCCGTTGTGGGACATCGGACTGCGCGATCTGTTCTGGGATGAAGGTGAATACGCCGCTATCGTCACGGAACTGCATTCTTTCCCGCCGGACGGACGGGCACACGGCGTGCTGACATTCAGTTTCATGCCGTTGTATCCGCTTCTGGTCAAAGGACTTTCGATGCTGGGGCTGGGAATGGAATTTTCCCTGCGGCTGATTTCTGTTGTATCTCTGGCAGGACTGACGGTCATGGTGGGAATTGTCGGGACACGCATGGCGGGCGTTCAGGCGGGTGCAGCGGCGGCGGCAGTCATGTTCACCACTGTGCTGACCGGAGAAAAAGCCGTGGAAGGATATCCGCAGCTGCTGACTGTCCTGCTGATTTTTTCCGGCTGGCTGTGCTGGTTTTTTCTGGGACAGTTCGGCGGAGCGTGGAAACTGGGCTGGCTGACCAACGGACTGTTTGCAGGGCTGGCATTCTATTCCGGCGGCTGGACTGCACTGCTTTATTTTCTGCTGCCGATGATGTTCCTGAAACGTCCGTTCACCCCCTGGCGGCGGTTGAACAATCCGGGTTTTCCCGCGGGAATGCTGATCATTCTGGCATTCATTCTGCTGTGGCTGATTCCGCGCTGGGTTCCGGGACAAAGCACCGGAACGTTTTTCGGCGGCGGCATGTCCCTGCCGGATTATTTTGTCAAATGTTTTTACGACCTGACGGATCTGGCGTTCCGTTTTCTGCCGTGGACTTTTTTCCTGTATGCGCCGTTCTGCGCCGCCCTGATCGCCATCGACAAAAACCCGCTGTTCTCCAAATATCTCCGGACTTTGTTCGTGGTGTCGGCAGTCATTCTGCTGCTGAACCCCTTCTGCAAGGCGCGCGATTATCTGTATCTGCTGCCGACTTTCGCGCTGCTGACCGGTTTGAATTACGAAATCGTGGTCCGGCGGCACGGCAATGTGCTGTGCAAAATTCTGCGCTGGACCGCCATTGCGGCGTTTCTTGCCTGCACCGGGGCTCTGCTGTTTGACATGCTGCCGGGGGAAACACTGCGGCGGCTGACGTTTCTGAACGAAGAATACCTGAAAACCCGGTCCAATGCCCCGGACACCGTCAATCTCTGCAAAGCGGCAGGCGGCATGGTTCTTGCCGCGGCGGCATACATTCTGGCGTTCCGGAAAAAGAATGTCTGGCTCATCATTGTGCTGGCGTTCACTTCCGGAATGATGTTCTTCTGGGCAGTCATCAACCCGTACCGCGCCAGTCAGCGTTCCCGCAGTGAACTGGGCATGACTCTCCGGCAGGCGCTGGGCAAATCCTACCGTCCGGACATGACCGTCTACAAGGACAGCTCCATTTCCGGGCTGTATCCGGAATGCTATTATCTGGGAACCCGAATTCAGACCATTCCGCTTTCGGGAACAAAATCCCTGGAAGAACAGGAAGTGCATCTGCTTTCCGCCAGCAGCATTCAGCCGCCGGACACCACGCGGACCTGGCAGAAAACCCTGGATGTGATTTATAAAGGACAGAATTTATATATGTGGAAAGGAATTTTAAATGATCGAAAAGACGGACCTGAAAACGACATCCGGAACATGCGTTTCTGAAATATCTGCGAAACCATTTCTGGCGACAGCTTCTGCGGAAGAGCTTTCCGCGTTCATCAAACGCGCCGGGGAAAGCACCTACCGCGCCAAACAGATTTACGACTGGGTGAACAGAAAATACATCACCGATCCGGCGCAGATGACCAATATTTCCGCCGCCATCAAAGAAAAACTGCGCGAAGAATTTGTCTGCTCCGCCCTGAAAGTGGAAAAAACGGAAGAATGCGCCGACGGTTCCCGGAAACTGCTGATTTCTCTGCCGGATCATGAAACCATCGAATGCGCCATTCTGGGGGCATTGGACGGGCGGACAACATTCTGTCTCAGCACGCAGGTCGGCTGTCCGGTGCGCTGCGTGTTCTGCGCCAGCGGGGCATCCGGATTTGTCCGGAACCTGACCGCCGGAGAAATCGTGGAACAGTACCTGCTCTGCTGCCGGCTGGTAAAGAAAGCACCGGACAACGTGGTCATCATGGGAATCGGCGAACCGCTGCTGAACTTCGACAATCTGGTCAAGGCATTGGAAACGATCTGCAATCCGGACGGCATTGCGCTGGCGGCGCGGCGCGTCACCATTTCCACCAGCGGCTGGACCAGGGGGATCAAACAGCTTGCCGAACACGGACGCCAATGGAATCTGGCAGTCTCCATGCACGGCGGCGACGACAAGACCCGCGCGTTTCTGATTCCGACCAAATTCCGGCGGGACATCCGGGAAATCATCGAAGCGTGCAAACTCCATAAGGCGGCGACGGGACGTCTGCTGACTTTTGAATACGTGCTGCTGGCGGGCATCAATGATTCCGTGGAACAGGCAACCAAACTGGCGCGGATCGCCCATGAAGCCAATGCAAAAGTGAATCTCATTCCCTACAACAAAGCCAACGGCGCGTTTGAACGTCCGGGCAAAGAAGCCATTAAAAAATTCGAAAACACCTTGAAAATGCTTCAGGTGCCGGTTACTGTACGGGTGGAGAAAGGTTTTGAATCCAGTGCGGCGTGCGGACAGCTGCGTTCCTCCGCCGCCAGAAAAAGGAACTGATCATGAAACTGAAAATCTGTTCATACGGATTCGGCGGCGCGGTTCTGGCAGGAACTTTCCTGCTCTGCTCCTGCGCCTCGTCCCATCCGTTCAAGGATGCTGAGCTGGAACGCTCTTTTCAGCCGGACCGGAAACAGCAGCTGGATGTTCAGGCGTTTGAAAAGGCTCTGCAGGGCGGCGCCAATCCGAACCTGGAACTGAAAAACGGCGGAACTCCGCTCATCATGGCTGTTCTGCGCAACCGTCCCGACTATGTCCGCACTTTGCTGCAGTACAAGGCGGATGTCAACAAAACGGGCAGACGCGGCAGCACTCCCCTGCATGTCGCTGCCGGGCAGAACCGTCCGGAATGTCTGGAACTGCTGCTGAAAGCCGGAGCGGACGTCAATGCACATGGTACTTTCGGGCGGACACCGCTGATGGAAAGTGCGCGCACCGGCAATCTGGAAGCCATGAAGAAACTGCTGGATGCCGGAGCGGACATCGGAGAAACGGATTCGAAAGGGCGGACCGCGCTGATGCACGCCGCCGAAGCGCAGCGCAATACTCTGGAAGCGGTCAAACTGCTGATTGCCAGAGGCGCAGATCCGATGGCGTATGACAGCGATGTCCGTCTGGCGGTCATGCACGCCGCCGCGCTGAAACATACCGACGCCGCATTGTATCTGCTGGATCTTATTCCGGATCTGCCGAAGAAACCGGGGCTGGGGCTGATGATCATGCACTCCGCCATCAAAGGGAATGATCTGAAAGTCATGGACAAACTGATTGACCGGAGAGTTCCGCTGAACCGCAGTCTTTCCGTCGTGCTGAAAGGAACGCGCATCCTGCAGATCCACGGGTTCTACCGGATTCTGATCCGGAACGGTCTGCTGGGCAAAGGCAGAGTCCCCCTGCACTGGGCGGCGATCGACAACAATCTGGATGCGGTCAGACTGCTGATTGACCGCGGAGCTGATCCGCTTCAGCCGGATGAACTGGGACATTACGCCGATGCGCTGGCAACTTCACGCGAAGTCATACACTACATCCGCAAAAAACAATCCGAAACACTGCGGAAATACCGTGAAATGGAGGAAAACAAATAAATGAATCAGCATTCTGTAATCATTATTCTCGCCGACGGCTTTGAAGAAACCGAAGCCATTGGGACTGCCGATGTGTTGAAACGAATCGGTTTTACGGTGCGTCTTGCGGGGTTGAACTCGGATGTGGTGAAAAGTTCCGCCGGAACCCGAATCCTGACTGACCTCCGTTTCCAGGATGTCGACTGGTCAAAGGCGGATGCCGTGGTTCTGCCCGGAGGTCTGCCCGGCGCCACCAATCTGCGGGACAGCGAACCGGTGATTGAAGCGGTTCGCACCATGTACGGCAGCGGCAAAGTCGCCGCCGCCATCTGCGCCGCCCCCATTGTGCTGGAACGCGCCGGGCTGACCGGAGGCAAACGCGTAACCGGCTACCCCGGAACCAATCAGGGGCTTGCGGATCTGGTCTACACCGGAAACAGAACGGAGCGGGACGGCAATCTCGTAACGGGGAAAGGCCCCGGCGCGTCATTTGATTTCGCGGTGGAGATCGCGCGCGCCCTGAACGCGGACCCGGCAAAGATCGAGGCGGTCCTCGACGGGATGTTCGTGCAGCGATGAGAGACGGAAAATCCCATTTCACTTTGCGGCAGAAGTCGACGGAATGCGCGGCGCGTCTGGGGACACTGGAAACGCCGCACGGAACCATCCAGACACCGGTCTTCATGCCGGTCGGCACCCGCGGCACGGTCAAGGCCATGGCTCCCCGCGAACTGGAGGAACTCGGTTCCCAGATCATTCTCGGCAACACCTATCACCTGCTTCTTCGTCCGGGTCCGGACCTCATCGAGCGTGCCGGCGGTCTGCATAAATTCGCCGGATGGAATCATCCGATTCTGACCGACAGCGGCGGTTTTCAGGTATTCAGCCTGGCGGGTCTGCGGAAAATGAAACCCGACGGCGTGGAATTCTCCTCCCATATCGACGGAAGCCGTTTCTTTCTGGGGCCGGTGGAATCCGCCGCCGTACAGCGCGCTCTGGGTTCGGACATTGTCATGGCGTTCGATGAATGCACACCATATCCCTGTTCATTCAAGGAAGCGGAAAAATCCATTCAGCTGACGCACCGCTGGGAAACTCTTTCCCGCGAACAGCCGCTCAAAGACGGACAGCAGATGTTCGGCATTGTGCAGGGGTCCGTATTTCAGGAACTGCGGGAACGTTCGGCGGAATACATCACCTCGCTGGATTTCAACGGCTACGCCATCGGCGGCGTAAGCGTGGGGGAAAGCGAAGAGGAAATGATCAAGGCCATGGACTGGACCGTGCATCTGCTGCCGGAAGACAAGCCCCGTTATCTGATGGGCGTCGGCACTCCGCGGCAGATTTATGAAGGCGTCAAACGCGGCATCGACATGTTCGACTGCGTCATGCCGACACGTCTGGCGCGTCATGGAACGGCGTTCGTCACCGGAGGGATCACGCTGGCGGTCAAAGGGGCGAAATGCCGCGAGGATTTCGGACCGATCGACGAAAACTGCAATTGCTATGCCTGCCGGAATTTCTCCCGCGCCTACATCCGGCATCTGCTGAACGTCAATGAAATTCTGGGTGTGCGCCTGCTTTCCATTCACAATATCGCCTATTTCATGAATCTGATGAGCGACATCCGCCGGGCTGTCGCGGACGGCACATTCCTGGAATACGGGAAAACGCTGATATGACCGTAACAGTTTCAGATGACGGACACGGCGAACTGACATTGTCCGGCGGCGCAGTCCGGTTTGCCGTTCGCCGTTCTCTCCGGGCGACGCGGCTGCGGCTGAATCTTGCTCCGGACGGCACGCTGACTCTGACTGTTCCGCAGAAGGCGTCCATGCAGGATGCGGAAAAATTCATGGAGAACAGCATTCCATGGATCGAGCGGCATATAAGAAAACGCACCGTCAGGCAGCCCCGCCCGCCATGCGGTCCGGCATGGTATCCGGATCATTTTCATTTTCTGTTTTCCGGGGAAGAGTTTCCGATTCAGTATGAATGGAAAAATGTCTGCTGGGTCGGCGCCAGGGAAAACAATGGAACCATCGTGGTCTCCGGCTCTGTCCTGAACCCGGACGCCGTTCATGACATCCTGAAACGTTTCCTGATCCGGAAGGCGGAAACCGTTTTCCCCCCGCTGCTTGCGGAACTGGCGGAATCCTGCGGTTTTTCTTACCGGAATGTTTCCGTGCGTTTTCAGCGCGGACGCTGGGGCAGCTGTTCCGGACGCAGGAATATTTCCCTCAATGCGCAGATGCTGTTCCTGTCCCCGGAAGAAGTGCGCTATGTCATGATCCATGAACTCTGCCATACCCGGCAGATGAACCATTCCGGCGGATTCTGGCGGGAAGTCGGGAAATGCTGTCCGGATTTTCAGCGCATTCAGGCGGGACTCCGCCGGAAAGAGCCGGAGCTGTGGCGCTGAACCTTACAGAAGTTTCCAGGCGCGGAGATCACGTTCCAGCCGGACGGGATCGAAGACCTGTCCCGGACGCCATTGTCCGTTGTATTCCAGCGTGGGAACCACCCAGTCTTCGCCGCCGTTGACCTCGACGACTTTCCGGATGACTTCCTCCGGCTGTTCTTCGATTTCCAGATAGCGGAACGGAATCCCATGGGCTTCGAGCCAGGCAATGGTTTTCTTGCAGTGCGGACACACATTCCAAGCGTAGACATTCAACATATTGCACCCCCTTTGGTTTTGAAGACAACAGCAACATACAGCCGCAGAGGTCAATTGTCAAGGGGCTCTCCGCAAAATGAAGGATTGATTTTCCGGGAAGATGCGTTATATTGCAGGATTGCAAAAAATAACCGGGGACGCCGTTTTTTCAATACGGCATCCTCAAAATTCAACAGGAGCGTCAAAATGAAAAAAATGTTGTTTCTGACCTGCATTCTGAGCGGAACCATGTTTCTTGCCGGCTGCGGCGACGGTGTCGATGAAAACAAAACCCCTGCCCAGATTCAGCAGGAATCCATCGAAATGAACATTGATCAGATCAAGAACATGATCGCCAAATATCAGAAAGCCATCGCCAGAAAAACGGATGAGCTCAAAAAGGAAACTGACAAGCTCGCGAACATTCCCCTGCAGGAACAAATGGGCAATGAAGCCAAGAAAGTGCGTGCCGAAATCGCCAAACTCAGCACATCCCTGAAAAAACTGCAGGCCAATGCCCAGACTTACGCGGAAGAACTGAGCAAAAAGAAATAATTCCGCAGCAGCTTCTGCATAATGCCAATCATGGCAAACGGAAAACCATTCCCTTGACCGGTTCTGCATTTCAGACAACATCAAGGAGATCCTCAAGTTAATTTTCCGGCGATTTGAGCGTCGTACATCCCGACCGGTGAAAATCCGGCCGGGATTTTCTGTTTTTCACCAAAACTTCTTGCTGTCTTTACAAATTCCTGACAATCGACGGTTATAATATGTCTCAGGAACAGAAAAGCTGTTCCCGGTCCTTTCAGAAAGACCGCAACCTTAACAGGAGACAACGAAGTGAAAACAGTTTCTGCAATCTGTTTTTCCGCACTGGCCGTCTGCGCTCTTCCGGCTCTTGCCGGACAGGAAAGCGTTCAGCCGGGAATGCCCGCCGGGAACGGCAAAGTCCAGAAAATCCGTACTGGAACATACCTTCGGACCTTACGGGTTCTTCATGTTCGCCCCGGCGTTCGACCTGTCGTTCGTCCGGGTGCTGCAGCAGAACGGCAAAGCGAAAATCGCTACCAGCGCCTCGCTGACTCTGGTCACGGGGCAGGATGCCGAACTGCATTTTGCCCCCGGATTCCAGAATCTGGTCAAGAGTGAAAAATTCGCCAGTTCCGTGGAGACTTCCGCCAACGACCTGCTGGCACTCAAGATCAAGTCTCCGGTCATTGCCCTCGGCGGAGCCGCCGATCCCAAAACCGGACGTCTCCCCTGTGCGGAAAAAGATTATGTGAACGGGACGCTGGATTTCAGCTATGAACTGGCAGCCCGGAACGTAGTGGAACGCGACAATCACGGCAACGAACTTTATGAAAGCACAGCGGAAACCGGAGCCGTTACCGTGCGTGCCGGAATCGAACGCCTGATCTCCCGCTATGTCGGTGAAACCGAAACGGAACAGACCATCGGAGTGCCGTTTCTCTGTGAACTGCCGGTTCTGAAATACATTTTCGGAACTACCACCCGCAGCAAGGAAAAAGTGTTCCGCTTTGTTTCCGTCCGTGCGGAACTGCGGCATCCGGATTCCGTCAATCCGGACTGGATTCCGAACGTTAACACAAAACTAACAAATCCCCCACATATTCTGCATACTGGGGGATTATAATATTGCATGTAAACCGAAAAAAAGGAGGTTGCAAATGAAATTCAAGACAACAGCAATTGCAAGTGCAGTCATCGCCCTGCTGGCGGCAGGCTGCTCCGATGAAAATGCAGGCGCGGCGCAGAAGAATCTGACGCTCAACGGTGCGGGCGCCAGCTTCCCGGCGCCGGTGTATCAGAACTGGACCCATCACTACACCGAAGGACATCCGGGAATCAGGGTGAATTACCAGAGTCTCGGTTCCGGTGCAGGAATCAACCAGATCAAGGCGGGAACTGTGGACTTCGCCGGAACCGACAATCCGCTTACGCTGAAAGAACAGCAGGAAGCCGGTCTTCAGCAGTTCCCGATGCTGACCGGCGGCGTGGTGGTGATCGCCAATATTCCGGGCGTTGCGGACGGCGAACTGAAACTCGATCGGGCGGCGCTGGCGGATCTGTTCCTCGGAAAAATCACCAGCTGGGATGACCCCCGTCTGGTCAAACTGAATCCGGGACTCAAACTGCCCAAACTCGCAGTGACCGTGGTTCACCGGGCGGACGCCAGCGGAACCAGTTTCATCTTCACCGATTACCTGAGCAAGATTTCCGCCGAATGGAAACAGAAAGCCGGCGCAGGAGCTTCGGTCAAGTGGCCGGCAGGAATCGGCGGACAGAAGAACCCGGGCGTGTGCAACAGTGTCGCCAAAATCAAGGGAGCCGTCGGATACACCGAATACACCTACGCGGTTGAAGCAAAACTTGCCATGCCGCAGCTGGAAAACCGCGAAGGCTGCTTTGTCAAAGCCGATCCGAAGGGATTTCAGTCCGGCGCAGCTTCGGCGAAATGGACGGAAGCTCCGGGTTTCTACATGGTGCTGACCGACCAGCCCGGCAAGGATTCCTGGCCGATCGTGGGAGTTACCTACATCCTGATCCGCAAGGACTGCTCTGCGGAAAAACGCGCGGAACTGCTCAAGTACTTCAACTGGTGCTTCACCGCCGGACAGGCCGCAGCCAAACAGCTGAACTATGTTCCGATTCCGGAAAATGTGATAAAACTGATACAACAAGGAGTGTTTGAATGAGTGATTATCTGAAAGACAAGAACATCCGTCTCCGCTGCAAGAAGCAGTATCCGGGGGCGCACACCCACATCATCATCGGCAGAGTGGAGGAGGAAAACGCCCGGTACATTGCAGTCAAGGGACGCACCTTCCACTTCGGCAGAATCGTGGACGGCATGAGAAGCCAGGTTCATGCAGGCAAGACCATGATCCGGATCATTCCGTGGGACAATATTGAAATCATTCACTGGCTCAGCGGGAAAACCGACTGGGAAGCCGATTTCAGATTTGACCAGAGCGGCAATCTGGTTCTCTGCGACAAAGCGGAAACCATCATTGCGGAAAGACGCGACGGCATGGAGTGATCCTGCGCCGCAACAGGAATCCAAACCGGAGAACCTATGAAAAAAGTTGATGTCATATTCAAGCTGATCTGCACCGGATGCGCCGCACTCATTGCACTGCTGATGCTGGCGTTCTTCGTGCAGCTGGCAGCGGCAGGTTCAGACGCATGGAAAACTTTCGGACTGCGGTTCCTGATTTCCACGGAATGGGATCCGGCGGCAGGACGCTACGGTGCGCTGCCGGGAATCGCCGGAACGGTCATCACCACGGCAATCGCACTGATCCTGGCTCTGCCGCCCGCGTTTTCCGCCGCCCTGTATCTGGTGGACGCACGCCCGGCTGTCGGCGCAGTGCTGAGCCACGCGATCGACCTGCTCGCCGCCATTCCCAGTGTGATCTACGGCATGTGGGGACTGTTCGTGCTGGCGCCGATGATGCAGAATCATGTCCAGCCGTTTCTGGTCAACATCCTGCATCTGGATGTGCTGCCGTTTGTTTCCGATAAATACAACGGGTTCGGACTGCTGACCGCCGGTCTGATCCTGGCGGTGATGATCCTGCCGTACATCTGCGCCATCATGCGCGACGTGTTCCGCATGACGCCAGCCGTACTGTGCGAGTCCGCCTACGGGATCGGATGCACCAAATACGAAGCCGCCAAAGACATTGTTCTGCGTTACGGCATCCGGGGAATCCTTGGCGGGGTGTTCATCGGACTCGGCCGCGCACTTGGCGAAACCATGGCGGTACTGTTTGTCATCGGCAACCTGATGGAACTGCCCGACAATCTGTTCGCCTCCGCCGCCACCATCTCCTCGACCCTCGCCAACAATTTCGCCGAAGCGGACGGTCTTCAGCGCAGCGCGCTGTTTGCACTCGGACTGATTCTGCTTGCCATGAGCTTCGGCATCCAGACCCTGGCACAGTCCTATCTCAATGCCACCAGTGCGAAACGGGGTGAAAAATGAAAAAGAAAAGTCTGCTGATCCGGAAAATCAAAGACCGCATTCTCCGGGTTTATTCCGCCGCGGCGGTCATGCTGGCGGTCGGCGTCATGCTGTGGATTCTCGGTACTGTCGCAGCCGACGGCTTCAAATCTTTCTCCTGGAGTTTTCTGCTGAATCCCTCCAAACCCTACGGCAGTATCGGCGGCGGCATTGCCAATGCCCTGCTGGGAACCGTTCTCATTACTCTGGGCGCGGCAGTCATGGCGGTTCCCGGAGCGATCTGCGCGGGAATCTGTCTTTCGGAATTCAAGGAATACCGCCGGACCGCCGCATTTCTGCGGTTTTCCGCCAATGTCATGATGGGAATGCCTTCCGTGCTGGTTGGTCTGTTCGTTTATATGGTGCTGGTGGTGCCGACCGGACATTTTTCCGGATTCGCCGCATCTGTCGCGCTGGCGATCCTGATGTTTCCGGTCATCATGCGCACCACCGAAGACATGCTGGCGATGGTTCCGTACGCTCTGCGGGAATCCGCTCTGGCTCTGGGCATGACCCGAATCCGCGCCACGCTCTGCATTGTCTGCAAAAGCGCTCGCAATGGATTGCTCACCGGCATTCTGCTGGCATTGTCGCGGGTGTCCGGCGAAACCGCTCCGCTGCTGTTCACCGCGATGTTCGCGGACAGCTGGCCGACCGGATATTTCACTGAACCGACTGCCAACCTGCCGGTTCTCATCACGGAATACGCCACCAATTCACCGTTTGAATCCATGCACCGGATGGGCTGGGGCGCAGCTCTGGCTGTAACTCTGCTCGTCCTTGCCGTCAATCTCGGAACCAGAATCTTTTTCAGGGAGAAAAAATATGGCAGTTAAAATCAAAAGCCGCAATCTGAATTTCTATTACGGCAGCCATCAGGCTTTGTTCGACAACA
Source organism: uncultured Victivallales bacterium (assembly GCA_934661375.1). Lineage (GTDB taxonomy): Bacteria > Verrucomicrobiota > Lentisphaeria > Victivallales > UBA1829 > SIG94. Next base: position 72,968 of record CAKUJH010000003.1, read on the forward strand.
ATCTGGACATAGAAGAACATAAGATCACCGCCGTGATCGGACCCTCCGGCTGCGGCAAGTCCACGCATCTGCGCATTTACAACCGCATCTATGAACTCTACCGGGAACAGCGGGCGGAAGGTCTGCTGGAAATCGACGGACAGAACATCCTGTCGCCGGATGTCGATGTTCTGGAACTGCGCCGGAAAGTCGGTATGATTTTCCAGAAACCGACGCCGTTCCCCATGAGCGTGTTCGACAATGTGGCGTACCCGCTGCATCTTCATTTCAAACTGCCGAAAAATGAAATTGCCGAACGGGTGGAAAAAGCACTGCGGGGCGCATCGCTCTGGGATGAAGTCAAAGACCAACTCCGTTCCAGCGGACTGGCTCTCTCTGGCGGACAGCAGCAGCGGCTGTGCATAGCCCGCGCCATTGCCGCCGAACCGGAAATCCTGCTGATGGATGAACCCACCAGCGCCATCGACCCCGTTGCCACGCTCAAAATCGAGGAACTCATGGACTCCCTGCGCAGCCGTTTCACCATTGTGATCGTAACGCACAACATGCAGCAGGCGGCGCGGATCAGCGATTACACCGCATTCTTTTTCAAGGGACATATCATCGAAAGCGGGGAAACTCAGCAGATTTTCACCAACCCGCACAACAAAAAAACAGAAGAATATATCACCGGGAGGTTTTCCTGATTATGAAAGCTCATTTCATTCACGCACTCGAAGAACTGAAGAATCAGCTTGCCGAAATCGCCGCACAAGCGGAACAGGCGGTTCATTCCGCGGTGAACGCAGTCGAAAACAACGCTCCCGATTCCGCCTCGCAGGTCATCCGCTGCGACCGGGAAATCGACCGTGCCGAAATCCGGATTGAGGAGGAATGCCTGAAAATTCTGGCTCTGTACCAGCCCGTCGCCTCCGACCTGCGGCAGGTCATCACCATTCTCAAGGTCAACAATGAAATCGAACGGGTCGGCGATCTGGCGGTCAATATCGCCGAAAGAGTCGAAGATATTGCCCGTTATCAAAATTGCGGTATTGAAAAACTCGACTTCCGTGATATGGTATTCAAGGCTTGCGGAATGCTCAAGAAAGCTCTGGATTCCCTGGCGTACCATGACGCGGCAATGGCGGTGAAAGTCATCGGCAGCGATGACGAAGTGGATGCCGTCCACCGTTCCAATTACGGTCGCGTGCGGGATTCCATTCTCAGGCATCCCGATGAAGCGCAGTATTATCTTGACGGACTGACCGTGTCCCGCTGTCTGGAACGGATCGCTGACATCGCGACCAATATCGCCGAAGATGTGATCTATCTCGAAAGCGGACGGATTGTCCGGCATCATCATGAAGGAGAAGAGGACTATGGCAAATGAAAAAATACTGATTGTGGAAGACGAGCCGTCCATCCGCGAACTGGTGAAAATGGCTCTGGAAGACGCCGGATTCTCCGCGGTCTATGAAGCCGGCGACGGAGAAACCGCCCTTCAGGAAGTGCGGAGAGTTCAGCCGGATCTGATTCTGCTGGATCTCATGCTCCCCGGCATCGACGGTCTGACGGTCTGCCGCAAACTCAAATCGGAAGAGGACACCCGTCACATTCCCATCATCATGCTGACCGCCAAAAGCGAAGAATCGGATGTGGTGCTGGGACTGGAAATGGGTGCCTGCGACTATATCACCAAACCGTTCAGCCGGAAAATTCTGGCGGCACGTGTCCGTGCCCAGCTTCGGAATCAGACGGAAGCCGCTTCCGGAAACGAAATCCGCCGTCCGGGTCTGGTCATCAATGAAACACTTCACAGCGTGAAAATCAACGGTGTGGAAGTCGAACTCACCCGCAGTGAATTCGCCATTCTCCTGCTGTTCGCGGCTCATCCCGGCAGAGTTTACACCCGGAATCAGATCATCCTGAAAATCAAAGGCGAGGACTATCCGGTTACCGAACGCGCCGTGGATGTCCAGATTGTCAATCTCCGCCGCAAGCTCGGCGAATGGGGCGCGGAAAACATCGAGACCATCCGGGGTATCGGATACCGGCTCAGAACAGGAGTCTGAAAAAAATGACTGCACATACCCCTCTGTTCAACGGCATCAAAAAATTTGACCGTTTCCTGCTGTTTCTTCCTCTGTTTCTGAACATATTCCTGCTTCTGCTGCTGACCGGCGTCCATATCGGCATATCTCATTTCCGTCAGACTCTGGATGACGAAATCAAATCCGCACTGGCACAGAAAGCCGGACTTACCGCCGAAATCGTTCATGACCGGCTGTCGCGGGATGAAATCAAGGAAGCCGCCGCATTCTGCCGCAATTTCGACAACCGCATTTTCCGTCTGACGCTGATTTCTCCGAAAGGTCAGGTTCTGGCGGATTCCGCACCGGAACTGACTCTGTTCGACAATCATCAGGACCGTCCCGAATTTCTTGCCGCCCAATCCGGCAAACCCGCTTTCTCCAAACGGTACAGCGGTTCTCTGCGTTCCCTCATGATTTATTACGCGCTCCCCGAAGATACTCCGGAAGGACGCTATGTCCTGCGCTTCGCCCAGCCGTCGCATCCCTATGAACAGATCGTGGACAAAGTTTCCGGAGCGGTCATCGCGCTCATGCTGATTTCCTGTTTTCTCCTCTGTCTGCTCCAGATTTATCTGGTGCGCCGTCTCTATCTGCCGCTGGATGCTCTGGGCAAAACCGCTTCTGACATTCTGCATCACCGTTCCGAAGCCAGCATCCCCGTGCCGCAGAGCGGACCCGTCCGCAATCTGGCGGGAATTGTTTCCGATATGACCGCGCTGCTGCGCCGTCAGCTGAAAAAAGTAACCGAAGAACGCAACGAACGCCGGATTCTGTTCGATACCATGAGTGAAGCGGTTCTCCTGACGGATACCAATGGAGAACTGATCCGCTCCAACCGCGCGGCGGAAACGCTGTTCGAATTCCCCGACAAGGGTAAATTCAACCTGGCGCGCTGCCAAATTCCCGAACTGCTGGAATATGCCCGGCAGACTTTCGAAGACGGTCAGCCGTTCGAACATGAATTTTCGCTGGAACGCAGCGGCACCGTCCGTTCTCTGTTCATCAAAGGGCGTCTGCTGGAAGAAAACGGGGACAAACGTCTGCTGCTGACTGTTACGGAGCTGACCAGTCTGCGGAAACTGGAATCATTCCGCAGTGATTTCGTCGCCAATGTTTCACACGAAATCAAAACGCCGCTGACCTGTATCATCGGAGCCGTGGAAGCCCTGGAAGACCGGCCGTCGGAAAAGCAGATCCCGCGTCTGCTGAACATGCTGAAAAAACAGTCGCAGCGGCTGAACAATCTGGTGCATGACATTCTGAGTCTGGCTTCGCTGGAAAAACAGCAGCTCAATCCGGAACAGAATTTTGTCCCGGTTTCGCTGGATTCGGTGCTGGTGAATGCCGTGAATCTCTGTGCCGCTCATGCGGAAAATGCCGGATTCACCCTTCTGACCGGCGAACACTCTCCGCAGCAGACCTGCGGCGACCCTTCCCTGCTGGAACAGGCTCTGGTCAATCTCATCGAAAACGCCGTCAAATACAGCGGCGGGAAAAAGATTACAGTCTCTCTGCGGAAAGAAGGCAGTCAGGCGGTGTTTGAAGTGAAAGATGACGGAATCGGAATTCCGCCGGAACACCGGGCGCGGATTTTTGAACGGTTCTACCGGGTGGACAAATCCCGCAGCCGCGAACTGGGCGGAACTGGGCTGGGGCTGGCGATCGTCAAACATATCGCCCAGCTGCATCACGGCAAAGCGGAACTGGCGGACACGCCGGATTCGCACGGCTGCACCTTCCGTCTGCTGCTGCCGCTGAACGGACCGGCATGACGGACTCCCCCGGATCTGCCCGGCTGTCTCACAAAAAAACGCATATTTGAATTTCCGGAGTGGAATTTTACTCAAAACGGCGTATATTATTTGATGAGACGGCAGCGGGCAGCCGCCGGTTCTTCGGAATTGGAGGAAAGTCCGGACTCCGCAGAGCAGGGAGTCCCTTGCATAAAGGGATGCCGGGGACCATATTCCCCGGAAAGGAAAGTGCAGCAGAAAACAAACCGCCGGGCGCAAGTCCGGTAAGGGTGAAAAGGCGGGGCAAGAGCCCGCCGGGCGCGGAAGCAATTCCCGCCGTCTTTGCAAACCCCTCCCGGAGCAAGACCAAATAGGGAATGAGCTGCTGCTCGCAGCGTTTGAATTCCGGGTACTGGTCGCATAGACAGATGGTTGCCGCTCTTGCAAAAGAGTACAGAATCCGGCTTACAGCTGCCGTCTCATTTTTTTCTGGATCAATGCGGAGCTGAATATATGAAAAAAGACATCTTTATCACCCCCGGTCTGTGCCGGATTCGGGAACAGATCGCTGATGCCGCCCGGAAGACCAATGAAAAAAACACCGTCCAGAACAGAGAAATGGCTGTTCCCAATGACTCTGCACCGCAGCAGCCGGCCTCCGCTCTGGCGGCTCTGCCTCCGGAAACCCGTCAGGCGTGGCTGTCGCGCCGCGATGAATTCCTGCGTTTCCGGAAAGAAATGCGGATTCGTCTCCATGAACTCGCCGCTGAATGCTCCCGCAGAAATGAAGCCGCGGAAAAGGACAGTTCCGAAATCCGGGAAGCCGGACAGCAGCTCGCGGCTCTGCTGGAACAACTGGAACAGCAGTCTGAACCGGATGAATTTTCTCCGGATTTTCAGGTCCGGCTCTCCGATGTCTGCCGGGAGCTGGATCACATGCGTCTGGAACTGATTCCGCTCCAGAACCGGCTTTTCTCTGAAAACCGTACAGCCGGTTCCTCCGGCAATGACTCCCCGGTCAACCTGTTTGCGGAACTGGATTCCGTTTCCTTCGGACAGCTTTTCCGCATTGGCGCGGCTCTTTCCCTGCCGCTGATACTGACTCTGTTTTTCTGTGCTCTGCTGCTGTGCATTGTCATTGCTTTGACTTTCCGGGTCGGATTATGAGAGACAGAATTGACTACCGGAGCAATGCCGCGGAACGGCGGCGGCTTTCCATGTATCTGCAGGCGGGACGTTTCCGGAAAGCGGCAGTGGAACGTTCCATGGATGACTCTGTGCGGATTGCCCGGATCATTTTTTACTGCATCGCCGGAGCCGTTTTCTGTACCGGCACATTTTTCATCTTCTTCTGAGGCTGCGGATTGTTTTCTTCCGTCAGGACACTTTCCCAGCTGCGCATGACCATGAACGCCAGATCCATGACCGGTTCGGCATACTGTGTATCACGGTAACGGTCATGGACACAGAGATAAAGCCAGCTGACGGCAAGTTCCTGTTCACAGGCGTCTTTCCGGGTAAAAGCGGAATCCTCTTTCTGCCGGATTTCGCGCAGACGTCTGCTCCAGTATCCGGGGAACAGCACCGGCTGTTTTTCCGCAAAACCGTCAAACGTCTTCGTCCCGATTCCCGCAATGATTTCCTGTGCGGCGTACTGCGGCGTTTCGGACGAGGAAAGCACCTTGTCTATATGTTTCCGCAGAGGTTCCGCCGCCAGTTCCGATATTTCCAGCGCCGTATTGTCCGCCGTCCGGTCCAGAGCGGTCCGCAGCAGATTGCCGCCAGCAGGAATCAGCAGCGGCAGAGAAATCAGACTGGACTGCGCCATATCCTGAGCGGTCTGCCGTGCTTCCAGAAAGGACATGCACCCCGGATCCGCGGAAAACTGCTCCCGAAGCTGTCCCGCAATCAGCAGAGCCACCGTCGAAGGTGTGGCAATTTCACGGATTCTGTAACTGATCAATGCCGAATACAGCGCGAAGAAAAACAGACTGATGACACTCAGATAGATAATATTCCGCAAAGAACTGCGGTAGCGTTTATGCTGTCGGCGGATCTCTATGGAAAGATGATCCAGTTTTTCCTGTAAATGTTCGTTCATGGCTGCACTCTCCGGCTGGCGGCTTCCATGCCTTTTCCCTCGTTCAGCTGGAATATGACGCATTCCAGCAGGTTTTCCAGCATCCGGCTTTCAACCAGAGACAGCGGTTCTCCTTCCAGTCTGCGGTACGCATCGGTCTGTTTCAGCCGGGTGCATTCCGCATTCAGTTGCTCCAGCTGCGCCGGAGACGGAATCATTTCCGCAAAAACCATTCGGGAAATTTCCGCCGCCAGTTCCGCATTCAGTTGTTTCAGCCGCCGCAGCTGCCGGCTGTCCGGCTTGATTCCGCGGTCGGCAAGGTATTTCCGGGTTTCCGCGGTCAGACGGGTATAAAGCAGATTCTGAAAACGCTGCCGCAGACCGCTTCCCGCATATTCATTGACCATGCGGATTTCCGTCCGGATTCCCTGCCGCAGCGGCGCTTTTTTCCGCAGCATTTCCTGCTGCAGTTCGGCAGTGAAAACGCGCAGAATCCGGCGGTCGAACTTCCGGAACCCGCCCGTCTGATACGGATTGCTCAGAATCAGACGGTTCTGCTGCCGGACTTCCTGCATCAGCTGGCGTTTCGGATATGTTCTGAAATACGTTATGATTCCCAGAATGAACAGGGACAGAATCAGCAGCATCAGCAATATGGTGCAGCCGGAAATCAGCAGCTGTCTGCGCCGGAGTTTTTCCGCTTCCAGCATCAGCTTTTCCAGTGCATCCAGACGCTCCGCAACCTGTTCGGCTTCTTTGTCCGGATCCCGTATTTCAGCGATTTCCGCCACAGAACACTCCTCTCAGCATGGATGTTTTCATCTTATTTTCCGATCTGAACCTTAAAACGCAGCTGCCGCAGGATTTCCGCCAGTTCGGACGGAGCAGTCACGGTAAAGGAATCAAATTCACGCCGCAGCGGATACGCGCCGCGCTGTTTTTCAAAATCTCCGGGCGCGGAACGCAGCCGTTCATCATCCGAAACGATGTCATACGATGCTGCAACTGCCTGATACAGCAACTCCTCTTTCTTTGCGCCTGCCCGGAATGAAGCCAGCAGATCTATCTGCGGATGAGCCGGAGACGGCGGAGTCTGAAGTGTTCCCGGATCAAACTGTTTTTCCAGTCCGAAAAACCGGATCAGGGCGCGAATGCTCATGGCGGAACCATTGGATTTGCCGTCCGCCGAATACCCCGCAATATGCGGAGTGGCAAAATCCAGCAGTTTCAGCAGTTTCAGATCAATTCCGGGTTCATTCTCCCAGACATCCAGAGCCGCGCCGCGGATTTGTTTTCTCTGCAAGGCTTCCTTCAACGCATCATTATCACAAACTTCTCCGCGGGAAGAATTTATGATAAACGCATTTTTCTTCAGTCCGCGCAGGAATGCCGCATCGGCATAATGATATGTCGCGTCCGCTCCGTCCCGGATCAGCGGCACATGGAACGTGAGGTAATCTGCATTGCGGCGGATGGTTTCCATATCCGTGAACGCCTCCGGACCTTCCCGGCGGGCGCGCGGAGGGTCATTGAGCAGAACCTTCATGCCAAGCGCACGGGCGTTGCGCTCCACTTTGGAGCCGACATTGCCGACGCCTATCACGCCAAGCGTCATGCCGTCCAGCGGCGTCCCGGTTCGCCGGGCATCGGTCAGCAGCAGCGAAGTGATGTATTGCGCCACCGATTCCGAATTGCAGCCGGGGGCATTGGTCCAGAATATACCGTGTTCTTCACAGTAATGTGTGTCGATGTGATCGTAGCCGATCGTCGCACTGGCAATGAAACGCACTTTGGTCCCGTCCAGCAGCTCCGCATTGCATTTGGTGCGTGTACGGGTCAGCAGCGCATCCGCATCCATCAGATCCGCACGCGTTATTCTGCCGCCGGGCAGATACACCACTTCCGCAAAGGGTTCCAGTATTCCCTTCAGAAAAGGAATTTTGTCATCCGCTATGATTTTCAGCATATATTTTCCCTTTCAGGTTCCGGCAATCTTGACAACCAGATTTTCCAATGCCAGACGCATATCGCCGCCGGTAACCATCTGTTTGTTGGCAACAAAAATCGCGCCGAACGCCCGTGAAATTTCCTCATCCGTAAAACGTGCGGCGTTTTCCCAGAGCTTGTAGGCGCGGAACGGATGCAGTGAAAAGAAACTGCTGTTGTTTTCCGCCCCTTTGCGCGATTCAAACAGACTGTAAAAGTAGTTGGCGTCGGCACGCGGCGGAATGGAATACCGTTCCGATTCGCATTTGGCGGACAGCAGATTTTTGAACTCCGAATTGGCTGCCGAAATCAGTGCCAGCTCTCCGCGTCCGCCCGATGCTCCGCGCTCCTGTTCCAGCGTTTCCAGAATACTGGGAATCATGGACAAGGCTTTCTGCGCATTTTTTGCCGACAATGCCGACGAAAATTCCCATGACAACGTTTCCGTACTGCGGCTGCATATTTTCAGACAGTCTTCCAGCGAAGCCTGTTCGCGGTCGCCCAGATACGAAACCAGCTTGTCGATTTCGTTTTTCAGCCGGGCGGCATCCCCGCCGATCGTTTCCGCCAGAAACGCCGTCCCCTGTTCGTCAATCCGTTTCGATTCCGCCGCCATCATTTCACGGATTTTCCGATGCAGAATCTGCGCATAGCCTTTGACTTTCGGATCGGCTTTTTCGTGCCATTCCAGCGCGCCGCCGGTTTCTTTTGCCAGTTTTTCGCAAATCTTGTAAAATGCCTTGCGCCGGTCCATGCCGGTTCCGTCTATGATAACCGTAAGTTCTTTGGGCAGACCGTCTTTCAGAAAATCGCAGATCTGATCCAGCCGGCTTTTCTTCTTTTTGGTGGAGGTTTCGCCGAATGCATCCGCAAATTTGGAAAAATGTTTGAGCCAGACGAATTTTTCCGGAGAAAGGAACGGAGGCGTTTCCAAGGCACTGAGAAATTTTTCCAGCGTAACGCCGAATTTTTCCGCATCGTCGTCCCCGCGGATGATTTCCAGTGCCGTGTTATCTTCGGGATTTTCACCGCAGAGCGAAACCACCAGCTGGCTTGCCCGCTCCTTGACCGTGAAATCCTCGTTGCCCGAAATCAGAAAAAGCTTTCCCATAAACGCCTCCGGAACCGTTCTCAGTCCAGACCGGGAATGAAGGTTTCCCGTCCGGACAGCGAAGCGATGGTTTCCGCAATCAGATGAATGGCGTTTTCCACGTCGCGCAAATCGCAGATCTCCACCGGAGTGTGCATGTAACGGTTCGGGATGCTGACCAGAACCGTTGCCACCCCTGCACGGGAAAGCTGAACCTGCGCCGTATCCGTACCGCCGGAAGCACGATGTCCGCAGCCGAGCTGATACGGGATTTTCTTCTTGTCCGCAACCTTGAACATAATGCGGTTCATGACCGGATTGTTGTCCGCATTGCGTTGCAGCATGGGGCCGCCGCCGAGTTTGGCGTCTCCCCAGATTTTCTTTTCCACCCCGGGAACATCCGTCGCGAAACCGACGTCCACGCAGATGGCTGCCTGCGGATCAATGCCAAACGCACCGGGTTTGGCTCCGCGCAGTCCGAGCTCCTCCTGTACGGTCCCGACCGCATAAACTCCGACTTTGATTTTTTTCTTCGCCAGTTCACGCAGGGCTTCAATGATGACAAATGCACCGATTTTATCGTCCAGACCTTTGGACATGACGGAGTATTCACCGAGTCTGCGGTAATTGGCGCGGAAAGAAACGGGATCGCCGACACGCACGAGTTTTTCCGCTTCTTCCTTGCTCTGCGCCCCGATGTCAATCCACAGATCCTTGATTTCCGAGGCGGTTTCGCGTTCCTTGGGCGTTTGCAGATGAATGGGTTTGCGTCCTATCACGCCGGGAATGCGTTCCCCTTTGCCGTTGATGATGTCCACTTCAATGCCGGGCAGGGTATGCTTGTCTATGCCGCCGACCGGACGGAATGTAATCAGCCCTCCATCGTCCACATAGACCACCTGGAAGCCGATTTCGTCATAATGACCCGCCAGCATGACTTTGAACGGTGCGTCCGGGTTGATGCACGCAATCGTGTTTCCGATGACGTCGGTTTTCACTTCATCCGCAAATGTCCCGGCATATTCGCGGAACACCGCCGCCGGTTCAAACTCAAAACCGGAGGGTCCGGAGCTCTTCAGAAAGCGTTCCAGAAAGGCAAGACTGGATTTTGACAGCATATTTTCACTCCTTTACTTGAAATTTTAAAAAGACAAATTACTGTTATAGGGACAATATATCACGCTTTTGGTGCGAAAACAATGTATCGGATTGAGAATTATCATGCTAATTGAAGAAATCAAGGCTCATTGCCAGGATGCGGAAACTCGTTTGGAGCGGCTTTACAACTTCTTGAAGATCGCCGACTACAAAACCGAGATGGCGCAAATCGAAAAAACCATGTCACAGAGTGATTTCTGGGACAACAAAGAAAAAGCACAGGAAACCGTGCAGCGTCTCAGCCAGTGCAAAACTGCCACCGAGCCGTTTTTCAAACTGAAATCGGCAGTGGATGATTTCAGCGCGACGGCTGAGCTTGCCGAGGAAGACGAAAGTTTCCTTGCGGAGGCGGACGATGCCTGGAAATCACTGTCCGAACAGCTGGACAAGCTCGAACTGGTCAGTTTTCTTTCCGGGAAATTCGACCGCAACAACTGCTTCTTTTTCATCCACGCCGGCGCGGGCGGAACCGAATCCTGCGACTGGGCAAGCATTCTCATGCGTATGTACCGCCGCTGGTTCGAACGCCGCGGATTCAAGGATGAAATCATCGACATGCAGCCCGGCGATGAAGCCGGCATCAAGAGCGTTACACTCCGGGTCGAAGGTGAATTCGCCTACGGCTACCTCAAAGCCGAACGCGGCATCCATCGTCTGGTCCGCATCTCCCCGTTCGACAGCAATGCGCGGCGGCACACCTCGTTCGCTTCCGCCGACGCTTTCCCCGAACTGAATGAAGACCTGGACATCGAAATTGATGAAAAGGATTTGAAGATCGACACTTACCGTGCCAGCGGTGCGGGCGGTCAGTACGTCAACCGTACCGACAGTGCAGTGCGCATCACCCACCTCCCGACCGGCATTGTGGTGTCCTGCCAGATGGAACGCTCCCAGCACAAGAACCGTGCCATGTGCTACCGTATGCTGCAGGCGCGTCTGTATGAACGCGCCGAAGAAGAACGCAAGAAGGAAGCCGCCGCCATTTCCGGTGAAAAATCCGAAATCGGATGGGGCAACCAGATCCGTTCCTACGTGCTGCAACCGTACCAGATGGTCAAGGACCTGCGCACCAATTACGAAACGGGAAATGTGAATGCCGTGCTGGACGGCGACCTGGATCCGTTTGTCGAAGCCTGGCTGCGGATGTCCTCCAAATAACCGTTCACAGAACAACTGAAAACAGTTCCGTCAATATTCCGTCATTCTGCGTAATATTCTGCAATTAAAGTGGAAACAGCTCGTCAGAAATGACGGATTTTTATTTTTTCAGCAGCACGCCCCGCAACCTGCCGGCTCTGCTCTTTTTTCAAAAAATCTGATTGTGATTCATTGAATTTAACGGAATGTGTGATATTGTTCAGAAGTATTCATTTTCAACAAAAGGTGTCAATCATGAAAAAACTGTTCTTATGCGCCGTGCTGCTGGTCCTGTTCATCACAGGCTGTGACAGCTCCGACCGTCAGCTGCAATCCAAAGTTCCGGCTGACGCCAACATTGTATGCTACGTGGATGTCAATGCGCTGATCCAAACCAAACTGTTTCAGGACAACAAGCAGGATCTGCTTGATTTTCTGAAAGAAAACAAACTGACCGAAGACGTGTTTCAGTGCCGTTCTGTCGTATTCATTTTCACGGCAGAACAATGGGGCGGAGTCGTGATACAGTCAAAGAACGGACAGGCGAAACAGCTGTTCGAAGTGTATATGAAAGACAAAAAGAAGGAAGACCCGAAAATCAAGGAACAGGTCGTCGGGAAAGAACGTATCATCAAAGATGATGACAGCGTCTGCATCCTGTATGATGACAACCTGGTTCTGATGAGCACCGAGAAAAACGATCCGGCACTGTTCCGGTCCGGCAAAATAAATCCGCTTTTTGCCAATATCAATTTCAGGAACATGGTGTCCGGTGCCGTGAAAGTGGAATTCCCCGAAAAACTTCCGGATCAGGCACAGCAGGCGCTCAAAATGGCTCCCTGTATTCAGAAAATCACGGAACTGACTGTCAATATTCCCTGCGCAGTCAAAGATCCGGACACCGAAATTTCCTTGATTTTCAAAGATGAACAGGCCGCATCCGAAACACTGGGTCTGCTCAACATGGGACTGGGCTTCATCGCACAGTCGGAACCGGATCTGGTTAAACTGATAAAGAGCAAATGCGAGAAAAACGCAATCCGTATGACCATTGCCCCCGCCGTCTGGGACAAATGCGCGGAAATGGGACGCGATGCACAGGCAAAAACCAAGCAGATCAACAGCATAACCAACTTGAAACGGATCGCGTTGGGCTGCAAAATGTACGCTCTGGACAATCAGGAAAAATATCCGGACAACTTCTCCGTATTCGTGGGGGACAGCTACGGGTTTTCCGCCAAAGATTTCATTATTCCTTCCGACAAAGTCTCCAAAGTCAGCACGAATGAAATCATCACACCCGCCAATACCTCTTATGCTTACGTCGGCAAAGGATTGACCGAAAAAAGTGCGGACTCTCTTCCGCTGGCGTTTGAGAAACCGTGGCTGGTTCCGAACCAGAATGCAAAGGAACTGAAAATCAATGTGGCGTTCTGTGACGGCTCCGTCAAAACACAGGCAATGCCGAATGTCAAAACCTGTGTTGACGTGGTGAAACAGCTGACCGCCAAAATGCCGGACTCTCCGGACAAGCAGACAGTGCTTCGGAATGCCGCCGCGGAGGATGCCGCCCGCAGTAAATGACGAAACAAATATTTCTTTGATTACAAAGAAGTTATGAAAATGACGGAATTCTGCCGCTTGCAATTCCGTCATTTTTGTGTATAGTACCAATACCGAAAAATGTATTACAGAGAACAAGGGAAAACAAAATGACGGAACCGGGCACATCCATGAATTTCAGCCACATCGGAGAACTGGCGCAATGCGGAATCTCTTCCGCTGCAGTGGCGGTTGGCGTCTTTGATGGAGTGCATAAAGGACATCAGAAATTATTGACGGAACTTCTGACGGTTTCCAAAGAACTCAATGCAGTTCCGGCAGTTATGACTTTTTATCCGCATCCGCGCAGCCTTTTGACGAAAAATCCGCCGACTCTGCTGTATCCGCCGTCCGAGAAACTGCGTCTGCTGCATGAGTACGGCGCAAAAGCCGTTGTTACCGTGGATTTCACTCCGGAGTTCTCCCGTCTGACACCTTTGGATTTTCTGGAACAGTCCATTTTTGCCGGACCGGTGTCCGTTCGGGGCATCTGTGTGGGAAAACATTGGCGTTTCGGCGCAAAAGCTGCCGGAGACGCCGCTTTTCTGGAAGCATTGTCAGCGGAACGCGGTTTTCACTTTTCCGCCGTGGAGGAACTGTGCATGGACAGCGGACAGGTGGTCAGCAGCACTGCCATCCGGGAAGCGGTTGCCGATGGCGATCTGGAACTGGCGGAAAAAATGCTGGGACGGCGTTACGCTCTGTTCGGAACGGTGAAACACGGCTACAAGGCTGCCGGGGAAAAACTGAAAGCTCCGACAGCGAATCTGAAAATCACCGCCGGCGTACTGCCCCGTTTCGGAGTCTATGCCGCGTTTGCGTATCTGCCTTCCGGAGAACGTTTTCCGGCAGCGGTCAACATCGGAATTTCACCGACCTTCCGGGAACAGTACGGAGAAATCGCCCCGCGTGTCGAAGTGCATCTGCTGAACGGATTTCATGGTGATCTTTACGGGAGAAAGCTGAAACTGGAACTGGCGGGGTTTGTGCGCGGCGAACAGACATTTGCCGGTGCTGAGGAACTGAAACAACAGATCGGACGGGATATTGTCCGGATAACGGAACTGCTGGAGAGGAGCTGATTCAATGGATACTGACAAAAAATACACCGTAATGGAACTGGCTGAACTGATCGGCGTTCCGCGTACCACCATCAACGACTGGCTGAACCGTTATGCGCAATTCATTGATTCCCAGGCACAAGGGAAACGGAAAGTGTATCCGGAATCTGCGGTAAGCGTGCTGCGCGAAATCGCGGAATACCGCAACAGCGGCAAGGCTTTCACGGAAATCGAAACGGAACTTTCCGCCAGACATCCCATCCGTGCAGTACCGGTTCCGCCGGTTCCGGAACCCGCGCCAGCCGAGTCCAAAACTTCGGAAAATCCGGTCCCGATGAAAGAAAAAACTCCGGAAGCCCAACCAAATCAGGAATTTGCAGTAATCGCAAGACAACAATCGGAAGAGATCGGGCGTCTGATCGGAGAATCATTCCGCAATATGGATAAACGCATCCAGGAACTGGAACACATTTCCGCCGCCCAGCGCAGAATGTCGTTTTTCTGGCTTTCGGCATTTGTCCTGTTTCTGCTTTTTCTGATTGCCGGCGGCTTCATGTCCTGGCATTACATTGACCGGGCACGGCAGGAAAACCGTTTCTTGCAGCAGCGGCAAGTGGAAAACACCGAAAAGCTGACCACACTCAAAGAACAGTCCGTTTCCCTGATTGCCGGCAGCAAAGCATTTCAGGCGAATATTGCCCGTCTGGAATCGGAACTGCAGGAACAGAAAGCCGGATTCGAAAAAAGCATCCGGGAAGAAAACCGACGTTTGAGCGAATTACATCTGGCGAAAGAGAAAGCGCTGGCGTCGGAACGCGACCAGGCTCTGGCAAAAGTCCGCGAACAGGAAACGCGTCTTGCGCTGGAAAAGGAAAAATTTGCGGCGGAACGGCTGAAACTCCTCAAGGAACTGGAACAGCTCAAAGCCACAGCAGCAGAACAGGAAAAACAGAAAACGTCTCCGGAAAAACCGAAAACGGAAAAAACAGAAACCGCTCCTGCAAAGCCGGAAAAAATCAAGCCTGCCGAACCGCCGAAAACTAACGCCGGAACAAACGCACCTGCCAAAGATACGCCTGTTCCGGACAAAAAACCGTAATATTGTTATTACTGTTCAATCGGGCGGACATCCCGGAATACCGTGAAATTTCCTTCCGCCGGATTGTTTTTCTTTTCCTCTTTCGCCAGACGTTCGCGGTAATAGTTATACAGGACAATCTGGCTTCTGGTGTTCTCAAAAGCCTGTGTATGATCGGTTTTCGAATACTGATTGACACCGCAGACAACACGGCCTTTGCGTTTGTCCGACAATCCGGCATGAAGAATGAAATCAAGTTCTTCCCGGATAGCGGGGGAATCCACCGGGAACAGCGTTTCAATCCGGCGGCGCAGATTGCGCGGCATGAGATCGGCACTGCCCAGATAATATTCCGGCGACCCGTTATTGGCAAAGTAATAAATGCGTGCATGTTCCAGAAACCGGTCAAGAATGCTGACGATCCGGATATTGGCGGCGGCTTCCGGCGACAGTGAATACGGAGTCAGACCGCAGATACCGCGGACAATCAATTCGATTTTCACATGCTTTTCCGCCGCGCGGTACAGATGCTCAATCACTTCGTAATCAATCAGGGAATTGATCTTGATGACAATATGACCGGGGTTTTCCCTGGTGGAATAAGCGGCTTCGCGGTCAATCATGAACAGAATTTTTTCCAGCATGTTGAACGGCGCAACAATCAGTTTGTTCCAATCGGGCGGCGCGGAAAAACCGGTAATGACATTAAACAGCGCCGAGACGTCGCGTGCCAGCAGGGGATCATCGCTGAAATACCCCAGATCCGTATAAAGACGCGCCGTCTTGTCATTGTAATTGCCGGTGCTGAGGTGAACATAGCGGTGGATGCCGTCTTCTTCGCGACGGATAACCATCAGAGCTTTGCAATGGACTTTCAGCCCGGCGATGCCGTAGACGACATGCGCGCCCGCCTGGGCAAGTTCGCGTGCCCAGTTGATGTTGTTCTCTTCATCGAAACGCGCCTTCAATTCGACCAGCACGGAAACCTGTTTGCCGCTGCGGGCAGCGCGAATCAGGGCATGAACCACGGGAGAATCGCCGCTGACCCGGTACAAAGTCTGTTTGATCGCCAGCACGGCAGGATCTTCCGCAGCCTGTTCCAGCATTTTGACCACGGGGTCGAAAGAGATATAAGGATGATGAATCAGGAACGGTCCTTTTTCCCGAATGGTGCGGAGAATATCCTTTCCTTTGGCAAAAAGCGCCGGCAAGGGCGGCAGCGGTTCGTTGCGCAGAGCCGGAAAACTCTGCAGGGATGCCAGAGCAAACATGGATTTGAGATTCAGCAGACCGGGAATCGGCTGAATCAGAGCATTTTCCGAAGAAATGTTCAGTTTGCCGAGCAGCCATTTCCGTGATTTCTGCGTCATATCCGCGGAAAGTTCCAGCCGTACAACATTCCGTTTAGTTTTCTTGCGCAGTGCAATCTGAAGTTCGGTCAGCAGATCGGCAATGGATTCTTCGTCGATGGAAAAATCCATGTCGCGGGTTACGCGGAAATAGGAACATTCCTTGATTTTCGCACCGGAAAACAGCATATTCAGATGATTGCGGATCAACTCCTCAGCAGGGATGAACACCACACCCTGCGCCGAACTTTCCAGCTGAATGAAACGCGGAATGACATTCGGAACTTCCAGCAGGGCAAATTTTTCCGTACGGCTTTTTTCCGGAATCAGCCGGATCAGCATTTCCAGCCCCAGATTCGGCACCAGCGGGAACGGATGCGACTGATCGATTCCAATGGGAGTCAGCACCGGAAAAATTTCGGACGTCATGATTTTCAGTGCCGTATTCTTCTGCGTGGAAGTAAGCTGATCCCACGCTGCAATCACAATGGAATTACGTTTCATTTCCGGCAGGATGTCCTCATTGAGGTAGCGGTACTGCCGTTCGACCTGCATCCGGATTTTGCGTTTCAGACCTGCCATCAGAATGCGGGGGTCATAGCCGCAATCTTTATAAATGGTATGAAATCCATGGGCGAGCTGGCTGGAAATGCCGGCAAGACGCACCATGCAGAATTCATCCAGATTGCTGCTGAAAATAGCAATGAAATTCAGACGTTCGAGCAGCGGGTTGCCGGGATCGGCGGCTTCATCCAGAACTCTGGAATTGAACTCCATCCAGCTGACGTCGCGGTTGATGAACTGATCGGCGGTGTTTTTCATGGCAGACAGTTTCTCCTTCATGAAAAAATGATTCGGCAGGCATAGACACTGCGGAAATATGCAGTGTCCACGTCGGTCATGGATTCCGGAAAATAAGTAATATCGTCGCCGAGCCGGATCACAACACGCGATGGTTCCAGTTTGACGGTAAGGTTTTCAGGCGCTGCCGCCATTGCCCCCAAAGCACAGGCAATCCGGAGAATTGCGGCAAGTTTATTGACCAGCTCCCGGTCGCGCACAGACAGCACGGCGTATTCTGGGTGCAGCATCTTCGGAAATGATTTGCGGTGATAGCGCGCCACCAGTGCGGCAATGCGGCGCTGTTCCGCCGATATGCCGGGAATTTCTGTGTTCTGAATGATGTAGCAGGAATGTTTGTGATACGCCTGATTGTTGATGAACAGACCGCTCTTGTGCAGCCGCGCCGCGATTTTGAGAATAAGCAGTTCGGCGTGTCCCAGACCATGCAGTTTTTCCAGTTTACGGAACAGAACTTCCGCATAACGGGTGGTCCGTTCGCAGTAATCATTGTCGCAGCGGTAACGGGCGGCAGTCCGCATAATCAGAGAATGAACCTGTTCCTCAAACCGGTCCGGCACACCGAAAGTCTTGTCGATGAAGTCGCGCAGCAGAAGATACTTGGTTGAAACCATCGGGATTAGAATTTTTTCGGCATCAGTCAGACGCAGCAGATTGTCAAGAATCATGCAGCAGGGCTGCACCATTTCCGCCAGATCGGGAGCCAGACCGTATTGTTCGCTGATCTGTTCATAGGTCAGATCCGACACTGCAGAACGCAGCAGGAAGAATTCGGTTCTGGAAATGCAGACCGCCGCCTTGTTGGAGCGGTTGCCGCGAATCAATTTCAGCAAAGTGCGTGCGGAAGTCCCCATGGCTATGATGATTTCCGCCTTGAGGTTTTCCGAAATGGAGTGCAGTTCACTGAACGCATTGTCGATCAGCATCGAAGTATAATAATTGATGGCGGATGAGGAATAAGTTCCATGCACCTGATCCAGGGTGCGGAGCGTACCGACTTTCAGCGTTTCCGTAAAACAGAGACTGCCGCGGTCATAAGCACTGACTTCACACGCCCCGGTGCCGATGTCGGCAATCAGAGCCGTATGGGAAAAGAAACCGTATTGACGCGGAATGTCGCGAGAGACGGCGCTGTAATCCAGCCGGGCTTCATCGGTTCCGGAAAAAAGCTGTATCTCAATGCCCGTGGCGTGGCGTATGCGTTCCAGAAAAATATCGGCATTTTCAGCTTCGCGAACCGCGCTGGTGGCAATTGCCTTGCAGCAGGTTACGTCATATTCTCTCATTTTTTCCCGGAAATTGCACAGCACATCGCAGAGAATCTGAATGGATTCATTGCTGATTTCCCCGTTGCGGAACACATTGGAACCGAGCGGAACCGGTTTTTCCAGTTCTTCCAGCGGAGTGAACTGACGAGTGGTCCGGTTGACTTCGGCAATCAGCATACGCGCGGAATGCGCACCTACGTCAATCGTCGCCATCGTAATGACGGACGGTTCGGCGGGGTTCTGCTGAACAGCGGTATTTTCATTGTTTTTTTTCTTGCGTGCGGGCATGGCAAATCACCGGGCGGCTTCCTTTCTTGCCAGAATCGTGGCGCCTACGGCAACGGCGTCATCGCCATAAGCGGAAAGAGTCAGCTGAATTCTGTTCATCGGCAGCCCGAAGATATGCGCTTCGAAACTCTTGCGGAACACCGGCATGATATACTGTCCCATTGACGCCGCCACACCGCCGCCGATTACGATACGTTCCGGAGCGACCAGCGCACAGGCGGAAGCGGCGGCAATGCCCAGCATGACCGAACCTTTGTCCACCGCCTCGCGCACCAGCGGATCGCCATCCGCATAAGCCTTTGCCAGATACTTGCTTTTGATGTTCGTGCTTCGGGCGTTGAACTTGTCCGGCGGCAGCAGTGTCTGGGCATTGCGCTTCGCCATGGCTTTCTGAATGGCTTTCACAAACGCGACTTTACTGCAGTAGGCTTCAATGCAGCCGCGATGTCCGCAGCCGCAGCGGCGTCCGCCTTTACGGATGATCATGTGTCCCAGTTCTCCGGCAAGTCCGCAATTGCCGCGAAGCAGCTTCCCGTCCACAATGATTCCGCCGCCGAGTCCGGTTCCAATGAAAAAGCCGATCAGACTTTTTTCGTTCGGGTCCGCCTGATAACGGAATTCCGCCAGAGTACCGAGGTCGCCGTCATTGCCGAGATACACTTCGCGTCCTGCCAGTTCCCGGAAAATTTTCTTGGCGGAAAAATTGCGTCCGCCCAGATTGGTGGCAAAAGTGCAGTCGCCGGTTTCAGGATCAATGGGCGAAGGAAACGCCGCGCCGATATATTCTGCATCCTCCAGTTTTTTGCCGATGGATGCCAGAGCGCATTTACCGGTATCCAGCATGGTGCTGATAATGTTTTCCGGAGTGTCATGCGGCACGGTCGGGGTTTTGTATGAAGCCAGCACACGATTCCGTGCATCGGTTACAGCCGCATAGATTTTACTTCCGCCAAGGTCAATACCGAGAGCCAGCGATTCTTTCATGATCCGTGATCCTTTCCATGTCTGTCATTATTCTGACTGTAAGGTAATCCCGGAAAAAACATTTTGCAAGCTGCCGGCAGGTGGTTTTTCTCTTTTTAACGTTTTTTTAACAAATTTTCCCTGCCGCACAACCGGGGCTTACCGGGCGGAATCCAGCAGTTCTTTTTTCAGGAAAGCAAAGGCTTCCGCTTCCGGGAAAACCGCCACCGGACTGCCGTTTCTGAAAATCAGCAGTTCGCCTTTGCGGTTGCCGCCGGCAATGCCGAGATCCGCATCCGAGGCTTCCCCCGGACCGTTGACCGCACATCCCATCACCGCCACTTTCCGCAAAGTGATCCGTTTGCCGGAACTCCGGATTTCCGCGATCAGCCGTTCCACCCGTCCGACCATGGAAATCAGATCCCAGTTGGTGCGTCCGCAAGTGGGACAGGAAACCAGTTCCGGTGCAGCTTCCCGCAGACCGGCAGATTCCAGAATCGCCAGAGCCGCCCGGATTTCCTCCACCGGCGGAGCGCTCAGACTGACCCGGATCGTATCACCGATGCCGTCCAGCAGCAGAGAACCGATTCCAATCGCGGATTTGACTGCTCCGCGGAAAGCTGTTCCCGCTTCCGTCACCCCCAAATGCAGCGGATAATCGGACCGTTCCGCGAACAGCCGGTACGCCGCCACCGTAACCGGAACGGAACTGGCTTTCAGGGAAACTTTCAGATTGCGGAACGAATACTGCTCCAGCAGTTTCACCTGCTCCATGGCGGCATCCGTCAATGCGTGTGCAATGGCTTCGTCATGGGACATTCCCGCCGCACGGTTGGCAGCCGCCATTCCTTTCGGCAGACTGCCGGAATTGGCGCCGACCCGGATCGGGATTCCCGCTTCTCCGGCGGCTTCCGCCACAGCACGGACTTTCTCCGCCGAACCGATATTGCCCGGATTCAGGCGCACTCCATGCACTCCGGCACGAATCGAACCCAGAGCCAGCCGGTAATCAAAATGAATATCCGCTATGACCGGCAGCGGACTTCCGGCAAGGATTTCCGGAAGCGCCGCAACAGCCGCTTCATCGGGAACAGTTACCCGGACAATCTCGCATCCGGCGGACGCCAGCTCCCGAATCTGCGCCAGCGTCGCCGCGGCATCGCGGGTATCGGTATTGGTCATGGACTGAATGGAAACCGGAGCGTCCCCGCCGATTTTCACCGGTCCGATCTGAATCTGTTTACTTTTCCTGCGCTGAAACATTTTCAGGCACCTTTTCCACTGCCGCCGGGGCAGTGGTCTCCGGCGTCCGCATGGATTTCAGCGCGGGCGCAACCAGTTTCTTCACATCGTAGAACGAAACAAAAATCATGAAACCGATCAGCAGGGAAATGAAGACGACGGTAATCGGTTCCAGAATTTTACGGGACACCGGACGCCGGAAAATCATTTCCAGGATTGCCAGCAGAATATGTCCGCCGTCCAGCACCGGAATCGGCAGCAGGTTGATGAGTCCCAGATTGAAAGTGATGATGACCACCACATTCAGACCAAGAATCAGCGAGCCGCGGTATACGGAAAGATAAAGGTATTTCCCGATGCCGATGGGACCGCTCATGTGCTTCGGCTTGATGGTGGTATGCTGCTGAGTCAGATTCAGACTGTTGCCGAGACTGTACCCGATGCCGCGCAGAGAATTCCAGGTCAGCACCAGCACTTTTTCCAGCTGGGCAATCGGATTCGGATGCGAAAGCGTGGCGAAATCCACTCCGATGTCCGTATATTTCAAATACTTCGGAGCAACCTGCAGGGTCAGTGTTTCCTTGCCGCGCAGGATTCGGATTTCCGCCGGCTTGCCGTTCAGCTTGCGCACCAGTGCCTGAACATCGCTGACACCTTCGACATTCTGTCCGCCAACAGACAGAATGTGATCGCCTTTCTGCAATCCGGCTTTCTGCATCGGCAGACCTTCCAGTACGGAGACCACCGGATTGCCGGAAAATCCCAGCAGCCAGATTCCATCCTCGCCGTCGCGTTTTTCCGGAACAGGAATCAGACCTTTGATTTCAATCGTTTCCTTGCCGCGCAGGATCACCAGATCCAGCGGCTGTCCTTCAGCAAACAGCAGACGGTTTTCCAGTTCTTCCGTGCTGAAAACCGGTTTGCCGTTCAGTTTAAGCAGCCGGTCGCCATTCCGTATGCCGGCTTTTTCCGCCGGGGAACCGGAACGCGGATAGAGGTACAGCGGAATTTCCGGTAAAAAGAACGGATAGGCGATCTCTTCCTCTTTGGTGACTGCCTTATTGACAACAGGTTTATACGTTACGCGCAGATCCTGTCCGTCCCGGCGCACGGAAAGAGTCACATCGCCGATGGTGAACAGAATTTTATTGATGAAGCCATTCCAGGTGGTATTGAATTTTTCACCGTTGAGAGCATAAATGACGTCGCCTTTGCGCAGACCGGCGTTCCATTCCGGGGAATTTTCCTGAACCGATTCCACGCGGATTTCGTTCAGCACCGGCGTATCCTGCGGCACGCCGTGAATCCAGATCACCACACCGAGCAGCAGACCGAAAAGCATGTTGAAAAGCGGTCCGGCGAAAGCGACGATGATCCGGTCGAGCGGTTTGGCTTTCGGCAGAATGTTGCCGTCGGCGTCTTTGGCGTCGCCGGAAGCGTCAATCTGCGGCAGGTCGACATACCCGCCCACAGGGATGCAGCCGATGCGGTATTCCACCCCCCGGATTTTTTTCCACCAGATTTTGCGGAATCCGATGGAAAACGCGCCGATATACAGACCGCGCCACTTGGCAGCCAGGAAATGCCCCAGCTCATGGATGAAAATGCAGAGTCCGAAAAAAATCACCATAAAAGCAATGGCGCCGATTTTCAGCAGAAGATCGTAAATCATGCCTGTCTCCCTGTTCTGACCGCCGCCGCAAAAATCCGGGCTTCGCGGTCTGCTTCCAGAATATCGTCCAGCGACGCATTCCGGATGCTGTTGTGTCTGTTCATAGTTTTTTCAATGATCCCCACAATGTCCGTAAACCGGATTTCTCCGTTTCTGAACCGCAGGAAAGCCGCTTCGTTGGCGGCATTCATCACGCAGGAAAGTGTGCCGCCTTCCCGGATTGCCGCCCGTGCCAGCTCCAGTGCCGGAAAACGCGCCGTGTCCGGCTCCTCAAAATCCAGATGCCCGACTTTGGCAAGGTTCAGCCGTTCCAGTCCGCCGTTCAGCCGTTCCGGCCAGGTGAAGGCATACTGAATCGGATAACGCATGTCCGGGACGCCCAGCTGCGCCAGCGTCACACCGTCGGGAAATTCCACCATGGAATGAATCACCGACTGCGGATGCACCAGCACCTGGATTTTTTCTTCCGGACAGTCAAACAGGAAATGAGCTTCGACCATCTCCAGCGCCTTGTTCATCAGCGTGGCGGAATCTATGGAAATTTTCTGTCCCATCGACCAGACGGGATGCGCCAGCGCCTGTTCAAACGTGGCGTTTTCCATCTCTTCCCGGCTTGCTTTCCGGAACGGACCGCCGCTGGAAGTCAGAATCAGTTTTTCCGCAAGGCTGGAATCCAATCCGTCAAGACACTGAAAAATGGCACTGTGTTCGCTGTCCACCGGAATCAATACCGTATTTTTTTCGCGGATCAGTTTCATGACCGGTTCCCCTGCCATGACCAGCACTTCCTTGCTGGCAAGCGCGATTTCCTTTCCGGCACGAACCGCTTCCATGACCGGATGCAGACCGCCGGTTCCGACAATGGCGCAGAGAACCATATCCACGTCGGCGGCGCGGACCAGTTTCAGCAGACCTTCCGGACCGCAGAAAGCCCGGCAGTTTTCCGGGAGCATTCCTTTGAGACCGCCCAGTTTCTTTTCATCGCCGATGGAAACGGCTGTACAGCCGAAATGCCGTGCCTGTTCCGCCAGGAGTTCCGCATTGCTGTTCGCAGCAAGAGCTGTTACCTGTATGCGGTCCTTCAATGCGTCCGCCACCCGGCAGGCATTTTTGCCGATGGAGCCCGTTGAACCGAGAATGGCAATGCGTTTCCGGGTCATACGCCGACGCCTCCCCTGCTTTCCAGCATGAAGGTTACGGGTCCGTCATTGAAAATCTTCACTTTCATGTCCGCGCCGAATTTGCCGTGCTGAACTTTTTTCACGCCGCAGGCGGCAACTTCCGCCAGAAAATGTTCGTAGAACTGTTCGGCTTCGGCGGGATCGGCGGCATCGCTGAATCCGGGACGGCGTCCCTTGCGGCAGTCCCCGTACAAAGTGAACTGTGAAATGATCAGAGCCTCTCCGCCGATGTCCAGCAATGAACGGTTCATCTTTCCGTTTTCATCGCAGAAAATGCGGAGATTCGCACACTTTTCCGCCAGATATTTCACATCTTTTTCCGTATCGCCGCGTCCTGCGCCGAACAGAATCACCAGTCCCTGACCGACAGAGCCGATGACTTCACCGTCCACGGAAACCGAACCTTCCGACACCCGCTGCACCAAAGCCTTCATGCCGCACCCTTACTTTCTGATGAGGTTCAGGAATTCCAGCCGGGTCGTCTGCTCTTTGCGGAACGTGCCGAGCATGGCGGAAGTCGTCATGATGGAGTTCTGTTTCTGCACGCCGCGCATGAGCATACAGAGATGCTGCGCTTCCATGACCACGCCGACGCCCTGCGGGTGAATGGTGTCGAAAATCGCCTGGGCGATCTGCTGGCAGAGCCGTTCCTGAATCTGAAGCCGCCGGGCGAACACATCCACCAGACGAGCCAGCTTGCTGACTCCGAAAATTTTGCCGCGCGGGATATAGCCGATGGCGCAGCGTCCGAAGAACGGCAGCATGTGATGTTCGCACATACTGTAGAATTCAATATCCCGGACAATGATCATGTCATCCTGTTCCGAGGTGAAAATGGCACCGTGAATCACATCTTCCAGATTCTGCCGATAGCCGCGGGTCAGGTATTTCAGACTTTTTTCCACCCGTTCCGGAGTCTTCAGCAGACCTTCCCGTTCCGGATCCTCGCCGAGTTCCGTGATAATTTTCCGTATTTCTTCCTGCATAATCCTGAAAAATCTCCTGTTGTTCCATATTGTCTGTGTTAATATACACCGCGTTGCGGGAAAAACAAGGCAAAGGAAAGCATTCCGGGGATTCCGCTTGAAAAAAATTGAGTTTTGACTGCCGCAGACCTTGACTTTTTGCGCATTGTTGTTAAATTCCTTTTCTGTATGAAAGAATCAACAGCCCAGGAGGACGGCCATGAAAAGTTACAGACAGGAACTCGTATTCAACCTTCCCGGCAGGCGGTCGTTTGTCAATATCACCCCGCAGGTCCGCAAGGCTCTTCAGGAATCCGGCATCAAAGAAGGACTGCTGCTGTGCAACGCCATGCACATCACCGCATCCGTATTCATCAACGATGACGAATCCGGACTCCATGCCGACTATGACAAATGGCTGGAAGAACTTGCACCGCATGAACCCCTCAGCCAGTACCGTCACAATCTTTCCGGAGAAGACAATGCCGATGCTCACCTCAAACGTCAGATCATGGGCCGTGAGGTGGTCGTGGCGGTTACCGACGGCAAACTGGATTTCGGTCCGTGGGAACAGATCTTCTACGGCGAATTCGACGGCGGACGCCGCAAACGGGTCCTGATCAAGATCATAGGAGAATAAAGCATACCATGCAGAACTGGAATGTCAAAGAGCTGCTCGACACTTTCGTGGAATGTGCCGCCATTGCCCGGAAAATCAAGGAAGCGCCCGCTGTCGAAGTCAAGGACGATCTTACTCCCGTAACCAATGCGGACAGAGGAATCGAACTGTTCCTGACCGGGAAATTCGGATTTGACAGCATTCTCGGCGAAGAAACCTGCCAGGATCACGATCACGACCGCCTGATGAACAGTCTGCTGCATGATAAAATGTGGATCGTCGATCCCATCGACGGTACGGCAAATTTCATCAACCGCCGTCCGATCTGGGGTATTTCCATCGGCTATGCGGAAAACGGAGTCATCCGCGAAGGCGGAGTCTATACGCCTGAACTCGGCGAAATCATGTTTTCCGACAACGGAAAAACCTGGTTTGCCTCGCTCGGACGCAGTTATCCGACCCGGCGCGAAATGGAGGAAGCGGTTCGTCCGATCGAAAATCCGAACCGTCCTTTCAACGGCACATCCTGCATCAATCTCTCGCAGCTGATGACCCGCAAAGGAATTTTCACCGGCGTGAATCCGGTCATCTCCATCGGCTCCTGCGTCTGTTCCGGCATTGACCTGGCGGCAGGACGGGATGCGGTTTACATCACCAGTGCCAAGCTCTGGGATCTGGCGGGTATTCTGCCCTGTCTGAAAAATCTTTCGTTTGTTTCCCGCAACCGCAGCGGACGCGATCTGCTTTCCTGCCGGATTTCCTCCGTGCTGTATCAGCTGGAAAACGGCGCGGAAAAGCCTTTTGCCCTGCGCGAACCGAACTGGATCGGCGCGTCATTGAACGCCGTGGAAACCATCATTCCTCTGTGTTCCCTCTGAACGGACCGTCATCATGCTGAAGTGGATGCATCTGGAAAACCTCGCTCTGGTGGAACGCGCCGACATGGAATTCGGTTCCGGGTTCAATGTCATCAGCGGCGAAACCGGCGCGGGAAAATCCGTCATCATGGGCGGCGTCGGTCTGCTGCTGGGCGAACGGGCGGACCGGTCCATGATCCGTATCGGCGCGGCGCGCTGTGAAATCTCCGGGGAATTTTCCCTGCCCGCCGGTTCGAAGGGAACGGTTCTGCCATTGCTGGAAGAAGCCGGTATTCAGCCCGAAGAGGACGGCACGCTGTTGGTCCGCCGGGTCATCACTCCCGCCGCCAGCCGGAATTTTCTGAATGAATCCCCGGTTACTCTCCAGATCCTGCGCCGTCTGGGCGAACTGATGGTTGACATTCACGGCGCACATGAAAATCAACATCTGCTCAAAGTCCGCAATCAGCTGGATATGCTGGACCGTTTCGGCAAAGATGAAAAAGAACTGGCAGAAGTCCGCCGTATCTGGCAGGCTCTGGCGGCTTTGCGCAAAGAACGCGAAGAATTCGCCGCCTCCATGCCGTCCGCCGAGGAAACCGCGCGGCTGCGGCGGGATGCCTCCGAAATCGAAAAAGCGGATCCGCAGCCGGGCGAAGATGATTTGCTGGAAGAAAAACATGCTCTGGCTGCGCATTCCAGAACCCTCATCGAACTTGCTCTGGGTGCGGCAGACGGTCTTTCGGAATGTGAAGATTCCATTCAGGACCGTCTCGGAACAATCCGCCGTCTGCTCGCCGACATGGAAAAATGCGATCCTGCCGGAACGGAACGTTTCCTGCGCAGTCTTGATGACATATCTTCTTCCATTTCAGAACTTTCCGGCAATCTTTCCGATTATGCGTCGGATGTAGAGATTGATGAAGGGGCTTTTCAGGCAATGGAAGAGCGTCTGCGGGTTCTTCAGACTCTGAAACGCCGGTACGGACCGTCTCTGGAAGACGTGCTGACACATCTGGAACGGCTGCGGGAGCGCATTGACGCTTACGACAATGCCGAGCAGAAACGGAATGATTTTGACCAGCGGGAAAAAGAATTGCAGGACGAACTGCGTTCCGCCTGTGCGCGGCTGTCCGCCAAACGGCAGAAAGCGGGTGCACTCATCGCCGGCAAAGCAGCGGAAGAACTGAAAAAACTCGGATTCCGGAAATCGGAATTTGCAGTAACCGTTTCTCCGGCGGAACCGGGTCCGGACGGCGCGGACCGGATTGAATTCATGTTCAGTGCGAATCCGGGAGTACCGCCCCTGCCGCTGCGGGAAGTTGCCAGTTCCGGCGAACTTTCCCGCGTGATGCTGGCGCTGAAAACCATTCTGGCGGAAGCCGACTCCATCCCGATTCTGATTTTCGATGAAATCGACGCCAATATCGGCGGAGAAACAGCAACCAGGGTCGGAGATGAAATTGCCGCACTGGCGGAAAACAAACAGATTCTGTGCATTTCGCATCTGCCGCAGATCGCCTGCCGGGCAGCCACACAGTTCAATGTCTACAAGGAATCGCAGGGCGACACGACTTTCACGCATATCCGGAAACTGGATGCGGATGGACGGATTGCGGAAATTGCGCGGATGCTGGGCGGCGGTCCGGACGCCCGGCAGCTGGCTGCAAAAATGCTGCATCCGGCAGACGAATAAACCGGGTCAAATACGGAGCGTAAGTTCTTGCATTGCGCGGATTGCGTGATACATTTATGACATATGGATTTACTGAACTGGAGAGTAATTTTATCATAGGAGGAGGCAAACATGGAAAAATGGAAAAAGAATTTATGCTGTCTGCTTTCCGGCTGTTTTGTCGTTCTTTCAGGTGCGGAATCGTATTCCGACCTGATGGACCGGGCGGAAAAACTGACTGTTCAGCGATATGATAAAACCTCCAGGGCATTCAAAATAAAATCTGCGGAACTGGATGCGATTTTTGAAAGCCGGGAATCGACGCAGGAAAAGATCAGACGCCTGAAAACTTATATCAGCGAGCTGGAAAGCAGTCTGAAAAACGCAGACCGTTCCCTGGTTCCGGCAGATGCCGTTCCGGAACAGAAAAACACGCCGGCAGCCGTTCCGCCGAAAGCCGCAGCGGATTCCGATCCGGTTTACGAACGCGGAATGGATTGTTTCCTGGGACGCGGCAGAGCAGTGGATTATGCGGAAGCCATGCGTCTGTTCCGCGAAGCCGCCGCCAGAGGCTCCGTCCGGGGAGCGGCTATGGTCGGACGCATGTATTACGAAGGGAAAGGGACCCCGGTCAATTATGTGGAAGCGTTCAAATGGCTGAAAAACGCGGCGGATTCCGATCCGGAGGCATTATCCCTGCTGGGCTGGATGTACTACAAAAGTCTGGGCGTTCCCCGGAATTATGCGGAAGCATACCGCTGTTTCCGGAAAGTCATCGCGGAAAAACCGTCCGATTCCACGGCATTGTATGCGCTGGGCTGCATGTATCTGGAAGGAAACGGCGTCAAGCAGGATTCCGCCGCGGCGCGGGCGTGTTTTGAAAAAATTGCGGCTCGTTCCGCAGATGCGATGTTCATGCTGGGAATGACCGCACCGGACCGTCCGCAGGCAATACAATGGTTTCAGCGCGCGTATGAACACGGCAGCGGAAATGCGGCATTTCAGCTGGGACGTCTGCATGAACAGTCTGCGGATGATCCGGACAGCCGGAAAAAAGCGGAGCGGTATTACAGGGTCGCACTGGAAAACGGAGTGGAGGACGCCAAGCAGGCTCTGGCGGTTCTTTATTCCAGACATCCGCAGACCCTGACGCCGAAACAGCACAGGGAAGCAGTCTTGTGGCTTCAGCCGCTGGCGGATAAAGGAGATGCTTTTATCATGCTCCGGCTGGCGGATCTGCATATGAGAAACAAGCCGGCGGAAGCGTTGAAATATCTGGGGAAAGCCGCCGAAACCGGCAATGCCGAAGCGCTGTACCGTCTGGGCATGGCCTATTGGGAAGGCAGAATAACCACCCGTTCTTACGGAGCGGCATTCAAGTGTTTCAAACTGGCTCATGAACAGGGAAATGCCGAGGCGTCGTTCATGCTGGCACGTCATTATATGGAAGGCAAAGGAACGACGGTCAATTTCCGGCTGGCGGCGGATTTGCTGCAGCAGCTTTACAGCGGCGGCTGTGTCCGGGCGGGAATACCGCTGGGGATCATGTATTACGAAGGACAGGGTGTTCAGAAGAACTATGCCAGAGCGCGGGATTGTCTGCTCAAAGGTTTGTCCGGTCCGGGAGAAATACCCGGAGATTTCCGTCCGTATGCACTGCTGGGAAAAATGTATTATCTGGGCGGCGGGGGGCTGGAAAAGAATCTGCCGGAAGCACGGAAGTATTTGCAGAAGGCAGGAAATGATCCGGAAGCCCTGTACCTGCTGGGATGTCTTCAGCGGGACGGGCGCGGCGGTCTGACCGCGGATGACCGCAAGGCGTTTGCGCTGTTCAGCCGGGCGGCGGCGTTGGGCGATATGCAGGCGAAAGCGGAAACCGGAAAGATGTACTGCACCGGACGCGGAGTCGAAAAGAATTATGCTCTTGCCGCGCAATATCTGAAACCGGCGGCGGACCGCGGCGATCAGGAAGCGGCGCGGATGCTGGCGGGACTCTATGCAGATGTGAAGAATCCGAAACACGATGATGCGGCGGCGTTCCGTTATTTCCAGGGGCTGGCACAGACCGGCGACGCCGATGCGCTTTTCCGCTGCGGCATGATGTTGCTGGAAGGACGCGGCACCGCAAAAGATGAGCCGGCAGGATTCCGGTATCTGCGCGAAGCGGCGAAGCACGGCCATGCGGAAGCGGCGTTCCGGTGCGGAGAACAGGAATGCCGGGAAGGACGTCAGGACAAGGGAGCGGAGTTTTTCCGGATGGCGGCGGAAAAGAAACTGCCGGAAGCCATGCGCCGGTATGCGGACTGGATTCTGCCCCGTGACCCGGCAGCAGGCATTCAGCTGTTGAAGGAACTGGCGGAACAGGGGGATCCTGCCGCACTGGAACAGATGGCGGATCTGACCGGGAAAGGAATCGGGAAAATGCCCCCGAATCCGGAACAGGCGGAAAAATATTACCGGCAGGCAGCGGAAAAAGGGAGCGTGAAGGCGCAGACGCGTCTGGCTGAAATCTGTTTCGATAAAAAGGATTATGCCCAGGCGGCGAAATATGCCGCCCTTGCCGCGGCAAAGAATGATCTGAACGCCTCGGTTCTGCTGGGGAAAATGTATTGCGAAGGCAAAGGAGTCAAACAGGACCGGGTGGAAGCCTTGCGGTATCTGAAGAAACCGGCGGAACAGGGCATCGCGTATGCCGTGAACATGACCGGACGTCTGCTCTATAATGCCGGACATTATGCCGAAGCGGAAAAATATCTGAGCAAAACTGCCGGAAACGATCCGGAAATTCTGTTCATGCGCGGACGCATCCGTTATCTGGGAACGGACGGCAGCCCGGATTACGCCGGGGCGTTTGAACTGCTGTCCGCGGCGGCAGGTGCAGGACATACCGGCGCGATGTGTCTGATCGGACGCATGTACCATCGCGGCGAGGGTCTGCCGCAGGATTTCTCCAGAGCATTGCAATGGTACCGGCAGGCGGCGGAAAAAGGTGATGCCGACGCCATGTACCATGTGGGCAACATGTATTATAACGGCGACGGCGTCAGCCCGGATTATCTGGAAGCGCTCCGCTGGTTCAAGCAGGCGGCGGAAAAAGGAAATGTCGTGGCAATGCAGTATGTGTCCATCATGTACAAAGAGGGCATCGGCGTGCGGAAAAACAATGTGGAGGCGGCGAAATGGCGCAGGATGATCCAGAAATCCCGGCAATGAAAACAGACGTTTCAACGGAAATCGACGTTACCGGTTTTGCCTTCGGCGGACGCGCTGTCGGCAGACGCTCCGACGGCAAGGTCTGCTTCGTCCGCGGGGCTGTTCCCGGCGAACGGGTGGAAGTGCGACTGACTTCGGACAAGAAAAATTTTGCGGAAGGAATCCTGACCCGTATTCTGAAATCCTCGCCGCGGCGTCTTCGCCCGGAATGCCCGAACCCGTGTCCGGGCTGTTCCTATGCGCATATTCCGTATGAAATGGAACTGGATTGGAAACAGCGTCAGTTCCGTTCCTTTGCGGAAAAAGCCAGACTCCAGAGCTGTCCGGACGATTTCTTGGGAAAACCAACGGGGGCGGCAGAGCGTTTCAACTGGCGCAATAAGATCCGGCTGTCGCTGGAATTTCAACCGGACGGCACAGTCCGTGCCGGGTATCGCGGCGAGGACAATCACACCTTGATTGAGGTTTCGGACTGTCTGCTGGCAGTGCCGGGAATCCGGACGGCTCTGCGCGCCGGAGAATGGAAAAGCAAACTGACCGGACACGAAAAAAGTGTAACGTTCCGCTGGACTCCGGCCGACGGGGTACGCATTTATTTTGACCGGGGCAGTCACGAAAAGCTGACCGATACGCTGCCGGATTTCGGAACCTTTGAAGTGGGGGAAAATTCATTTTTCCAGATCAACCCGCGGATGGCGGGGAACCTGGCGGCGAAAGTGTGCGCGCTGGTCATGTCGGAGAATCCCTCGCTGCTGGCGGAACTTTACTGCGGCTGCGGAGTGTTTTCAGTGCTTTGCGCCGAGATGCTGCCGGCTCTGTCCTGCGTTGGGATTGAACTGGATGCGGATTCTATCCGCCGCGCGAAACACAATGCCGAACTCCGGGGAGTGAACAAGCGGACAGAATTTCTTGCCGGAGACAGTGCCAGAACCTTCCGCCGGAAATTTCCTCACGGTCTGCCGGCGAACTCGATGCTGCTGGTTGATCCGCCGCGGACAGGGCTGGATGAGGCTGCCCGGAAACTGATCTGCCGTTCCCGTGCGGATTCGGTGCTGTACGTTTCCTGTTCGCCGGATACCCTGTTCCGGGATCTGGCGGAACTGGAAAAAGCGTCTTACCGGATAGTGTCAGGCGAACTGCTGGATATGTTTCCGGCCACGGCGCATTTTGAAAGCATTACGCTTTGTGAACGGATCAAATGAATTTACAGGAAAGTTGAAGATATGCAATGGATTGATACACATTTTCATTCGGGCGAATACCTGCCCGATTTCGGAGTTTACATTCGGGAAGCGGCGGCGGCAGGGGTCGGGACTTTTCTGCTGTGCGCCTCCAACGGAACAGAGTCGCAGCTGGCGCGGCAGACCGCCGAACAGTTTCCGCAGATTTATTTTGCCGCCGGACTGCATCCGCATGAAGCGGAATCGGGACAGGCCTTTCTGTCCCGGCTGGATTCATTCCGCGGACATCCGAAACTGGCGGCGGCAGGGGAAATCGGACTGGATTATTTTTATGATTTCTGTCCGCGCGAAATACAGCTGGCCGTGCTGGAAAAACAGCTGGACTGGGCATTGTCCGCGCAGCTTCCCGCCGTGATCCATTGCCGGGACAAGGCGGATTCCGAACTGGCTTACGAAGATGCTTACCGTCTGCTGGAACCGTTTGCGCGGCAGGGCGGGCATTTTGAGCTGCACTGTTATACGGGCAGTCCGGCTTTCGCGGAAAAATTCGCCGCGCTGGACGGTTATTTCGGAGTCGGCGGCATGATTACCTTCGGACGTGCGGACAATATCCGGGAGCTGGCGCGTATCCTGCCGGCGGATCGTCTGCTGCTGGAAACGGATGCGCCGTATCTGGCGCCGAAACCGTACAGAGGCAAGCCGAATCACTCCAGATATATTCCGCTGATCGGCGCGAAACTGGCGGAAATCAAAGGAATCACTCCGGACGAATGCGCCCGGATCACCACGGAAAATGCCTGCCGGCTGTTTCCCGCGTTTCAGAAGAAAGAGGTGCCGGAATGAGCGACTGGATTGATATTCAGAAGGACCCGGCGCACGTGGCGCGGGAACGGGCAAAAGCACGGGAACTGCGTAAAACCGCCTGGTGGCGTTCTCTGCTGGACAAAGGGGAATGCCATTACTGTCACGGCAAATTTCCGCCGGAGGAATTGTCGATGGATCACATTGTGCCGGTGGCGCGCGGCGGACGGAGCGTCAAAGGCAATGTGGTCCCCTGCTGCAAGGAATGCAACAACCGCAAAAAATATCTGACTCCGGCAGAAATCATCATGGAACAGCTCGAACGGGAAGCCGGAGAAAAGGAAAAATCCGGGGAATGATTCTGTTTTCACTTGCCGGAAAGCCGCTGCGCCCGGAATTCACCGGGAGAAAGCCGGTATTTTTTCCGGAACGCCGTACAGAAACTGGCGGCAGACGAAAAGCCGCACAGCAGTGCAGCCTGTTTTACGGAAAGTTTCGGATTCTTCAGTTTTTCCAGAGCGTTTTTCAGCCGGATGGAATTCAGGTATGCCAGCGGAGAACACCGGAACTGACGCTGAAAAATCCTGCGCAGAGTGTTTTCACTGACTCCCGCTCTGGATGCAATGAACGGAATGGAAATATTTTCCTGATACCGGTTTTCCATGATGAACAGGGCGCGTTCCAGCGGCGTGTCCTGCTCCGGAGTCCCGGAAATCAGAAGGGATAAATCCAGCAGCAGCGAATAGGAAAGTCTGGAATTGTTCACCGGATCCGATTCGATGACATTCCCGATTCTGCGCATTTTTTCTTCCACAGAAGCCGGATCCGGAAGCTCCAGCAGACGGCTGACTCCCAGACGCAGGGTCATGGATACGGCATTGACATTTTCACCGGCAAGGATCAGGGCAAGTTTGTGAACCGTTTTCGTCCCATGCCGGATGAATCGGACGGTGCTTCCGGGGGCAATCACGTAAAGTGTTCCCGGACGTGCAATTTCCCGCCGTTCCTCGGTAATGAACTCCATTTCCCCGGCGAGCAAAAATTCCAGTGCCAGATAAGGGTAACGGACATGTTTATACCAATGGTCGTTGCTGCGCAGTTCTTCGGTAAACTGACTGGCAAGAACCGGATAATGAACACGATGAGCCTGCGGGGAGGTCTGCCGCTGAAGCATCCGGGCATTCAACCCGCCGCTGCACAGATCGTATGAATCAGGATCAAATCCCTGTGAAATTTTTCTCAAACTGTCCGCCATGGTTGTTTTTCAGAATCAATTGGTTGAAAACAGAAATTATAATCTGTCAAAAACGCTTGCAGAAAACGGTTTTCGATATATAATATATACGAAGAAACGGACAAGTCAAACTCCGGAAAAAGTTTTCAGCAAAAGAAGGAAGCGAGCAGAAATGGCAAAAAAAATACGCATTGCAGTGGCTGGCGCGGGAAACCGGGCAAGATATGTGGTGAAGGAGCTGCTGGAAACAGCGGACGGCACAGTGGAAATCGGGGCGATATACGATCCGGACCACGCGGTGGCGAAAGAAACCGCAGTGAAGTTCTGGAATTCCCCCGACGCGGAAATCTGTTCCAGCTGGGAACAGGCTCTGCAGAACAACATTGACTGGGCTATGGTTTTTTCTCCGAATTATGCGCACAAAGAAGAAATCCTTGCTGCCTTTGCCGCGGGAAAAGATGTTTTTTCCGAAAAACCGCTGGCAACGAAAATTGAAGACTGCCAGGCCATCTACACCGAATGGAAAAAGTGCGGCAGAACTTTTGCCACCGGTTTTGTGCTGCGGTATTCCAGAATTTACCGCAAAGCGTATGAACTGCTCCATTCCGGGATTTTCGGAAAACTGGTTTCCGTGGAAGCCAACGAAAACATCCGTCCGCAGCATGGCGGCTACATCATGAGCAACTGGCGGCGTCTCACCAAATACGCCGGACCGCATATTCTGGAAAAATGCTGTCATGACCTGGACCTGATCGAATGGTTCACCGGCTCCATCCCGTCCAAAGTCTGCGCATTTCACGGACGCGGTTTCTTTACTCCGGAAAACCGGGCGCTGGAAGATAAATACGGCAAAGATGCGTTTATCTGCTGGTGGGATCCGCACCGGGTGGAAACCCCGTTCAATGCGGATTCCGACCTGCATGACAATATGGTTTCCATTGCCCAGTTCCGGAACGGTGTGCATGTTTCGTTCAATTATTCCATGCTCAGCACTCTCCCGGAACGGCGCATGGTCTTCCACTGCACCGAGGGAACGCTGCGTCTGGATCTCCATCAGAAGCGACTCAGCTGGAAAACCATCGGCGCGACGGAAGCAACCACGCTGGACTTTTCCGACTGCGACGGACATGGCGGCGGAGACAATTTCATCATGAAAGAGCTGTTTGAAACCATGACTGCCGGCGTTCCGCCCAAATGCAGCGGCGAAGAAGGTCTGCTCAGCGCAGTGTACGCACTGGCATTGGATCAGTCTGCCTCAACAGGAAAAATTTTCGACCTGGAACCGGTCTGGACGTCCCTGGGACGCGCAGAATAAAAAGCAGAATTGAGGAGAAGGTTTTATGAAGAAGACAGTCTGTATTGTGAATGCTCATCCGGATGACCTGATCGGCTCCGCCGGTCTGGCGTTCATGCTTGCGGAATCCGGCGGTTACGATCTGAAAATCATTGATTTTTCCAGAGGGGAACGCGGTCTGTCCCAGCACGGCGTATCCATGGAAGAATGCGCAGCCAAGCGTACGCAAGAAGAGCTCGAAGCGTGCGCCATGCTCGGAGTACAGCCTGTCTTTCTGCATGAAATTGATGGAGCAATCTATGCTCCGCAGTCAACCTGTCAGGAACTGGCGGAGATTTTCCGCGAAACACAGCCCTGCGCCGTTTTCACGCATTGGCCGGTGGACCGTCATACCGACCACGTGATGTGCGGCGCAGCCACGTTCGCGGCATTGCGGCTCAGCGGCGTCAGACCGGAAGTGTTTTTCCATCATCATCCGCATCAGACCATGAACATGCCTTTTCTGCATTACGCCTGTTTCGGACAGCACATCATGGACCGGAAATATGAACTGGTCCGGAAATATGTCTGTCAAGACGGCGCGGGAATGGCGGAGCGGAAACTTTGCGAGGCGAAATTTTTCGGCTGGAAAGCGGGGCGGACACCTTATGCGGAAGCCTTCGGTTCGTTCCAGACGGCAGGCGAAAAAAGCGCGTTCTTTGAAGAATTGCCGGTCAATGTGAATTGACAGTCCGGCACATCAAGAATCCCGGCGGTACGAAAAATCACCATTCAAACCGCCGGGACACCTCCCCCTAAAGGAATCCGGATTGCGGTTGAAGCCGCTGCGGACAAACTGCAAAATGAAATAATTTTTTTGATTTGTCCGCTTGTAAAACCCGAAAAAAAGTTTATAGTATTGCTTCCAGTCATACGGGGCATAGCGCAGTTGGTAGCGCGCTTGCTTTGGGAGCAAGAAGTCGTGGGTTCGAATCCCACTGCCCCGACCAGTTTCATACTTAAATCGCATCTCTCCCCCCCTTCATACGGTGATTTTGTATGTAACTTTGTATGTAACCATTTTCTTTGGCAATGGTATTGAAAAAACACTGCACAGGAGTATATTCCAGCAAATGGAAAAAATTTTATCATGAGGATTTGCAGAATGTCAGAAATTACCTGGTCTCTGATGCATCCAACACCGCTGGATGCAGAATATATGAAACGTGTTGTCGCCGAGGCAGATGCCAGTCCTGTCAAGGTGGATTCCTTTGAAATCTGTGCGGAATGCCACGGCTTGCTGGGCGGATTGGACGGATTGAGCTTTTATGACCGTTACCCGTCTCTGCAGCGCGACAACCAGGCTGTCGCCGCCAATATCGCCACGCTGAAAGAAGTTCTGAAAATCGCGCATGATTCCGGACGGCCGGTCTATTACTGGCACCGAGAAGTTACGGTTCCCGACGGGCTGGTGAAACTGATTCCGGAACTGCTGGACCGGAAAGGGGAATTCAATTTACTGGGACAGGCTTTTGAAGATCTTCTGCGTTATAAATTCCAGCAGGCGTTTGATAATGTTCCGGAACTGGACGGCATTGTGCTGACCCTCACAGAGGCGGATTACTCTGCCATTCACAACTCCACTCCGGAACTGTATCCTCCGGAACAGGTGGTGGCAAAAGTCGCCGGAATATTCGCAGATGAACTTCAGAAACGGGGCAAACGTTTCATTCTCCGTTCCTTCGGCTCCATTGCCAAAGATTATGAGGATATTCTTGCCGGCGCTTCGCTGCTGGAGAAACAGGGTATCCGTTTTGAAGTCGAAACAAAAATCACTCCCTACGATTTCGACCCGTTTCTGCCGGAAAATCCGTTCCTGCATCATACGGGAAATCTGACGCTGGGAGCGGAATGTGATTCTCTGGGAGAATTCCTGGGAGCGGGATATCTTCCCGCGGAAAATACAGCCAACATTCTGCGCTGGGTCAAAGGCGCACAGAAAGCCGGAGTCAACCGGTTCGCCATCCGCTGCGACCGCATCGGCAATAATGTCTTCGAAAAGTATCCGCTGAATCTTTTCGCTTACATGCGTGCGATCTCCGATGAAAACGTAACGGCGGAACAGATCGAGAATGAATATTTTTCGTCTTATCCGCCAAAAATTCAACCGGATATGAAAAAGCTGTCGCGGCTGGGACTCGAAGCAATTCTTAAGACCAATTACCTGAAAGGCAATCTGATTTTTCATCAATTCCCCCCGAAAGTTTCGCTCAAATATCTGAAAGCGGGCGGGTTTTTCGGCTGTTTCAAAGAACATGTGCCATTGAAAGCACTGGCGGAAATCTGGTCCATTCTGTCCGGAAATTCAACCGGAACCAGAGCGGAGCTGCTGTCTGAAAAAAATGCAGCCGTGACAATGGTTCAAGACGGCATTGCGATCATTGAATCCGAAAAAGCGGATCTGCCGGAATCGGAATATCTGCAATTGAAAGAACTGTGGAGCAACCTCCTATGCGCCTCGGAATGCATCCTGGCTTTCTGCACCTGCACGGCGGCTTATTTTGATGATATGGAACAGATGTCGCCGGAACATCCGAAACTTTCTGCGGCAGTGAAGAATGCGGAAAAAATCTTTCTGAAATATGACGATACCGGAACGGCGATGGAATCCAATGAAGGATTTGTCAACGGGATGGAACGAAATCTTTTCCTTTCCAAAAATGATATTGCCGATGTTTATCCGCGTCCGCTGCGGGGAATGCTCCGGCTTATTCAGGAAGAATACGAAGCCGAGTACCGCGCACGCATGAAATACGGGAATTGGCAGGATCTTTTCATTCCCGGTTCCATCACGGACGAATGGCGCTGCGAACGTGCCATGCATGGATGTCATGCCGCAATGAAAGAGAATCGGCTGTGCCGGATCATCGGGAATCAGGTATTTCCCAACGGAACACTGGGATTTGAGTTGAATGCGGAGCAGGAGCGGAACATGATCTGCTTTGCCGGACAAGGCAATGCCAGGATTACCGTCAATGGGGAATGCTATGAGGAAGAACTGACAGAGAACACCAGTCTGACCGTTGCTCCGGGCAGGAAATTCCACGTGATCCTGCAAGGGCTTTCCGGAGATTATCCCATTCTTTTTGCCGCAGGGATACGGTAAAAAAGGCATTCCAATTCCGTGTCATGCAGAAAAGAATTCGCTTACCGCATTCCTTTTCAAATGGCAGCGACAAAAATTTGCAAAAAAATTGATTTTTGATTTGCAATTTTGCAAAATACTGCTATATTGCATGACATACAAACGGAAGCACCCGTAGCTCAATTGGATAGAGCGTCTGGCTACGGACCAGAAGGTTGCAGGTTCAAGTCCTACCGGGTGCACCATTTAGTTTATATCCACTCTGATTCTTTTTCTTCTTCCTTTTCATCTTCAGTAATACTGTGTTCATATCAGAAATGTTAACCGGTAATACCCTGAAAAGAAACGGATTATACGGTTTCGGGGGCGTTGTCTCCGGGATATGCAGGCATTGTCCTTTGTTTTCTGCACGGAATCTTGCAGGAAATCAGCTCCATTTATGAAAATGGACTTGAAAAATAGCAAAAATCATTTATGTTGTCATTTATGACAGTTATAGATTAGTTATTTCGAGGTTTACGGATGGCACAGAACAATGACTTTATCCTGGAGCTGCTTCAGGAAAACGGAATGATCACCGAAGAACAGATCGCCGAAGGCTGGAAAAAAGTCGCGGAGACCGATGGTCAGCTGAGTATCATTCAGGCTCTGGAGGAACTCAAGTATGTCGACGGCAATGAACTGCTTCAGATGCTGGCTCAGCAATACGGCATGGAGACCCTGGATCTGACGTCATACAAAATCCCGCAGGAAATCATTGATTCGGTTCCCAAGGAAGTCGTGTATCAATACCATATCATTCCCGTGATGAAACATGATGACCTGCTGACCATTGCCATCGGCGACCCCACGGATCTCACCACGCTGGATTCCGTCCGCTATGTGCTGAAATGCGACGTGGATGCGGTTGTCGCGCCGCAGAAACAGATTCAGGCGATGATCGACCGCTATTACTCCGAAGCGGAAAAAGGAGTGGACCGGGCTTTGGCTGAGATCGAAGAGCAGGAGGAGGAGGATATCCCGGAAGCTCCGTCCGATGACGCCGGCGGCGCGGTCAATGCCGACGAATCCGGCGAAGGCGATGCCCCGATCATCCGTCTGGTGACCGCCATCATCGTGGAAGCCTACAAGATGC
Source organism: uncultured Victivallales bacterium (assembly GCA_934661375.1). Classification (GTDB taxonomy): domain Bacteria; phylum Verrucomicrobiota; class Lentisphaeria; order Victivallales; family UBA1829; genus SIG94. The sequence goes on from CAKUJH010000003.1 coordinate 112,887, forward strand.
ATGCCAGCGATATTCACCTTGAGCCGCTGGAAAAACGCTACCGGATCCGTTACCGGGTGGACGGAGTGCTGCGGGAAGTGGACGCTCCGCCGAAATATCTGCAGCAGAACGTGACCAGCCGTATCAAAATCATGTCGCGTCTGGACATTTCCGAAAAGCGTCTGCCGCAGGACGGCCGCATTCAGATGCGCGTCAGCGGATGCGACATTGACTTGCGCGTATCCACCATTCCCACCACGCACGGCGAGAGCATTGTCATGCGTATTCTGGAAAAAGCCAGTATTCAGCTGGAAATTCCGCAGCTGGGTTTTTATGCCGACGACCAGAAAAAAATCAACCAGATCATCAACATGCCGGACGGAGTGTTCCTGGTAACAGGTCCGACCGGTTCCGGCAAGACCACCAGTCTGTACGCCTTCCTGAACACCATCAACCAGCCGAACCGCAAGATCATCACAGTGGAAGACCCGGTGGAATATCAGCTGGCGGGTATCAATCAGGTGCAGGTGAACAATCTGGCGGACATGACATTTGCGAATGCACTGCGCGCCATGCTGCGCCAGGCGCCGAACATCATCATGGTCGGAGAGATCCGGGATGCCGAAACGGCGGTCATCGCCATCAATGCGGCACTGACCGGACACCTGGTGTTCAGTACGCTGCACACCAACGATGCGCCCAGTGCCGTTACCCGTATGATTGATATGGGAGTGAAACCGTTCCTGGTCTCCTCGGCAGTCCGCGCCATCCAGGCGCAGCGCCTGCTCCGCCGGGTCTGCAAAAACTGCGCGGAACCGACAACGCCGACCAAAGATGAGATCCGTCTGCTGAAACTGGACGACAAATTCATGGACACCGCCAAGCTGATGAAAGGGCGCGGCTGTTCCGTCTGCGGCGGAACCGGATACAAGGGGCGTGTCGGCATTTATGAAATTTTCCAGGTGGGTGAAAACATTCAGCACCTGATTTATCAGAAGTCTTCGGCGGACGTGATCCGCGAAGCCGCCCGGAAGGCGGGCATGGTCACGCTGCGGGAAGACGGTCTGCGCAAAGCCGCGGCGGGTATCACCACGCTGCACGAAGTCCTTATAACCACTATGGGAGATGCCGAATAAAATGCTGGATTCAGAAAGTCAAACGCTGTACGATATTCTGCTGACGGAAGGTCTTTGCACGGAAGATCAGCTGAAAGAAGCCGCGGAAGAACAGGAACGCAACGGCAAAACCTTCAAGGAAGTACTGATTGATTTCGGTCTGCTGGATGAACGGCAGATTCTGGAAGCAATCGGGAAAAACCTGATTCTTGATGTGGTGAACCTGCCGGCGGAAATAACAGTCCCGCCGGAAGTCATCGCCATGATTCCCCCGGACACTGCGCGGATGCTCGGAGTCGTGCCGCTTTCCTATGACGGGACCACGCTCACGGTGGTGCTGCGTTCCCCGCTGAGTTATCAGGTGATCGACGAACTCCGGTTCATTGTCGGCACGGACGTGGTTCAGGTGCTGGCTCCGGAAGCGCAGGTGGACAAGGCGATCGAAAAATTTTACCCGGTCGATGTAACGGCATCCATGCAGGACATGCTGGACGAAATGTCCAAGGATAAGTCCCTTCCGGAAGTTCCGGACGGGGAATATGACGCCACGGAAGATCTGGAAAAACATGCCAACGACGCCCCGATCATCAAATTTGTGGACGCCGTGATTTATCAGGCCATCAAGGACAAAGCCAGCGATATTCACTTTGAACCGTTTGAAAAGGAATTCAAGATCCGCTGCCGTGTGGACGGTGCGCTGTATGAGCTGCCGCCGCCGCCGAAAAACCTTGCCATTCCGGTCATCAGCCGCGTGAAGCTGATGAGCCAGATGAACATTTCCGAGCGGCGCAAACCGCAGGACGGTCGTATTCAGACCCGCGTCGGCAGCAAAGCAGTCGACCTGCGTGTATCCACTCTGCCGACACAGTTCGGCGAATCCTGCGTGCTTCGTGTGCTGGACCGTTCGGTGGTCAACCTCGACCTGGATGCACTCGGCATTGATGAAAACAATCTGGCAAAAATCCGCGACCTGATTCATCTGCCTAACGGAATTTTCGTGGTGACGGGTCCGACCGGTTCCGGCAAAACCACTACTCTGTATTCCGCGCTGAAGGAAATCAACACCGTGGAAGACAAGATTCTGACAGCGGAAGACCCGGTGGAATATGACTTGGAAGGCATCATTCAGCTGCCGATTCATGAAGGAATCGGCATGACCTTCGCCCGTGCGCTCCGTGCGTTTCTCCGTCAGGACCCCGATGTAATCATGCTGGGGGAAATCCGCGACCTGGAATCCGCGCGCATGGCAATTGAGGCTTCGCTGACCGGACACTTTGTGTTCAGTACGCTGCATACCAACGACGCCGCCGGTACGGTTACCCGTTTCATTGATATGGGTGTGGAACCGTACCTGATCGCCAGTTCGCTGGTGGGCGTCATCGGACAGCGTCTGATCCGCCGGGTCTGCCCGAAATGCAAAACGCCGTTTGTTCCCACGGATGACGACCTCTGGCTGCTGGGATTGGAACGTTCGGAAATCGGCGACCGGAAATTTTACTACGGCAAAGGCTGCGACCACTGCAACAAAACCGGGTACAAAGGCCGGAAAGCCCTGACCGAAGTGCTGGTCATGAATCCGCAGATCAACGAACTGGTGATTCAGAACATGCCGACGGTGATGATTCGCGACAAAGCCCGCGAACAGGGAATGCGCACCATGCGCGAGGACGGCCTCCGCGCCATCCTCAACGGGGAAACAACGATGGAAGAAGTGTTGAAATATACGTAATTGTCCGGAAAGGAGTTTTGAGCTATGCCCAATTACATGTACACGGCAATGGACGCCAGCGGCAAGGAACAGAAAGGCCGGAAAGAGGCTGCTTCGGAGGAGGAAATTTCCATATTTCTGAAGAATCAGGGCTTGTTCCCCACTTCGATCAAACTTGCCGACAAGGCCGCCGCGAAGGCTGCTGCCGCAGCCAAAGCCGCAAAAGCCAAAGGCGGCGCGAATGCCAAAAAGAAAGCCGGCGGCGGACTCAATATGAATATCAGCCTGGGACCGTCGGTGATCAAAAGCAAGGATCTGACGATCCTGACCCGTCAGATGGCTATTCTGCTGGATGCAGGTCTGCCGCTGATCCGTTCGCTGAAAACCCTGTCCCGCCAGGCAAAAAACCCGATCGTCAAAAAAACACTGGACGAAACATCCGGGTCGGTCGAAGGCGGTTCCACTTTTTCGGAGGCGCTGGCGCAGCACCCGAAATCGTTCGATAAACTGTACCTGAACATGATCCGCGCCGGTGAAGCCGCCGGTAAACTGGAACTGATTCTGAACCGTCTGGCGACTTTCCGCGAAAAAGCCGCCAAGATTCAGGGCAAAGTCAAGTCCGCCATGGTGTACCCGTCCATCATCATCACGGTCGCCGTGCTGATCACTTCCGGACTGATGATTTTCATCGTGCCGAAGTTTGAAAAGACCTTCACCGAACTGCTGGAAGGCGACCCGCTGCCGGGGCTGACTCAGTTTGTCATGGGCATCAGTAAATTCATGATCAACAATGTGGCATATATCATCCCCGGCATCATCGGGTTCATCATTGCCTTCAAACTGATTCTGAAAATTCCATTCCTGCGGTTTTACATTGACTGGGTCAAGTACAACATGCCGCTGATCGGACCGATTATTTCGCGTACGGCAATTTCCAAATTCGCCCGTACCCTGGGAACTCTGATGGGTTCCGGTGTGCCGATTCTGAACGCATTGAACATCGTGAAGGAAACCTCCGGCAACGAAGTCGTGGCGCAGGCGGTGCAGAAAGTGTATGACGCGGTCAAGGAAGGCGAAGGCATGGCGGGTCCGCTTCAGGCAACCAAAATCTTCCCCGAAATGGTGATCAGTATGATTGAAGTCGGTGAAGAAACCGGTAAACTCCCTGAAATGCTGGACAAAATTGCCGACACCTACGATGAAGAAGTCGACAACGCCGTGGCGGCTCTGACCTCCATGATTGAACCGATCATGATGGTCGGTCTGGCGGTGGTCATCGGCGGTATCGTTATCGCCATGTTCATGCCGATGATTAAGATCATCGAAAAACTGGAATCCTGATGTCCCTTGAAAACATGCTCAGAATCCTGAATATCGGCAATACCCATGTTCAGGTCATAGATTCAGATGGTGCGGAGTTTCTCCTGCGGGAAACACTCCCCACCAGCCGTTTTGATTCTCTGCCGGTGGAACTGTTCAACTGTCCGCTGGCGGTTTCTTCCGTCGTACCCACGTTGACTGAAAAAATGAAACAGCGCGGTGCATTCGTGATCTCTTCCCGGCAGCCGCTGCCGTTCCGGGTATCGGGGCTGGACATCTCCACTGTCGGCGCAGACCGGCTTGCCAATGCCGCGGCTCTGCTGGACGGTCCGCTGCCCGCGCTGGCGGTTGATTTCGGAACCGCGGTTACCTTTGAATATGTAACAGCCGAAGGCGAATTCGCCGGCGGAGCCATTCTGCCGGGACGCATGCTCCTGCGCAAAGCACTGCATGACTATACGGCGCAGCTGCCGCTGATCCCGCTGCATGAGGAAACGGCGGAAATTCCCGGCAGGAACACGGCGGACGCCATGCGGATCGGCACGGACAACGCATCTCTGGGCGCGGTGCGGGAGCTGATCCGGGAATGGCGCGGACTCTGCGGTTCATCTGTCCTGCGGGTAACGGCCTGCGGCGGCGACCGGCACTTTTTTCTGAAACATCTGGACGGGCTGACGGACGGCGGTGATTTTTTCACCATCCGCGGGATCCGCCGGCTCTGGGAGCATTCACATCATGCGGGTTAAGATTTGCGGAATCCGGAACGAACGTGAACTGGAATGTGCCGTGGCGGCAGGAGCGGATGCTGTCGGATTTCTGGTTGGACAGCGTCATCCGTCGCCGCATTTCATTCTGCCGGAACATGCCCGGCGGCTGGCTTCACAGCTGCCGCCGTTCATCACACCGGTACTGGTTACGCATCTGACGGAACCCGCCGAGATTCTTCAGCTGGCGGACAGTACTTCGATCACCACAATCCAGCTGCATGGAGGAAGCCGTCCGGAACAGATTCTGCCGCTGCGGAAACGTCTGGAAGGTGCCGGAAAACTGATTTTTGCCGTGCATATCGGAGTTCTGCCGGAAGAAGTGTCGGCTGCCGCCGCACCGTATGAGGATCTGGTGGATGCGTTTCTGCTGGACAGCTATGACGCTGTTACGGGGAAAGTCGGCGGAACCGGCAAGACGCACAACTGGAAACTCAGCGCCCGTTTTGCGGAAACGACCCGGCGTCCGGTCATTCTTGCCGGCGGGCTGAATCCCGATAATGTGACACGCGCCATTCAGACGGTTCATCCGTTTGCCGTGGATGCCAATACTGCGCTGCGTCCGTTCGGAGAACTGGACCGGAAAACCGCCGCGGCTTTTGTCCGGAACGCGCATCTCTGTGCGGAGCCGGATATTCCATAAAACAGAACCCGGAGGTTGAAAGATGGACATCGTTGTTGTTGACGGAATTGAAATGAAGGCTTATACTATTCCTACACCGCATACGGTGATTCTGGTCATCCGCGCGGCAAAAGGGCTGCTCGGATGCGGTTACATCAGCCTTGCTCCAGCGGAAAAACTGCATGATGCGCTGGCAATTGTTACCGGGGTGAGTTCCTATGATGATATGCTTGCCGCGGAAATCCGTCAGGTTTCCGGAGCTGCCCGCGAACTGGGAATCGTTCCCGGCATGACCGGCAAAGAAGCCCTGTTGAAACTTTCCTGATCCCGCACAAACAATAAAAAACGGCATGGATGCAGAATTTTGATTTCTGTCCATGCCGTTTCTGTTTTTCAGGACGGTCAGATCAGTTTCAGCGCATTGTCCAGCGCACCGATGATGTCATCAATGTTTTCCAGTCCGATGGAGAGCCGGATCAGTTCCGGAGGCAGTCCTGCCTTGATCTGATCTTCCGCGCTCAGCTGGGAATGTGTCGTACTGGCAGGATGGATGATCAGACTTTTCGCGTCGCCGACATTGGCGATGATCGTGAACAGATCCACATTGTCCACCAGGTGCTGTGCTTCTTTTGCGCCGCCCCTGATGCCGAAAACGACCATTCCGTTGGCGCCGTTGGGAAGATACTTTTTCGCCAGTTCGTTGAAGCCGGGATACTTCACCCAGGCGACCTTCGGATGATTTTTCAGGAAATTCGCCACAGCCAGACCGTTTTCGCTGTGCCGGGCAGTACGCAGCGGAAGGGATTCCAGCCCCTGCAGGAAAATCCACGCCGCATCCGGCGCAAGAGTCGGTCCCTGATTACGCAGTCCGACCGTGCGCAGACGCAGGATGAATGCCAGACTGTTGTTCTCGCCCAGATCGTGCGCGAAGCGCAGTCCGTGATACCCGCGGTCCGGCTCATTGTAAAGAGCGAATTTTGGGTCGGACCAGTCGAAAGTGCCGGCATCGATTATAGCTCCGCCGATGGCAGTTCCGTGTCCGCCGATCCACTTGGAGAGCGAATGAATCACGATATTGGCGCCGTGTTCGATCGGACGCAGCAAAGTCGGCGGCGTGAATGTGGAGTCCACGATCAGCGGCAGATGATGTTTCCGGGCAATTGCGGCATATCCTTCGATATCGGCAATATCCAGTCCCGGATTGCCGACGGATTCAATGTAGATGGCGCGGGTTCGTTCGTTGATGGCGGCTTCGACGGCAGGAAAATCGTTGAGATTGGTGAAATTGACTTTGATTCCCTGCTGCGGCAGAATGGCGTCGAACTGCGTGTAGGTTCCGCCGTAGAGATTGTTGGCGGAAACAATTTCATCGTCCTGCCGGGCAATATTGGTGATGGTGAAATAAATGGCTGCGGTGCCGGAGGAAAGAGCCAGCGCGGCTTTTCCGCCTTCCAGCGCGGCAAGACGTTTTTCCAGGACGTCTTCCGTCGGGTTCATGAGCCGGGCGTAAATGTTTCCGGATTCGCGCAGTCCGAACAGATCCGCACCGTGCTGCGAACTGCGGAACGCGTATGCCGTAGTCCGGTAAACCGGAACGGCACGGGAAAGAGTGGTCGGGTCCGGAACCTGTCCGGCGTGAATAGCGAGTGTTTCGATATGATAATTCTTGCTCATAGAGAGTGTCTCCTGTTTTTTATTTTCTGTTCTGCTGTTCTGTATTTTGTGATCTCCGGGTCAGCGGCGGCACATTCGATGAACCATTCCGGCTGAACCTGTTTCCCGGAGACGCGGGCGGCGAAACGCATCCTTCATCATTTTTTCTTTTCGCACTCCTTATCTCTACTTTTTTAATCGTGTTTATTGCTCAAAAAAAGAACCATTTGCATGGTTTTCCTGTTCAATGCAGTCAATATACATCGGAAAAATCAAAAGTCAAGAGCAAAAGATGATTATCTTAGTAGATTTTTCAATATTTTCCTGTTCCTGCCGTTTTTTTGCTGAAATGCGCTTTATTTTCCGCGGCATGATGTTATATTATATGCCTGTATTTCCATAAAAAACAGCAAAGGATGAAAGACCATGAAAAAAGCATTTCTCTTCGCCGCCGCTGCCGTAACGCTCCTGATTGCAGGGTGTTCTTCGCCGCGGGTAACTGACACGAAGCGTTCCGCCGTGGAACAGTATCTGCTCGCCGTTACCATTGAACGCCTGAGCGCCCATGCCGGACTGGAAAAATATGCCGGCAAAAAAGTTTATTTCGATTACAGCTATCTGGTCACTCAGGATGACAAACAGTATCTGCAGGGACGTCTGGAAATGATCATGGCGCGGGCGAACAGCGTTGTGGTTGCGAAACAGGCGGACGCCGACATCATGATACAGCCGCTGTGCGGAGTTCTTGCCACCGATTACGACACCATCCTGCTGGGTACTCCGGCTCTGCCGGTTCCGGTTCCGCAGACCGACCTGAGCATTGTCATTCCGGAAATCCCGATTTTCAAACTTTACAACCGCCGCGCCTACGGTCGCATGGCATTCAATATTTTCGACGCCAAGACCCGCAAACCGCTGGACACCATTCCGATGATCAATGCCAGCACATATTTCAAGAACTGGATTATCCTGCTGATCCCGTTCAAAACCTACAATTTCAACATGCGGGACACCAAAGATACGGATATCATTTTCGATCTTTGAGTCCGAAGCAAAATCAGGAACACCGGTCCCGTCTATACGCGCCGCCGGTGTTTTTTTTGACAGAAAGCCGGCATTTCTTGTTTTCTGCGGTTGAATGCGCGGAAAACCGTGATAGATTATGCTGAATGTTTTTACACAGAAAGGAGTCTGTACTATGGCGATACATCCTACCGCAATCGTTTCTCCGAACGCGGTGATCGGGAAAAATGTGGAAATCGGACCGTATACGGTGATCGAAGACGATGTCCGGATCGGAGACGACTGCTGCATTGACGCCCATGTCAAGATCGGGCAGTACACAACCATCGGTCCCCGCTGCCGCATTTATTACGGCACCTTCATCGGCGAACCGCAGGACCACCGTTTTTACCGGGGGATCCAGTCTTATGTCGATATCGGTTCCGACACCGTGATTAGGGAATACGTTACGATTCACCGTCCGCCGTTTGAATTTCTCAAAACCGTGATCGGCAACAATGTCCTGCTGATGGCATTCGTCCACATCGCGCATGACTGCGTGATCCAGGACAACGTCACCATCGCCAACAACACCGCCGTTTCCGGTCATGTCCAGATCGGACGCGGAGCCGTGATGAGCGGTTTTGCGCTGGTCCACCAGTTCAGCCGGATCGGAGCGCTGGCCATGATCGGCGCGAAAGGCATGCTGGTGCAGGACGTTCCCCCGTTCTGCATGCTTCAGGACAACTTCATCACCGGTCCCAACACCATCGGGCTGCGCCGCGCGGGAATGAACAACGAGAGCCGTCTGGCGATCCGCCATGCGATCCGCACGTTCTTCTTCGAAGGGCTCAATGCGAAAAACGCGCTGGAAGAAATCGAACGCGGCAGGATGACCCCGGAAGTACAGCTGTTCGTCAGCTTCATCAAGGAATCCCACCGCGGCATCATGCCGGGCAATCCGAAGTTCGTCGGCATTTCCGATGAACAGCGGGACTCCATGGCGGTTCAGGCTCACTGAACCGGGGCCTTTTCCGGAAAACAGGATGACGCCGTTTCACAGGACGTCATCCTGTCCTTCTTTGAACTTGTAAACTTCTTCCTCGGTGCTGGAGAAGGTGAGATGGTAATGCTCAATGATCCAGCGGACCACATTCGGCACGGGCAGTGTCGTAACAATGGAAAGCACGATGATGGCGTTGAAGAAATTGTCATCGAGCATTCCCAGCTCCTTGCCGATCGCCGCGGCCGCCAGCGTGGCGGAAAGCTGCGGAACCGTCATGACCCCGGCGCAGACGCCTTCGCTGCTTTTGAAGCCGGAAAGCCGCATGGCCAGCCAGCCGGAAAAGATTTTGCTGGCGACCAGGCCGACCACGGTCCAGCCGATGATCCGCAGATTTCCCGGCGAATCGAAAATCACCCGCAGATTGGTCTGCATCCCGATGGAAATGAACAGGAACGGGATCAGGAAGCCGTAACCGATCCCTTCGAATTTACGGAACATTTCTCCCGCGCGATGCACCACCCTGGACAGGCCGAGTCCCGCCAGGAACGCGCCGACCACCAGATTGATTCCCAGAAATTCCCCCAGCAGGACCGCCAGCAGCACAATAAAAATAAACGAGGTGATGGTGCCGTCCTCGCCTTTCAGCACATTCACAATGCAGCTGCCGAGACGCGGAACGACCAGCAGCACGGTCAGGAAATAAATCAGCACGATCAGCAGGAAAAACACCGTGAACCAGCTGCCGAAAATTTTCGGGTCAATATAATCGAACAGCGACAGCGTTTTGTGCATGTTGCTGACCAGCGATTCCGCGACTTCCAGTTTTTTCATCTGCACTGAAACCGCCAGCAGCACAATGCTGGCAATATCCGTCACCACGGTGGAAATCAGAATCGCCGCACCGAAAAAAGTTTTGGTCAGCTTCAGTTCGCGGATCACCGGAAAAACGATGCCTACGGAATGGGAGGCGAACAGCGAGGCGTACAGCAGTTTGCCGGGAAAATCCGACTGTTCGAAATAACCGTAAACCAGATAGCCGGATATCGCCGGAAGCAGAAACGTCAGAACGCTCAGCAGAATAACCGGTTTGCGGTTGCCGTTGAACAGTCGGAAATCGGCTTCCATCCCGGCGAGCATCATGAGGAAAAGCAGTCCCAGCGAACCCAGCGAGTTGATCAGCGTCATGGAATGCGCCTCCACCACGGCGGCGGGCGTTCCCAGAAACGAGAGCAGCGGCGCAAGGTGACCCAGCAGATTGAAACCGTTTTTTCCGATCAGCATCCCGACCAGCAGCAGGGAGATGATGGCGGGAATTTTGAATTTCCGCAGCGTGAACGGGATGATGGTCATCAATGCGATCAATACCAGAAAAAGAATCAGAAATGCGTCGTTGCTCATGATAAATACCTTGCTTTTTTTTATTCCCATGTTGTCCAGCTGATAGTTTACTGCCGGGAAAGCTGTTTTTCCAATGCGGAACAGCGAAAAAAACGGAAAATAATTTCATTTTTCTTTTTTCAGGGGGTTGACAAAAACCGTCTTATGATGTATAATTGAATAGTATCAGATGGTATCAGGCTTAAAAACAGGGATGTGTCATGACCGCTTTCGCTTTGAAAAAAGACAATCTTTACCAGGAACTCCGGCAGGAGATCCTTTCAGGACATTACGCTCCGGAAAGCAGACTGCCGAATGAACTGGATTTCTGCCGTCAGCTGGGCGTGGGAAAAGTAACCCTGCGGTCCGCACTGGAAAGATTGGAGAAAGACGGTCTGGTGATCCGGATGCCGGGCAAGGGAACTTTTGTCAGCGGGGCGGGATGCTCCAACCGGATTCTGGTGGGAATCACCCGGGACTCCGGAATCGAACTGCCGCACAATTATATCCTGCCGGGAATCGAAGCCATGGCGGCGGAAACGGGTTTTGAAACGGAAGTCTGCTTCATTGAATATCTGCGCTGTCTGCCGCAGGAGAAAGCGCTGCAGTTGCTGAAAGCAAAAAAACTGTTCGGCGTTCTGCTGGTGACCAGTTCGATTCAGCCGGACGATCCGGAATATCTTCTGCTGAAACAGCTGAATGTGCCGGTTGTCGTGGTCCACGGCAATTATGAAGACCGCAAACGGGGTTTTGCGCTGCTTTACGCGGATCAGCGGCGGGCATGGCGCGAGGGACTGGAATATCTGGCGCGGAAAGGACACCGCCGGGTCCGGATCATCAATGCCGCCGATGCGCACAACGTCCGCGGCTGGCAGCCCGAAGAATTGCGGGAACTGTTCCGGACTTTGGGTCTGGATACGGAAGGACCTCTGGTCTACAATGCGGCAAGAAATGCCGCGGCGATCCGGCAGACGGTGGAGCAGATGCTGTCTTCGGAAAAGGAACTGCCGTCCGCCGTGTTCTGCTATTCGGATTTCTTTGCGATCGACGTCATGCGCGCCTTGCAGGGAAAAGGACTGCGGATTCCGGAAGATATTGCGGTAATGGGCTTCTGCGGTTATCCGGGCGACACCTTATTGGATCCGCCGCTTTCCACCGTGGATTTCGGTTATGCCGACATCGGCAGAGGCGCGGTGAAGCTGCTGGCGGAATCCGCATCCTGGTTCAATGTCCCGGATGTCGCAGTTCCGCAGATTTCCACTCATTATAAAATTGAGGAACGGGAATCCAGCCGTCTGATTCTGCGTGAATTCGCAATATAATATAAAACAACCCAGGGAAAGGGCAAAAAATGAAGAAGACAGTTTTACTCCGTCATGCCGCAATGCGGCGGCGCAACAGATTCACATTGATCGAACTCCTCGTTGTTATAGCGATTATCGCGATTCTGGCGGGAATGCTGCTCCCGGCTTTGAATCGAGCCAGACAGAAAGCGCGTTCCGCCGCCTGCGTTTCCAATCTCAAACAATTGGGTGTCAGCATGTATGCTTATGTTGGAGATTTCTCCGATTACTTTGTTGCTGATTATCATTTCGGATACAAGGTTGGAAGTTTCCCCGATAACTGGGTCAGAAAAATGATTGCGAACGGATATCTGACCGGGAATATTCTCTGCTGTCCCGGCAGAACCAACATTACCAATGCCGGTCTCAGGGAACTATTGCGCAATCTGAAAATGGGAGACGATCTCTTCACGGGCTGGGCCGCAGATGTTTCTGAATACGGCTACAATTATCTGTGCATCGGCATGAACCGGAAAAAGTATTCTTCCGGAGGTCCTGTATATGAACCGAAAGATCCGGCAAAACCGCACATGGTCAAGAACCCTTCCTCCAAAATTCTTAATGCGGATGCACAAGATAGAGGTACTGGTTGGGGGTGTTCAAAACTGCTGTTCTACGGCTTCAGCAATACCAGTGAAAACGGCTACCTTTCTCCGCGTCACGATGGGATCTGCAATATTCTGTTCGTTGCCGGCAATGTCGGGCAATTGAACGGCGGAGTGAAAAGCGATGTCGGAATCAACAACCTTCACAGACAAGCCAAAGCGGCTTATATGTCGGGCAATATGTGGACTCGGGAAGACAAAATTCCGTGGTAATTTGAACTTTGACAATAAAGGAAAACGACATGAAAACACTATTTTGGGGAATACTGTTCGCGGGAACAGCGGTCCTGGCAGCTGAACCATCCTATCAGTGGAATTTTGACAATCTTAACAAAAACGGAAAGCCGGTCGGCAGTCATGGACTGGTCTATCATGGAGCCCTGATCGCTCCGGATGGGGGCGTCACGAAAACCAACGCCCTGCTCTGCAACGGGAAAGGACGCAACCACATTGTTCTCAGCATGGACAGCAAGGAATGGACTGCGGAATTTAAGTTCAAGCTGGATCAGTCGGAATCGAATCAGCAGCGCACACTTTTCGCTTATGAACACCGTGCCTGGAATATTGCGCGTTTTCTTTTATATATAGACCGGAACGGACGGTTGACCGGGGATTTCCGGACGTTGAAAATGCCGGAACAGAAAATTGATAAAAACTTCGTCTTTTCCTCTGAAAAAATTTCATGGGAACCGGGGAAATGGTATACGCTCCGGGTTGCGAGCAAATCCGGCGGACCGGCGAGAATCTGGCTGGACGGCAAACTTGTTGCCGGCAGGGAAAATGCGCTGTCCCTTTCCGATCTCAACGACGGGAAAAAGTATCAATGGTTTCCGCAGATAACGTTGGGGTGCGATCCCGCCGATCCTTCGCGAAATGCTCAACCGCTGATGGGCGTAATGGATGATCTTAAACTCTGGAAAAGTTATGAAGAACCAGCTCCGCAAGCGGCTGGGACTGCCGAAAAAACGGAAGTCGCCGGCACTGCATTGCTGATGACCCGGTCCGGCACTGAATGGAGTACGCCTTTTAAGGTCCTTGACAAAGAAAACGTCAATGTGCTTGGAGACTTCCGGAAAGCGGAAGACAAATTTGTAAAAAATGCAGCCCGTGCCGCGGTCGGAATCCATGAAGGTTTCATGATCGTGAAATTTCAGTGTCCGGTACCGGCGGACGTATCGCTGAACACTGACAAAAACAGCTCTATCTGGAATGAATGCGTTGAATTTTTCCTGCGTCCGGATTTGAATTCTCCTGCATATTTTCAGTATGCTGCCGGGGCCAACGGGAAGCTGGCTGCATACCGGTACCCCGCGGTCAACACCCCGGACAGTGGATTCAAAACCCGGATGACCGGACACGTTGAAAAAACGGCAAACGGTTATACTGCCGAAATGAAAATTCCGCTGAACGAACTTGGGATAAAAGATTTACAGGACGGAGCGAGCATGTCCGCAAACTTCACCCGGACCGGCAAAAGCGGCGGCGGACTTTCCACGTGGGCTCCTGTCGGCATGAGTTTTCACAACCCGGAACGTTTCGGAACTTTGATTGTCGGTTCGCGTCGGGCATACACAGCCGGACAGATCGCCCGACTCCGGCAGGAACTTGCCGGCATGAATACAGCAGCGGACGCAAAGAGTGTGATCGAAAAACGGCTTGCCGCTCTGGAAAAAAACAACGCTGCGTCCGGCGAATCTCTGTCTTTTTCTGAAAAAGCAGCAGAACAACTGGCGTCAATCCGTCAGGACATGGTTGCTGCCCGGCTTGCCGGATGCAAAATACTGCTTTGGAAACCGGATGTCTGGGGAAACAATATTGAAGTCTCCATGATATCGCGTCCTGTTGAAAACATCCGCCTGATAAACGGTATCAGCGGGCAAACCCTCTACGGCTTCGTCTGCTCCAATCTCACAGACCGTCCGTTCCTCGGACAGCTCAAGCTGTTTCCCGGTCAGTATCCGGGTAAGACGAATCAGTCGCTTTTCAACAGCGACTCCGGTTTTACTGAACTGTTCAGCCGCGTCCGGATATTTGAGGGAATCCCGCAAATGTCCTCATCCGGTTCCATTCTTTACGATGCAATGAATCCTCTGCCGCTGAATACCCTGATCCGGATTCCGCCGAAAACATCCATTCCGCTGTGGCTCGATTTGTCAACGGAGGACGTTCCCGCCGGAATTTATGACGGCACACTTGTTCTCAAACCGGCGTATTCCGGCTTTTCCCTGGAAAAAATTCCGTTTGAATTTGAAGTTCTGCCGGTTGATCTCAGCAAAGTATTTGTCCGTAATTTCCATTACACGTATCTCGAACGCGGCGGCACTTTCTGCCGTTTCCTTCTCAAGGAAAATGAAATATCTCCACACCTGCGTTTTCTGGCAGAGCATCAAGTGAATTTTGTATCATTCTTTGGCGGTTTTCCTTATCCGGAAATCGACAAAGACGGCAATGCGAAACCGATGGATTACAGTTCCATTGACAGCCGGATTGATGCCGTGCTCGCCGCCGGAACACCACTCAAAGAACTTTCCGTTCTGTTTTATCTCGGCTGGGAACAAAACTGGAACCGGCTTTACCGCAGACAGACTCTTCCTGCGGAAAAAGGCAAGCCGCGTCCGCCGTCAAAAATGATTCCGCCCGATTGTGCGTTCGGCTCTCCGCAATGGAATCGTGCCGCGCAGACCGTATTCAAAGCTATGACGGCACACATTCAGCAGAAGTACCATATTCCTGCGGAACGCATTATCTACTATCCTGTGGATGAACCGTCCGGCAGTTTTGAAGATCCAAAATCCCGTAATCATCTGGCTCTCTGGAGCGGCAGGCTGATCAAGGAAGCCGTGCCGGAATGCAGAATCATGGTCAACCCGTTTTTCCCCGGCAATGTCAGCTCTGCCGAGCAAATTGCAACCATCAAACGCTATTGCGAAGTTTATGACATCATAGAGCTTTACCGCCCGTCCATCGCATCCGCAGAAAATATTCAAACAGTCAAAAATGCCGGACGCGAACTCTGGACCTACAACATTCTCCATAAAGAAGTCTCTCCGGAAGTTTACCGCAGAATTTACTGGGAAAATTTCCGTGACGGCGTAGATGATGTTGCAGCTTTCTGGCATTTTGATTCCATGGCGGGCGGCGATGGGTTCGACCCGTTCGATTCCAATCGTTATAAGAAGGAGAACCGCACGGACTACGGTACGGTCTACGCCGAGTTCAATTTCGGGAAAATTATGACCGGGCGCCGCATGGAAGCGCATTTTCAGGGTCTTTACGACTATAAGGCAGCAAAGCTCTGCCGTCAGCTGCTGAAACAAAAACCGGATGCCGCGGCGGAGAAAAAACTCAATGCAGCCGTTGTCCGCGCAATCAATGGAGACTGCGACACCATGGATGCGGCACGGATTGAACTGCTGCGTCTTGCCGCAGAACTTCAGAAACGTCCGTAACGCAATATAGCAGCCAAACTCAAACCACAGTGTGGGAACGCACTGTGGTTTTTTACTTTTTACGCTTACAGCGGACTGACTGTGAAGAACAGACGCGGGAAACGCATCATGATTTTTCCGTTCGGGCGCAATGTATACAATGCTGAAAGCCGTTTGCGGAGTTCCGTCAGGAACGGTTCATGTTCCGTTTCCGGCAATGCCGCAAGGTACGGACGCAATCCGCTGCCGCGATACCACTCCAGAATGCCGTCCACACCGTCCATGGTCTGGATGTAACTGGTCTCCCACAATGTAAACCGCACGGGAAGGGCGGAGAAGAAATCGTAATACTCCTCCGGCGTCAGAGAATGGAAATTATGTATGGAGGAAATGACTGCCGTCCAGGGCGAATCCGCCGACAGTTCCGCCAGCACACGGTACATCGGCATATTCTGATGAACCGGCATCTGCACCGCCAGAACTCCGCCGGGGCACAGACACTTCAACATGTTGGGCAGCAACTCCTTATGATTCGGAATCCAATGCAGGCAGGCATTGGAATAAATGACGTCATATTTGTCCGTGAACCCGGTGAATGCGGAGTCAATATCCTGATAACGGAACGTCATGTCCGGACAACGCACCCGCGCTTTGGCAATCATATCCGCCGAATTGTCGACACCAAGAATTTCCGCGCCGGGAAAACGCTGCCGCAGAACCTGCGTGCTGTTGCCGGGTCCGCATCCGACATCCAGAACTTTCCGGGGTGCCGGAACGGTCAGGGAGAATGCCAGGTCATGCGCCGGACGGGTGCGATCACTCTCGAATTTCAGATACTGCGTTGAATTCCAGTTATCCATGATACTTCCTCCGTGATTTAAAAATGGAAAAGAAAAAAGGACGCGTTGCCGGTGAAGGTTCCGCGTCCTTGAGAAATCAGTTCAGTACGAACAGATTATTTGTCATAGGCATGACCGGCGGAGCCGAGCACGTTGACGATTTTGTGTTCATACATGGCTTTCATTCTGTCACGAGCCGGGCCGAGGTATTTGCGCGGGTCGAATTCAGCCGGTTTTTCGGCGAAGACTTTGCGGATGCCGGCGGTCATGGCAAGACGGGAATCGGAGTCGATGTTGATCTTGCAAACAGCAGACTTGGCAGCTTCGCGGAGCTGTTCTTCCGGGATACCGACGGCGGCTTTGAGCGCGCCTCCGTATTTGTTGATGATATCAACTTCTTCCTGCGGAACGGAGGAAGAACCGTGCAGAACGATCGGGAATCCGGGCAGCTTTTCTTCGATGGCTTTGAGGACGTCGAAGGCGAGCGGCGGGGGAACCAGACGGCCGGTCTTGGGATCGACAGTGCACTGTTCCGGAGTGAATTTGTAGGCGCCGTGAGAGGTGCCGATGGAGATGGCGAGAGAGTCGACACCGGTCTTGGTGACGAATTCGATCACTTCTTCGGGTTTGGTGTAGTGGGATTCTTCGGCGGCGACTTCGTCTTCGACACCAGCCAGGACACCGAGTTCACCTTCAACGGTAACATCATGCGCATGAGCGTATTCCACAACCTTTTTGGTCAGGGCGATGTTTTCTTCGAAGGGAAGGGAGGAGCCGTCGATCATGACAGAGGAGAAACCGAAATCAATGCAGGATTTGCACAGTTCGAAGCTGTCGCCGTGGTCAAGATGCAGACAGATCGGCACGGGACCTTTGCCGTTGCTGATTTCGCGGGAATATTCCACCGCGCCCTGCGCCATGTAGCGGAGGAGGGTCTGGTTGGCGTAATTGCGGGCGCCTTTGGAAACCTGCAGGATCACCGGAGATTCTTTTTCGGTGCAAGCCTGAATGATGGCCTGAAGCTGTTCCATGTTGTTGAAGTTGAACGCCGGGATCGCATAATGTCCCGCCATGGCCTTTCTGAACATTTCTTTCGTGTTCACCAGGCCCAGATCTTTGTAATTGACCATTTTAAAATCCTTTCTTAAAAAGATTCGGGTTAAATCTTTCCTGAAGGGATAATATGCACCCTGTACGGCAAAATTTCAAATGAAAAAATATTTTTTTATCATGTTTTCAACAGACTCCGGGAAAAGCAGGAAACGCCGTCCCGTACCTGCTGTGTAACTGATTTTTCAGACAGGGCAATGTTTTTTACTCGGCATTTTCCGGAATCGGGACTTGACTTTTCCGGCGGCCGGCAATATACTACTACCCATAAAACACAATATGAACAGCAAAACGACGGAGACTTGAAATGGCGGAAAAACTTCCAGGCGGATCGGAAACAATTCTGGTGGTGGACGATCAGGAAACCGTATGGGATTTTCTGATTGAAGCACTGCAGAATCTGGGATACTCCGTCATTCTGGCTGAAAACGGGCTGGATGCCGTGGAAATCTGCCGCGAAAATCCCGGACAGATTGATCTGGTCATTCTGGATATGATCATGCCGAAACAGGGTGGACACAGCACGTTCTATCAGATCCGTGAACTGGATCCGCGGATAAAAGTACTGCTTTCCAGCGGATATGTTGCGCCGTCCGCAGTCAATGACCTGCTCGCCAACGGAGCGGCGGGCTTTTTACAGAAACCGCACCGCATCCGCACCCTCGCCCAGGAACTGCGGCGGATTCTGGACAAATAACAGACTCTCCTGTTACAGAAAAAAAAACGGCAGACAAGCTGAAACGCCTTCTGCCGGTTATGTTTTTTTCCGTTACCCGGTTATTTTTCCAATGCGGCAAAAATCCGTCCGCGGAGATCGCGCAGCCAGACTGCTTCATGCGGGAAATGATTCATGGCGGGCTGATAATCCAAACCTTCACAGATCAGTTTCACCGTTTCCGCCCTGCCGATCTTCGATTCCAGCAGCTGGAGCAGACGCACATCCTGCATCGCTTCCATAAAGACTTCGTAATGAAGGGCATCCACCGGCTTGCCGTCCCTGCCCGGATACACATTGTAAATATGTCCGCCGTAGAAGGCGCGTCCCGCAGTGGTTTCCCGCCACGGATCCAGATTGTATTCCAGGGAATACTGGGTAAACCAGAAGTTGTGTCCCCAATGCAGAAAACCTTCCATCTCATAGAGATACAGCAGCACGCCCAGAATCCGGTAACGGCAGGACGGTGCGCCGAAGGAACGCGCGGGATAATTTCTGTTCGCTCCGGCGAAATAACACCAGCGGTGCTGAATCGGTTCTTTGCTGAACGCTTCAATGTGGCAGAACCACGGAACCGGACGGTTGACCAGTCCCTGCTGATAATAGTCCACGGCGGAAAGAGCATCCATCACCGGAAACTCATCCGTGCCGAGATATTTCTGAAGCGGTTCGGAAGCATGTTTATAACTTTCAATCACTTCCAGGGAAGGCTCATCGGAGTAATGGAAATAGCATTTCCCGGACAAACCTTCGCCGCGTAGGAAATCCAGCAGTTCCGGCAGCAAAGCGAACAGAAATTCGCGGTATTCCGGAGATTCCGAACTGACATCCCAGCCGAATTTACGTTTGAGTTCCCCGTTTTCCTCCACCATGATTTTCGGTGTCGCTTTCGCTCCCCACTGAGTGAAGAAATGGGACATCTCGAAATATTCCACGCCGCATTTGCGCCCCAGATCGATCCAGCGTTTCAGAAGGCTGAAATCGAAGCTGTACTTTCCGCCGGCATACTTGATTTTCAGCAGCTGACAAGTGGGACGCTCATGTCCGATGGCGGTATCCAGCGGCACACTCCACAGCGGAGTCATCAGCATATTCCGTCCGTGCGCAGTCAGATCGCGGAAATAATTTTCCAGAATTTCCCAGAAACGTTCCGTCCAGGGTTCTTCCCGGTAATACACGGAAAGGCAGTCCGCGTAAAACCAGTTGGTGCAGATCATCTTCTGTTTCGGCAGAACCGCCGAATGCACATGGATCCTAACCACTGTTTCCTCGTGGAAATCATACGGCTGCTGCCACGGAAAGTCTTTCTGATACATGTCAAAATGGAGTTTGACGTCATAGATTCCGGGTTTGAAATCCGCGGGGATCCGGACGGAAACCCAGACTGCCTGCCAGAGATTTGCCGCCAGATGCAACGGACCGGTCAGCGGTTTCAGGGGGTCCGGATAGATGCCCGGTTCTTTCCGCAGGATGAAATCATCTGTAACCACCGCGGGCAATTCGCAGGGGACATGCGCGACTTCCCGCAAAGAGATATGTTCCGCCAGTTCGGATTCCGTCCGGATTGTCAGCTGATTGCTGGACAGGGGGAACTTGAATGCCAGCTGGAAGGCAACAGTTTCACCCCTTGCCCCGTCAAAAGTCTGAACCATGCCGTCCACCAGCGGGATTTCCGGGGTCAGTTCCGGCGAGCAGAATACTTTTTCAAAACTGGTCAGTACACGGTATTGCAGTTTCGGCTGTTCTTCCATTTCATTTTCCTTTCATGAAACGTTCACGCAGACAAGCGGCATTGCCGCGGAAAAAATTTTCCTGTTCCTCCGGCAGCCCCCAGCGGTAGTAAAGACCGCCGATGAATTCGAAATAGGATTCCCAGAACTGCGCCAGACGAAGCGCACGAGCGTTGGAGCTTTCGATACCGTAGAATTCATCGGTGGCGAAATGCAGTTTATGATTGAAATAACGGTCTGTACCGTCATGCGTCCGGCGGTCCAGAATTTCATTCAGCCGCGGGACAGAACGCAGATAACCGCTGATGTCGCCATAAATATTGCGGTAATAATACAGATTATGCTCCATCTCCTCCATGTACGGCCAGCCCTGATGTCCGCCGATGATCATCAGTTCCGGGAAGGCTTCGGCAATCGCCGAAAGATGAATCGGCCGCATGTTCTCCGGTCCGAACGCATGAGTGTACGCTCCGGTGTAAGGAGTCCCCTGAGCGATCAGACCGGTATGGAACAGAATGGGCATATTCAGTTCCTGCGCCCGTTCGTAGAGCGGGAAGTAGTCCGGATGGGAATACGGTTTGAGCTGCTTGTAGGGCTTCAAACCGTAAAAGCCGAGATCGCGCAGACGCGAAATGTCATCCGGCACAGCGCGATCCAGGTCAATGAACCCGAATGCCAGGAAAAAACCCTGATAACGTTTGACCGTATCCAGAATTTCCTGCTGCGTGGCGAGTTCAATATCACCGAGACGGCCGATGCCGGAAAGGTCCATCAGCCAGATCTGTTCGAAAACGCCGGATTCGACAATGGCGTCGATTCCTTTGGCATTGTGACACAAATGCGCGTGAGCATCAATCTTTTTCATCGGAACTTCCCCTTCCTGCTCAGATATTGAATTTCGGCTTGGCGGCAGTGCCGTAGTCCGAAACGATCAGCAGGTTTTTGTGGTTGCGGGCATGGGTAACCGGGTAATCATCGCCGGGTTGTCCGAGCGCGGCAATACGCAGAATCGTGTTTGCCCAGAGATACGCGGTCGTTTCGTTGCGGGTCATGAGCAGCATACGGCGGGCAGCCAGACACTGTTTCATGCCCATGGTGATGGCGCGGCGCGGGAAGTTTTCCAGGTTGCCGGCGACGCCACAGTGACGGGTGGAGTCGATCGTGCGGGTGAATTCGTTGATTTCCAGAATGCGCGGGTTGGAATCCTTGACGCCGGGTCCCGGTTCGTTGAACGCCACATGGCCGTGAATGCCGATTCCGCCGTAGCAGACTTCAATGCCGCCGGCGTCTTCAATCATTTTCGGCAGGTCCTTGATGTTTTCCGGCGTCGGGAAAATGATCTGTTCCTTCGGCATCATCAGCTCCGGACGGATCCGGTTGAACAGCAGAGGTCCGATCTGACCGCGGAAGCTCAGCGGACTGGTCATCGGAATCAGTTCGTCTTTTTCATCATCCACATATTCATCCATGAAGAAGAAACGGACGTTTTTCAGGCTCAGGCTGCGGTAATTGATTTTTTCCGCCATCAGACGGTACGGCTGCGTGGGACCGACCGGCATGATGAACGAGACGATATGGTCGCCTTTCGCCGCCTTTTCAAATTCATTGACCATTTCCTCCGCCAGGAAGTCATACACTTCATCCAGCGTTTCAAACAGTTTCAGCTGACCGTGCGCTTCACGCACCAGTTCTTCGGTGGAAAGACTCAGAATCCGGCGGACTTCTTCCGAACGTTTCATGATACATCTCCTTTTTTTGGATTTTTAAGGGATTGTCCCTCTTGCATATTACTATAAAGCGATTATAGTAAAAACAAATAATAAAAACGAAGTATTTATAATAATTTTGAAGCACACAGATTATGGGCAGAATCACGATCATCAGCCGTCCGGTGCCAAACAACCTGCCGGGAATCCGGCTGCCTTTTCACGTCCGCTCCGCCGGAGCGAATGAAAGTCTGCGCACCTGGAGCGAATCATTCGCACCGGACAAGAAACCGTTTGCCCAGATTTTCTGGACCCGCCGCGGCATGGGGGAAGTCCTGCTGCACGGAGAACGGATCCGGCTGCGCGAAGGCGATTTCTTCTATCACCTGCCCGGCGATGAACACCGGCACCGGACGATCGGGGAAATCTGGAACTACAACTGGTTCACGCTGGACGGCGCGGGATCGGCGGATTTTGTGCGCGCCTACGGATATGAACAGAAAGCGCGTTACGCGGGCGAGTGTCCGGTCAAGCTGTTCACGGAACTGGAACTGCTGCTGGAAGAACGGACACCGTATGCGCAACGTCATGCCGTTGCCGTGGCGGCGGAAATCCTCGCACTGGCAGGCGGTCCGTTTCATGCAACCGTGCAGGATGATCCCGTCCGGAATTTCATGACTCTGGCACAGGAAAACCTGTCCTGCGAAAAGCTGACTGCCGAAAATCTGGCAGCGGAACTGGGCATACACCGCACCACCTTGAACCGGCTGGTCCGCGCCCGGACCGGCATGTCGCCGGGGAAATATCTGCGCGAACTGCGGATCAGTCATCTGCTCGCCCTGCTGCGGGAAACGGCTCTGCCGGTCAAATCCGTGGCGGCGGAATGCGGCATTCCATACGCGGGATATCTCTGCCGGATCGTGCGCGAACGCACCGGACTCACTCCGGAAGAATACCGGAAAAAGGAGAAAGCCAGGTCTCGGAATGCTGTCATCGCGTCATCCGGTTTTCTGCATCATGACAACAGTGATCCGCGGTGATCCGCCGGAAATGACAAGCCATTCCGCAGAAAAATCAGGCATTATGTGTTGTTTTTGTGCAGTACGGCGGGAACCAGCAGCAGGAAAAATCCCGCCAGCACGAAAAGAACCGCATTCAGCAGAAGCAATGTCTGATACTGACAGAACCGTCTGTTCCCGATGAACCATTCCGCCGACAGAATGCCCGATCCCAGCAGCAGGGAGGAAAACAGACGCGACAATCCCATTCCCCCGGACGTCAACGCGCTGCAGAATGCCATGGACATGACTTTATTTCCGCGGGAAACCAGTTTCAGCATTTCCGAAGAACAGAGCGTTGCGGACGCCGCCAGCATGAAAGAATAAACCGTCAGCAGCAGAGCCGCCGCGCCATACACACACCAACCAGAACCGCGCAGGAAAAACAGCAGCACGTTGATTGCCGCCAGAGTCCCGTGAATCAGCAGAAAGGTCCATCGCAAACCGATTTTCCGCTGCAATGGATTCGTGCCGATATATCCCAGCAGCATTCCAGTCAAGACACAGGAAGATACCAGCATCGTCAGGTTGTCCGGAGCGTGCAGACCTTTTTTCAGATACAGAAGCATCAGCGGCACAGTGCTGTATGCGGCAATGTTCAGCAGAAAAATGTAAAGCGAAAAACCCGCCAGCTTCCGGTTGGAAACCGCCTCCTGCAAGCCTTCCCGGAAAGAACGGACCTTCCGCTCCGGCAGCGGGAACTGCGGCATCCGGGCAATCGCCGCCGCACGGCCGATGAAGATCAATCCGGCAGCCACCAGAATGCCCTGCAGCATACTGACCGGCGGTTTCGGCCCGATCAGCAGTCCGGTCAGAAACAGAAATCCCGCCGCGGTCAGCTGGTGAGCGAAACGCATCCTTCCGAAAAACAGAGTACGGCGTTCCGGCAGCAGAAATGAATCCACCAGAGGAAACCAGCCGGCGATGAATCCGGTCAGACAGAAAGAAAAACAGAGAATCGAGCCGAGCAGCACCGGCATGGCGGCAGTTCCGAACCAGGGCGACGCCGCCGCAAAACCGTATGCCAGCGCGGCAAAACCGCAGGCAAAATAAATCAGACGGCGAACCCCGATGCGCGTTACCAGAAACGCCATCGGAATCACACACAGTCCGTTCATGAACGGCAGAACGGCAGTCGTCAGCAGCGTCAGCATTTCCCCCGCGCCAAGTGCGGCGGCAAAAAGCAGAATCACTGCGCTGTCGGTCAGCGTAACCTCTCCCAGCATCCCGCAGCAGGACGACAGAACCGCCAGCCGTTCCGCCCGCCGGCGTCCGTCAGGATTTCCGGGCATAGACGCGGACATAGTCCACCTCGAAATCCTTCGGATATTTCAGATTCGGGTCAATATTTCCAATCCAGCCGGAATACTGGAACAGAGCCATCAGGACAAACATTTTTTCCTGTGGAGTAGGTCCTTCATACCGTTTGATTTCCTTTCCGTCCAGATACCAGGAAATCCGCCCTTCCTCCCATTCCATCGCCCACACATGAAAGTCTCTGGAAGCATCCACCGGCACGGATTCCAGATAATGAGCATCTTCCGTGAAATGAACGTTGAGGTCAACTTTGCTTTCCTGATCGGAGATATGACGTCCCTGCAATTCAAAGATGTCGATTTCCAATGCCCCGTCTTCAACACTCTTGCGGGTTCCGTCCGGACGGAATTCCTGCTTGGTCGGATCAACCTGATGCAGCCAGAACGCACTCATCAGTCCTTCGCCGCGCGGCATACGGCAGCGGGTCTCGAACCAGCCGTATTTCTGCGAGAATTTATCCAGAATCCGGTACTCTTTTTCACTGCTTCCGAACCGGTGGTCGGACGTAGTGATGCAGCTGACGCACTGATGACTTTTATTCGGACGGAACGGCAGATCATCGCTGATCCGCAGCTTCAGCACACTGTCTTCAATCACGTAATATGCGTTGTGATCCACCCAGCGCGGCGGCTGTCCCAGACGCGCGGTATACTCTTCCTTGCCCGAACGGTATGCCGGATACCAGTACATGTCGTTCAGCTGCGGACGGTCAAACTCATCATGAAAAGTCAGAACCCATCCCGGTTTTTCCCAGTTTTTCTCCGTCATGAAAATCCTCCTGATTTTTTTGAATTATTGATTGTCTGCCATTTCTGCAGTTTCATCTGAATTCAGTTTCCGGACACTGCCGACCACTTTCAGGGTTGTGCCGATGGATGTGTGGATCGGGGTGCGGTTTTTCAGCATCGGACGGTTGATGATGTAGTACTCTGTCCAGTCCAGCAGGTCATCCGCCTTGAATTCAATCCGGTCAAATTCCCGGATTTCCTTCGGCTGCGGCCAGAAATCGCAGGGACGGTCAAAACTCATGATACTGTATTGCTCAAAAATTTCCGGATGCTGCTCCGAAACTTCTTCAAAAAACAGCTGGGCGAAACCGCCGGCAGGGAAGAACAGACAGGTAGGCAGGGTATCGGTCTGCCGCAGATAATTCAGGATCGTTCCGGAAATACCTTGCCTGGACTGTTCTTCCATCGGGTCGATCCGGCAGAGGGGATTCAGCAGTTTCATCCGGGCATAGAAACTCTGATAACGTTCCATCCGGCTCGGATGCGACAACGCCAGCAGAACCGCCACATGCGAATGCCCCATCCGGTGCAGATATTCCGCCGCCATCTCGCCCCCCAGGGTGTTGTCGGCAGTAATGGTGATGTCCGCCCCACAGCGGGTGTACAGACAGATCGTGAAAAGCTCCGGATTAATCCGGCGTGCCTCGGTCAGAATTTCAGGAGGCGGCTGGGAAAAGAAAACCAGAATGTCGCTTTCCGCCGCTGCATCCAGAAAACCTTCGTAATGCTGCCGGTGATCGGTTACCGAGCAGCTGTAATCCCGTGCCGACAGCCGCTGCATCAGCAATGCTCCGTAATGGTGCTGAAAACAGTTATCCGAAAAATCAAAGGTTATCCGGATTTTCCGGTTCTGCCGGAGTGCATAAAAACCATGACGGTTCAAGGCTTCCACCACACGCTCGCGGGTCGCCTGCCGTACAGTCGGAGCATTGTTCAACACCCGGTACAGAGTCATGGCGCTGACTTTCAATTCCCGTGCCAATGCCCGGATATTGACTCTGCCGTTTCCTTTTTCCTGACCTGTCATCCTCTGCTCCGTTCTGTTTTACGGTAATATTATAGCACAAAGCGGACCGGAATCAACATCGGGCAGCAGCAGAGTTTTCACAAAAAATGTGAAATGTGTAACATACCGGCATGTCCGGTTCAGAATTTTTTCCGGGAGACGGCTTGCAGGCACTGGTATTTTCCCGGACAGGGTGTATATTACTTCTCTTCGGGTTTTATGACGAAACCCGGCTGAATGCGCCCGCGGAACCGCGCGGCGTTCGTTCCGTTCGCGGCCGGACGGAACCCCTGAAGATGAATTTGCGCCCCGCGGCTTCCGTCTGTTGGCGACAGGCTTTCCTTTTCAGTATGGAATCAGCGGCATCACGGCAATATTATTGAAGGATATTATGGACAATCTTGAAGGTTTTCGCGCGCTCGGCATTTCCGAGTGCATTCTGGCGGCTCTGCAGAAAAAAGGTTTTGAAAATCCATCTCCCATTCAGCAGCTCACCATCCCGCTGCTGCTCAAAGGGGAAAAGGATGTTGTCGGACAGGCTCAGACCGGAACCGGAAAAACCGCGGCATTCGGCATTCCCGTCATTGATACCGTTCACGGCGGCGGAAAATTCCCGCAGGCTCTGATTCTTTCTCCCACCCGCGAACTTTCCATCCAGATCGCCGAGGAACTCAACTCACTGCAAGGGGATTCCAGACTGCGCATCGCCCCGTTTTACGGCGGACAGTATATCGGCGTTCAGCTGAAAAAACTTCAGGAGGGCGTAGATATCGTCATCGGCACCCCCGGACGCATCATTGACCTCATCGAACGCGGCAAACTCATTCTCGACCATCTGCAGTTCGCAGTGCTGGATGAAGCGGATGAAATGCTGGACATGGGTTTCGTGGACGACATCCGCCAGATTCTGGAACAGACACCCGCCGACAAGCGGATGCTGATGTTTTCCGCCACCATGCCGAAGGAAATCCTTGCCATCGCGGAACAGTTCATGCGCCCGGATTATGAAATTGTACGCACCCAGACCCAACAGACGCCTGCCACCACCGAGCTGACCGACCAGTTCTATTACGTGGTACGGCGCGAACAGAAACTCGAAGCCCTTTCCCGGCTGATTGATATTCAGGATGATCTTTACGGCATGGTGTTCTGCAAGACCCGTACCGATGTGGACGAACTCGCGGAACAGCTCGCGGCGCGCGGCTGCAAGGTCGATCTGCTTCACGGAGACATCCCGCAGGCACAGCGTTTGCGCGTCATCAACGGGTTCAAGGCACGCAAATTCAATCTGCTGATCGCCACGGATGTGGCGGCTCGCGGCATTGACATCAACGATCTGACCCACGTCATCAATTACTCCATCCCGCAAAGCGCGGAAATCTATGTTCACCGCATCGGCCGTACCGGACGCGCCGGCAAGCGCGGCACTGCCATCACGCTGGTCACTCCCGGTGAAGTTCATCAGCTCGGACGGATTCAGAAAACTCTCCGGATCAGCATCACCAAAGGTGTTCCGCCCACCGTCGATCAGGTGCTGTCCGCAAGAAAACAGCATTTCTCCGGGGAAATCTGCCGCATGATCGGCGAAAATGAACATGCCGACTATCTCTCTTTCGCCGAAGAACTGCTGACGCTGGCGGATCATCCGGCGGAAGTGCTGGCTGCCATGCTGAAAATGCGGTTCCGCGATGAACTGCTCCCGCAGCATTATCACGAACTCTCGCCGCAGAAAGCACGCAGCGAAGAATACAAAAGTTTCGCGCGCGTCCGCCTCAAACTCGGACGGGAAACCGGAATCACTGTCCCTGAAATCCTTGAACTCATTTTCCGCCAGACCGGCGTCAAGGGATGTCAGCTCGGACACATCGACTGTGTGGAAAACTACACTTACATCAATGCACCGGGTGTGGAAGCGGCAAAAATCGTGGAAGTTCTCGGCAGCACCGAGCTGGAAGCCGTTCCGGTTCCAACCAATGAAGGCGTTCCGCCGAAAAAGGAACGGGTCCACCGTTTCGAACAGAAATTCCGGCGGCAGAAAAAAGCGGATTTCCGGCACAGTCATGACGGAAAACCCGGTTTCAAACGGGGCAATCCCCGCGGAAAATTCAGAAAAGGCCCACACCCCGGACGAAATCGGGATTCAGAGTAAAACTTTTTCCCGGACAATTTCCCACGCCTGCAGTTTTTCCGCAAAGCGCAGGCGTGCGGCAGCCGGACTGGTCGAAGGCAGCTGAACTATCTCCAGATCTTTCCGCTGAAACAACCCGGAATGATATTTTTTCAGAAAACGGAACGCCGCAGTCCCGTTGCAAAATACGGAATGAATCGAAGGATAGCGGGACAGCAGTCCGGCAATGTCATTGGGTTCCGGCGCACGGATGCTGGAGTCCAGACTGCCGGCGCGTTCACATCCCGCCAGTGTATCCCACAGCGCAACATGATGATTCTTCAGCTGTTCCAGGCGTTCCGCATACGGCTGTTCGCGCGGTATGCCGAACAGCTCTTCCATGATCGGCCAGAAGGCATTGAACCGGTAGGCATAATACTGCTGCTGACGCTGGGATTCCTCCCCCGGCATGGATCCCAGAATCAGCACTTTTGCGCCGTCCCCCGCCAGCGGCGCAAACGAATGCAGAACCGCACTCATTTGGAAATGACGAAAATGCAGTTGGATGCAAACAGGTTCGGCCAGAGCGGCGTCAGATATTTCAGGAAATCGCCTTTCTGCGAAATCGGAATTTCCTTGAGAATCCGGATGCCCCGTTCTTTGCACAGATTACGGAAGTCGCCCAGCGTTCCCGGATGAATGTTTTCATTCTGATACCATTTCAGCGGAAGACTCCGGGTTACCGGCATGTTGCCCGCCAGCAGCTGAAGCCGCGCTTCAATCTGCCCGAAATTCATGTAACTGATGATTCCGTGTCTGCCGATCCGGAGCATTTCCGAAAGCAGAACGTCCGGATGTTTCACCGTTTGAAGAGTCCGGCTCAGAATAACATAATCATAGCTGTTGTCCGGGATGTCGCAGAGCTGTTCGTCCAGGTCAGCCTGCACCACCGGCACACCGCGCCGCGCGCATTCAATGATTTTGTCCTGATCGCGTTCGACGCCCATGATTTTCGCATTGCGTAATGTCTTCAAGGCTTTCAGCAGACGTCCCGAACCGCAGCCCAGGTCCATGATTTTTGCCTGCATCGGAATCATTGCCGCAATTGCATTCAGGTCGGAACGGGCAATCAGGGCGTCCGCTTCCTTCAATTTCAAACCCATCGTCATGGACGCACCTCCTGTGAAACATTGGTGAGAAATCCGGTCATCAGCTTGCCGAGCGTTTCATACTCCAGCAGAAAAGCGTCATGACCGTAGCCGGACTGAATGTTGCAGAACGTTACGTCATTGCCGTTTTCCAGCAGAATCCGCGCCAAACCGCGGGAATGATATTCCGGAAACAGCCAGTCGCTCGAAAACGAAACCACCAGGAACGGACATTTCACCGGCTCAAACGCCTTGCGGTAATCACCCCCGGCATTGACCGACACATCAAAATAATCAATGGCGCGCGTGATGTAAAGGTATGAATTGGCGTCGAAACGTTCCACAAAACAGTTGCCCTGATGATTCAGGTAGCTTTCCACCCGGAAGTCCGAAGAAAAATTGAACGAATAATCCGTAGCCGACTGCAGAGCACGTCCGAATTTATTGCTCATGGATTCATCACTCAGATACGTGATATGCGCCAGCATCCGCGCAATGGCAAGCCCCTTCTGCGGCTGTTCCGTATAATTGCCGTGATTCCAGCCCGGATCCGCCATGATGGCTTCGCGCCCGACCCAGTTGAACGCAATGGACTGCGCCGTGATCTGAATCGCAGTGGCGATCGCCGCCACACTGCCGACCATATCCGGATACAGAATCGGCCATTGACAGGCCAGCATACCGCCCATGGAACCGCCGACCACTGCCAGCAGTTTCCGGATTCCCAGATGATCGATCAGCCGTTTCTGTGCCCGCACCATGTCGGCAATGGTAATCACCGGAAAATTCATCCGGTAAGGTTCCCCTGTGTCCGGATTAATGGAACTCGGTCCCGTGGAACCCGAACAGCCCCCCAGAATATTGCTGCAGATAATGAAATACTTGTCGGTGTCAAACGGACGGCCGGGACCGACCATCGCATCCCACCAGCCGGGCTTGCGGTCATTTTCAGAATGATAACCTGCCAGATGTGCATCGCCGGTCAGGGCATGTTCCACCAGAATGGCATTGGAACGGTCGGCATTGAGCTTGCCGTAGGTTTCATAACGGATATTGACGGAACGCAAAGAGCGTCCGCAGTCCAGCTTCAGTGCATCTTCGGCGGTCTGCCCGAAACTGAAATCATGCGATTCCACAATTCCGACAACCGACGGCGGTGGCGGGGTCTTTTTGCTGCTCATAACAGAAAACATCCTTGTACATAAAAAAGAACCGGAGATTGGCCATATCACATACAGTCAAGCTCCGGAACGAAAATGAAATAGTTCAGCTGCCTCAGGCCAGCGTTTTTCCGCTCAATGCCTTCAGCGCACTCAAATATTTGTCGCGCGTTTTCAGCACGATTTCCTGCGGAAGTTCGGGCGCAGGCGGCGTCTTGTCCCAGTCCAGACTTTCCAGATAATCACGGACAAACTGTTTGTCCAGACTCGGCGGACTGCAATTGACACGATATTCATCTTTCGGCCAGAACCGGCTGGAATCCGGCGTAAGGACTTCGTCAATCAGGATGATTTCTCCATCCAGTTCACCGAATTCGAATTTGGTGTCCGCCAGAATGATGCCGCATTTTTCCGCATAAGCCGCTGCTTCTTTGTAAATCCGCAGAGTGCAGTCTGCTACTTTCTGTGCTTTTTCTTTGCCGATCAGCTCACAGGCTGTTTCAAAGCTGATGTTTTCGTCGTGTCCGGAATCCGCCTTGGTCGACGGAGTGAACAGCGGCTGTTCCAGCTTCTGCGCCATCTGATAACCCGGAGGAAGCGGAATGCCGCAGACTTTGCCGCATTCCTTGTAGGACTTCCATCCGCTGCCGATCAGATAACCGCGGACAATACATTCCAACGGAATGGTCTTGGCTTTTTTGACGATCAGAGAACGTCCGTCAAGATCCTTGGCAACGCTTTTCAGTGAGGACGGAAAATCCGCCACATCCGAGCAGAGAATATGATTCGGCATCCAGGACAGGAAATCGAACCAGAACAGCGACATAGCCGTCAGAACACGTCCCTTGTCGGGAATGCCGTTCGGCATGACACAGTCAAACGCACTGATCCGGTCAGTCGCCACAAACAGCAGACTGTCGCCCAAATCATAAATATCGCGGACTTTTCCGCGATGCGGTTCCGGCAGTCCCGGAATTTCCGTGGACAGCAGCGCTCCGTTGGAATCGTATTTCATTTCATGCCTCCTGATCAGGCAATGGAGGTGATTTTGACCTTGGTCAGTTCCTGTCTGTGACCTTTGCGGCGGCGATAGCCTTTGCGGCGTTTCATTTTGAACGCGATCAGTTTCGGGCCGCGAAGCTGTTCAACGATTTCACCTTCCACTTTGGCACCTTCCACAAGGGGGGAACCCATTTTCAGATTGGCACCTTCTCCGACTGCAAGAACTTCGGTGAAAGAGACTTTCGCACCCGCTTCACCTTCAAGACGTTCCATCGTCACGATGTCCTGTTCCTGCACTTTGAACTGTTTTCCGCCAGTGGCGATCACTGCATACATAAGACTACTCCTGAACTTTGGTTATGGTTTTAATTCTGAATTTTACAGTCTTAAAGCCTATTAATATACCGCATCTTTCCCCAGTTTCAAATTTAAAACCCTGTTTCTGAAGAAAAAACACATTTTTTTAAAACAATTCCGGCTGAATCTGTTCCGGAGGATTCAATATTTCCCGGATCGGCGCATAGGTCAGACGGTGTATCGGGCATGGTCCATACTTCTTCACCGCTTCAATATGAGCCGCCGTGCAGTACCCTTTATGCACGTCAAAACCATACTGCGGGTACTCCGCCGCATACTTTTCCATCAGCAGATCCCGGTGCGTTTTCGCCAGAATGCTCGCCGCCCCGATCGACAGAGACCTGGCATCGCCTTTCACCACGGAAAGCGACGGAACCGGCAGACCTTTCACCGGATTGCCGTCCACCAGAGCAAACTGAACCTGCCGCAGACCTGCCAGAGCCAGACGCATAGCCTTCCAGGTTGCCTGCAGAATGTTGATGCGGTCAATTTCATCCGCCTGAACTTCTCCGACAGCCCACAGCACCGAAGGTTCCGTCAGCAGTTTTTCCCGCACCGCCATCCGGGCTTCATGCGTCATCTGCTTGGAATCATGAATCCCCTCCGGAATCCGTTCCGGATCCGTGAAAATCACTGCGCCAGCCACCACCGGACCCGCCATGCAGCCGCGTCCGGCTTCGTCCACCCCAGCCACAAAAGAAAACCCCTCGTTCCATTTGATCTGTTCAAAGGCGAGGAGTTCAGTTTTTCCGGGAACCGTTTTATTCCGACTCCCGGCAGCACGCTTGACCATGACTGAATCAGGCGTTGTATTTCATTTCTTTGACTTTGGCACTCTTGCCGATTTTGTCGCGGAGGTAATACAGTTTGGCGCGGCGGACGCGGCCCTTGCGATCGACTTCGATGTGGTCGATACGCGGGGTGTTCAGCGGGAACACTCTTTCGACGCCGATACCGAAAGCGACACGGCGGACGGTGAACGTTTCACGGATGCCGCTGCCTTTGCGGGCAATCACCACGCCGGCGAACATCTGGATACGTTCCGTGGAACCTTCCACGATCTTGTTGTAAACTTTGACGGTGTCGCCGACTTTGAAATCAGGAATATCCTGCCGGCACTGCAATTTTTCGATTTTGTCAATCACGTTACTCATATTATCAATCCTCCGAATTTGATTTCTTTTCCAGCAGGTCGGGACGTTTTCTTGCCGTTTCAAGAAACGCCTCGTTTCTGCGCCATTCTTCCACCCGTTCATGGTGTCCGGACAACAGCACATCCGGAACTTGCCAGCCGCGGAACTCCGCGGGCCGGGTATACTGCGGATATTCCAGGAATCCCGATTCAGTGGAAAAAGATTCATCCGCATCGGAATCACCGCATCCAAGCGCTCCCGGCAGAAGTCTCACCACTGCATCGCACATTACCATGGCAGGGAGATTCCCGCTGGTGAGGACATAATCTCCGATCGAAATTTCCCGATCCGCGAGATGCGTCCGCACCCGTTCATCCACGCCTTCATAATGTCCGCATATGAAAATCAAATGTTTTTCCTGCGCCAGTTCTGCGGCAATCTGCTGAGAGAAACGCTCGCCGCGGGGACCGGTCAGGATCACCTTTGATTCTTTCGTTCTGAGAAACTCGACCGCTTCGAAAAGCGGTTCGGGTTTCATCAGCATACCGGGACCGCCGCCGAACGGCTTGTCGTCCACAGTCTGCCGCTTGTCGTGCGTAAAATCTCTGAGATTCACCGCATTGACTGAGACCCGGTTTTCCCGTATGGCCCGTCCCACGATACTGGAACCCAGCGGCCCGAAGAAGATTTCCGGAAAAAGGGTGACAATGTCAATCCGCAGTCTCAGTCCGCCACCTCAACTTTGACCCGGTTCTGCATTCTTCCGGCAGCACCGGCAACCAGGGCACGCAAAGCAATGATCGTTTTCCCCTTTTTGCCGATGATTTTTCCGGTATCTTCTTTTCTGCAGGAGATCCAGATCACATTATCGTCGTTTTCGTTTTTGGTGGAAACATGCACCTCATCGGGATAATCGACGAGAGCACAGACCACGTAATTCACGAATCCTTCCAGATCCTTGAGTGTAACGGGACGCCCGTTCGCTCCGGCGTTTCCGGCACATTCTGCTGTCTTTTCAGAAACTGGAGCGGAATGATTTTCCACATCGCCGCCGAACAGCTTCTTGATAAACGTCATGATAGCCACAATACAAATCTCCAGAATACAGCGTTCCGAATTGATCAGGCCGCACTTCCCTTCCGAATGAATCCTATTGGAAAGGCGGCTTTCATTTTTCCGGAAAAAGCTCAAGCCTGGGCTTCAGCCGCCGCACCCTTCTTAAAGTTTTTCTTCTTGGTGTAGGGATCTGCCGCGCCGCGAACTTTGGACTTGCCGTCTTTCGCGCGTTTGTAGATGTCCGCAACCGTGTCGCTCATCTGAGCGCCCTGGGAAAGCCAGTATTCGATGCGTTCGACATTGACCTTCTCGTTGCTCTGTTTCGGATCATAGAAGCCGAGGGTTTCAAGTGTGTAGCCGTCACGGGAAGAACGGATATCCGTCGCGACCACGCGGAAGCTGATCCAGTTCTTCGCACCAGTTTTTTTCAGTCTGATTTTGACCATTGTGGATTTTACCTTATGCTCATCCTGTTTATCGAACAGCCGGCAGAAAATCCGCCGACCCGTTGTTCCTGCTTGTCTCTCCGCCGCCGAACATCGTTATATCCAGCGACATAGAGACAATTAATATAACAACGTTCCGGCAAATTGCAAGCCGTTATTTCATTTTTTTATGTTTTTCTGTGAAAAAGTTTAATTTTTCACGACAAAAACTGCTGAATCCGGTCTGCTGCCTTCATGCCGTCCACGATGGCACGGACCACCAGAGACGGTCCGTTTGCAGCATCGCCCGCCACAAAAACCTCCGGGACATCCTCCAGCTGGAAATCCGCCAGCCCCGCGGCACGGTCTCTGCGCAGGAAACCCATTGCCAGCAGTACCAGATCCGCTTCAATGATTTCCGGCTTCGCTCCGGCGGCTTCATGGAATTTCAGCGGTTTGCCCTGCGGGGAAAGTTCCCATTCCACCGGAACCACTTCCACGCCGCAGACTTTGCCGTCTTTTTCCAGGAACCGTTTGCTTGCCAGATTCCAGCGGCGGACACACCCTTCCTCGTGGCTGGAACTGGTCCGCAGCAGATAAGGCCATTCCGGCCACGGGGTGGACGGAGAACGTTTTTCCGGCGGACGCGGCATGATTTCGATCTGCGTCACGCTCAAAGCCCCCTGCCGGGTCGAAGTGCCGACACAATCGCTGCCGGTATCGCCGCCGCCGATCACCAGAACTTTTTTGTTCCGTGCGGAAACCGGCCATTCCCGGCATTCACCGGAACAGAGCCGGTTCTGTCCCTGAAGCAGTTCCAGCGCAAAATGAATTCCAGCGAATTCACGTCCGGGAATCGGCAGATTCCGCGGAACCGGAGTGCCGTTGGTAATCAGCAGCGCATCACAGCGTTTCCGCAGATATTCCGCCGAAACATCCATGCCGACCGCTGTACCGCAGACAAAATGGATGCCGGCTTCCTTCAGCAGACGGATACGGCGTTCCACCACCGTTTTCGCCAGTTTGAAATCCGGAATGCCGTAACGGAGCAGTCCGCCGGGATTCAGATTTTTCTCATATACTGTAACTTCGAATCCAGCCTGATTCAGGCGGTTGGCGGCTGCCAATCCGGCAGGACCGGCACCAATGATGAAGACTTTTTTTCCATTGCGTTTTTCCGGAACTGCGGGTTTGACCCAGCCCTGCGCATAGGCATTTTCCACCACGCGTTTTTCAATCTGACGCACCATGACGGGCTCACGTTCGATTCCTTCCGTGCAGCTGCCTTCGCAAAGCGCCGGACAGATCCGGCTGGTGAATTCAGGGAACGGACTGGTGGAAGACAGAATGCTCCATGCCAGCCGGTAATCGCCGCGGTTCACCGCATCGTTCATGTCCGGAATCAGATTGCCCAGCGGACAGCCCTTGCCGTGGCAGAACGGAATGCCGCAGTTCATGCAGCGGGACGCCTGCTGACGGATTTCGTTTTCCTCCACAGGCATTTCCACTTCCTTGAAATCCTTGACCCGTTCCCGGATCGGACGATAGATATGACCAAGTCTTTCCACACTCAAAAACGGATATCTGCTCTTGCTGTTCATTGTTCAATTCTCCTTTCCGGCCGCAGCGGCCAGCACATGCCGGTATTCCACCGGGATGACTTTCACGAAGCGCGAACGCAGGTTGACCCAGTCTTTCAGGATGGCAGCCGCCTTCGGGCTTCCGGTCGCTTCCAGATGCTCCCGGATCAGCGACAGCAGTTCCGCTTCATCCGCCGAGCCGCTCAGCACACTTTCCAGGTCGATGGTGCCGACGTTACAGCGCAGGTCGAAATCGTTGGAGTCATCCAGCACATACGCCAGACCGCCGGTCATACCTGCACCGAAGTTGACGCCGGTCGGGCCCAGAACAACCACCCTGCCGCCGGTCATGTATTCGCATCCGTGGTCGCCCACGCCTTCCACCACGGCAGTGAAACCGCTGTTGCGGATGGCAAAACGTTCACCCGCCTGTCCGTTCAGGAATATCTTTCCGGACGTGCCGCCGTATCCGATCACGTTGCCCGCAATCACGTTGTTTTCCGGAATGAATCCGGCATTCTTCGGCGCACGGATAATGATCTTGCCGCCGGAGATGCCCTTGCCGACAAAGTCATTGGCTTCGCCTTCCAGTTCGAAAGTGACACCATGCACCAGAAACGCGCCGAAGCTCTGTCCGGCACATCCGGTAAAATGCACTTTGACCGTATCGTCGGGGAGTCCCTGCGAACCGAATTTCCGGACCAGCCGGCAAGAAAGTTCCGTGCCGACAGTACGGTTGCGGTTGCAGACCGTGCAGTTCAAGGAAGCCTTCTTGCCGCTTTCCAGCGTTTCCTTTAATGCCGGCAGCAGGAATTCGCGGTCGTAGTTTTCCAGAACCTGCTTCTTGTTTTCCGAACGCACCGTATCTCCGTTCACTTTGGTGAAAATCGCGGAGAAATCCAGATTTCTGGTCTTGTAGAACTCTATGGCTTTGTTCATCTTGAGCAGGTCGGAACGTCCGATCGCTTCATCCAGCGAATGCAGACCGAGCTGTGCCAGATATTCCCGGACTTCCTGCGCCAGGAAGCGGAGGAAATTGACAATGTATTCCGGTTTGCCGCGGAAACATTTCCGCAGTTCGGGATCCTGCGTGGCAACCCCCACCGGACAGCTGTTTTCATGGCACTTGCGCATCATGACGCAGCCGAGACAGACCAGCAGAGTGGTGGCGAATCCGAATTCCTCTGCGCCCAGCAGCGCGCCGATAATCACATCGCGGCCGGTCTTGAGCTGACCATCCACCTGAAGCCGGACATTGCCGCGCAGATGGTTCAGAACCAGTGTCTGCTGAGCTTCCGCAATACCGAGTTCCCACGGCAGACCGGCGTGCTTGATGCTGGTCAGCGGAGAAGCTCCGGTTCCGCCGTCATGACCGCTGATCAGAATCACATCGGCATGACCTTTCGCCACACCGGCGGCAATGGTGCCGACGCCCACTTCGGAAACCAGTTTCACGGAAATACGCGCTTCCGGATTGGAGTTGCGCAAATCGTAGATCAGCTGCGCCAGATCCTCAATGGAATAGATGTCATGATGCGGCGGCGGCGAAATCAGTGTAACATGCGGAGTGGCATGACGCACCCGCGCAATCGCTTCATCGACTTTGTGGCCGGGCAGCTGTCCGCCTTCGCCCGGTTTCGCGCCCTGCGCCATCTTGATCTGAATATCGCGCGCATGTGCCAGATAATCAATCGTAACGCCGAAACGTCCGCTGGCAACCTGACGGATTGCACTGCTGCGGTTTTCACCGTGCGGTCCGGGCTTGGAGCGTTCCGGATCTTCGCCGCCTTCCCCGCAGTTGCTCATTGCTCCGATGGAGTTCATGGCAATCGCAATGGCTTCGTGCGCTTCCGGACTCAGCGACCCCAGGGACATGGCGCCGGAAACAAAGCGTTTCAGAATGGATTCCACGCTTTCCACTTCTTCCAGCGGAATGCTCTGTGTCGGTGCAAATTCAAACAGACCGCGCAGCGTGCAGAGATGCGTCGCCTGATCGTTGATATACTTCGCATACTGTCTGTATTTTTCCGGGTCGTTGCCTTGCACCGCCTGACGGAACAGCGCAAGTGTATCCGGATTCCACAGATGATTTTCTCCGTCCTTGCGGAATTTGTACTGTCCTCCGGAAGGCAGCAGTCCGGCACGGGCATTTTCACAGCGGGTGCGGATTTCATTTTCAATATCCCCGATTTTGATGCCGCCGATGCGCGACGCCGTGCCGGGGAAATATTTGTCGATCACGCTGCGGTCAATGCCGACGGCTTCAAAAATCTGCGCGGAACGGTAGCTGCGCAGAGTCGAAATACCCATCTTGGACATGACTTTCAGCAGTCCCTTGTCCACGGCATTGAGATAATTGGCAGCGGCGGCGGCAGGATCCGGTTCGATCAGACCGTCTGCACACAGACGGCTTACGGTTTCCAGTGCCAGATACGGGTTGATGGCGGTTGCGCCGAACCCGAGCAGCAATGCATAGTGCATGATTTCACGGATTTCACCGGACTGCACAATGATGCCCACCGGAGGCCGCAAGCCGGCATCACGCAGGACACCGTTGACAGCCGCCGCACCCAGCAATGCGGGGATCGGCATTTCGCCTTCCTTGATTTCCCGGTCGCTCAGAATCAGAATGTTCTTTCCGGCGCGGACATTGTCCAGTGCCGCCTGTTCAAGCTGTTCCACACCTTTTTCCAGACTGCCGGTCCAGGTCAGCGGCAGCGTAACTGCCGAGAAAATGCCGTCCTGCAGGGCGCTCAGACGACGCAGGTCTTCATCTGTCAGAATCGGACGCGGCAGTTTGATGAGCTTGTGATCCAGCGGGGCTTCTTCCAGAATATTGCCCTGGTTGCCGATATAAGTAGTCAGACTCATGACCAGCTCTTCGCGGATCGGGTCAATCGGAGGATTGGTGACCTGCGCAAACAGCTGTTTGAAATACCCGTAAAGCAGCTGAGGCTTTTCAGACAGAACCGCCAGCGCGGCGTCATTGCCCATGGAGCCGGTCGGTTCGTGTCCGGTGGCTGCCATGACTTTGACCAGCATGTCCACATCTTCACGCGACCAGCCGAACAGACTCTGCCGGTAGCTCAGGTGTTCCGGAACTTCCGAAGGATTGATCGAATCAAACAGTCCGTGAACCGTGATCTTGCTTTCTTCCGCCCAGCGGCGGTACGGTTTGCTGCGCGCGGCGTCATTCTTGAGTTCGGCATCAAAAACCAGACGGTGATGTTCCAGATCGCAGTAAATCATCTCACCAGGTTTGAGCCGTCCTTTGCGCACCACATCAGATGATGGAATATCCAGCACGCCGGTTTCCGAAGCCAGCACAAACAGATTGTCCTTGGTCAGTGTGTAACGGGCAGGACGCAGTCCATTGCGGTCCAGCAAAGCTCCGGCGTTGACGCCGTCCGAAAATGTCACGGCGGCAGGACCGTCCCACGGCTCCATCAGAGCCGAATGATAATCGAAGAATCCGCGCACGTCGCGGCCGAGATGATAATTGACACCCCACGCCTGCGGAATCAGCATGAGCATGGCGTGCGGCAGGGAACGTCCCGCGGCAACCAGCAGTTCAAACATGTTGTCCAGACATGCGGAATCGCTCTGACCGGGTTCGATCAGCGGCAGCAGCTTTTCCATATCGGAACCGAGCAGCTGACTCTTCAGAAATTTTTCCCGACTGGCAAGCTGATTCAGATTGCCGCGCAGAGTGTTGATCTCCCCGTTGTGTGCCAGATAACGGAAAGGATGCGCCAGCTTCCAGGTCGGGAACGTGTTGGTGCTGTAACGCTGATGCACCAGCGCCAGCGGACTCTTGAAATCGGGATCGTTCAAATCCAGATAGAAACGGTCGATCTGTGTCGCCAGCAGCAGGCCTTTATAAACAATGCTGCGGCTGGAACAGCTGGGAATGCAGCAGGAGGGCAGTCGCTTTTCAATCAGACGGCGCATCACGAACAGCTTGCGTTCAAAAGCCGCCTGATCGGGGAAATCCTGTCCGCCGATGAAAACCTGACGGATCAGAGGACAGCTCTGCCGCGCGGTTTTGCCGATGGCGTCCGGATTGACCGGAACATTGCGCCAGTAGAGAATGCGTCCGCCTTCGGACGTAACCAGACTTTCCAGAACGGACTCCTCATGTTCTCCGCCGAACAGCATCATGACCGCGTATTTGCCGGGCTTGGGCAGCGGAACCGGCAGGCTCTTGCGGAAAAACGCGTCAGGAATGGCACAGAGCATCCCCGCGCCGTCGCCGGTTTCAGGATCGCATCCGGACGCCCCGCGGTGCATCAGCCGTTTCAATACGGTAATGCCCATCTCCACAATGTCATGCGACGATTTGTTGTCAAGGCTGGCAACCAGCCCGACGCCGCAGGCATCATGTTCATTCAGAAAACTGTAAAGCCCCTGATCGGGCGGCACCTGTTGGAAACGCTGTCGGGCGTTCCCCTGATTCTCCTGTTGATTTTCCAGCATGATCCACACTCCTTAGTTAGAAAAAACCACAGCACCCGATTAAGCATAAATCATGCCAGGTTTGCAGAAACCGAAGATTCACCCGTTTGTTTTCCTCAAAAACAGAATGAGTTGTCAGGACAAATCCGGTTCTCCGCTGCCGCCAAAACAGAAAATGGATAACAAAAATGTAAGATAATCATTCCGCTTCTTACATTTTTGTAAACAGATCAGGCGCCGTCAGGACTTCTTCTGAAAAAAAGTTTCCATATTCCGGTGAAACAGCAGCTCTCCGGCATCGCTGAAATCATTCGGTGCATAGGAAGGCGGCCGGTAAAGATTGGCATCCCGGTCGATTCCTTCCAGAATTCCGCGGTCAATCCGGATCAGATTCGCCGCAAAAGCGGAATCATAATGGTTCGTTGATTTGTCGGTGCCCCACAGAATATGGGTTTTGAGTTTGGAGAAGCCGCAGAGATAAAGACGCCGCAGAACCGACTCCCGGTAGACCAGCGGAGTTCCCGGAGTCAGGTCAACGTACACATCCACATTGTTGGCTCCCCAGAAAAATTCTCCGATGATGGAATTGAATTCATCCGTCCATGGCCAGCCGGCATGAGCCAGGGAAAACCGCAGTCCTTTGAGTTCCATCAGACACTCAAACGCGGCGGGCCGGTTGAATTCCGCCGCCGGGTGGGTACTGTAAAGAATGCCGCAATGAAAGTTGACCGGCAGTCCCGTTTCGGCAATCTGTGTCAGCGGTTTCAGCACATCTTTCGGGAAAAAGTGATTGCAGATGATCTTGAATCCGGCAGCTCCGCGCTCCGCCGCAGTACGGATCTGCCGTTCAATATCCGCATCCGTCGGGTCTATCCAAAAGACCGGACGGAAAGCCGGTGTCTGCGAAGTAAATTCCAGCAGGCAGTCCAGCAAACTTTCCCAGCGCTGATCCGCCCCTTCCACACGGCTATATCCCAGCGGCTGCGGACTGATGATCCCGCCGCCGGTTACTCCGGCTTCTGCGGTTCTGCGTAAAAATTCCTGCGGTGTATCGCCGGGACCGGAATACATGTGAATGTGATAATCATACATAATGGAAGTCTCCTCATCCGTCGTGAACCAATGTTTTCATCAATATAACATGGCAAATCCGGAATGCAACAGCCGCGGAAAGATATTCCGCAATTCTCTGAAACAAATGCGCCGGGAAATGGTCTGTCATCTGGATGACAACGGCGGATTCTGTTGGTTTTTCGTTGAAAAAGCAGGAAAATTTACAAATGCGGCTTGACCTTCCGCGTTTGACAGGCTATCTTACTGGATTTTAGGACGGCTAAAAAGCATGATGCCGCCCGGATCTTAAAAAAGGAGGATTTTATCATGGCTGCAAAAGTTGACGGAGAAAAATGTGTGGGCTGCGAAGCCTGCGTCGGAACCTGCCCGGTGGAAGCGATTTCCATGAACGACGGCAAAGCGTCTGTTGATGACAGCAAGTGCATCGACTGCGGTGCCTGTGTCGCGGGCTGCCCGGCGGAAGCCATCGCCCAGTAATCCGTTTCGGATTCAAAAAACGGTTCCGGAAATTGCATTCGGAACCGTTTTTTCATTTTAAATATTTTTCAGATGGCGGAAGGAATGATTTTCAGTGCATGTTCCACCGGTTCGTCGGAAACCATGATCAGGTAACCTCCGCCGCCCGCGCCGGTCAGCTTGCAGCCGTAAATCTGTTTCTCGTACCGCTTCCGCATTTCCAGCAGCTCATCCGTCGCCATGCTGGGGAACATCTCCAGCTGAGCATCCAGACAGCGCGAAGTGGCTTCGCCCCAGGCGCGTGTATCGCGGTATTTGATGGCTTTCCAGCAGACTTCCGCAGAAGCCGCCAGTTTTTTGATGGACTCCGGATTCACATTCTTGTTGGCAAACACATCATAGCCGTTGAGACGCGGTTTCAACGGCATCAGGTACAGGTGCTCCTGCACATAATTCAGGGTTTCCTCCGTACAGTCTGACTCTATGGAATGCGGCCAGTAGCTGTTATTGAAATTCAGTTTGTTGAGACCCGGCATCAGGATTCCCAGCTGATCCTGTGCGCCGCTGATGTTGACCGTCCCCGGCGGATTGTCCACGCAGAACAGCATTTTCGCCAGCTGTTCGCGGTCGCCCAGCGGAATCTGGGTCTGCCACAGTTCGATGGCTTTTTTGCGGGAACTGGTCGCCATGCCGCTGCGGTTGTTGAATTCGCAGGTCGGCTCAATCTGCAGAGTGATGACCGGTCCGGGGAAAAATTTATTGATGAACGGCTGATCCATCCAGCCGCCGCAGAGTTCCACGCGGTACGGAATGTAGCATTCTTTCCGGATGGATGTAGTGGACCGGACCGGCAGGCCTTCGTAGGGCTTCCGGCTGCTGACCACCAGTTCTATGCCGTACTTTTTGCAGAACGCTTCCTTGGCGGGGGTGAAGCCGTCCGTGTTGACAAAAAAGATGTCCGGTTTCAACGCGATGACTTCTTTTTCAAAGTCCATGATTCCGCTGCCGGAATTGATCCACGCATCTTTCACATAACGGATGGATT
This sequence comes from uncultured Victivallales bacterium, assembly GCA_934661375.1. GTDB lineage: Bacteria > Verrucomicrobiota > Lentisphaeria > Victivallales > UBA1829 > SIG94. Next base: position 156,076 of record CAKUJH010000003.1, read on the forward strand.
TGACCATGTAGAGCCGTTCCGCATCGGAATTGATCGTTTTGCGGTTTTTCAGTTCCCAGATGGTTTTATCCGATCCCAGCCCGACGTACAGATCGCCCAGAGCCGCCGCTTCCTGAAAAAAAGCGACGTGTCCGCTGTGCAGCATGTCGTAGCATCCGCTCACAAATACCTTTTTCGGATTGTTCAATTCTTTCTCTCCTATGTTACGAGTTTCTGTTTTTCTGAAAAATCACATTCCCGTTGTTTTTTCACCGAAATTCCGGGCGACCATGGACAGAAGCCTCAGTTTTTCTTTCGGTGAAAGCCGATGCACTGTTGCGGCAAGTTCACCGAGGATATCCGAATCCTGTATGCCCGGAGAATACGGCTCCGCCGGCAAATCGTCGGTAAAACAATAAATTCTCAATTCCGGAAACAGCTTTATCAATGTTTTTACCGGCATGTTCTCAATGGCATTGGAACCGCTGTTGAAGCGGTTGATTGTCGAGTAGTCCATGCTGCGGTTTTCCGCCAGTTTTTTCATGTTCCCCGCGGTTTTGATTGCCCGTTTCAGGGATTGCTTCAGATACTTGCCGATGTCCATTTTTTTTTGCCCCGATGTCCATTTTTTTTTAGATAATTTATAGCGGAACCCAAAAAAATTCCATTTTTTTTTGGATTTTTACTTGAAAATATGGATTAATCCATATATTTTAATATAGACATGTATATGCTTAAAAACATAGGAGGCAGAAAAATATGAGCCGGTTGAAAGCTATGATCGATGCAAAGGGAACTACGCAGGCTGAAATTGCCAGAATCACAAGAATCAAATATAAAACGGTCAACCGGATTTGCCAAACGGGAATCCGGACGATCCGGATTGCCAAAAAGTATGCGGAAGCGCTGAAATGCAGTCCGCTGGAACTGCTGGAATACTGACAGCGGACTTAAAAAAAAGACAGCCGATCACACCAAAGAAAAAAGCAGACTGCCATTATTCGCAGTCTGCCTCATTACACTTTCATACGGTTCCTCAGGGAACGGAACGGCAGAAAACCATCAGGGGATATTGATCACAGAAGTGATGGTCCGGCTTTCGCCCGGCCGCAGAATCTTTTCCGTGGTCAGCGGCTCCAGCGTGGAAGCGGAATTGCGTCCCCACCAGCACAGGAACCCGGCACTTTCACCGCGCGGCAGAAGCTCCATCGCCAACTGCATTTTCTGTCCGTCATATTCCGCACACAGTCTGGCGGAACCGCCGGAACAACGCTGCGGGAAAACCGCGCCGGACAAACCGCCGGGAACGGCCGCTCCTGCCGTCAGGATCAGATTGTCCGCATTGGGCGGATTAAGGAATGCAAACTCTCCGTCAGGACCGTTCATTTCCATCCGCCAGAAGGAACTTAACGCCTTTCCCGTATTCCATGACGCGCCGAGCCGCGGGAAATTCCGCAGACGGAAACCGCTCCGGACGACATGAGCGGAATCAGCCGGATTTTTCAGCACATAAACGGAACGGATTGTCTTTCCGTCATTTTCCAGACTGACGGTTTTTTCCACCTGCATTCCGGCAGGGGAAACCGAATCCATATCAGCATTTTCCGAAGCCGGAACCACTGCCGTCATTCGCACCGTCGGTTTTCCGTCAATAATCTTAATATCCTTGACATCAAAGAGTAATGATCCGTCAAAACCATACAGTTTCAATTCATCCAGGAAGCCCCGGCTGGAGTCGGCAAGGATGTCTTCCACATCATCAATCCGGCAGCCGGAAATGACGCCGCTGCGGTTCGGGTCAATATAAATGCTCCGGTTTCCGTATGCCAGTTTCAGCATCGGCGAACTGCTGTCCGGCAAAACACCCCAACCGGCAAAAGCCTTACCTTCCTGCTGGTTCCGGAATTTGCCGAAGGCGCTGCTGCGCGTCCGGAAATCCGCCAGTTTCTTTTCCAGCTTCGCGGCGTTCAGCAGAACCGGAGTCCGTATTTCATTCCGGGTAACCTCAAACTGCCGCACGGTCCCCGCCGGAATTTCCGCCAGAAATCCTTCGGCAGGATTGACGTCCGTCAGTTTTCCGGCTTTCCCGCCCGCCTGCCAGCCTTTGCCCGGAGCCAGTTCCGGCAGTGAAATGCGCGCCAGCAGGGGTTCGGTCGAATGATAATTGAACACAGTTACCAGACGGGAATCCTCTTTTTTATGAACCGTAAAACGCAGATACGGCGTAAAATCCGGCAGGGTCGTCCGGACTTTCCTGCCGCCGTCCTCCACTTGGAACTGAAAAGTATTGACAGGTTCCACCCGGACCGTACTGTCACACTGTCCGCCGGCATAGTAGGATTCATAAGGCGCGATCATGGCACAGCCCGCGGCGACAGCCCGCAGATAATTCCCGTCAAAATTATCGCCGGGCCAGAATCCGATCCCCTTCGCACCCAGCGCGGCAGCCGCCACCATATTCATCACAACCCCGTCCGGAGTGTAACGTTTATAAAACATCTCCATATTCTCCGAGGGGTCGATCAGCGGAAAGTTCGGCGTTTTCAGCTGTTTCTGATTGAATGCGAGGTCATCATACCAGCGGACGCCCTGATAGTAAGGCATGTTCATGAACAGATCAAAGGTTCCGCGGTCGAACATGCGCACGTCCACGCCGCACCATTCCTGCACGACAGGGGGTGTGGAGTGGAGAGGATCCGTGCAAAGGGCAACCGTATATCCGGGAAATTTCCGGCGGCAGATTTCTGCGAAATTTCCGATGATCTCCGCATTCTGTTTCACTCGGAACTGAAACCATGCCGCAGCATGTTTCCTGCGGATTTCCGAAAGGGTCATGACTTCTTTTACGCCGATTGATTCTGAAAAATTTTTGCGGCATTCCGCGCAGAAACAGAAATTCATTGCGCCCGGTTCAAAGTCCCAGACGATCTGTCTGGCGTCCGGAGCGTGACGGAGCAGTTTCTGCAGCAGCTGAACCGTGTAGTCCTCCCACATCGGAGTGCCGCGCCGGACGGCATAGGAGGGACATGCCCATTCCAGTTCTCTGCCGTCCGCAGTGACGACCGGCGGAACCGGAATTCCGTTTTTCTTTTTCCAGTCGGCGAAATACCCGAACGGCGTAGTGTATTTTGCCGCGACAAAACATATCAGCTCGAAATTTCCGGAAACAGTCTTGCGGACATCCGGAATCATTTCATTGAAACGGAACGGCAGAAATGTTGCCGGACGTTTTGCAAGTTTCTGCCAGTATTGCAGATACGCATTCCGGATTGCCGCATCCGGTGCGCTCGCGCTGTGAAGATAACAGATCATCAGCCGGAATTTCTGCAATGGTGTTTCCGGAAACACCGGGGCCGGCTGCACCTTGATCTGAAGTTTCTGCGGCGGAATCAGCGGTTTGCCGTCCGCCAGAAAACGGAATTCCGCCGTGCCGCCCTGCGCCGCTCCGCGGGTTTGCAGATAGAGACGGTAGTAATTGCTCCATGCCAAGGAAGACGGGGAAAGCTCCGCCGTGAATTCCGGCGACAGTTTCACCCGGTAAGTCAGATGATCAGATTTTTTTTTTGTCCGGGACACGGTGATCGGGTCTTTTCCGTCCGCAGCCGCTTTCTTCCAATGCCATGGCGACGCACCGCAAAGCTCTACGCCCGGCGGCAGATCCAGTTCCAGCGTGTATTCCACATTTTTCCGCGGTGCGGTATAAAGACAGGCGAACAGCTGTCCCGGCATTCCTTCCGTCAGATTGCAGATGCCCTGCTGCCAGCAGACGGGAAGCAATTCCGCCCGGCTGACCGTCTGCGGCCTGGTCTTTGCCGTTTCCGTCAGACTGATTCTGCTGAAAAATGCTTTGCCCGTACTGTGCTGCAATACCAGGTACAACGTGCTCCACCCTTTGACATTCTTTCCCGTCTTGAACGTCAGCGTACAGGGTTTCCAGTCAAAACTCCCGGACACCCCCTGCCAGATTCCCGCGGGACTTCCCTTGAACACGAATTCCCCCTGGTTCAGGATCATCACGAACGCGCCGACTCC
>CAKUJH010000004.1 GCA_934661375.1 uncultured Victivallales bacterium
AAAACAGCGGATGAATTGACGCGCGCTGTTCAAACTCACCTTGAGAAAAAAGATAAGGCATCGGTCAAGCGGCTTTTTCATAAACCGGGAGTCCGATACGCTGCGGAGAACGAACAATGAGATTATTCAGGTCCAGTACAATAAGTTTTCTCTTTTTGCAGGAGGCAAATTGCCTGAATTCGAAATGACAGTGCTGTCTGCTAAAAATGGAAGCAGGTTAGTCATAAAAGATGAAGCAGGTACTTTCATATAAGGTTTCTATGATATGGTGCAAAAACACGTTCCAAAATGCACATATATGGCGGATATTCGGGGCAGGGGATTTTACAGATACCGATATTTGATTATGAAGTTCCGCAGGGACAGACCGCTGATTTTGCCGAAAAAACATCATTCCAATTCCGAGAGCTGTTTCAGAAAAAATTCCGGATTCAATAATGGTTATTATAACATGTTATATATGGTGTTTATGGATGGATTTCTATCGTAATGGAAGCGGAGATATGGCAAAAAGACTGCTTTTTTACTGATTATTTAAGAAAAAATGAGAAAAAATTGATTTTTCATCTTGACAAATTTATATGCGGCTGTTATATTCGCTGTTGGTTATAACATGCAATATTAAAATGGAGCTGCAATGCCGCGGGTCAAATACATCACGATCATTGAGGATCTGAAAGCGCAGATCGCTTCCGGTGAACTGACTCCGGGGGACCGTATTGTTTCCATCCGGGAAATGTGCAATGCGTACGGCGTCAGCTCCATTGTGGCATTGCGCGTTTTCCGCGAACTTGCGGAAGAAGGACTTATAGAAAAACGCGACGGCGAAGGTTATTATGTGCGATCCATGGAATCCGATGATTCTTCGGATACAATAGTCTGTGCGTTCCGCGCGCCGCAGAATATAGATCTGCATGATAACTTCGGCAACCGGATTCTCTGCGGGATTCTGATGGGCGCCTTCGCCCGACATAAGCATGTGATGATGCCGGAAGCCAGCCTGAGTCTGCGCGACTGCAAAGTTTTGAGCGATAATGACGCAAAGAAACTCGCCGATGAAGTGTTTTCCGTTCCGAATCCGGCGGGTGTGATATTGGATTTCCGGGTAACGGATGAATCCATTCAGAAGTATTTTCTGCCGCGCGCCGGGCGCATTCCGCTGGTGCTTGCCGGACGGACAACGCAGCTGCCGGTCAAAACGGTGTATCTGCCGATGGAGACGATCGGCATGGAGGTCGCGAAGCTGGCACAGATGTCCGCCGTTTCATCCTTCATTCTGTTGTCCGCGCGCCCGAGCGTGTTTCTGGATGCCGGAGCGCTTGACCGTGCTCTGCTGAAAGGTTTGAACATGAACCCCGCCGATGTGTTCATCATCTATGATTTTGTTCAGGTCAGCGAAAAACGCGACGGCGAGATAGCGGACATTGCAGCGGAACGGATTGCCGCCGCCCGCGGAAAAACATTTGTATTCTGTGCCTCGGACGGGATAGCGGAGCTGTTCTGCGACCACATGACGGCGCGCGGTTTGACTGCATCGCGGGATTACCGGCTGATGGGGTTCGGCGGTTTGGAATGTGCGGAGCTGCATAACCCGAAGCTGTCCACGATTGCCATTGATCCGGAAGCTGTCGGCGCCAGTGCCGTGGAATTGCTGTTCGGTCGTCTGCAGAATTCCATTGCCGCGACTTATACTATAAAATTGAGAGAAACTTTTTAATAGCAAGGAGGGTCATGAGGGTGTTTCATATCGCAGATGATGTCATTGTCAGAAAAAAAGGAAGAAAGGAGAATCAGATCATGAACAACCGGAAAACATTGTCATCCATTTCATATTTGAAGCATAAATCGAAACGGTTTACGCTGATAGAACTCCTGGTCGTTATTGCGATCATTGCGATTCTGGCGGGAATGCTGCTGCCGGCATTGAATGCGGCACGCGAAAAAGCCAAAAACATTTCCTGCGTCAACAATCTCAAAAACATTTCCACGGCGTGCGTGATGTATATGAACGACTACCGCGGGTATCTGCCGGGCGGTTTTTCCGGCGGATTTGTCTATTATCCGGATCAGCCGACACGTACGGAATCATCTTTCATTTACGCCATGCGTCATTATCTGAACCTGAAATCCGTCTGGAATACGAAAACCAATCATTTCGGGATGTCCCGGAACGCGCCCCTGCAATGCCCGTCGGATAAATACAGCGTTGAAAAATTCAGCGACCTGCATCAGAACAGCTATGCCACCAATTACTATTCCGACTGGCGGGTGTCCGGAAATCCCCTCTCTCGTCCGGAAAAAATGAAACGTCCTTCCCAATGGATTTATCTGGCGGAAGGGTGCTGCCGCTACGACTCCGGATTTTCCTGGTCTGTGAATTCCTGGCCGTTCAAAGCGGATGCCGCCAAAGAATACGACAGGCTTGATTTCCGTCACAACAATTTCAGCAATCTGCTGTGGATGGATATGCATGTGGACTCCATGAAATTGAATCAGATCCTCGGCAGCGGCGCGAAATATATTTATTCGACACAGCCGTGAATGTGGGAACAGACAACAGTCATTTTATATGACATCAAACCATAAAGCAAGGAGAAAGCAATGAAAGGCAAACTGTTCGCAGCCGCTCTGCTGGGACTGGGCGTACTGTCCGGTTCGGCAGTGGAGAAACCCTTCAGCGGGGACGCCCGTCCGCCGCGCAGCATTCAGCTGGGGAGTCAGCTGATTGCGGAACTGAAACCCGGAATTGCCGATCAGGCGGAAATCGTCATTGCCGACGGAGCCGCGGCGGTTACCCGGTATGCCGGAGAACTGTTGGCAAAAAATCTGAAACAGATTCTGAAAACGGACATTCCGACGGTCAGCAAACCGTCCGGCGGAAAATTTGCCATTTATCTGGGCATTTCTCCGTATTCCAAAGCGGCGGGGATTCAGGATGAAAAACTGTGTCGCGACGCATTCATCATCAAGACCGGAAAAGACTGTGTCTACATTCTGGGGCGCGATGCCCGGAACGGCAATCCGGATTTTGCCATTTCCAGGGGCGGTATCTGGAGCAATATGTATGAACGCGGCACCATCTTCGGCGTTTATGATTTTCTGGAACGCTTTGCCGGAGTGCGTTTCTATTTCCCCGGAGAAAACGGCACGGTGTATTCTCAGAAGACAGTCCGTATTCCGCAGACGGATATCTATGAGCGCCCGGATTTCGAATCCCGCATGGTTTCGATTTATTCCGGTCAGTGGGATGATGAAAAGAAGATCAAGCCGTATCCGTATGATGCCTCGATTTCTCCTCAGAAAAACGAATATTATTATTCTCTGCGTCTTCAAACCAAATACGTTCCGTGCAACCACGGTCTGCTTTATCTGGGACTGGAAAAACGCTTCGGCAAAACTCATCCCGAATATTTTGCCCTGCGCAGCGACGGTCAGCGGTGGTGTCAGCCGGGGATGAGCTTCAACGGACAGCTCTGCTACAACAGCAAAGTTACCGAAGAAATCTACAAGGATGCGGCGTCCCTGCTGAAAGGCGAACCTTCGAGCGTGCGCGGGATCATTTCGCCGTACGGGAAAATCTGGGATCCGACCGGACATGCCGAACCGAAAGAAGGACGCGCCGGAGTATTCTGCATGATGCCGCAGGATGCGTATCAGAACTGCCGCTGTCCCGAATGCGAAAAGATTCTGCCGAAAGGCAATCAGGCCATTTCAAATTTCATGTGGTCGAAAGTGGCTGCGCTTGCCGGACGCCTCCAAAAAGAAGGCATACCGGGATACGTTACATTCATGTCCTATTTTCCGTATCATCTGGTTCCGGACGTGGAACTGCCGGACAATGTGCTGGTCATGGTGGCGGCGAACGGTCCGTTCTCGCATGGAAAAATCAGAGGCAATGAGGAAGACAAGCTGATCCGCGCCTGGACCCGGAAACTCAAACAGAAAGTCTGGCTGTGGAATTACGTGGGCAAATTCGGGCGTCTCAACATGCCCGGCATTCCCGCCATGACGCCCCGCGCCATCGGCAAATATTACCAGCACCTCAGCAAAGAACTCTACGGTGCGTACATGGAATCCGAAACGGATCGTCTGCTCTATCATTACTTGAACTATTATGTGTTCAGCAAAGTGGCATGGAACAATGCCACGGATGTAAACGCGCTGCTCAAGGAACATTACGCGGTCATGTACGGCAAAGCGGCTCCGGTCATGGAGCAGATTTTCGATCTGTACGAAAAGCATTGGCTGAACGATATAGGCGGGCGCACGATTATGATGAATCTCGGACCGATGAGCGCGCCTCCGTCGGAATATGAATTGTGGACTAACGTCTATTCTCCGGCGGAATTGAACCGTCTGACCGGCTGGTTCAATCAGGCGGAAAAACTGGCGGCGTCCGATCCGGCAGCACTGAAACGCGTCAAATACATCCGGGCGAACTTCCTTGATCCCATGCTGGCGCAGGCGGAAGCATATCGCCGCCGCAATGATGCGATCCGCGGTTTCAGCCGGGTGCTGACTCCTGAAACACCTGCGGAACTCTGGCTTCAGCCGTTCGGCAAAAACTGCAAATTCCTTTCCTCGAAAGTTACCGTGCAGGATACCGGAAAACAGCTGGTTTTCACTTTCGACTGCGAAGAGCCGGAAATGGCATCTGTCGTTGCTCCGAAACGGAAACAGGATGACGCCGGAATCTGGACGGACAACAGCGTGGAGATTTTCATCAGCCCGTCCGGCGGCAAGGATTATTTCCAGTTCCAGGTCAATTCCGCCGGCAGTCTCACCGACATTTCCGCCCGGAGTGCGGGAAGCAAAGCCGAGAATGACTACAAATGGAACAGCGGAGCGGAAGTCAAAACCTCGGTTACACCGTCCGGCTGGCAGGCGGTGATCGCGGTGGACAAGGAGCGTCTGGGCAAATTCAACCCCGACGGCTTCACCGCCAACTTCACCCGCAGCCGCGCAGTGAAAGGACAGCCGACAGATCTTTACACCTGGAGTCCGTTCCTCCGCCGTGGATTCTGTGAACTGGAAAACTTCGGCAGATTCATTCCGCGCGAAGCCGGAAAGAATATTGTCAAGGACAGTGATTTTCAGGGTAAATACAACGGCCGCAATGTGTTCGGCGCCTGGTTGTCGCCGTACAACCCGGTTGCGGATACGAAAATTACTCTGGACGCCAGTGTGTTTGTCTTCGGAAAACAGAGCATCCGTCTTCAGGATTTCAAACCGGCGGCGGGAAAACTGTTCTCCATTCAGCAGCAGCTGCCGCAGATGAAGCCGAATACCCGTTACCGCCTGAACTATTATGTCCGGGGCGAAAACATTCAGCCGGTCCGTTCGGGCGGCGGAGTCACGGTCAATATCTGGGATGCCGCGAACCGGTGGTTCCCGCAGAACAAGCTGATCGGGACGTTCCCGTGGATCCTGCAGACGTATGAGTTCACATCTTCTCCGGACACCGGAAAGAATTCAACTCCGCGGATTCTGCTGTACCTGCTCCACGCTTCCGGCACAGTCTGGTTTGACGGAGTGACACTGGAAGAAATCCAGTAAGCACCACAGGCTGATTTCTGATCCGGCGCGCAGTTTTTACGGACTGTACGCCGGATTTTTTTTTGCGGAAAACGGGAAAAGCACTTGCAATCGGGGGCGAGGCGGCGTACATTGCGGAAGCAATCAGAAGGAGGAATCCATGCAGTATTACCGGATCGATGTTTATGTGCCCGGCACCCATGCGGATGCAGTCAAGAGCGCCATGTTTGCGGCTGGGGCAGGGCGGCTCGGCAATTACGACAGCTGCTGTTTTCAGATTTGCGGCACCGGACAGTTCCGTCCTCTGGACGGCGCAAACCCGTATCTGGGGTCCGCCGGACAGGTGGAGCAGGTAACCGAATGGAAACTGGAAATGGTCTGTCCGGAAGATTGTCTGCGCGCAGTGATAACTGCCTTGCGCGGCGCACATCCCTATGAAACTCCGGCATACCAGTATTGGGCGGTTTCGCTGGAATGAAGCGGGTCAGGATTTGCGATGCCAGGTTTTGGGTTCCGGCGGCGTGAGGCCCTGTGCCTTGTACGCGTTGCGGAAGTGCATTTTTGCAACTCTGTTCAGGAGTTCCGTTCCGCCTTTTTCATATAACTGCGCGGCAATTCTGTCCACTTCCGTTCCTGCGCCCTTGGGCAGGGTTACACCCTGTTCGGCACCGAGTTTTTCCATCATGCGGACAAACTGCGCCCGCGCCATGATGGATGCGGCGGCAACGGCGATGTCGCTTTCCGCTTTGGTTCGCTGATCCAGCCGGATGCGGCGTCCTTTTTCGTTCAGGGCGCGGAGAATGAGCTGTTCGTCGCCGAATTTATCCGCGAGAGCCGCCGGGCATTCCGGAGCGTTGTTCAGAAGATTTTCCAGAGCGCGGGCGTGACCCCATGCCAGCAGACGGTTCAGAGAACCGAAGCTGCCGTAAATGCGGTTGTAGGCTTCCGGTCCGATGGTCACGACTCCCATGCGGTCGCCGAGAAGTTCGCGGATTTTTATGGCAATCGCCAGAATGGTTTTGTCGTTTTTGATCTGCTTGGAGTCGCGGACTCCGTACTTCTGCAGCTCGGCGGCAGCCTGTTCGTCCGGCACATATACAGCGGCGACGACCAGCGGTCCGAAGAAATCCCCTTTGCCGCTTTCGTCCATGCCCGCATGAGGTGAAAAGACCGTGTTTTCCTGCGGATTATCCTGATAACGTGCTGAATCGAACATTTTTTCTTTCAGGATTTCCGGTTCCAGAATGAAATCGACAAAATCGGCGGCATCCTTGCCCTGGATGACGAGTTTGCCGCTGGTATAGGCGCAGACAGAGGTTTTGCCCTGTCGGGCTTTGAAGTGCATGTAAGGGGCTTCCGACAGTTCCCAGCCCTTGTTTTCCAGCAGTTCGCGAAGTCCGGCAAATTCGGAATCGGTCAGTGTATAGACAAAATTGCGGTTCTGGTTTTCCATATCCATAGTTTTCCTGAATTTTTTTTCTGCAAAGCGTTTGACAAAACGCGGTTGACAATATAGATTAGCTTCATTGCTTTTGCAAATGGCTGTCAGAAAATAAATGAAAGGAATCTGAGATGAACAAATTGTATATTCTGGGCGTTCTGGCTGCGGTGGCGTGGACCGGAACTGTTTCCGCGCAATCGCCGCGGGCGTATAAAGTCCGTCCCGCTGCAGAAAGTTTCAGTATGCCGGATTTTGCGAATCAGGAAAACGGAGAAAAAGAGGAACAGGTTCCGAAATATGTTCCCAAGGATAAAATCACTTCTCAGGAATACAAACTTTCCAATGAACGGATTGAAAAAATCCGCGGCATCGTGAAAGCCCGTTTTGAAAACCGGGAAGACCTGGAAAGTCAGGATGTCATAGATTCCATCAAGACGGAAGTTCAGAAAATCATGCCGCTGACCCCATCCCAGAAAGTGGATCAGCGCTCGCTGACGTCCATTAAGGAGGCGCTGGCTTCGCAGGTCAATGCCAAATTCGGCAAAACCGCCGAAGAGATCCGCAAAACCGCCGGCGCTGAAGCCGAAAAGAAATATCCGCTGGCAAAAAAAGGCGACAAGATCAAAGTGTCTTACCGCCGCGGTCGTGAAACCCGTAATTACACGGGGAATTATTACGGACTGGGCGTCGGCGGAAACAGTATCCAGATCAACAGCCGGCATATTCCCATGTTCGACCTGCTGCCGGAATCCAAATCCCTGATTGATCCGAAAGCCAATGCCGAACTGCGTGAGGAATATGTCAATCAGGCTTACCGCAAATATATGAAGGAGCGTCTGGCTTATTCCGAAAAACTGTTCGCCGCGGAGTATGCAAAAGTCCGGCAGAATAATGAAAAAGCCGGCTACATCTATCTGCGTTCCAAATGGGAGCCAGCCTCGGTCATTCTGGATGAATGTCTGAAGGAAATGGTGCGGGAATCCCAGATCCGCGCCGCCCGCGAGAAACGGGAAGCGGAAGCCCGCAAAAAAGCACAGAACGAAAACGGCAGACTGGATGAAAATCCGGACGGCGGTCCGGAAGGCATGGACGGCAATCCGGAAGAACCTCTCTGATCCGGGAATCCGTTCGCCTGTTTCAGCGGAAAATGTTTTTTTTCATGCGGATGCGCTCCGTTTCGGGCGCATCCGGAGGCATATATTCGGAAAAAATCTGAATTTTCTGCTTGAAATACGGGGAAAATGTGTTATCTTAAATGCTCTGATATGTTCCATTACAACGTTGCAAAATAAAGGAGTCAACAAAAATGGGTAAACAGTACAATAAAATGCAGAAACGCGCCCGTCTGAAACGCTATATTGAAAGACAGAAAGCCAAAGCACGGGCCGCGATGAAGCCCTCTAAAAAGAAATAAGGCTCGAAGGCGGGGATTTCCCCGCCCTTTTTGTATGTTTTTGAAAGTATTATTGCAAGCGCATTGAAGTTACAGAGGTTTGTCATGGCCAAAATACATCCTACCGCAATTGTTTCTCCCGACGCCAAGCTGGCGGACTCCGTGGAAGTCGGGCCTTACTGTGTCATTGAAGAAGATGTCGTGATCGGCGCGGGAACGCGTCTGCTCGGACAGTGCCGGATCGGAGCACATACCGAAATCGGTGAAAACAATACGGTCTATGCGTTTGCCTCGCTGGGAACCGATCCCGAAGATTACAGCTACGATCCCACGCAGGTTTCCTATACGAAAATCGGCAATGGCAACCGTTTCCGCGAATGCGTTACAGTCAACCGCGGCACCATGCCCGGCAGCATCACCCGGATCGGCGACGGCGGTTTTTTCATGGCGAATACCCATATCTCCCACAACTGCCAGATCGGCAGCCGGGTGGTCATGGTTCCGTACAGCGGCGTTGCCGGACACTGCATTGTCGGGGACAACTGTCTGATTTCCGGTCTTTCCGGAATGCACCAGTTCTGCCGCATGGGACGCATGGCTGTGCTGAGCGGCGGATCACAGATTTCCATGGACCTGGCTCCGTTCATGATCGGCGACGGCCGCAACGGCGGCGTGCGCGGTTTCAATATTGTGGGAATGCGCCGCAACGGTTTCTCCCATGAAACCATCCGTGCCATCAAGGACTTGTATGATATTTTCTTCCGTCACGGACTGAATATGACCAATGCCATCGAAAAAGCCGAGGCGGAAGTGCCGCAGCTGCCGGAAGTGATCGAATTTCTGGACTTCATCAAGACAACCAAACGCGGTATTCTGACCGGAGACCGCGGCGGACGCCGGGCGTGATTCGTTCGGGCAGATTCCGCATGTCGGAACGGTGCCGGCTGGACTGCCGTCTTGCACGGCAGTTCTTCCCGGAACAGGGAGGCTGACAATATATGCGCTTCCGCTGTCCGTTCTGTTTTTTCACCGTCTCGGCGGATGATTCCCGCCGCGGCTATCCTGTCGCCTGTCCGGGCTGTTCGCGGGAACTCACGGTGCCTCCGTCCCGTTTTCAGGAAGGCTGCGTGATCGGAGATTTTCTGATCAAATCCAAAATCGGGGAAGGCTCCATCGGGAGTGTTTATCTGGCGACGCAGCTGTCGCTGGATCGTCAGGTCGCACTGAAAATTCTGGCTCCGGAGTATTCCACTCCGCGCGGTGCCAGAGATTTTCTGAAGGAGGCGCGGGCGGCGGCTTCCCTGAATCACATCAATCTGATTCAGTCGTTCGCCACCGGAGAGGAAGACGGGATTTGCTATATGGCAATGACTTATATCTCCGGCGGCAGCGTGATGAACCGTATCCGGCGGGAAAAGCAGCTGCCGGTGGATGAGTCTCTGCACATTATTCAGCAGGCGGCGGAAGCATTGCATTATGTCTGGGTGGAACGCGGCATCATTCACCGGGACATCAAGCCGGACAACATCATGATCACGGGGGAAGGGATTGTCAAGATTACCGATCTGGGCATGGCGGTGAACGCCGCAGAATGGGGCGAGGACGCCGATATTTCCGGCAGTCCGTCTTACATGTGTCCGGAACTTTTTTCCGGCGGGAAACCCGATCCGCGGTGCGACATTTATTCTCTGGGCGTAACGCTGTACCAGATGCTGACCGGGCGTCTGCCGTTTGAATCGCCGTCGATCCGGACTGTTGCGTACCAGCACATGGAAGAAGATGCCCCGGCGCCGGACAAGCTGAATCCGGCAGTTCCGCCGCCGGTGGTGAAACTGATCCGCAAGATGATGGCGAAAAAGCCCGAAGACCGTTATCAGAGCATGGATGAACTGCTGACCGCCATCTGGAAGGTGCGTCAGCACACCGCCCCGGACCGGACCCTGATTCCGGAAGTACATACGCTGTCTGTCCGGCGGCTGGACTATGACATCCAACGGGATTCGGTACACGCCAAAGAGGAAGTCCGCAAGCTGGAAAAAGAGGCGCGGCACCGCACCCGGACTCTGCGGCTGGTTCTGCTGCTGATACCCGTTGCGGTTGTGCTTGCCATTATCGCGACACTGTACTGGTACGGGAACACCCCTGTGGAAGTTTCCGCAGAAGCCATGCTGGCGCGTCAGACCGCGTATCTGACGCGGCTGGTCAATGATGATACGATTCCGCAGCAGACCATTGCCGAGGAAGGGGAAAAAATCATCCGGGAGTTTGGACGTCCCAGTTCCCGGACACAGCGTCTGATGCTTCAGAACATCCGCGGACTGATCGACCGCGCAGCCCTGCGCCGTATCCGGATAGAGAACCGCAATCTGCTGAATTCCCTGCGGAGCGCCCGTGCGGAAAATGCCAGACTGCGCCGGGAAAATACAGCTCTCCGGCAGTCAAAAGAAAAAACCGCGGTTCCGGAAAAACAGGATTGAAACAGGAGCAGAAAAAAATGTCCGAACCCGTGCTGAAATCTTTTCCGCCGCCGCAGTCTACCGCATACCGTGAAGCAGTGCAGATTGTCCGCAGGCTCCGCAATACGGGGTATGAGGCTTATCTGGTCGGCGGTTCCGTCCGCGATCTGGTGCTGGGACGTCCGCCCAAAGATTTTGACATCACGACTTCGGCGCGTCCGGAAGAGGTGATGGCGCTGTTCGAGCATTCGATACCGCTGGGTGCATCGTTCGGCGTGGTGACGGTTGTCTCGCAGCACATGAATTTTGAAGTGGCAACTTTCCGTGAAGAACGGGACTACATGGATGGCCGCCGTCCCGAAACCTTGCGTTACAGCAAAACCGTCGAGGAGGATGTTTCGCGGCGCGATTTCACCATCAATGCGCTGCTGTATGATCCCGACCGGGAATGCATTCTGGACTATACGGACGGTCTTGCCGACTTGCACCGCGGAGTGCTGCGGACGATCGGCGACGCCCGGAAACGTTTTTCTGAAGATTATCTGCGGATGCTGCGGGCAGTGCGTTTTGCCGTGCGTTTCCGTTTTGAAATGGATGCCGAAACCGCCGCCGCGATCCGTGAACTGGCTGCGAAAGTAAGTCTGCTTTCCGCGGAACGGGTGCGGGATGAATTGACTTCCATGCTCTGCGGTCCGTGTCCGGACCGGGCGTTCCGGGAGCTTTCCGCGCTGGGGATTCTCGAAGCGGTTCTGCCGGAAATCGAAGCGCAGCACGGAGTGGAACAGCCGGAAAAATATCATCCGGAAGGAGATGTTTTTGAGCATACCATGCTGCTGCTGAAACATATTGCGTTTCCGTCCGCGGAAACCGGCTGGGCGGCTTTGCTGCATGATGTGGGGAAACCGTGCTGCCGTACAGTCAAGGATGGCATTGCGCATTTTTACGGACACGAGGATATCGGGGCGCGGATGGCGGAGGAGATTCTCCGGCGTCTGAAAATGCCGGGTGCTTTGGCCGGACATGTGGTAACGGCGGTCCGCAATCACATGCGTTTTGCCGCTGTGCAGAAAATGCGTCCGGCGAAATGGCGGCGTCTGATCGGCGATGAGAATTTCCCGCTGGAGCTGGAACTGCACCGTCTTGACTGTATCTCCTGCCACGGTCTGCTGGACAATTACATCTGGCTGCTGGACCGCATGGCGGAACTGCGCGAGAACGGAGCCGAGGCGCTGCCGCCGCCGCTGCTGACGGGTCATGATCTGATCCGGCGCGGGGTGAAACCCGGTCCGGAGCTGGGAGCCCTGCTGAACCGTCTGCGGGATTTGCAGCTGGAAGGCAGCATCCGGACCCGCGGAGATGCCTTTGCCGCGCTGGAAAAAATGATTGAATCGTGAACAAAGGTTGCTTTTTCAGAAAAATGCGCTATTGTATGTTTCCGGAAAAAAGAGCAATAAAACCGGAAGGTTTCCGAGAAAATGAAAAAAAGAGATATGGAACATTTATATAAGGTCGTGGATTCGTTCAAAGACAAAAAAGTGGCTGTGATCGGCGATCTGATGCTGGATGCGTACACGTGGGGAAAAGTGACCCGGATTTCTCCGGAAGCTCCGGTTCCGGTGGTGCAGGTCGCCCGGCGGTCATGCTGCCTGGGCGGCGCGGCGAATGTCATGCGCAATATCGTGTCGCTGGGCGCGCGCGCGGCGGCTTTCGGCGTAGTCGGCAATGACGTCAACGGGGAAAAACTCCGTTCTCTGCTGGCGGAAACCGGCATTGCTTCGGAAGGAGTTCTTACGGATTCCCTGCGGCCGACGACGTTCAAGGAACGGATCATCGCCGGTTCACAGCAGCTGCTGCGTCTGGATGATGAAAAACAGACTCCGCTGTCGCCGGAAGTCTGGCGGAATCTGCTTGACCTGCTGGCGGAGTATCTGAAAAAAGAGCGTCCCGATGCCGTGGTGATTGAAGATTATGCCAAAGGACTTTTTTCGCCGGAAGGAACGCAGCCGGTGGTGGATCTCTGCCGGGAACTGAATATTCCAGTTACCCTGGATCCGAATCCGAAGAATCCGCTGCACCTGAAAGGTCTTACCATCATGAAACCAAACCGTGCGGAAGCCTTCGCCATGGCGGGAATTCCGCTGCCGCTGGAAGGTACGTCGCTGGAAAATCTGCGGCAGGTGGCGGCGTCCATTCTCCGTGACTGGCAGGTCCGGTATCTGCTGATTTCCCTGGCGGAGGAAGGCATGGCATTGTTCCTGGAGGATGGTTCCTGCAAAGTGATTCCGACCCGCGCGAAGGAAGTGTTTGATGTATCCGGGGCAGGGGACACCGTGATTGCCGCCTCCACTCTGGCGCTGTGCGTCAACGGGGAAGATCCCATTCAGGCGGCGGAAATCGCCAACTACGCTGCCGGCATTGTGGTCGGCAAACTGGGAACTGCCACGGTCAGCGCCGAGGAGCTGAAAGCGGGGATTTCCGAGGGAACACCCAGCCGTCCAGAAATATAAGCAGCGCATAGAATACCAGCGTTATCGGAATCAGGTAGAATGCGCCCTTCAAGCCGAATTTGTCGCCCAGAATGCCGACCAGCCAGGTGAAGAATCCGCAGCCCGGCACGCCGACTGCCGAAAAATACACATACAGCATGGTGGCGTCCAGTCCGGGCAGCTGTTTGACTCCGTAGACCTGCAGCGTCGGCCAGTACGGCGCAACTCCGATTCCGCACAGGAAAAGCAGTCCGAGCAGAGCGGCAAACATGAGGTTCTGCGACGGGAAGAACTCCGGACGGATCAAGGCAAGCGCCAGTGTGCAGGGAATCGTGCAGATAGAGCTCAGCAGCAGAATCACTTTCAGATTGCGGTCCGTGGCAATCCATCCGAAGTAATTGCGGCCGAGGAACATGCCGAGCGCAATGGCGGCTGTGCCAAGTCCCGCCACCCAGGCTGTCGCATTGAAACTGAGCTGAAGGAATGCCGCCGCCCAGAAAGTCAGACAGAATTCCGCTCCGGCGCCGATGAACATGCCCAGGCAGTATACCCAGAACCGCGGACTCCGGGCAATGGCGGCAGAGCTGCGCCAGACATCCGACGCGTTGGAAACCGTGGGGTTTTCCGGGTATCTGCGCTGCGGGTTTTCCTTCCACAGGAACGTGAGCGCGGACAGGATCGCCATGAATCCAGCCGCCGCCAGAATGTACCGCCAGGAAACTCCGGCGGAGAGCAGCCAGCCGCCGCCCAGAACGCAGATCCCGATTCCGACGGACCAGAAAGAGTGGGCGATATTCACATATTTTTCCGGCGCATCCTGATGCAGGTCCTGCACAAACGGGGTGGCGATTCCTTCGCAGAAGCCTTCTCCCAGCCCCGCCGTCAGCAGAAACGGGAACAGCAGCCAGTAACCGGGTGTAAAGGAACAGAGAAAAATTCCGAGTCCGGTCATCATCATGCAGAATCCCATGGTTTTCCGTTTGCCGAAGCGTCCGGCGACGATTCCGCAGATCATCAGGGAAACCACCATGGCGATGCTGCGCAGCAGGTGAAGCACTCCGCCGGAACTCATGCCGCCCTGATCCAGCGGAAAATTCAGATCTTTGCCCATGGCGACCAGCACAATCGGGATGGACAGCGAACAGATGGAATATGCGATGAACGCGGAATATCCGGCAAAATCGTAACGGCCGAGGTTCAGACTCCCGAATTTCATGAAAACAAGCTCCTGTTTAATTTTTTTTCCGAATTGGAGTAAAGCCAGTAATATAGCATTGCCGGCAGAAAATGCAACCGCTGCCCGCCTGACGGCAGGCGCTGTGCGCTCAATTTGCGTAAACCTTCCGTTTTTTTTCTCTGAACAGCTTGAAAAATGGGCGGTTTCGTGGTATTTTTCCTTAGGTAAAATAATGAGCAGTGTTACCCAATTATTTAAACAGGACAATAACTATGGGCGGTTTTTTCGGAGTTGTATCGTCTTCGGACTGTGTATCGGAACTTTTTTACGGAACGGACTATCATTCCCATCTGGGAACCCGGCGCGGCGGAATGGCAATGTATTCGCCGGACGGAGCCATCATCCGGCGCATTCACGACATCACCAATGCGCAGTTCCGGTCGAAGTTTGACGGAATCCTCAATGAATTCAGCGGACATTGCGGCATCGGGGTCATCAGCGACTTCGAAGACCAGCCTCTGCTGGTGTCGTCCCGTCTCGGCAGTTATGCGATTGTGACGGTCAGCAAAATCACCAACATCGACGAACTGGCGGAAGATTCATTCCGCCAGGGTTCTTCGCATTTTCTCGCCATGAGCAACGGCGAACTGAATCCCACGGAAATGATTGCTTCGCTGATCAATCAGAAATCCACTATGGCGGAAGGCATTGAATATGCCATGGATACCATCAAGGGGTCGTGCTCACTGCTGATCATGACGCACGGCAAACTGATTGCGGCACGGGATAAATACGGCAGAACGCCGATTTCCATCGGGAAACGGAATACGGACGGAGCCATGGCTGCCACCATGGAAACCAGCGCGTTTCCGAATCTGGATTTCGTACACCTGCGCGACCTCGGTCCCGGTGAGATCGTCGAGCTTTCCGTCAACAACATGGTGCAGCTGAAAGCACCCGGACCGATGAACCAGATCTGTTCGTTCTTCTGGGTGTATTTCGGTTATCCTTCCTCGAATTTCGAAGGCATCAACACGGAATGCTCCCGGTACCGCAACGGTGCAAGCCTGGCGGAAGACGATGATTGTTCGGAGATCGACACTGTCGGCGGCATTCCGGATTCCGGCGTGGCTCATGCCATCGGCTATTCCAATGCATCCGGCATTCCTTATCAGCGCGCTCTGGTCAAATATACTCCCACCTGGCCGCGCAGTTTCATGCCGACCAGTCAGGCGGCGCGTTCGCTGGTCGCCAAAATGAAACTGATTCCGGTGGAGGAACAGATCCGCGACAAACGTCTGCTGTTCTGCGACGACTCCGTGGTGCGCGGCACGCAGTTCAAGGACATTACCCGGCGTCTGTACGAACGCGGCGCGAAATCGGTTCATCTGCGTTCTGCTTCCCCGCCGATCATGTTCCCCTGCAAATTCCTGAATTTCTCGCGTTCCCGTTCCGTGCTGGACCTTGCCGCCCGCCGTGCCGTGGAATCGCTGGAAGGCCGCAAGGTCGAGGAAAACGATCCCGTTCTGCATGAATACACTTCGCCCGGCACGGACAAATACAACGCCATGGTGGAAGTCATCCGCAAGGAACTGGGACTGACCTCGCTGAAATACCAGTCGCTGGACAACCTGATCAAAGCGATCGGTCTGCCGAAGGAACGGGTCTGCACCTACTGTTATGACGGCTGCGATCCCACGAACGGCGGCTGCGGACTTTGCAGCGGCTGCAAAAAGAATAAGGACTGAATCATGAAAGTGCAGACTCTGTTTCCGGAAGGAAAGTTCAAAGCACTGACCTTCAGTTATGATGACGGCAATGTTGCAGACAGGCGTCTGGTGGAAATTTTCAACCGTTACGGCATGAAAGGCACATTCAATCTGTGTTCATTCCATCTCACTGGCGACAATGAAGGCGTGATTCATCAGGACGAAGCCCCAGAGCTTTACCGCGGACATGAAATCGCCTGTCACGGTACGAATCATTACATGATGGAACGCATTCCGGCGATGGCGGCTCTGGACGAAATATACAGCAACCGGAAACAGCTGGAAACCATGACCGGTTCCGTGATCGGCGGTTTCGCTTACCCGTACGGCACGTACAGCCGGCAGCTGATTTCAACCTTGAAAACATGCGGAATCAAGTATGCCCGTACCGTGGCGTCAACCCACTCATTCAGCATTCCGGACGATTTCCTGGAATGGCATCCGACCTGTCATCACAAAGAGGATCTGGATGCCGTCGGCGACCGTTTCCTTAAATGGAACTGGGAACCGTTCACTCTGCTCTATGTCTGGGGTCATGCCGCGGAATTCAGCGCGGGAAACAATTGGGACATCATGGAATCGTTCTGCCGGAAAATGGCGAATCAGCCGGATATCTGGTACGCCGCGAATATGGAAATCTGCCGTTACGTTACAGCCGCCCGGCAGCTCGAATTTTCTGTGGACTGCACAACGGTATGGAATCCGTCCAGCCAGACAATATGGCTTCGCTATGCCGCTGCCGGAGAGTGGCGGATTGCGGCGGCAGCCCCCGGAGAGGAAACGCATTTAACCCCGTTTGACAAATAAATCAACAAGGAGAAGCAGACGATGGCAACATTGGAAAGCCGGTCGGTCAAGATGGAAGGTCCTGCGAAGAAATTCAGAGGGAAAAAATTCAGAGTCGCCATTATCGGATGCGGCGGTATTGCCCAGACTCACCTGGAAGCGTACAAGTCCATCCCCGAAGTGGAGATCGTCGCCGGAGTGGATATTCTGCCGGAACGTCTGAAAGTCATGGAGGAAAAATGGGGTCTGCCCAAGAAAGCCCTGTTCTCCGACTGGAAGGAAATGCTGAAGAAAATCAAGCCGGACGCGGTGGACGTCTGCACTCCGAACGGTGTCCATTGCGCACCGGTGGTGGATGCCTGTAATGCCGGCTGCCATGCCATGGTCGAAAAGCCGATGGCGATGAATCCTGCCGAATGCGAAAAAATGATTGCGGCTGCCAAGAAGAACAAAGTCAAGCTGGCGGTCGGTTTCCAGCAGCGGTACAATCCGCATACGCAGGTGCTGATCAATGCCCGCGATAAGGGGCAGTTCGGCAAAATCATGTTTGTGAAATGCCAGGCTCTGCGCCGCCGCGGCATTCCGAACTGGGGTGTGTTTGGTCAGAAGGAACTCCAGGGCGGTGGTCCGATGATTGATATCGGCGTGCATATCCTGGAATCCGCCTATGAATTCATGGGCGCGCCGAAGCCGATTGCCGCCAGCGGAAATGTCTGGACGTATTTCGGCAACAAACCCAGCACGACCCGCAACGCATGGCCGAACTGGGACTATAAGACCTACACTGTGGAAGACCTCGCCATCGGTCAGATCCGTTTTGACAACGGCGCGATCCTTCAGATTGAGTCTTCGTTTGTGGCGCATATTCCGAAAAACGATATTTTCAACTTCACCGCCATGGGCGAAAAAGGTGGATGCAGCTGGGAAACTGGCGAAATCTACTGTGACCAGAACGACCTGATGGTCAACATGACTCCGACTTTCATTTCCAGCAGCGATGCCTGGGGTTCTCTGTTTGTCACCAAGCTGAAAAACTGGGTGGACGGCTGCACCAAGGGTACCAAGCTGGGTGCGCCCGGCGAGGCCGGTCTTGCTGTTCAGAAAATGCTGGACGGCATTTACCGTTCCGCCGCAGCAGGAAAAGAAGTTACAATCAAGTGATTGAACAGCTTCTTCCCTGTCTCTGAAGACAGAATCGAAATCCGGGATGGAGTATTCCCGACGGAATGTTTCTCCCGGATTTTTTTGCAGATTCCCGTATGAGCATTCCATGGTTTCTGAAGAAAATTCGTAAACATGAATAAAGAAACGACAGACAGAAAAGTTTTTCATGGTCTTGAACTGCTTCATTACTGCGGCGGCGGTGCGTATGGGGATGTTTATTACTGCCGTGACATTTCCGGACGGAACATGGCGGTCAAAATTATTTCCAAGCAGAAACTGGAAAGCGGCTGGCAGCGCGAACTGAAAGGCGTCATCAATTATCGGGAAATCACGGAAAATTCTCCGGAACTGCTTCAGATTTTTCATGTGGAAGAGGATGCGGATTCTTTTTTCTACACGATGGAAGCGGCTGATTCCGCCAGTGATTCGGAATATATCCCCGATACTCTCGCCGGACGCTTGCGGCACGGACCTTTGCCGCAGACTTCCGTTTTTGATATTCTGTTCCGTATTTTTACGGGGATCAGAACCATTCACAATGCCGGCTTTGCGCATCGGGACATCAAACCGGACAACATTATTTTTGTTAAAGGTGTTCCGAAATTAGGGGATATCGGGCTGCTTTCCTCATTGAATTCGACTTTCACGCAGATTGCCGGCACGATGGATTTTCTGCCGCCGGAACTGCGGATTTCCGACGGTTCTGATTCTTCGGACCGTCTGTCGCGCAAACGCAATGACCTGTACGCATTCGGGAAAGTGATTTATTGTGCGGTTACGGGATTGGATCCTCATTCCTGGCCGACTGTACCGAAGGAATTGCCGTTGTCGCTCCCCTTGAAATTTTTTCTCCGATTGTCTTTCCAGCTTTGCGATAAAGATCCGAACCGGCGGCTTGATTCGATAGAGGACTTGCAGAAAGAGTTTGCCGAAATTGAGCGGAAACTTGCTTTCGGTGAAACCTTGCGGGATAAAATTTCCTGGCTGCTGAAAATATTCCACGCAAAATTACGCGGAGTCTGGTTTCAGTTCTTGAAATTCATTCGCAAGTATTGGATTCCGGTGTTTTGTTTCAGTCTGCTGACCGCAGGAACAGTCTGGTATTTCTGGCCGGAACCACCGTTTGACATAGCACGGGAGAAGACCCGGATTTACCGTAATAATTCCGTTGGCTTTACCATGACTGTTCCGAAGCAGTGGGAATTCAAACTGAATGATGAAATCCAAAGGGAAATTGCTGATATTGATGCAGAAAAAGTAAAAAAACTTTCGCCCCTCGACCGCAAAAGAATTGAAGCATATATTGAATTGATGAAAGCTGGTACGGATATTATGATCTGTGATTTTTCCGGCATATACAACGATCGGATTCTTGTACAATCTTTCCCCATATCAGCAGAAGAAGCGAAAATCCTTGATGAAGAATTTTGGATTGATGCCCGCCGTCAGACACAGAATTTGGGGTTTCAGACTGAAATTTACGATCGGAAACGTGTCAGAATCAATGGAATTCCTGGTCTTTTCATTGATTGTTCCAACGAACCGCAGACACGAGTAAACAATTACATATTCCTGTTGCCGAATCAGTGTCTGGTCATTTCTCTCACCGCCAAAAAGAGTACATTCAAAAAACGCAAGGAAGAGTTTGAGCAGGTTATCCGTACCATAAAATTTGACCGGAAACCGGCAACTTCATCATGATGATATGCCGTTTTTGAGGAATGGGTGAGATTCAGACAGCATCCTTTCTTCAACAGAATAATTTCTTCACACATAGAATCTGCAGCTGACGTTTCGGCATATTCGCCGGAAGAAACAACAATATTTGCAGAAAAAACCTTATTTTTTTTATTTCTGCTGCAAGATTTTCATTCGATGCTTGCAGTATGTATATGAAGATGTTCTTTCGTTGGTGTGCCTTACCGTAATTCAATACGGCAGTATCTTCCCAATTGTTTTTTTGAAGGAATCGTTGAAATGAGTGTAGATGATTTGCTTGCTGTGTTTGCTCTGTTGTTTCTGGCTGTGCCGGAAATCATTTTTGCTGTGCCGATGATCGCTAATCTATTTGACAGAGATTGAACTGTTCCGCAGTCGAAAGATCATGGCGTCTTTGGTTGATTTCGCTTCTTTGGCTGTCGTAACTCATTTACAATAATCCGCTTTTTTTTGAAATCCGGATGCCGGCATTCTTGAAAAATCCTGTGCATCGGTTATATTTAACAGACTGTCATGAACTGAATAACCACAAATCAAGGATTTTTTATGTCGGATCCGATTCAGAATTTGTTCGTTCCGCTGAACTGCGGAAATCTGCATTTTTCCCCTTATGCTGTCATCGACGGCAAAACGGTTTCCGGACAGCTGGAACAGGCGGAAATCTGGACCGGACGTAATTCTGCGGGATGGCGCATCTGCTGTCCCGGCTGTTTTCAGGATACGCTGACGTTCCAGTTTGACGGCGATGAAATCCGCTGTCGTCGGGAATTCCGGAACACTTCCGGTAAGGTTATGAAACTGAATGAGTTGGGCGCATCTCTGTCCGGTATTTCGTTCGGCGGAAAGGCTCGTGAGGATTTCTTTTATCATAATGAAAATCCGCGCATTTACGAAGTCATGGCTTTCCCCATTGATTACAACCGTACGGCGGATGACGCGAAAGATTCCTCGTTCGATTTGCAGGCAGGCAACCGCTGGGCTGATTCCGGAGTGGTCTGCGAACGCATCGGACGCAGTCCGTATCAGCCGTTCCCTGCCATTCTGCTGGGCAATACCCAATTGAAACACGGACTGGTTCACGGCTCTCTCAGTCAGAAAGTTTTCTACCATAACTATCTGGTGAAACATGACGGCACCGGCTGTATCCGGCTGGATATTTTCTCCAGTTTCAAAGATGCCGCATATCTGGAAATCGCACCGGGACGGATTCTTACGGATGAATGGTATCTGGGTGCAATCGAATGCGCGGATCAGATTGAACATATTTTCGACCGCTACACGGCGGTTCTCCGGCAGATTCTTCCCCCGATGTACGGCGCAACAAAAATCAACCGCGACAACATGGTCTGGGGTTCCTGGAACGACGGTATTTTCCGTCACATCACCGAAGATATGATTCTTAAAGAAGCCGCGTTTCTCAAAGCGAACTTCCCGACGGTCCGCTGGGTTCAGGTGGACGACGGTTACGCCAACCGTGATCCGGATGCGTCCGCGCACGGACTCGGTGTCCCTTACGAAGGGAAGGACGGCATTGCACCGGAAAAATTCCCGGAAGGAATGCGGGCTTTCACCGACAAAGTCCGTGCCATCGGTCTGCGGCCGGCAATCTGGATCGGAGGGCTTTGTCCGCATGACACGAAAATTTACCGGGAACATCCGGAATGGTTTATTGATTACAGTTACCGGATTCCGACTTCCTCGCCGCTGGATGTGAGCCTGCCGGAAGCTCGGGAGTATATGACGTCTGCACTGGATACGCTTTGCACGGAATACGGCTTTGAAGGGGTCAAACATGACTTCTGGAGTTACGCTTTTGAAGACGGTCATGATCTGTACCATAATCATACCGCATCGGGTTACGAATGGCGCGAATGGTGGCTGAAGGAAGTCCGCAAACGTGTCGCGACCGATGGATATTTCCAGACCGGATGCGATATTGTCATGGGCAACCCGTTCCTGGGACAGTATTTCACCAATTACCGCTACGGAATCGACATCGGCGGCGGCAACTGGGATTTTGTCAAGACCAACTATCTCTGGGGCATGGCTTGTTTTGCCACGCATACCGGCGACATTTTTGTTCCGAACAGCGATTCCGTCGGGCTGTTCCCCGGACTTTCCGACACCGAAGCGATGTTCTGCCTGAACTATTGTCTGGTAACGCATACCATGGTGGAGATCGCGGGCAAACTCAGTGAACATGCCGATTCCCCCCGCATCCCGATCCTCCGGAAAGCAGTCTGCAACCCGAATAACGGACAGGATGTCTTTTTCGGTTCGTGGAATTATCTCGACCCGAAACAGAAATATCCGGCAGTTCTTTATTTCAAAACGCCGCATTTCTGTCCGGCGGAAAATCAGCCCGGACTGCCGGTGCGCACCGTCGGACTGTTCAATCTGGAGGACACGCTGCAAACTATTTCGTTCCGGGTTGCCGAATTGGGACTGCCCGCCGGGGAGTATCAGGTTACGGATGTGTGGAGCGGAGAAAAATTCAGCTTGACGGATGCTTTGAGTTTTGAAATTCCGGCGCACGGCAGCCGTCTGCTGGCGGTCAGCGGAATCCGGGGCGGACAGCTGCTCGATGCCAATATCCGGATTCTGCGCAGTGAGCGCACGGAAGACGGACTGGCTCTGCATTTCGATTACGCCAATGATGCGGAACTGATCTTCGACTCTGCTTTGACGGACGTGGAACTGGACGGACAGAAGATTTCGTGCGGCGGTTCGTCCGTGCTTAAACTGCACGCGGCGCAGAACAGTGTGCTGAAAGTGCAGTTTGCTGCGGCTGCCGAAATCTGACCGCGGAAAACATTCAGAAAACCGGGGAAGACTTCAGAATATTTTCATTTTTGAGGTCTTTCCCGTTGGAATGCCGGGAGGAAAATCTTACGGCAGCGCGTCATTTCCTGAACCGGGGAAAAATTTTCCCTAAAAAAGATGATTTAGATTTGTATTCGGGAAAAAATGCGTTATTTTATAAAGCACAGCAAAAACAAGACTTTTCAAATGTTTTGAAAAGGGTATACCAATAAAAAGCCAGCATGGATGCGGAGTCGGCAGACGTGCGGAATAAAAGGAGCCATCATAACATGACAAAGCGAGACCTGGTAGTGAAAATTGCCGCCGATACGAATTTGATTCAGAGCGATGTTGCGGCCGTCGTGCAGAAAACATTGGATTATGTTGCCGATGAACTGGTGGCCGGACGGAATATTGAACTGCGCAATTTCGGCGTTTTTGAAATCAAAGTGCGCAAAAGCCGCAAGGGACGCAATCCCAACAAGCCGGAAATCGAAGTTGCTATTCCGGAACGGGTTGTGGTGAAATTCCGTGCCGGAAAAGAACTCAGGGAACGCATTGCCAAGCTGGCTGAACATTGAGTATTTCCGCGCAGAAAACGGAACCGGACCCGGTTTCTGCCGGATAAACAGTTTGACACGCCGTGTTCTTCCCTGAACGCATGGCGTGTGTTTTTTTTCAGGGATGATTTTTTCAACATTTCAGAAGGACGGACGTTACGATGTCTATGAACTCACAGCCACCTCCGGGAACCGGGGACATTTTCCCTGTGGAAGCCGCGACCTGGCGGGCCGTTGAAGAAGCGGCGCGCCGTATTTTCAATCTTTACGGATACGGAGAAATCCGTACGCCGATTTTTGAATATACCGAGGTGTTTCAGCGCGGACTGGGCAATGAAACGGAAGTCGTTCAGAAAGAAATGTATACTTTTGAAGACCGCGGCGGACGTTCTTTGACGCTCCGTCCGGAAGGCACTGCCGGAGTCATGCGCGCATTGTCCGGAACAGATGCCATGAACGGAGTCGAACACCGGGTTTATTATATCGGTCCCATGTTCCGCGGTGAACGGCCTTCCGCCGGCAGACGCCGTCAGTTCCATCAGATCGGGGTGGAAAATGTCGGCAGAGTAGCACCCGCTCTGGATGCGGAAAACATTGCCATGCTCTGCCATTTCCTGAACGAAATCGGCGCCGGCGGTTTCAAGCTGCTGCTGAACACCCGCGGCATTCCGGAAGACCGGAAACCTGCTGAAGATGCTCTGCGTGAATACTTTGCACCGCGTATAGATTCCATGTGCGAAGACTGCCGGGCGCGTCTCGAACGGAATGTCTGGCGGATTCTGGACTGCAAAGCGCCGGAATGTCAGGCGCATATCGCTTCCGCACCGGACGCGGCTTCGCTGTTCGGGGCTTCATCCCGCGAGTATTTCGATCAGGTGTGCCAGATCCTGACGGACTGGAATATTGATTTTACGGTGGAACCGCGCCTGGTCCGCGGTCTGGATTATTATGTGCATACGGTTTTTGAATTGACTCATACCGGGCTGGGCGGTCAGAACGCCATTGCGGGCGGCGGTCGTTACGAATTGAATCTCCCCGGCATGAACCGTCCGGTCTGCGGTGTCGGTTTTGCCGCCGGAGTGGAACGTCTGCTCATGGTACGCGAAGCCATGAAAGTTCCGCCGGTGGAAGTTTCCGGTCCGGCAGTGTACCTGATTTCTCTGGGGTGTGCCGCACTGGAAAAGAACCGTCAGATTGCCAATGAACTGCGGCAGGCGGGAATTCCCGTGATGTTGGAAGCGGAAGAAAAGAGCATGAAATCGCAGATGCGTTCCGCCGACCGCCTGAAGGCGCAGAATGTATTTATTCTCGGAGAGTCCGAACTTGCGTCCGGTCAGGCTGTTCTGAAAAAAATGGCAGACGGTTCGCAGCAGACAATTGAAATCAGTTCCCTGAAAGATTGGATTGAAGAATGAGCAAAGTTATCAACGTCAACATTGAAAAACAGTACCCGCTGCCGACACCGCAGGAAATTCTGGAAGAACTGCCCGTATCGTTTGTTGCAGAGGATACCATTTACCGCTACCGCAAGGAAGTGGAAGATATTATCATGCGCAAGGACAAGCGCATTCTGGTGATTACGGGTCCCTGTTCCATCGACAGCATCCCCGCGGCTCTGGAATATGCGTCTGCGCTCAAGAAACTGCAGAGCAAAGTCTCTTCCAAGATGATGCTGGTCATGCGGACTTATTTTGAAAAACCGCGGACGACGCTGGGATGGAAAGGGATGATTTATGATCCGGATCTGAACCAGTCCTTCAATATTGAAAAAGGGGTGCGGATGGCGCGGAAACTGCTTCTGGAAATCAACCGTATGGAGATTCCGACGGCGACTGAATTTCTGGATCCGCTTATCCCGCAGTATATTTCCGACCTGATTTCCTGGGCGGCGATCGGCGCGCGCACCGTGGAATCGCAGACGCACCGTCAGCTGGCAAGCGGACTTTCCATGCCGGTCGGATTCAAGAACGCCACAGATGGTTCGATCCACGTCGCCGTGGATGCCATTCTCACTGCCCGTGCGAAACATTCTTTCCTCGGCGTGATCAGCGACGGCCGGACCGGGGTATTTCAGACGCGCGGCAATTATTTCTGCCACGTGGTTCTGCGCGGCGGTCAGCATCTGCCGAATTACAGTTCGGAAAATGTGGTCTACACGGTGGAACTGATGAAGCGTCTCAAACTGACGCCGAGCGTGATGGTGGATTGCAGTCATGCCAACTCCATGCGCAACCCGCTGATGCAGCCGAAAATCATGATGAACGTGGTCGATCAGATCCGGGAAGGGCAGAATGCCATTTGCGGAGTGATGCTGGAAAGCTACATCAAAACCGGACGGCAGGACATTGCCGCTGCCGGCAAACTGATTCCCGGCGTTTCGGTAACGGATCCGTGTCTGGGCTGGCAGGAAACGGAAGAAGCAATTCTGGCGGCATACGAAAAGCTGCCCTGAATCATTTAACTGGAAGGCAAACGGATCATGGATGACAGAGAAGCAATCAGAAAGGCGCAGAGCGAAACCTGCAAACGGACTTTTTTTCTGCTGCCGACCTTGGATATGTATGTTTTCCGGGAATTCATGATTCCGTTTTCCATTCTGCTGTTCGCTTTTATCTTTCTGTTCCTGATCGGCGATATTTTCAGCGATCTGGATGATTTTCTGAGTCATAAGGCATCGTTCTGGACCGCCGCCCGGTATTTTATTCTGAAAATTCCGGGAAATGTCCGGTTCGTCCTGCCGATTTCCATTCTGCTGGCATGTATGTATACTCTGGCGAATTTCGGCAGAAACAAAGAAATTTCCGCTATGCGGTCCTCCGGATTGTCGCTGGTCCGCTGCGGTTTTTCCATTTTCTGCGTCGGGTTCGTAGTCATGCTGGTCAATTTCTGGTTCAATGAGCAGCTCGTTCCCTATACGGAACAGGCGGCAACGTTCATCCGGGAAAAGACCCGCAAACCGGACTACGAGGAGCGCATGTACCAGATGATCCAATACCGCAGTGCAGACGGTCAGCGCGACTGGCTGTTTCAGAAATTCGACCGTGACGGCATACAGCACAATATCATCCTGAAAAAGTATGCCTTCAACAAAAAAGGGGAAAAGAATCTGGAATGGGACATCCGGGCGGAAAAGGCGCAGTACCTTGACGGCAAGGGCTGGGTTTTCTTCAATGCGGTGCGGACACCGTATCATCATCAGCTGAAACTGCCGGGCAATCCGGAAAAGTTTGCGGAACTGGAAATTTCTGAAAAAGAAATTCCGGAAGATCCTGATAAAATTGCGAATGAAATCAAAACGCCGGAAGAACTGCCTTCCTGGGTGATTTACAATATTCTGAAAGAAAATACATCCATGGTTCCGTCCCTGCGGAATGTTTATAAGACGCTTCTGTACTACCGTCTGGCGTTCCCGATGGTCTGTTTTCTCTGCGTCTTTCTGGGATTGCCGCTGGCTGCCAAAAATGAACGCGGCGGGATTTTCCTTTCCATCATTACCGCTGTGGCTGTGATTGTTGTGTATCAGCTGTTCACGGAAGTTTTCCTGGTGCTGGGGAAAAAGGGATTCGTTCCGCCGATTGTCGGCGGTCTGGCTCCGACGGTTGCGTTCCTGCTTTACGGCTGGTTCTTTGTGATCCGCAAAGCCGGATGATTTCCAGACATGGAAGCGACCATCATATTGCTGCTGGACTTGTTTGGAACGGCGGTTTTTGCCGCTACCGGAGCAGTCAAAGGAGTACGCTGCAAACTGGATGTGTTCGGCGTTACGGTTCTGGCGTGCTGTGTGGGCGTCGGCGGCGGAATGATCCGCGATTCCATTCTGGGGGCAACCCCGGCTGCGGCTTTGCAGCATTGGACTTATCTGTGCGTCTGTATCGGTATTGGACTGGTGATTTTCCTGTCGGCACGTTACTGGATGCACCTGCGGAACCTGATTCAGATCTGCGATGCCATCGGTCTGGGGGTTTTTACGGCGATAGGTGCAGCAAAAGGAATCCAGTACAATGTGAGTTTCATCGGGGTGATTCTGTGCGGCGTTTTCACAGCGATAGGCGGCGGAATGATCCGTGATGTGCTTGCCGGGGAAATTCCAGTGGTCCTGCGCAGTGATTTTTATGCCACGGCGTCCCTGATCGGCGGAATCATTTACTATGCACTGCAAATTGCCGGAGTGAACTGGTTCATCAACTTTGTGATTACATCGCTGCTGGTGATTCTGATCCGGCTGCTGGCGATCCGTTACCATGTTCAGCTGCCGCAGGCTCATGTGAACAAACGGAATTTCCGCAGACTGCGCCGCCGCTGAACCTGTTCCCGTGAAAAAAGAAAAGCCGGAAAGCTTTGAACTGTCCGGCTGTTAATGTTTTTCAGAAATCGGTGTCGTCGAAATCTTCCTCTTCCTGACGCGGCGGTTTGTAATTCTTTTCCCGCTGCGCTTTGGCGCGTTCTCTTTTGAACTTCTGTTTCCGGTTCAGAATTTCGGAAAGTTCCTCTCTCCGGCGTGCCTTGAAGAACAGCCGGATCGGGAAACCGCGGAAAGAAAACGCCTTCCGGAAATAATTCTCCAGATATGTTTTGTAGTTTTCCGCACAGAGTTTCGGATCGTTCACAAAAAGCGAGAAACGCGGCGGACAGTTGCCCACCATGGTTCCGTAATAAATGCGGAACAGTTTTCCGCCAATCACGGGCGGCAGATTTTTCTTCTGCGCATCCGTAACCACCTTGTTCAGCAGAGCCGTCGAAATTTTCACGGACATCTGAGCGCGGAGCTCGGCAATGGCTTCGAAAAGTTCCCGGAAATTGTATCCGGTTTTGGCGGATACGGGAACCATGGGCGCGTACAGCATTTTGGGGAGGGACCCGGCGAGTTCCGCCAGCAGTTCCTTGCGTTTGCCTTCGCAGCAGTCCCATTTGTTGGCGACAATGATGCAGCCTTTGCCGGATTCGATGATCATCCGGGAAATGGTCTTATCCTGGGACGTAGACCAGCCGCCGCCGGCATCCAGCACAAACAGCACAATGTCGCATTTGTTCAGGGCTTCTTCCGCCCGCATCATACTGTAAATTTCAACCGCTCCGTCGACTTTGGATTTTTTCCGCAGTCCGGCTGTATCCACCAGCACCGCCGGCACATCCTCATCTCCGCAGCGGAGCGTGAACTGGATGTCCACGGCGTCGCGCGTGGTTCCGGCGACATCGCTGACAATCACCCGGTCTTCGCCGAGTATCCGGTTGACGATGGACGATTTGCCCACGTTCGGACGCCCCAGCACGGCAATCCGCAGCGGCTTGACATCGCCGTCATTTCCGGAAGAAGTGTTTTTCGGAACATCCTCCAGCGCATCAAGCATCAGCGAGTCAATGCCGATACGGTGCAGACAGGAGACCGCGTGCATATGCTGGAAGCCCAGAGCATGAAATTCGACCATGCCCTGTTCCGCTTCGTGGTTGTCCGCCTTGTTGACCACCAGAATGACTTTCTTTCCGGCGGTGCGGAGCCGGTCGGCAATTCCTTTGTCCAGGGGATTCAGCCCGGCGGTAACATCCACCACAAACAGAATGGTTACCGCCGATTCGATGGCTGCCTCCACCTGTTCTTCGATGGAACGGTCCCAGAATCCGACTTTGCGTTTTTCTCCGGCGAACATGCCCAGACCGCCGGTGTCAATCAGGTTGAAACGGCGTCCTTCAAAGACTCCGGACGCTGTAATGCGGTCGCGGGTTACTCCGCAGTCGAAATGCACAATGGCCTGCCGCCGTTTGAGAATGGCGTTGAACAGGGAGGATTTGCCGACGTTGGGGCGTCCAACGATCGCAATGACCGGCAGTGCGAGCGAAGCGTCATAAGACGGTGTTTCGGAAACCGCGTCTTCCTGGAACTGTTGATCTTTTCTCATGATTCAAATCCTCCCGGAACGGGTCAGAACGTGAATTTTGCGCCGGAGAGACGTCTGGCGAATTCCGCCAGCACTTTTTCTTCGGCTTCTTTGCCGCCGCGCGCCACGAAAGTAGCGGAGAAACGGACGTACGGACCGACATCATCCCACGGAACGGAGCTGATCAGCTTGTTCTTGATGAGCCACTGGCTGAAATCTTCTCCTGTGGCGAAGACGGAGCCGTCGGATGCTCCCTTCGGGGCTTTCACGTAAAGATAGAAAGAACCGGCAGGAACCTTGGCGTTGAAGCCGAGACCTTTGAGCGTGTCGACCATGCTTTTCAGGCGGCGTTCATATTTTTCACTGATCATCGGAGTGATCGAAGCCTGATCGTCCAGCGCGGCAATGGCGGCTTTCTGAATCGCCATGAACTGACCGCTGTCGGCGTTGTCCTTAACCGTGGCGAACGCCTTGACAGCCAAGGCGTTGCCGCAGATCCAGCCGAGACGCCATCCGGTCATGTTGAAGCCTTTGGACATGCTGTGAAGTTCGACAGCGACGTCTTTGGCGCCGGGGATGGAGAAGATGCTGAGCGGTTTGCCCTGGAAATTCAGCGGGGCGTATGCGGCATCGCTCACGATGAGGATGTTGTTTTCTTTGGCGAACTTGACCGCTTTGGTGAAGAATTCCACACTGGCGGAGGCACCGGTCGGGTTGTTCGGATAGTTCAGGTACAGCAGTTTGGCTTTTTTTCGCTGGTCTTCCGGAATGGCATCGAGATCCGGCAGGTAGCCGTTTTCTTCGAGCAGCGGGAGTTTGACCATTTTGCCGCCGAGATATTCGGTCCAGGTGCCGAGAACCGGATAGCCCGGAACGGTAATGAACGTGATGTCGCCGGGGTTGATGTAACAGGCGGGCAGGAGAGTCAGCGCGGATTTGCTGCCGATGGTGTGGCAGAATTCCGTTTCAGGGTCCAGTTCCACGCCGTACAGAGCTTTCATGTAGCGTGCGGCAGCTTGTTTGAATTCGAGAATGCCGTTGTCGGCGTAAATGCGGTTTTCCCATTTGGCGGCTTCTTCCGCAAGTTTTGCCACAACCGCGGGGAACGCCATATCGTCGGGTTCGCCCACACCCATGTCAATGATTTCCATGCCGGGATTGGCGGCAATGGCGGCACGTTTGGCGCGTTTGATTTTTTCGAATTTATAGATTTTGGTATCTTTGCCGAACATGTTTCCGCCGATGCGGCCGGCAAAGTTGTTCTGCAGAAAACTTTCTTCCATGGTGATATTCTCCGTTAAGTTGAAATTTGTTTAAAATATTTAGGATGGTAAGATACCCTCTCAAAAGAGGAAATTCAAACCTGCAAGCGGAAAAAATTGACAAATCAGTCAAAAAAGGCGCGGATCCGTATTCCGGTCAAAGGCACAGCCGGGCAAGCTCGGCAGGTGTTCTGAAATAATGGTCCGCCCGGATCTGGTCGGGATGCGCCGCGCCCCAGACAGCCAGACCGAAAGCGATTCCGGCGTCTTTGGCACATTGCGAATCATACGGAGTGTCGCCGGTATAGAGAACCTGATCCGGAGTCAGCCCGGTACGTTTCAGAATTTCCAGCAGTGGATCGGGGTGCGGTTTGTGCAGAACAGTCTGATCCGCCGTGACAACCAGTTCCGGTTCGAAGAAATGTTTCAGCGGGAACGCCCGGTCATATTCCCGGCGGTCCTGTGAAGTTACAATACCAATCCGCAGACCCGCATTTTTCAGCTGCATCAGCAGTTCTTCAATTCCCGCGTAGGGATGTACTTCCCGGCGGAACGGCGTAACGGCGTCTTCCCATGCCCGGCAGAGCTGGTGTTCATCCGGATAATTCAGCCGCCGGGCGGTATCCACGCCGGGAATGCCCCAGGCGAACTGCAGATCCGCGAGATCATAATCTTTTCCGGTCAGCTGTTTCAATGTCTGCTGAAGACCTTTCAGCAGAACTTCCTCGGAATTCATCAGAGTTCCGTCTATGTCAAATACTGCGCATTGAAATTTCATGGTACATCAATCCTCTTTTTTAAGGTAATATACAGCAACGGCGAATCCGATGCAAGGAGACGGAACAGGATTTTCCCTGAAGAATGAAAAAGGCGGTACATCCGGTTGAGAATGTACCGCCGTGAAATCAGCAGCGAGAGCTTATTTCAGATTGACTTTGCGCTTGTGAAGCGCGGAGCGTTCTTCCGCCAGAGCGATCCGGATGGAGTTCCGGGTGCTTTCCGGCAGACACTGTTCCGGTTCCTGATCTTTCAGAATGCACTGGGCAAAATACGCAATTTCGTTGAAATACGGATTGTTGTCCTTTTCAAATTTGATTTCTTCGGGATTTTTCTGATCGACACGGTAGATTTTGATCAGATCGTTGCCGGAGATTTCGACTGTGGCTTTCTGGAAAACCGCGATTCCGGAACAGAACCATCCGCCTTTGCACCAGCTGCCTTCGGAGTTGATGACCGGTCCTTTCCCATAGATATAGGTGGACATCAGATCGTCAATGCCGCCGGTGTTCCGGGTGATTCCGCAGGTGCGGACCGCATCGGGGATACCGAAAACGTAGTTGATGAAATCCGTGTCGTGCAGATGCAGATCCAGCAGTGCGCCGCCGCTGTTTTTGCTGTCGCGATACCATGCCTGAGTGGGGAGGGAACCGTTGCGGCGCATGTCCAGACGCAGCAGCTTTCCGAATTCTTTGTTCTCGTAAACTTTTTTCAGGTAATTGTAGGTCGGAGAGAACCGGAGACACTGCGCGATCATGAGTTTGCGGCTGGTTTCGCGGGAAATGCGGATCATGCGGTCGGCCTGTGCCAGATTGCGCGCCATCGGTTTTTCGCACAGCACATGATAGCCGTCCTTCATGGCACGGACCGCATATTCGGCATGGAGATGACAGGGCAGACAGATGTCCAGCATGTCGAAATCCGCTTTTTCGGTCAGTTCTTCATACGAGGCATACTTGGCGATGGAATCCAGCTCGGTTTTTTCGCTTTTGCCGAGGTTGATTTCCGCTTTGTCCTGTTCAAATTTTTTCGGGTCGATGTCGCAGATCGCAACAAGTTCCACGTTTTTCTGTTTCGGATAGCAGGATGAATGGAAGTGCCCCATGCCGCCGAAGCCGATCAGAGCCGCTCTGAGTTTTTTAGCCATGATCCCCTCCTTATGCCAGTTTGGATTTCAGGAAGTTCATTGCCAGGCGGATATCTCCTTCGGGATCAGCACCGCATTCCCGTTCGATGGTGAGGAAACCGTTGAATCCGGCTTTCTTGAGAGCCGCCAGATAGCCGTCCCAGGGAACCTGTCCCTGTCCGAGCGGGACTTCCTGGAATTTAGCCGGCTCTTCGGTGAAAACACGCATGGAGCCGTCCGGCTCGCGCATACCGTAACATGCCGCGGCGGAACCGGGGAAGGTGTTGATGCCGTCTTTGGCATGGGTGTGGACAATGTATTTGCCGAGGACTTCGACTGCGTGAACGGGATCGACGCGGGAGACCATGCGGAGGTTGGCGGGGTCGAGGTTGATGCCGAGACCTTGGGAATTGACGTCGGTCAGCAGCCGGAGCAGAGTTTCCGCATTTTCCGGACCAGTTTCGATGGCGAAGACCGTACCGTTGGCGGCGGAATATTCTGCCGCTGCGCCGATGGATTCGATCATGACCGGGTAAACGGGATCGGCGGGGTCGGCGGGAACTACGCCGATATGAGTGGTGATGACTTTCGTTCCGAGTGCGGCGGCAATATCCACTACGCGTTTGTGCAGAGCCACACGGTCCCGCCATTCATCCGTAACGCCGAAATACGAGCCGCCGATGTCTCCGCACACAGCGGAAATTTCCAGACCGTGGTCTGCGCAGAGCTGCCGGATTTCCTGCAGCCGAGCATCCGGGAACACCAGATACTGCGGAGTGATCTGCAACTGAACTCCCTGAAGACCCATTTCCGCATACTTTTTGACAGTTGCCGGCAACGGTTTGCGAAGCGATGAAGCCAAAGCACCAATTTTCATGACGTTTTCCTTTTTTTTGTGTTTTTTGGAAAAAATTCATTTGCCTTTTCTTGCGATATGCGTTAAATTTACACCGGAAAAACAAATATGAAATGGATAAAAACGGCATGAATGATGACAAAAAAACGAAACCGGCGGTGCATATGCTGCCCGCCACAGGAATGCGCGAAATTCATCGTCAGTACGGATTGTGGATCATCCGCGGCGGAGCAGGGGGGACGACTCAGCCGGATTCCTTTTACCAATGCGGCGAACGCTATTTCCAGTTTTATTCCATTTCCCACATGTTCGAGGGGGAAGGGCGGCTGTGGCTGGAACCGGATGACTGTTCCGATGTGCATCCCGGCGACTGCATCATCATTACTCCGCGCACCTTGAACCGTTACGGCGGTGCGCACGGCAAACCGTACCGGGAGGACAGCCTGAATTTCTGCGGCCCGGTGGCGGATATGCTGATGCGCAGCGGGGTGATTTCTTCCGGCATTTTTCCGCTGGGCAAGGTGCGGCGTCTGCTGCCCATTCAGGAGGCCGCCGCCGATCCTGCC
This sequence comes from uncultured Victivallales bacterium, assembly GCA_934661375.1. Lineage (GTDB taxonomy): Bacteria > Verrucomicrobiota > Lentisphaeria > Victivallales > UBA1829 > SIG94. The sequence continues at coordinate 33,749 of CAKUJH010000004.1, forward strand.
GTCAGTTCACAAATCCGCGCAAACATTGAATTGCAGCGGCTGCTGGTGGATCTCTATCTGGCGAAAACCAGCGCGGAACAGCCGGAATATCCTCTGCTGGATGAACTTCTGGAAGAAATACGGCGTCATCCGGAACACTGGTGGAGTGTCCGAGAAATGGCGGAGATGTGCAATCTGAGCATCGATCAGCTCCGCCGGATTTTCTTTCAGCGGACCGGGGTTACGCCCAAAATCTATGCCGACCGTTTCAAGCTGAACCGGGCGGCGGAATATCTGGTCAACACCGGCTGTTCGATTGCGGAGGCGGCGGAACATTTCGGCTACAAGGATCAGTATCATTTTTCGCGCCGTTTCAAGTCTGTGCTGGGGGTATCTCCGCTGAAATACCGTGAATCCATTGCCCGTTTGAGCGGCGGCGGATTCCGTTCCTGACTGCCGTTTTTTGCCTGAACCTCAAAAAAAATCAAATAATTAGTCTAATCTAATTTGTATTTTCAGAAAAACAATATATATTAGTGTCATCTGATTGAAAGGATATTCGGAACTGTGGTTTCATTGCTCCGGAATCCGGACGAACAGAAACTTAGGCAAAGCAAAACAATACAGGAGAGTTGCAGTGTCGATCATGAAAACATCGGATGCGTCCGGATGCTTCGGCCTGTATTGCCCGGAAAATGTATTTTTCTCCGGGGAAGAACGGTTCCTAACTCCTTTTCCCGCTCTTCCCCGGATTCTTTTTTTGTCAGAACACAAACTAATATATTGAAAGGTATCAGCAAATGTTGGTAAAAAAATGCTCTTGCGGATGCGGATGCGATGCCTCACGGACACCGGAATACCGCATTTCCACTGGAAATGAAACGACGCTCGCCGATCTCCCGGTCGGGTCGTCTGGAACAATTGTCAAGGTTATGCCGAAAGCGCCCGGACGCAAGAAATTCGCGGATGTCGGGCTGGTTCCCGGCAGCGAACTGCAGATCGAAGCCCATGCCCCGTTCGGCAGTCTGATCCGTGTAAAAATCCTGGAAACCAGTATGGCTCTTCACCGGGATGACGCTTCTCAAATTGTTCTCAGAAAAAAGGATTGAACGAAAAATGTCCAACCATTTCAAAATCGTGCTGGCCGGAAATCCCAACTGCGGAAAAACCTGTATCTTCAACGCCCTGACCGGCGCCAGACAGCATGTCGGCAACTATCCCGGCGTTACCGTGGAAAGCAAGTCCGGCACCTTCGTTCTCAACGGCAAGACCATTGAACTGATTGACCTGCCCGGCGTTTATTCCCTGTCCTCGTCTTCTCCCGAAGAAGATGTCGTGTTCCGTGAACTGACCGCTCCGAGGATTGACCTCATCATCAATGTGGTGGACTCCACAATTCCGCAGCGCAGTCTGTATCTGACCACTCAGCTGGCGGAGCTTCACATCCCCATGCTGCTGGCGTTCAACATGTCTGACGACGCCCGCCGGAAGGGTCTGAAATACGATATTCCGAAGCTGGAAACCTATTTCGGTTCTCCCATAGTCCAGACCGTCGGCAAGAACGCGGACGGCGTCCGGCCTTTGCTGGAGCAGCTGGCGCGCACGCTGAACGAACTGGAGAATCACGGCGTACCGATGCTGACTTACGGCGCGGACATTGATGACGCCATCAATACGGTTGCCGGAAAAATCGACGCCCTGAACATCGAACGCTACAAGCATATTCCGTCGCGTTTCTTCGCCATCAAACTGCTGGAACATGACACCAGTGTTCTGCGGATCAAGGATTTTGAACCGGTGCAGGATGAAGTGGAAAAACAGATCCGGCATCTGCGCGACAAACATGCCATTGATGCAGATACTTTCATGGCAGACCGCCGGTATGCCATGCTGGCGGGCGCCTGCCGCGAAGCCATCTCCAGCACTCATGCCAAACGCCGTGAAATTTCCGACAAGATTGACGCCGTGATGACCAACAAATATCTGGGGCTTCCGCTGTTCCTGGTCATCATGTATGTAACCTTCTGGTTCACCTTCACTTGCGCAGATCCCCTGATGGGCTTCATCGAAGACTTCTTCGCCTGGATCGGCGGTGTGGTCAAGAGTGTCTGGAATCCGGATACTCTGCCGTACCTGCGTGATCTGGTGACGGACGGCATCATCGGCGGTGTCGGCGGTGTGATTGTGTTCCTGCCGAACATCCTGTTCCTGTTCTTCGCCATTGCGCTGCTGGAAGATTCCGGCTACATGGCGCGTGCGGCATTTGTGATGGACGGCGTCATGCGGAAATTCGGTTTGCAAGGACGTTCCTTCGTGCCGCTGATTCTGGGATTCGGCTGTTCCGTTCCCGCCATTATGGCGACCCGTACCATCGAATCCGACCGGGATCGCGAAGTAACCATCATGATTCTTCCTCTGATGAGCTGCGGAGCGCGTCTGCCGATTTATGCACTGATTATTCCCGCTTTCTTTGCGGAAAAATATCAGGCGTTCACCATGTGGATCATTTACCTGATCGGCGTGCTGATTGCCCTGATTGCCGCGCGGATCATGAAATCCACGCTGTTCAGCGGTGCAGGGGAAGTTTACCTGATGGAATTGCCGCCTTACCGTATGCCTACGCTCAAAAGTCTGATGCTTCACATGTGGGACCGCGGCAGAATGTATCTGCAGAAAGCCGGAACGGTGATTTTCGCCGCCAGCGTGATTCTCTATATCTGCAATACTTTCCCGGAAAAGAAGGAATTTTCGCAGGATTACGATGCAAAAATCGAAGCGGCGGTCAAAGCCGGCTCGCTGTCCGAACCTCAATTGAAAGCGGTTGCGGATTCCGGACTGCTTTCTGCTGAAAATCTGGAAAAAGTGAAACAGGAAAAAACGGTTCCGGAAGATGTTGCGGAAGAACTGGAAAACTCCGGAAAGACTTTGCCTGCCGCAGTGGCTGACGCCGTTCAGAAATCCAAAAATCTGAAAGAGGAAGTCGAGTCTCTGGAAAATGCCAGAAGTGCGGAAAAAATGGAATACACCATTTCCGGCCGCGTCGGCAAAGCCATGGAACCGTTCTTCAAGCCGCTGGGCTTCGACTGGAAGATTTCCACTGCCACCATCGGCGCACTTGCCGCCAAGGAAGTGTTCGTTGCCCAGATGGGCATCCTGTATTCCGAGGGCGAAGCGGATGAGGAATCGGATTCTCTCCGGTCCCAGCTGGTCAAGAATTACACCCCGCTTCAGGCGTTCTGCATCATGCTCTTCTGCCTGCTGTCGATTCCGTGCCTGGCGACTCTTGCCATCATCCGGCGCGAACTCAACTCCTGGAAGATGGCAATCGGCGAAGCCATCTGGCTGTTCGTGCTGGCTTATGTGATGACCCTTCTCACATATCAGATCGGTTCGGTTCTGCAGATTGGAACCCGGATGATCGGCATGTAACATAGATTTCCCGGACGGAGCGGCTGTTCCGTCCGGAGTTTCACTGTTGAATTTCCGCAGAGCGGTATTTCCCGTCCTGCGGATTTTTTTTATGTCTGTGGACCGCAGATGTTTAAAAAAAGAAACCCGGCGGTTGACTGCCGGGTGAAATTTTTCCGTTTCAGCGGAAATGTTACATGGTGAAACGCGGTCCCAGATAAACTTCCCGCGCCTTGGGGTCATTCACCAGGAAACTGCTGTCGCCTTCGCAGCAGATGGTTCCGGAACTCATCAGATAAGCCCGGTCCACGCAGGAGAGCGTTTCGCGCACGTTGTGGTCCGTAATCAGGATTCCCATGTTGCGGTGTTTAAGTTTTTCAATGATCTGCTGCACTTCATAAACGGCTTTGGGGTCAACGCCGCTGAACGGTTCATCCAGCAGAATGAATGCGGGGTTGGTGACCAGTGCGCGGGTGATTTCCAGCCGCCGCCGTTCGCCGCCGCTCAAAGTCATGGCTTTCTGTTTTGCCAGATGAGTCAGTGCCAGTTCATCGAGCAGCTGCGCCAGACGTTCCTTGCGTTCTTTCCGGGAAATGGCGAGGGTTTCCAGGATGGCATAGATATTTTCCTCCACGGTCAGTTTTCGGAAAATCGAAGCATCCTGTGCCAGATAACCCATTCCCATGCGGGCGCGGACATACATCGGCTGCTGGGAAACGTCGATTCCTTTGAAGAAAATAACGCCGGCATCCGGTTTGATCAAGCCCGTAATCATATAGAAACTGGTGGTCTTTCCTGCTCCGTTCGGACCCAGAATTCCGACCACTTCGCCGCGGCGGACATGGATGTTCACATCATTGACGACACGGCGTCCGCGGTATGCTTTCATCAGACCGCGGGCGTCCAGAAGAATTTCTCCATCCGACATGATCCGATCTCCTCCGGTTTTATTGTTTGCCAGCGTTGCTGATGACCGAGCCCTGCGCCTTGATGACGCCCTTGAATACCAGAACACGTTCCGTTTTGGTATAAAGAATGATGCGTTCGCCGTTCAGACGGCTGGCGCCGTTGACCACCACCGGATCTTCGGTCAGCGTGATTTCGTCCTGCTTGACCATATAGACTGCGCGTCCGGCGAATGCCTGCTGCGCTTCTTTCAGTCCGGCGGCTTCATCCGGAGCGCGGGTGATGACCACATCGCCGATACATTCGATTTTGACGACTTCCTTGCCCGTCTGCGAGCTGCGCGGATCATCGGAATCCGTTTTCTTTTCCGCCGCCTTGTCGCTTTTTCCCAGATAAATGATCATTTTCCGGCATTTGATGCTCATTTCCGGATCCTGAATATCAACGTTGCCCAGCAGAGTTGCCTTGTCATGGGCAATGTCCAGATCCATGGAATCCGCATTGATCAGAGTAGGGGTGTCCGCTTTGTCCTTGCGGCTTTTGCGGGAAGCCGCGAACATGTCGCCCAGCTGGGCAAAAGAATCAAAGCAGAAGAAAGCCGCTGCTGCAAAACACAGCACGGTGCAGAATTTCCGGGTGCGGTATGAACTCATTTATTTGGTCTCCTTTTTGGTATCATCCTGTGAATTGTTTTCTCCCAGCGGTCTCATGCCGGAGTATTTGCGCATCTCCGGATATATCACCATGCGGACTTTGCTGCGGATATGTATGAACCGGCGGTCCTGGTCGGCATCGAAACCGACTCCGTCCACCGAGATTTCTCTGGCTCGGAAATGCACCGGAGCATCGCTGCGGAGCATACGCAGATTTTTGTCGTATTCCGCATCGTCGGAAAAAATCAGAGACTGCGAATGCTGTTTGTCTTTCCAGTAATCCATCACCTGCTGCGGAGTGAAAGTCAGCGGGTACGGCTCTGCTTCCGCCAGTGAAACAATGTCACGGATATTTTTCATGTCATCCTTGACAATGTCGATTTTGGGTTTGACCAGCATGATCATGGCGCCCAGGTTAGTTGCTTTTTCTCCATATAAAATAAATTGCAGTCTGCCGTTGCTTTTGCTGTATTCCGGCAGAGCGAAATTGCTCAGAGATGCGGCCGTGCCGGACGCATCGTCTGCGAACAGCGAAACGATTCCGAGACAGCCGGTCAGCAGGATCAGCCGAAGTAACGTTCCATAAGTTTTGACCATTTGCCCTGTTCCTTGAGTAAAAATTCCACTGCTTCGCGGATGGCTCCGTGTCCGCCTTCCGCTCTGGTCCGCAGATCGGCGACAGTATCCAGCTCCGGCACGGCATCGCCGACCGCCACAGCCAGTCCGCAGCGTGCCATCGGCGGGGCGTCCACCACGTCATCGCCGATATACATGCACTGTTCCGGCAGCAGATGCTGATCTTCCAGCAGATGCGTGAATCCGGCATCCTTGTCTTTGCAGTCTTCGTACAGAAAATCCATTTTGAGTTCCGCGGCGCGGGTGGCGTTGGCTTTGGATTTGCGGCCGGAAAGGATTCCGACTTTCAGTCCCGCCCGCTGCGCCAGTTTCAGCCCGTGTCCGTCGCGCACATGGAAAAACTTGATTTCATCGCCGTTGTCGCGGTAGCCGATGCGACCGTCTGTGAGCACACCGTCCACATCCAGAACGATGGTTGTGATTTTATTGCATTTTTTCGACCAGTTCATGAATCGCCATTACCTCGTCAATAACTTTTTCCGCGCTGGCGAAATCCAGCGAATTGGGACCATCGGACAATGCTTTGTCCGGGTTCGGATGCACTTCCATGAAAACGGCGTCGATTCCGGCTGCTGCCGCTGCACGGGTCAGCTCCGGAATGAATTCCCGCTGTCCGCCGGACGCATTGCCGAGTCCGCCGGGAAGCTGGACCGAATGGGTGGCGTCGTAAACCACCGGATAGCCGAACGAACGCATGGTCTGAAGTCCGCGCATATCCACCACCAGATTATGATAACCGAAAGTGGTTCCGCGTTCCGTAAGCAGGATGTTCCGGCAGCCGGATTCCTCCAGTTTGCCGATTACGCCGCGCATATCTTCCGGCGCGAGGAACTGTCCTTTTTTGACATTGACCGGCAGTCCGGTTGCTGCCGCAGCTGTCAGCAGATCGGTCTGACGGCAGAGAAATGCCGGAATCTGAAGCACATCAGCGACTTCCGCAACCGGAGCCGCCTGGCAGGATTCATGGATATCCGTCAAAACGGGCAGGTTCAGTTTTTCCTTGATTTCGCGGAGAATCGCCAGTCCGGCTTCCATACCGCTGCCGCGGAAAGAGCAGATCGAGGAACGGTTCGCTTTATCAAACGACGCCTTGAAAACATAGGATATGCCGCGTTTTTCGCAGACTCCTTTCAGAAATTCCGCGATTTCAAAACAGATGTCGCGTCCTTCCGCCACACATGGTCCGCCGATCAGCAGCAGCGGTGCGCCGGGACCGACGGTATATTTTCCGATTTTCACCAGATTCATAAGGCATTCCCTTCTTTTTTCAGCTGCGCCAGAAATTCTTCCGCTTTGGTCAGATCTTCCGGTGTGTCGATTCCGATGCTGGAGCAGGGCGTAACAATCACTTTGATTCTCATGCCGTTTTCCAGCGCCCGGAGCTGCTCAAGTTTTTCGCACTGTTCGAGTTTGCCTTCCGGGAGGGAGACAAAACGTTCCAGTGCGGCTTTGCGGTAGGCATAAATACCCCAGTGCCGGTAGGTTTCGGTATCTTTGCCGCCGACCCGCAGGAACGGAATCATGGAACGGCTGAAATACAGTGCATGGGAATCCGCGGAAAGCACGACTTTGACCATATTCGGATTGTTTTCATATTCTGCACGGGGGCAGGGCACTACGACAGTTGCCATATCCGGGGCGGACGGCGTGGTGATGGCGTCAATCAGGGAATCAATGACTTCCGGTTTGACGAACGGTTCATCTCCCTGGATATTGATGACGGCTTCCGCTTCGCTGTTCCGGGCAACTTCCCAGATGCGGTCGGAACCCGTCGGATGGTTTTTCGCGGTCATGACCGCCTTGCCGCCGAATGCGCAGACCGCCTCATAGACCTGCGGTTCATCCACCGCCACGACAACGTCATCGGCTTTTGAGCGGATGGCGCGTTCCCAGACATGCTGAATGATGGGTTTGCCGTCTAATTTTGCCAGGACTTTGCCCGGAAAACGCGTACTTGCGAACCGGGCCGGAATCACTGCCAGAGTTTTTGCTGCCATGGTGTCTGCCTCCGTCCTGTCAGAAACTGTGGGTCACCAGACCGTCGCGCAGCTTCGGCTCAAACCAGGTGGATTTCGGAGGCATGATTTTGCCGGCGTCCGCAATGTCCATCAGCTGTTCGACCGTAGTCGGGTACATGGAGAACGCCACCACGGCTTTGCCTTCCTTGACCAGCCGTTCCAGTTCCTTCGTGCCGCGGATGCCGCCGATGAAGTCAATGCGTTTGCTGGTGCGGGGATCGTCAATGCCCAGCAGCGGACCGAGTACATTGTCCTGAAGAATGCTGACATCCAGGCGTTCGATGACGCCGAGCGAGGCAATATCGAATTTGGGAACGAGCAGGCTCCATTTGCCGTCGAGGTACATGCAGAAGCTGCCGCCCTTGGCAGGTTCCGGGGAAGCGGCGGGCGTGATGGTGAACTTTTCGCCCAGCTTGGCAAGGAACTGTTCGGACGTCATGCCGTTGAGATCATGCACGGCGCGGTTGTAGGCGAGAATCTTGAGCTCGTCCGCAGGGAATGCCACCGCGAGGAAGAAATTGTAATCCTCTTTGCCGGTGTGATTCGGGTTGGCGGCGCGGCAGGCGGCTGCGGCACGGGATGCGGACGCTGCACGGTGATGTCCGTCGGCAATATAGAAATTCGGAACTTCGTTTTCGAACATCGCGGAAAGTTTGCGGCTGCGTTCCGCTCCGGCTTTCCAGAGTTTGTGTTCAATGCCGTCGGCGGCGACGAACGAGAAATACGGTTTTTCCTGTTTGATTTCATTGATGATGTCGGCGATTCCGGCATTGGAACGGTAGGTCAGGAAGACCGGACCGGTGTGATTGCGCAGTTCCATGACGTGCCGTGCGCGGTCATCTTCCTTGTCACGGCGGGTCTTTTCATGTTTCTTGATGATGTCGGCATCGTAATCCGCCGCGGATGCTGCACCCGCGATTCCGGTCTGGGTACGGTCGCCCATGCGGAGGGAGTAGACATACAGATTGGCTTCGGGATCGGATTCGAGGGGGGCGGCGGCAATGAGACGTTTGAAGTTTTCACGCGCTTTGGCATAAACGGCGTCGGAGTACAAATCGGTTCCGGCGGGGAGTTCGATTTCCGGGCGGGATACCCGCAGGAAACTCAGCGGATTGCCGTCGGCGAGAGCCGCGGCTTCTTCGCTGTTGACCACGTCATAGGGAACCGCTGCCACTTCCGCCACTTTGTCCGGACGCGGCATCAGTGCATGAAAAGGATGAAAAACTGCCATAAAAACATCTCCTGAAATGTTGATTGTTCTTTCAAAATGGAAAGATACACTTTCAAATGCATTTCTTCAAGCGGAGAATGCAGGAAAATCATTTTTTTTGCGGATTTCTGCCGGAGAAATGTTCTTCCTGCCCCGCTGGAACGGAAAAATATTCGTGATATTGCGTTTTTTCGCTTGTTTTTCTTTTATAGTATGATATACTTCCGTAAAATGCAGAAATCATTCAAGGAGAGACAGAGTCATGGATATTGCGAAGATCGACAAAAATTTTGCGACCGGCCCCGCCGATGAGAACGGATTCCTGTTCCGGGATGTCCGCCTGGAACCTTTCCGTCTGGAAGGACTGCCATGGTTCAAGGAAAACGACGGCAGATTCTACCGGATTCCGCAGAGTTTCACGACAAAGGAAATCAATGAAGGCGCACTGGAACTGAGCCATCACACTTCCGGAGTCTGCGTCCGCTTCCGTTCGGATTCTCCGGAACTGATGATCCGCGCAAAACTGGCGCACAGCTGCGATATGAATCACATGCCCCGTGCCGGCAGTGCCGGATTCGACAGCTACTGCCGCGTTCCCGGCGGAGAGCTGATTTACAACAAGACGGTTCAGCCCAGTCCCGGACAGGTTGACATCACTGCTGTCTGCGGGGTGAATCCGTCCGGCGCACTTTGCGACTGGGTCATCAATTTCCCACTGTACGGCGGAGCTGAATCAGTGGAACTCGGACTGAAGGAAGGTTCCACAATTCTGCCGCCGCTGCCGCACAAGTATGCGAAACCGATTCTGTTCTACGGTTCGTCCATTACCCAGGGCGGCTGTGCCTCCCGGCCCGGCAACATGTATCCCTCCATGCTCTGCCGTAAACTGGATGCGGAACAGATCAATCTGGGTTTTTCCGGAAGCGGCAAAGGAGAACTGGCTGTGGCAAAAGCCATTGCCGGTCTGAAACTTGCGGCATTCGTGATGGATTACGATCACAATGCGCCGTCGGCAGAACATCTGCAGGAAACGCATGAGCCGTTTTTCCGTGCGATCCGCGAAGCACAGCCGGATTTGCCGGTCATCATCATGTCCAAATGTGATTTCACCAATGGCAATATTACCGAGAATGCACGCCGCCGGGAAATCATCCGCACTACGTGGCAGCACGCCGTTGATTCCGGAGATACCCATGTGTATTTCATTGACGGTGAAACCCTGTTCGGCAGCCGGATGCGCGATGCCTGCACGGTGGACGGCTGTCATCCCAACGATCTTGGTTTCTACCGTATGTATAAACATGTCCTGCCTATGCTGAAACGGGCACTGAAACATAAATCATGACCGAAAGGACTATCAATGAAGAACTGGGTATCCAATATTCTGACGGTTCAGCAGTATGATATGAAGCTCCGGAATCTGGAAGTCAAATACCGCACGATTCCCGGCGAACGCGCAAAACTGAAAGAGGAATATCTTGCCGCGTCCGCCGTGCTGAATCAGGCGAAAGAGCACTTCAAGCAGGTGGAACGTGAAATCAAACAGACGGAAAGCGAAATCGCCGAGCTCAATGACAAAAGCCGCAAACTCCTGACGCAGTCTGCGCTGGTCAAGAAGAATGCGGAATACCAGACCATGATGTCTGATATCGAAGCCATTAAAGGCTGTATTTCCGATAAGGAAACGCATGTTTTGGAATTGATGGACAAGCTGGAAGCCGCCCGTCAGGATCTGAAAGTGGAGGAAAAGGAATTCGCCGCGGCGGAACGGCAGGTCCGCGAAGAACTGGCGGAATTCGAACAGCTGATCGAAACCATCAAAGCGGATGCGCTCAAACTCAAAGCGGAGAAAAAAGGCTTCATGTCCAAAGTCGAATTGAATGTTCTTGCCGCGTACAAGAATATTCTGGCTCGCGACAAAGGCAAACCGGTGGTTCCGATTGTCAACGGCTCCTGCGGCAACTGTTCGCTGAAGGTTACGCCGCAGGTCATCAATCAGGCGAAAAAAGGCGAACTGGTGTTCTGCGACAACTGTTCCCATATTCTGTATGATCCGAACTGCGAACCGTGAGTCTGTTGTCCATGCGTCTGAAAATGCTTTATCCCGTGGTGCTGGCATCCGCTTCGCCGCGGCGTCGGGAGCTGCTTTCTGAACTGGGAGTATCGTTCCGGGTTGAAACTGCTGATGTTCAAGAAATTACGGCAGAGGATGCGGAGGAAACCGTCCGGCGGAATGCGGAGCTGAAAGCGTCAGCCGCAGCCTTGCGTTTTCCGGAATCGCTGGTGATCGGTGCGGATACCGTGGTGGAGTGCGGTGGCAGGATTTTCGGCAAACCGTCCGGCCCTGCCGCTGCCGCCGCCATGCTGCGGAGTCTTTCCGGCAGAGAACACCGGGTGCTGACCGGCGTATCCCTGTGTCTGAAACAGCGCGGACTGCATTTGACCTTTGCGGAAATCACGCGTGTGGTTTTCAAAACTTTGCCGGATACGGTGATCCGGCAGTACATGGAACTGGTTCCGGTGCTGGACAAAGCCGGGGCATATGCGGTTCAGGAACACGGAGAACTGCTGCTGGAACGTCTGGACGGTCCGCTGTCCAATGTGATCGGGCTGCCGCTGGAGCGTCTGCGGCAAGTCCTCCTGGCGGAACGGCTGGCGGAACCTGTTGAATGACAATGACCGGCACATTCTTTTCCGGTCCGGGATGCAGAAAAAAAAGAGTGAATTTGAAAAAAAGAACTTTTGATGCTATATTTAGCCGAACCTTGAAAACCTTATATATGAAAGGGAAAAAACGATGGAAGAACTGAAACAACTGAATCCGCTGATGAAGCGCGGCAGTGAATTTCTTAATGTGAAATATCCGATTCTGTGCGGTGCAATGACCTGGGTTTCCGAACCCAATCTGGTGGCGGCGGTTTCCAATTCCGGGTGCTTTGGATGTCTGGCGGGCGGCAATGCCCCTACGGAGATTCTGCGTCAGCAGATTGAGCAGACCCGCAGTCTGACCCCGAATTCCTTTGCGGTCAACCTGATTACGATTGCGCCGGCATACCATGATCACCTTGCCATGCTCAAGGAAATGAACGTGCCGTATATCATTTTTGCGGGAAGTTTCCCGAAGGAAAAAGAAGTGCTTGCCGCCAAAGAAATCGGCGCGAAGGTGATGTGTTTCGCTTCGACGGTATCCATTGCGGAACGCATGATTAAATACGGAGCGGACGCCATTATTCTGGAAGGCAGCGAAGCCGGCGGACATATCGGTCATGTCTCCTCCGTGGTGCTGATGCAGCAGGTGCTGTTCCGTTTTGCGGATCAGATTCCGATGTTCGTCGCCGGCGGGATTGCCACCGGAAAGATGATTGCCCACGCCCTGCTCATGGGTGCGGCTGGCGCACAGCTGGGAACCCGGTTCGTGATGACCGAGGAATGCAAGGCGCATGAAAACTTCAAGATGGCGTTCCGTCATGCCAATGCCCGTGATGCCGTGGCGACTCCGCAGTTTGATTCCCGTCTGCCGGTTGTGGCGGTGCGTTCTCTGCGCAACAAGGGACTGGCGGAATTCGGCAAACTCCAGCTCTCGCTGCTCAAGGAACTGGAAGCCGGAACGGTTTCCCGCCAGCACGCGCAGGAGGAAGTGGAAAAATTCTGGGTCGGCGCGCTGCGGCGTGCCGTTGTGGACGGCGATGTCGAGCACGGTTCGCTGATGGCGGGTCAGTCGGTCGGACTGGTGGATAAAATCGTGCCGATCAGGGAGCTGGTGGAAGAACTGCTGACCGATGCGGAAGCGGAACTGGAACTGGTGAAATCGAAATTGTCGTGAACAGGCGTTGAGCCTGAAACATATTTTTTTTCAGAAGGAGGAGAATAAAAATGGATATCGGAGTCATTGTCGAATCATTCCGCGAACCTCTGTTCCAGGCGATGGAATCGGCGGCGGAAGTCGGAGCCAAAGGCGTTCAGATGTATGCCGTCTGCAAGGATCACAACCTCATCACTATGCCGGAAGAGGAACGGATTCGCCTGAAAAATCACATCGAGAAACTGGGACTGAAAGTCGCGTCCATCTGCGGCGACCTCGGCGGACACGGTTTCCAGGATGCGGCGGGCAATGCGGAGCGCATCCGTCTGAGCAAACAGATCATTGACCTGTGCGTGTTCTTCGGCACGAAAGTCATGACCACCCATATCGGCGTGGTTCCGACCCGCGACGACTCTCCCATTTTCAAAGTGATGGCGGACGCCATGCGCGAAGTCGGTGAATATGCCGCTTCCAAAGGCTGCACGCTTGCCATTGAAACCGGACCGGAACCGATCTCGCGTCTTCTGGCGGTCATCAAGGCGGCAGGCGACCGCGGTCTCGGCATCAATTTTGACCCCGCCAACCTCGCCATGGTGCTGAATGTCAATCCCGCGCTGGAAGTTCCTGTCGCCGGCAAATACATCGTGCATACCCATGCGAAGGACGGTCTGCATCTGCGCGATTTCAACCCGTCGGACGTCTACGGTTCGCTGGACACCTTCGACCTGACCCCGCCGGAAGAGCAGAGCAAGGACAAATCGCCGGTGTTCCGCGAAGTTCCGCTGGGACAGGGACAGGTGGTCTGGGATCAGTACCTCGCTGCGTTGCGGGCTGTCGGCTATGACGGTTTCCTGACCATTGAACGCGAAGTCGGAGAAAATCCGCGCGCGGACATTGTCATGGCGGTGGAGTTCCTCAAGAGCAAACTTGCCTGAAACAGTTTCTGAAAAGACGGAGCCGGTTCTTTTGCGGAACACGGCTCCGTTTTTTTTCTGCCGTTACGGATGAACGAACTGTTCGCCCGGACGGACTGCCGTTCTGTCATACTTTCCGGCAGTGTCCGGAATCCGGTAAAACTCAACTTTGAACGAAACCGGACCGGTTATTCTGACATGATGATACCGTTCCGGATCAATGATGACCGGATGTCCCGGCGCGGCATCCAGGATTTCCCCGGTATCTTCCCAGACAAATTGCAGCGCTCCTTTTTCAACCACGAGACGTCCGCATTTCCCTTTGGGCGCCATGTGCTTATGCAGGATTGGCTGAAGAACCGTCTGATCGGTCATCATCGGTGTGGCGGCGGCGAAAACCGCCCCTTTCGGCAGGACAGCATTCTGGTAATTCATGATATTCCTCCCCCTTTTTTGCTTTCCCCGCAGAACGGATCCATCCTCCCGATGTTTCCTGAACGCTCTGCGGCATATCCCTTCCGTAATTGAGCATGAAAAATGCGGCTTGTCAACCTGAAAAAGAGTTTTTTTCAGAAAAACAACTCTTTCATTACTCTTTTCTTATTTAATGGAAGTTCAGAAAAAATCAGATTTTTTTTGAAAGACCCGTTGACAATATCGCAATCATGATATATAATATATGGAAGAAATAATAAATAAACACTTATGGAAGTTTTATGATGCAGAAAAATAAACGGACCAATCTGACGGGAAATATCCGTGAGGTTCTGGAACAGCGTATTCTCTGCGGGGAATTGCCGCCGGGAAGTTCCATGCCTTCCAATGCCATTTTGGCGGAAGAGTTCGGCGTTTCTCTGCTGACCGCCAACCGCGCGGTGCAGCAGCTGGTGAAAGCGGGACTGGTCTACCGGCAGCAGGGACGCGGCAGTTTCGTCTGTCCGGATCTGCCGGGTAAAAAGCAATACCGGATCGGGATTGCCGACAAGATCAGTTATCCGATCGTTCCGCTGCGGGAAGCCGCGCTGGACATCCGGCCGCGGACCAGTATGCGGTATCTGCGCGAACATGACTGTGAGGTGCGGCTGCTGGACTATGAGGAAGTCCGGGACCGGGAAATTCTTTTCCGGGAGGCGGAAAATCTGGACGGCATCATCATGTCGAGCGGTTATCTGGATCCGGTTACTGCGGAAAACCTGCAGCAGCTGCGGATTCCGTCTGTGGTGAATCTGCATGAATGGGTCAGCGAATGGTCTTTCAATCAGGTGATTGTGGACAATGCGCCGGGTATGCGCCAGGCGGCGGAACGGATCGTCCGGGAGGATTGCCCGGAAATCATTGTGGTGTACGAAGACCATCGGAACGGCTGTATCCGCAAGCGGATGTTCTGTGACGCCATGACGGCGGCGGGTTTTCCGGCGGAAAAGATCCGTGAAATACAAGTGGAGGAATGGGCGATTCAGAGCGGTGTTCCGAGTTTTCAGCTGGGGATGCGTCTGAGCCGTGAAATCCGCGGGAAATGGCTGTTTTCCACTTCGGACATTGTCAGTTTCGCCATGCTGGCGGCGTTCCGGGAAGCCGGGCTGACGGCAGGAAAAGATTTTCAGATGGTCAGTTATGACAATCTGGAAGGTTACGGTTATCAGCCGCTGGGTGAGCCGTTTCTGACCTCGATAGACTGTCCGAAGATACGGATAGCGGAACGTTCTGCGGAGCTGTTGCTGGATAAGATACAGCATCCTGCGAATGAGACTGTGATTATCCGTATTCCGTCTTCGCTGGTCATCCGCAAGTCGGCATTTTCCAGAAATTGAAAATATAAACAGAACAGGAGAAAGGGGAAGTATGAAATCAAAGGAGAGTCAAATCCAAAGTTTCATAATGTTATTACCAGAAAAAAAGATTGGAAAGGAGAATCATGCCATGAATAACCAGAAGTCATTCCATATTTCATATTTGAAGCGTAAAGTGCTGCGGTTTACACTGATCGAACTCCTGGTCGTTATTGCGATCATTGCAATCCTGGCGGGAATGCTGCTTCCGGCGCTGAATGCCGCCAGAGAGAAAGCGCGGAGCATTTCCTGTGTTTCAAATCTGAAACAGATCGGTCTGGCATTGAGTATATATACCGGAGATTACGACGGATGGATTCTGCCGGCTCTGGGAGATGCTTCCAGCAGTCTGACATATTGGTACAGAGTTATTGGCGAAAGCAATTCTCAATACGGTGTGAAATGGGTTAATTCCGATTCCGTCAAAGGCTCATCATTTGCGTGTCCTTCTGAACAGAAACAATTTACCGATATTTTTGCTGATCCGTCTTATAAAAACCGGAATCATTATTCGTACAACGCATTGCTGGCGGGTTTGCCGGATTCCTATATTACAGGGGGAAACGATTATTACGCCCCTGCACGCAGACATAAAGCCGCGTCCGTCAAAGGACCTTCCCGCGCGATGGTTTCCTGGGATCATTTCAATAAAAATCATTATACGCTTCAACTTTGGCCGGCGAATCTGCCGACCCGGCACGGCAAAGACCGGAAAGTGAATCAGGTCATGCTGGACGGCCATATCGAGACCCGGAACTATCAGCAGCTGATCAGTGTGCCGCGTGAAAGCGGCAACTGTGCACATTCCTTCCATTATGCTTTGAGTGCCGGATTTTCGGTTCCGGCTCATTGATTCTTGAATTTTAACCTCTATATAGGAGTTTTCAAAATGAAAAAATCACTTGCTGCCTTGTTGTCCAGCTGTGCGTTGACTTCCGTCTTTGCTGCGGAAATCGTCAATTATGATTTCACTTGCCGTGAATTGAAATCATCCGGAAAGCTCGATCTGCCGTTTTATTCCGGAGATGTGAAAATCGGCGGAACGGATCAGAAACGATCACTGTATTTCAATGGTGAAAAATCCCGTGCCAGTATTCCGGACAGCGGGAGTTTTCATTTGCTGAAAGGCGGAACCGTATTGATAAAACTCAAAGTGGAAACCAAACCGAAATCCGAACATCACATGTTCATTCTCAAAAGTGGTGAATGGTGGCTGGCGAAAGATAAAGGCGGAAAACTGTATTTCAATTTCTGCTATGCTGACGGAAAAGCTGGTTCCGGAGTGATGATCCCCTGCGATTTTTCCAAAACCCTGTGTATCGGCATCAGTGTGTTCCCGGACGACAAATACATCATTTGTGCCAACGGGAAAAAACTGGCGTCCGGTATTCTGACGATTCCATCGGCTCCGCTGTACAATGGAAAAGGCATTATCCTCGGCAGCGGCTGGGGACATCTCTGGAATTTCAAAGGCGATATCTTCAAGCTGAAACTGCTGGATGAACCGCTGTCCGAGACTCAGCTGACCGCCGCAACAGGAGAATGACATGAAGCAGTTCATTTGTCTTGCTCTGGCTTTGTGGGGCTGTCTGGCTTTTGCCGCCAAACAGCCGGTCTATCACTATGATTTTGCCAAAGACACCGACGTGGTTCTGGAAAACGGGGCGGTGCGCGGAAAGGATTTTATCCGCTTCAACGGCAAAAACAGCCGTGCCGTCATTCCCGGCAGCGAAAAATTCAATCTGACGGAAAAAGGCATCACCTTCACCTGTGTTGTCCGTTTCGACGACCGGGAAATAATCGGTCAGGACATGATCAGCAAAGGTGAATCCCTGCTGTTTTCGCGCAATGATGCCGGTGCCATGTTCTGCGGCTTCCAGAATCTGAAGGGACAATGGCTGCTGAACAGCAGCGGGATGAAAGTGGAACCGTGGACCTGGGTTCATTATGCCATGACGATTTCCTATTCGAACGAATCGGGACGCGGCGACCGCAATTACACGGTTTCCAGCTTCCTGAACGGCGAGAAAGTTGCGGCCCAGAAATTCAATGACGTCGACCCGGTTCAGGAACAGAATACGCCGCTGGTTCTGGGGTACGGGAAAGGTCATAAACTGTGGGCAATGAAAGGGGATATGGCGGAAGTTTCGGTTTTTGATCAGGCATTGTCCGATGGCGAAATCGAGGATTTGGCATTGAACAATCCGCGTCTGAACCTGAAACGCAAGGATCGTCATCCCATAGCGGAACCGCTTGCCGCCGAACTGTCTGCACTTGAAAAGAACGCTGTTTCTCCGGAAGGGAAATGGCTGCTGTCCGCTATGCGGAGAGCCGCCCGCAACGGTGCGGATCAGCAGTCTCTGCAGTCGCTGCTGCGGCAGAAAAAAGCAGTGTTTCAATTTCGTGATTCGAATGAATTGCAGAATGTCTGGAATAAAGATCAACAGGTCTGCCGGATGATGCTGACGGATGAAATGGCGGCGCTGGTGATGATTGACGGCAAAGGGACGCTGTTCCCGCTGGCTGGGCTTTATGACCGGCGCGCCGGAAAGGAAATGCTGTCGTCCTATGGATTGTACTGGGCTGTGGATTACCGTAAAGGAAAGGGGCGTTTGGAAACCGCGCTGAACTATGACGACAATGTAAGCTGGACGGCTGACTGCTCCGGGAACAGTGCGGCGGTGCATTGGAAACATCCGTTGTTCGAAGCGGAAGCCAAACTGGATTTGAGAGGAAAACGTCTGGAAACATCTCTGGACGTCCGCAGCACCTCTAAAGATCACCTGGTTTTTCAGGTCAGCTATCCCTGCGTGATTCTGGCGCTGAAAGATACTCCGCAGGATCAGTACATTCACATGACCGGTGAACTGGTCGGCAATCCGTCGGTCAATGGTTTGCGCAATACTCCGTCGTCTGGATATTACCCGAACGGCCATGTTCCGATGCAGTTCTGCGCCTATTATGACAAAGAGAGCGGCACGTATTTTTCCTTTGAAGATCCGAAAGCAATCAACAAACGTTTTACATTCAAAGGGCAGAAACGCGGCATTGAACTGGCATGGATGTCATGGGCCCCGTATGAAGTCGGACAGACAGGGTTGAATCGATATGAGTTCAGCGGAAAGGGTGTAATTGAAGCTTTCCGCGGGGACTGGTACGATGCGGCGCACATTTATCGGAGGTTTCTGAAAAACAAGGCGTTCTGGTGGTGTGAAATTCCGCGCAAGAACATGTCCCCCTGGTTTGCGGAAAACACCTTGTGGATTCTAGCCAAGCTGAACTATCGCAATGCTGCAGAAGCGGAAACCCTCAAGGACCATCTGCTTTATCTGCGGAATTATTTTGAACTTCCTTTCGGTTCTCATGTATATTTCTGGGAAGATCTTGGCATCGGGGCAAGGTTTACTCACTTCTTCCCCGCATCCTATTCCCTGCCGTTTTTTCAATTCCTGAATGAACACGGGATTGGTGTAAAGCCTTACACGAATGTCCAGCTGTGGGCGACACTGGACGGGCCGTATGAAAAAACTGACTGGATGTATTCTTCGCATGGGAAAAAATACGCCATCAAGAATTTTAACGGCAGTTTGAATTACGAGAGATACAGGACCCTTGACGAAAAATCGACCATGCCGTGGGCTGTCATGTGTCCGGCATGTCCGGAATGGCAGAAGAAGCAGATCGCCAATGCAGAACGTTTTGTTTCGTATGGAGCGAAGGCGATTTATTATGATGAAATGCTGGCGGCGGGACCATACTGCTGTTTCGACGAATCGCACGGACATAAGATGAACGATCCCGCTATGTGGCTTCAGGACGGTTATCTGCCGATGATGCGCTCCATCCTGAAGAAGGTTCCTTCCTATGTCGGACATGATACCGAGGGCTTTGAAGAGCCGCTGGTCGGACTTCAGGACGGTTTTCTGTGCTGGGGTCCGCCATCGACAACACCTTTGAGCAAGACGGTATTCGGTCCGCGCATGGAATTGATTGGACGTCTGTTCAGCTATGTCTGGCAGTTCAACGAACAGACAGAACAGCGTTTTTACAGCATTATCGGACGTCAGTTCGCCTGTGCGGAACAGCTTGGCTGGTTCGAAACCCGCGAGATTGTCGACTATCCGGAAATGCTGCTGTATACCAAACAGCTGATGCATTTGAAAAACGGTCTGCGTAAATATTTCCGGGAAGGGGAGCTCATGCGTCCTCTGAAATGGGAAAAAGCTCCGGGCAAATATACATATCTGCATGAATCCGGGAAATATATCACGGTGGATCGGGTGTTCTCCGGCGCATATATATGCCGCGACGGTCTGGGGATTGTGCTGCTGGTCAATCCGATGCTTCAGACAGAAAAAATCCAGCCGCTGGTGCAGTATCCGGGAAAAGTGTTCGCTCTCTGTGAAATGAATGCTGAAAAACCGCGCATTCTGCCGAATGACGGAAACTGTTCTCCGGAATTGTCATTCCGTCCGCTGGAAGTCAAGTTTCTTCTGACCGGCAGCGAAAATGATGAAAAATTCCAAACGGAAGCCAATCGCGTACAGCAGCTTCTGAATAAAGTAGCCCGGTTCCGGAAACCGGATCAGACAGTGGAGAATTTCGGCAAACTCGGCAGACTTCCGTCCCGTCAGGTGGCGGACGGACAGCAGATCACCGCCGGATTTCTGCGGAATATAACCGGGGCTTTGCCTGCCAAAGACAACAGTTTCATTAGCTGGTTCCGCTGGAATTATGCCTTGCTGGATTACGGAATGCTGGATTTCGGGGAGAAATCCTATTCCCGCGTGGAAATATCCTATGGCGTCGGCGAAGGTGAAATCGGCGGGACTTTGGAATTGCGTTTCGGCGAAGCCGGTATTCCGTATGCGGTGGTTCCGTTGAAATATACAGAAGGGCAGAAAGTGACGGTAACGGTTCCGCTGCGTTTTGACGTAACCGGACGCCGCCGTGTTTCGATCCGTTTTCCGAAGGCGAAAAGCTGCACATTCCACGGCTGGCGGCTTCTGCCGTGAAACCGCCGCAGACAATCCGAAAACAAAAAAATCAGGACCGCAGGAAAAAAACTTGCGGTCCTGGCTTATATCATGGAGCAGTATAAAATTCAGTATACTGTGCTGCTTGTCCTATACTATATCAGCAACAAAAATCAATTCCGCTGAATATATCCCGTTTTATTATTGAATGAACGGTATTTTTGCTGCTGTTCCATCGGCGTTGATCGGATTCAGCCATTGAATCGTGTCTGGACCGCAAAGTTTCACAAAATCCGGAATATCTCCGCTTTTCAGAATGTGTGTTGCGCACAAACCCAGGGTGAACATATTGACAGCCGGCACACAGTTTGACCAGTTCAGCGTAACCGGAGCATGATCCAACACCAGCTGTTCAGCGGCTTGGTACAACGCGCAGGAAATCAGGGAGGCAACCGCAGCATCTTTATACCCGTAGAATGTGAGCGAGTTGACTTCATAGTGTGTCCGAAGCCAATTTGCCGCGGCAGTGTAATCCCGAACCCATTCGCCTAAAAGTGTCCACCCGAGCCAGAAACACGTCCGGCCTGTATTGTGAAAATCCCACTGATTGGGGTTGCCGTATTCAGCCCCCGTTTCACCAGATGCAAACAAATCAAACAGCAGCAGCCCGTCTTCCGATTTCATCGCTTCGGAAAGGTATTGATTCTGAGCCAACTGCTGTTTTCCGTAAGGCGCCGAAAGCAGACGCCAGCGGCCGTTCGCAGAAGATCGCAAAAGGGCGGGGAGCGGGAATCCATGACTTTTCATCAAAACGTGTTTATGCCAGCCGTCTTCCTGTCCTCCGCAAGCAACTTCCGTGATGGTGACCGGAGAACAGTTCAAATTTTTTTCCAGTTCTGCGCGGCGGATATTTTCATTTTTCGACAAGACGGTCTGCTGAATTTGTTTCCCGCGGGCAGCGCAATAAGCCAAAATTCCTTTTACCTTATCCGGACGTTTCCCTCTGGGGTAGACCATTGCTTCATCCTGAGACAGGGGCTGATAATCCTGCAGCCGGCAAGGTCCTCCGTTTCCTTCATTCTTCAGATGCCGGCGAAAGAATCCGAGCATATGAGAGAGTGCATCCGCGCCATATAGGTGCGGCGTTGGAAAAATCCGGTATTGCAGATCATTTTCCGCATTCATCATTCGGTAGACTGGGCGTGCCGCAATATAAGTTTTCAACATTTCTTCCGGAGTGAATGAGGAATACTGATCGTGCAGACCATTGAACATGGCATAGGCACGTGGTGCTATGGAAGCGATTAATCCTGCTTCTTCCGCAATACCTAACCCGCCGGGAATCGTTTCGCAGATACAGTTCGGTCCCATGATACAGGCTTGCCACGTGCCTGCGCTGCAAACAGATACAGCTGCTTTTATCCGATCATCAAATGCCGCCAGGTACATTGTCTGATTGCCTCCGCCGGAGCCGCCGGTAACTCCTAACTGATCTGCTTTGACATACGGCAGAGAACAAAGCAAATCCAATGCGCGCATATTGTCTGCGATCTGGATTCCGATCAGAGTTTCTCCCAGATTGTTCAGCAAAGTTCCCAGCGGTCCGCCATGCGGTTCAAATTCTCCGTGAACCGTAGAACGTTCGCCGGAACCGAAAGCGTCCACACTCAAACAGACAAAACCATTCAATGCCAGCAGATGCCCGCGGCTTTGGACACGTTCAGCCAAATGCCCATTCTGCCAGTGCCCATGAACGTTAAGCACTGCCGGAAACGGACCGGGTCCGTCCGGAACATATAAGCAGCCAGTAACATAACGCTGATCTGCCGCTTGAAAACAGAGTTTTTCCACCCGGTATCCATTTTTTTGAATGATTCCTGTTACTTCCAGATCCAGCGGCAACGCATGGTTGACTTCCAGGCATATGGCTTTACCGAGACGCGACAGCAATTCCCGGCGTTTTTCCTGCCATTCTGCGGGAGTCGCCGGCAGTACAGTATGCATGGCAAATTTCTGTTTGCCAATCAGTTTCATGGTCGCGGCAATCAAATCGTCCTGTGCCGAATTCCATACATTGGGCAGTGTATTCATGAGAAAACCTCCGCTTTTTCCAGTAATTCCAAAATGATTTTTCGACAATAAGCACGGGGATCATCCTGCAAGGGGATGTCTTCCATGAAGTCCCATAATTTCCGTCGGTGCAGAAAGTCTTCGGCTTCCGGGGACAGCGATCTGAAGCGGTATTTCCTTTTCTGCAGTCCCGCACGTGCCAGGTCATACCCGATCATCAGCAAATCAATCCGGTTTTCATGTTCAAAAGCAAAATCAATATAACGCCGGAAGAGATCGAGTGAAGGATTCAGCCAGAATTCGCGAAACAGCAGAGCCTGTTGTCTGCGGAATGGATCTGTGATATATTTTTCAATGGGAAAATCCGGGTCGCAGCAGAAAATCCCCTGTTTTTTTTGAATCAGAGTTTTTTCCAATTCGGAAGGTTCATAGAAAACAGTTTCGCCATTCAAAGCTCTTGACAGAATTTCAAACTGTTCCGCAAAACCAGAATATCCCGGTTCATAGGCTTCATAGCAGACTCCTTGTATTCCAAGCGTCCGATATATATCCAGATCTTTCAGCAGGGGCTCCGTGGTATATTGGAAAGTTCCGAGCAGGCTTTGTCCCATGACATTTTCATGAATATAGATTTTTTTCGGAAATGCGGCAGACCATTCCTTCAGACGGTTGAGATGATAAGCATTCGGGGTGTCTGCATCCGGGAGCTGGCTGGTTTCGGCATATTGAAGCAGCTCCGCATTGAACGAGTCGGCATGACTGCCGAGCGGGAAACGTCCGCAACGGTAAAAAGTATCGTACATAATGTTCGACATTGACAGAAAAGGCGTCCGGTTTTGAGGAATATTATATCGCTTGACATAGATGTCAGTCTCGAATTTCAGTTCCGGCCGGACTTCCTTAACGGCTTGAACAAAAAGTTCCACGAACGGCTGCCATTTTTCATGGTCCGGGAGATTCCGGCATTTTTCGCATTGGCAGAACATCAAACCATCGGCAGCCCGCATATGGACATGCCGAATGGAATCCGGCAATGATTTCAGCCATTGCCGTGCGCCGTATTGAAATGCTTCCAGGGCTTCCGGTTCATATCGGCAAGGATAGGTTTCACATTCCAACCGGGTTGTATAAGGGGAACCGTCCTTCCTTTTGGCAAACCAGTTCTGTTTCCATCCTGCATAAGATAAGAATGTGCGGGGACCGAAAGTCATGAGGATGATTTCGATTCCTGCATTCCTGCATTCTTCCAGAATCAGTTCCCGGTAGCGTTTCCATCCGTAGTCGTAATGAACAATGAGTGTATTCATGTTCAATGTCTTCATTCTGCGGATAAAATTCCGCAGTTGTTCAGGAGTGTGCCGCAACAGACTTTCGCACGGATTGAATCCGCGGACAGCAAAAGGTTTCATGATTGCACCGTTTCTTTTATTGCATCCAGAAATCCGCTCTGATAATGTTCATCCGGAAGCAGTGCCATGCCTTCCGTCCATTCATTCCAGGCGTTGATGATGACCGCCGGTGCGTCCTTCGTCAACGCTTTTTGCAGAATGCTCTTGAATTTTTCCGGTGTATTTCCGGTGCAGATCGGACAATATCCCAGTTTTATATAATCCATCGGGAATTTGATTTTCCGGCTCCATCGCGGCGCCACATCCAGTCCCAGTGTGACACTGGGGAAATGCGGCAGTCCTCCTTCTTCAATTCGTTTCCAGCAATATTCCTGTGAACGGGTCATGGCGGAATAATCGAATACCGGGTATTCCTGCGGTAAGGTCATGTAATTGTCCGGAGCAATAATATTGTAAGCGAACACTGCATCGAAACCGGCTTTTTTCAACAGAGGAACCCGATCCCAGCCGCAGAAGTACGCATTGTCATTGCAGCAGCCCACGTTCATCAGCAGGAAGATTCCGGGAAAACCGTTTCTGCGGATCTGTTCATTCATGATTTTTACAACATCCGCAGGCGGAATTTCCTTGAATAATGCGGCACTGTCAAAGAAGGAGAATACAGGTTTGCCGTTCATTTTCCAATAATTTTCGCAGTGGAAATATTTTCTGCAGCAGAAATCTGCGGCATTCCGCAAATCCGTTTCGGAGTGCCGGCAGGTCAGCCACAGTCTGCTGGATTGATTGACGTTTCCGTTCATCTGCTGATGCTGTTCGTCATCCAAAGCCGGCCAGACCCCCCAGCTGTGATTTGCCCACATCAAAGCAAATTTCAGCCTGTTCCGGTTCGGCGCATGGAGAAATGCTTCGTCCAGCGGTTTTTCGAGGAACTGCTCACCATCATACCAATACCAGTCGAACAGAAATCCAGAGATCCCGTGATCCGCGGCAAGATCAATCTGGCGTTTCATCATTTCTGAATCGGATTCGTCAAAATATCCCCACAGCGGTTTTTTCGGCTGTACGTGCCCTTCGAACAGCGGTTTTGCGGATTTTACCAGTTCCCACTCACTGAATCCTTTGCCATACCATTTTTCGTAATGGCGATCCGGATGCCAGCTTGGGAAATAGACCGCAAAAATATCTTTATCTGTTTTCATGATGCTTTGCCGGTGGAAATATCTGCTCTGATTGCTGTTGTGTCTGATTCATCCGCTTTTTCAAGACGGAGAAAATCAATGATGAAAAATTCACCTTTCATCATGTTTTTCTTACCGTCTTTGCCGAAGGCTCCCTGATTTTTAATCCGGACTCCGCAAAGATAAAACTTTATGTCGATTCTGCGTTTTCCTGTTTGCTGCCCCAGTATTTTGCGCAGATCAAATGCGCAGTAGCGGAATTGGGAATCCAGATAATCTTCCATTAATTCATATTGTTTTCCGGTGGACTGATCAATGATTTTAACGGCAATGTGTCCGCCGGGTATTCCGGTATCGCGGAGGTTCCAGGTCAGAACCGGATACTGCTCCAGATCAATATCCACATCTGCAATTCTGATATGCGGATAAGTCGGTCTGTCAGTTCTGGACAATATGATCGCGCTTTCTCCGGCGTCACCCAGCGCCAGATACTCTGCGCAGGGAATCTTCTGGCCATCAAGATTATCGCTCAAAAGCCAGGGGTTGCTTTTCATGGTAATGCTGCGGTATGCTCCAGGTACGATTTGCTGCAGATGCTTTTTCTGTCCTTTTTCCTGCGATACCGCAGGCTGCGCCGGAGATGCAATTTTACCGGCTTTTTCCAATGCCGTTTTCAATGCCAGACTGGTTGCTTCCGGCGAGAGCTGCTGTTCATTTATGTGGATGATATTTTTTTCAACCTGCGAGATCGCTTCTTTCAAACCAGCCGGAAGTTCCTTCAGAAATTCTCCGACATTCCCTGATATATTCAGCAGAATCATACCGGGATGAGCTTGATTGAAATAATTTTTCACATTAATCTGCTGCGACAGCATCAGCGGAGGGATTCCCATGATTTGAGAGTCGCGAATGGTGATGCTGTTAGGGAATTCTTCACAATATACTGCGGTTTTCCGTACGGTGTTCCCCTGTGCAAACAGTGAACAGTCTTCCAGCAATATATGCTTTCCCCAGCCGTTGGCGAAATATTTTGCTTTATTGACTACCGGAGTGAAACCGCCTCCTTCTCCGCCGAAACGGAAATTCCGGCAAGTGAGGTTATGTCCGTAATTGTCAATCCACCGCAAATCACTGTTCACAACCAGCGGAACTCCGACGATATTGTTGCAGACAAGATAGTTGTGATTCTCAATGACCGGCAGGTTTTTTGGGTTTTCCATTGCTGTCTGAATCCAGGAATCACTGAAATGGCAGTGATCGCTCACTGTTATCAATGCCTGACGGCAAAAATCGAAAACACATTTTTCTACAATGCATAACGTGGATGCGGTTCCTTTCAAAAAACGGATTGCAGCACCGTTTGACTTGATGAACCGGCAATTGGAAATTATGATCTGCCCCCGGTCAACATTTCGGTTTCCCAGCGCAAGCTGATCGCGTCCGCCTTTCAGGACAATTCCTGTAATATGAATACGCCAGGTGCTGTTGGAATAAAAAACATCTTTCTCCGGATTTTCCATGATAAAACAGGGATATCCTTCGCCTATGATTTCCGGAACCCCGGAAATGTTGACGGTATCCGTCAGCCGGTAACTGCGTCCTCCGGAAATGCGGAGTGCTTTCTGTTTTCTGGCTGCTGTTTTCATCGCGGTCTGAATATATGCCGTATGATCTGCGGCATTCGGGTCTTTGATGAAATCATTCAAATGGAGTGTGTCATTGCCGAACAATGTCCCTGCCGCACAAAGTAAGATTACTGCGATCCGTTTCATTATTTCCCCGTCTTTCCGGTAGATTCAGCCTTGGCAGGTTTTCCTTTTGTTTCGGAAAATTTGATATCGCCTCCATATACAGCGTTTTTCAGAATTCCGGGCAGTACGCTTTGCATAGTCGCATCCGTATCGTTGACGCGGAATAGAATCAGCCGTTTGATTCTTGCCGGATTCTTTTCCAGATATTCCAGATTGGCACTTGGTTCAACCAGAAACATTCTGGTATCAATAAGACCGGTGCAGGAGTCGATGGTAACATTGTTCGGGATTTCAAAGAAGCGGATGACTTGTGTTCCTGCACAGTAAATCCAGCAATCCGTGAGCAGTATGGAGCTGGGAACCACCGGATATTTCCATCGGAAAGCCCGGTAGTTGTAAATGATGGGAAGTCCGCCGCCTTCACCGCCGAAACGGGTGTCGCGGCAGGTCAGTTTCAGTCCGTAATTGTCAATCCAACGCTGTTTGGTCTGCGCGCGGGGCGTTTTGACCAGAGGGACTCCCAGAACATGGTCAATAGTCAGACAGCCGTAATTCACAATCGCAGCCTGGTCGAACATTTTCGGACTGGTGGTTATCCAGCTGTTGGACAGCCGTACCCAGTCGCCAGTGCTTTGCAGCACCTGCCGGTTGGAATAAAATGAACATGCATCTATCAGCACATGCGCGGAAACCATTTCTCTGCCGAATTTGATGGCAAATTCTCCTGCTTTCTGGAATTTGCAATTGGAGATGATGATATTGGTTCGGTCTGTATTGTTGTTGCTCAGCTGCAGCTGATTTTTGCCGCCATGGAATGACAGTCCTTCAATTTTCAGTTTCCAGGCGGAATTGAAAATGAAAATATCTTTGTTTTCATCTTTCATGATAATTTCCGGATATCCGTCTCCACGGATTTCCCCATTGGCAAGAGCGGACAGATCGATCGTGTCCGTCAGATAATACGAGCCAGCCGGCAAGTGCAGATATCTGAGTCTTTTGCGCTGAATTTCCTGAACCGCCTGCCGGAACGCTTCAGTATCATCGCCGGGTTTTCCATATTTCTGAATATATTCACGCATATTCAATTCCGTTTGAGGTGCTGCCAGTAATTGCAGTCCGCAGCACAGAATGAACATCAGGAGACACATTGCTTTTTTCATAAAATAAACCTCGTTTTTTTGATGGTTGCAGTTTTCAGTAACAGTAAGTTGCATTCCATTCGGAAGCGCAGAATGGTTCATTCCGGTAGCCCGTTGACCCTACGGTTTTCCAAAAATTCACATCCCCGACATGACCGTCCACAAACTGTACCATGGTTTTAGCAATACCATGATAAGTTCCCGGCGCCCACATCCGGTAAAATCCTTCATATGACAGTACCGGGTAATTGCCCGGAGTGCTGATGGTGTACCCTCCCTTTGAATAATTCTGATATTCTCCGCAATAAATGAGTTTTCCCGGCGATTTGAGCCGTTCCACTTTTGCTCCGTAATGTCTTTTCCCGGAACTGTTTTGCCCCCATCCGAGGTTGTACAGCATACGGGTGATCCCGTAACTGCCGTTTGACCAATAGAGGGGCTGCGATGACAGATGCGGAGCCAGCTCCAGATGATTCGGGCACCGGAATGTTTTCATTCCTTTTGTATAAGAAATCGTATCATTATGAATATCTTTAGCCATGTACACGGCTAAAAGCGCATTCCAGCAATACTGCTGCAGAAAAGTGCTTTGCGCAAACGGCGTGACCATTCCGTTGTAATCTGCGGAATAGAGGTTCATGGAAATTCCGATCTGTTTCAGATTGTTCCGGCACGCTGTCATTTTTGCCATTTGCCGGGCCTTGTTCAGAGCCGGCAGGAGCATTCCAGCCAGAATGGCAATGATCGCTATAATAATCAGCAGCTCAATTAATGTAAAATGGTTTGACCGGTGCTTTTCATTGGACCCCACTGGTGTTGAACATTCTCTTCGCCTCATTTCTTTCTCCTTGTTGTTTATTGCTGGAAATAAACTTTCTGAAAACTTCTTTATTATAGCATACATTCTGACAATCTGCAATGGTAAAAATAGAGTATTGCTGGTAAAAAAGTTGCATTGCAGTCACAGGTATTCGTGAAAGCACGTTGGCTGTAAAAAATACGGATTTATCTGGTATTGCTGTTGTTTGCACGATCAATATTCCGGTTAGAACGTTTTTCCTGATAACGTAAACAGGGAATAGATAGAACAGAAGATGCCGTTTTATGACTTCCTGCTCGCTTGATGCGGGCAGCAGTTTTCAGAGTTACTGATTCTCTTGGATATGGTATAGTCGTATAGATTGCGATTCTGTCGATAATCTGAAACAAAGCAGGAGAAAATTTCCTCAATTCCTGCCGTTCGGAGAGGTTTCGGAGAATAATGTTGGTGAACGAAGTTGAAATATAGCAGAAAGCATGATATGATATAAAGAAAATTATCTGGCAGCAGATTTGTGGAGAACCAGTATGGCGTCAAAATATTTTTATGTGAACCGGTACATCGGAAGCAATGGCACCGCTTTGAGGATCAACGCACCGATTCATGTCCGCACCTGCGGTCATTATATTGTTGATAAAACTTTCCGGGACAATTATCTGAAGAAAGATTTCCTGGAATTGTTCTGGTGCGTACGCGGAAGCGCCCGCATCGGATTCCAGGGACGCGTATTTCTGATGCAGCCCCGGAATGTCTTTTTTTATCTTCCCGGCGATTTTCATGACATCACGGCACATTCCGCCCCGCTGGAGTACTACTGGATGACGCTTGACGGAAACAATCTGGACAATCTGATCGAACATTTCAAGCTGGAGCAGAAAATCATACAGGCAGACATCTGTCCTATCAATCTGTTCCGTCAGCTGGCTCAACACATGGAAGAGCATACAATCCGCGGTGAATATCTGGCAGGGGCAGCGGCATATCATATCCTGTCTATGGCTATGGCCGGACAAATCAGCGAACAACCGTTATTTGAACTCTTCCGTGAATTGATTCAGCGCGGATACAACAATCCGGAACTGACCATAGAACAGATTGCGCAGCAGCTCAGTGTTCATCGCACGACTTTGACCCGCTGCCTGAAAACAGTTACCGGAATGACTCCCGGACAGTATCTGCTGGCATTCCGAATGCAGGAAGCCCTTTCCCTGATCAAAAACACGACTCTTCAGTTCAAGAAAATTGCGGATGAAGTCGGTTTGCCGGATCAGAATTATTTTGCCAAAGTAGTTCGCAAACAGTTTGGCATGAGTCCCTCCGAACTGAGGAAAAACTCCTGACTCATGAAGTGAAGAAAATTCAGACTTTCCTTCATCCAGTGTGAAAAACGCTTTTGAGCCGGAATTCTGCTGAAAAAATGCCGCAGTACAGACATAACCAAAAACCAGGACCGCAGGAAAAAAACTTGCGGTCCTGGTTTCCGATCTGCACGGAATCAGAATGAACGGGAAAAATCGCCGGAGTCTCCGGCAGAAACCGTCTTTTTCTGATACCGGCTGGATGCAGCCAGTTTTTCCAGACTTCCGGCGTATGCTTCCGCATCCAGCGGAAGTTCCACGGTGCAGTCATGCAATCCGGAATAGAGCATGGCATTGCCGAGTTCAAGACCTTTGATTCCTTCTTCCAGCGGAGAAATCAGCGGTGTGCCGTGGCGGATGGCATCCGCAACATTGGCGAGAATGTTGCCGTGCTGATTGAAATCCGGACCGAGCGGCGGCAAGTCGATATTGCAAATCCAGTGCGGTGCTTTGGCAAAACTGAGTTTGCTGGTTCTGCAGAAAACCGACGTTTCAACTTCATTGCGGAGAAATTCCAGTTTGCCGCTTTCGTAGACCAGACGTCCGCGTTCCGCCATGATTTCCAGCCGGTTTGTTCCGGGCATTTCCCCCGTGGATGCAATGAAATTGCCGGTTTTTCCGTCGGCGTATTCCAGATAGGCATTGACTTCATCTTCAACTTCAATATCATGATATTTACCCAGTTTGACGGATGCACGGATCCGTGCCGGCATACCGAAGAACCATTGCATCAGATCCAGCTGATGCGGACACTGGTTCAGCAGGACGCCGCCGCCTTCGCCGCGCCAGCTTGCGCGCCAGTCGCCGGAATCATAATAATGCTGTGTGCGGAACCAGTCGGTGATCGTCCAGTTGATCCGCAGAATATGTCCCAGTTCCCCGTTGTCGATCAGCTGTTTTATTTTGATATGGGCAGGCAGAGTGCGCTGATTCAGCATCAGGGCCTTGACCCTGTCCGGGTAACGGGCGGCTTCGGCAAGCAGCGCCAGTCCGGCGGCTTTGTGAACCGCCAGCGGTTTTTCCACGATGACATGTCTGCCCGCCCGCAGGGCGCGAACCGCACATTCCGGATGCGAATAATGCGGAACCGCGACAATCACGCATTCGACCGCTTCATCTTTCAGGAATTCATCCAGTTCCGGATAGCAGCGGATGGCTGGACGCAGTTCTTCGGGGATGCGCTTGAAGGCTTCCGGATTGATGTCACATGCCGCCACCGCCCGCGCATTGGACAGACGGCTCAAAAACCTGATGTGCGCGGAACCCATATTGCCGACTCCGACAATTCCGAATCTGACTTTTTCCGATGACATTTGCATGACTCCTGTTTCTGTTGATGTGTCAGAAGAATATCTTTCAAAAGAATGTATTGTTTTCCCGTATGACCGCTTTGCAGTGCCTGAAAACCGCCCAGGGCGAATCCTTTTCCGCGAACGAATACGTTGTTTCTGTCGGCGGATCAAACGGATAGGTGCGGTCCTCTTCGAAGGAATTGTTCCGCAGAACAGCCCGGCTGACGGACAGCATCAGTATCTGCGGACGTCTGGCGGAGCGGAAACGGTTGTTCATCAGCCGGATCTCTCCATGATAGAAGAAACCTTCTTCCAGTTTTTCCAGTTCCGGGAAAACTGCGACCTGCTCTCTGGTGGAACTGTATTTCCGGTAACAGCAGTTGTCGAAGAAATTGTTTTCCAGAACCATTTCCCCGACAGGTCCGGCTTCATACCAGAATCCGGTGTCTCCCGCGACAAAGACCGCAGCTCCAGACGTATGGAATGTACAGCCGGAAATGACAGCTTTCTTCACGCCGGAAACCAGTGCGCCTCTGCCGCACAGCGGACGGAAAGTACAGCGGCGGATCAGCAGTTCCGCGGAGGCACTTTCCAGAACCCGCGCACAGTCCCCCGGTTTCCATTCCGGAGGCAGCTCCTCTTCCGGAACCACCAGCGTGATGCTTTTGTTCAGCAGACGCGCTTCCTTGAGTTTTATTCGGGCATAAGGTTTCCCCGTATCATTCTTGACCAGTTCCAGCGTATCGCCGGGAAACGCCCCCGGCAGTCCCTGCTGCTGGAAGTGGCCGCTGTCCAGATAATAGAACCTGCCGCCCGGAATGCGCATTTTCAGCGGACGGTATATCCCGTGAGCATTGAATGAATCATCCAGAGTTCCGGTCAGAATGCAGTCTTCCAGCGAAAGTTTTCCGCGGCATTCCGAAAAATGAACGGCGTCATCGGAGACGGATGCCCGACGTCCGCGCGGAATGACTCTGACATTTTTCAGCGAGACATTCCGGCAGAGCTGTGCCAGCACTCCCATTCCGGCTGCATGATGAATGGTAATATCCTCCAGCTGAACATCCTGGCAGCGGTCGAAGACCAATCCCGGACAGAGCCGCGCTTCATGCCGGATTACCAGAGCGTCGGACAGAATTCGGTCCGACAGATCCGGTATTCCGATCAGACCGTCCCGTTCCAGCAGTCCGCGGTTCGGAATTTGAACACCCCGGTCATTCCAGACCAGTTCCTGTTTTTCCGGGTCGAAAGAGCTGATGACGAGCTGACCGGAAAGATTGTCGCAGAAATCTTCGGAAAAATGCAGCCTGCCGTTTTCGAAACGGTGTTTTCCGCCGATTTTCAGCCAGCAGAGCTTTCCGTCACGGCGGACGACGTCGGCGTCGGACACAAAGGAATCTTCAAAATCAACGGTGATCCCCCGGATGGAAAGGCGGGTGCAGTTTTCCGCCGCCAGCGGGGAAATCCGCCCGTGAAAACAGAATTCCGTCCGCTCGCCGGAGATCCGGAAATCTTTCCGGTCCCGCAGATCCAGGGCGATGGTTTTGATTCCTTCGTCATTATTGGAGAACCAGCAGTAACGCCGACTGCAGTTTTCCGGAAAGAATTCATATCGTCCGGGCTGGAAACAGATTTCAGAGTCTCCGGTTTTTTCAGCCTGCGCCAGAGCCTGCTGCCACAGGACTGCGGCATTGTGTCCGGGAACTGGCGGCGGAACTTTGATGCTCATTTGCGTTTTTCCCCTTCCTGTCCGGATAACTGCAGTACTGCACATTCCTTATGTTTCAGGAAACAGCTGAAAGTGCCGTCCTGATTCTGCGTGATCTTCTGTCCGGTCAGAGCCGTAGCGGAGACGCCGGGAGGAAGCTGGATAGAGCGTGTGCCGCTGCCGGCGGCTGCTCCGATGACCAGCAGGTTTGCGCCGGCAATGCAGAGATCATTGGTTGCGAGGAAAGGTTTTATGCCGGCTTCGGACGCAACGTTGCGGAGCAGTTCCGGAGTCAGCATATTGGGTTGTCCCAGAATTAATTCCGTGAATCCATTATGGCGGAGAACTGCTGCCGCACATTTGCCGCTGCCGGAATAGAAGGCGAGTTTTTTCCCGCCGTCCCCCAGAATTTCCCAGGAAGCGGCATACGGCGGCAGCGAGAACAGGGGACCGACGCCATTCAGCAGCGGATCCGTGTTTTCAGCCGCGGCGATGGCGGGAATCCGGTCCGCCGTTTTGCGGAAACGGACATCTCCGATTTGCAGGGCTGATTCCGGAGCGGAGAGAAAACCGGGGATGCCTGCCCAGACGATGATTCTGCCGTTTTTCCCGAATTTGTCCCGGATTTCCGTAATGCGCTGCCGGGAAAAAGTTTCTCCGCCCAGGATCAGCAGGATTTTCGGCGGCTGGAACTCCGGGTGCGAAAGATCCTGCGGCAGATAAAGGTCGAAGCGGATGCCGCTGCGCCAGAGCGACTGTACCGGATTGTAGCGGAAATTCCGGGTCCAGTCGAAATACGGAGATATTTTATTGGTGAAGAAACAATGGGCGCGGTCATCGGCAATGCAGGCAATACGGTCCGCGGAAAGCGGTCTGCCGTGGGCGGCGTCCGCAATCCGGACAGCATCCGCCCATGCCGACACTGCTTTGGGGGAATCGTACCAGCCGGATGCCAGCAGATAGGTATGGAAGCTGCCGCCCCACGCCATGGCATATCCGGTGTAGAGCCGGATGAAATTCCGGAAAGTTTCATGATTGTGAACCGCCTGCCAGTTGGCGGCTTTGACTCCCGGATAAACCAGCGGAGGCAATTCCGGATTCCGGATATCCATTTCGGCAATTGCCAGTTTCCGGTTCAGCACCATGGAGCCGTTGTAGGATTGCAGCCCCAGCGGCATGTCGCAGTCGTCCCGGTTGCGGTGATACGTCGGCAGCCAGATCATGAAATCCGTTACTTTGTCACGCAGCATCTGTTCCTGATATTCCGTCAGGTCAACCAGATGTGTTCCGTAAATCAGGGAATTTGCCACATCATACCCTCCGACCAGCAGACGTCCGCCGGAACCTTGCTTGATGCCCTGCCGCATTGCCGTTTTATATTGATACAGTTCGTCCGCAACAAACAGCTTGTAATCGCTTTCGCGTGTGGCGTGTCCGGCGTTTGCCAGAAAAAGACGGTCCGGCGACAACTCATCCATGGTTGGAATCCGGACCGAATCAAAACGGATGTCTTTGGTCTGCCAAACCCTGTTCAGTTCTTTTTCCGAACCGTATTTTTTGCGCAGATAATCCTGAAACATCCGGGTTGCCAGCGGAGTCCGTTCCGGGGTGCGCGGCGCGCGGTATTGTCCGTCGCAGCCGCCGACTACATAGGCTCCGATGACCGCTTTGGCGGCGTCTGTTTTTTCAAAGCGGCGGAAGATTTCTTCCAGCACAGCGGAAATATCCGCGCGGAATTTTCTGGAATGATGCGAAGGGTAGGCGCTCTTGCCGCGTTCTTCCGGAATGTTTCCGGAAAATTTGCCCCGCAGTTTATAGCCTTCCAGAACAGCAAACTCTCCGGCTTCGTTTTTCATCAGTTCCGCCGGGTTTTCCTTCTGCCATTTCAAGTTTGGAGAAACCGAGACACTGAGGATGATTAAGGCATCCGGAGCTTCCCGCAGCACGGAATAGACCGCCTGTTCCATTACCTGAATGTCAAATGTGCCGTCATCCCGCCACACTTGCGCATGTTTGCTTCGCGAGGCGGCTCTTCCGATCAGGACGGGAACAGTGAATACGCGGTATCCCGCTTTGCGGAAGGATGAATCGCGGTCGACTGAACCTAATCCCGTGTTGTTGTGCAGAATTGCCGGCACAATCCGCTGTCCGTCAACATACAGTTCAATGCGGTCGCCTTCTTTTTTCAGTTCCGGTCTGGCTGCGGTACGTGCTTTCAGCAGTTTTCCAATCATGTCATTGGAACAGCCTGGCGAAGGATGCTGCATCGGAGCCGGCTGCGGCGGTGTCTTTTCCCAGGGACGCGCCGATTCATCTGCGGTGCTGTATTCCACGGACTGCAATTCCAGGCTTTGCGCATTGCCGCGGAAAGAAATGAAAAATTCTACGGATACACTGTTCTGCGGCACTTTCCAGAAACTGAAATAGTCCAGCTTTTCCTGTAAGGCGATAGGAGTATTGAATTCCCAGAGTTCCATCGGACGGTAGCCGCGGATATTGGAATGATCCAGCGGATACTGCGCGACAGTTCTGCCCGACGCATCGGCAAACCGGAGATAGAAAACTCCTGCCGAACCGGTCCGGTGAGACAGTTTTTTCCATTGAACCCGCGCACGCAGCAGAGAGCCGGGCGTTACGGGTTCGCGCGGAATGAAACGCAGAACTCCATCCTTCCGCGGATTGCCGTTCCACTGAATCCGGATACCTGCTTCCCCTGTGCGGCAGACAATGTCCGGAGAGGATGTTTTCCAGTTTTCTGTACGGAATAGTTCCCGCTGTTCAATCGCGGCAGCGTCGATTTTCAACTGTGTCGCGAGCAGTCCGGCGAACAGAAGCAGAGATAAAAATTTATGCATGAGAAAACCTCTTTTATTGTAACAGCGTGTAGTCTGGATCTTTTGTGGGAATCAGAACCCGTTTCATGATCTCCCACGAGGAGGCGATCCGCGATATATTGGCGGAAGAAATCGAAACGACATGACCGTCCACGCAGATCACATTGCCGCGTCCTGTCACTGTCCGCTGTCCGCCGTTCACATCGTAAAAAGCCTTATAATTTCCTCCATGACGCGGAGCCAGAGTCTTCTGACTCATTATGGCGACGCCGCGCCAGGTTTTCGTGGAAGCATTTTCCATCCGGTTGTCTCCGGCAAGAATTTTCCCGCTTGGAGCTTTCACCTGCGGCAGTGCGTATGCGGCAAGTTCACTATTGTAACCGTAGGTGATGAAATTGAATCTGCTTCGATCCGCCTGATCCGGTCTGCCCGGTTTGTCCACGCAGGTATCCCCGCTTCCTAAAATGGAACGTGTATGCGTACAGTCTGTGATGCCGCAGAAATAAATTTTGGGCGAATGAACATATTTCAGATCATACAGCAGCGCACTCCATGGGTAGGTGCTGGTATATTGCGACGGCACCATTCTTTCCCGGTTGTCATCAATATAGGAAAGAATGGATAAGCCCAGCTGCCGGATGTTGGATTTGCATCCTGCATCTTTGGCAGATTCTTTTGCCCGGTTCAGTGCGGGCAGCAGCATTGACGCCAGAATGGCAATGATAGCAATCACTACAAGGAGTTCTATCAGTGTGAACGGTAACGGTTTACGCTTCAAATATGAAATGGATGAGAACATTTTTGAGGGCATAACTACATTTCCTTCCGCAATTTTGAAGTTGAATTGTTTTCTGCTGAATTCAGGAATCCGGCAGGAGCCGCTCCCGGTTTTGCGGCAGAGATCTTTTGAGAACCGGTTCATTTTCTGGCTGCACCTCGCTTTCTTTTTCGTCACAGTTTTGTTTTTTATTGATATTCGCTGCCGTGTCTGCCTTCTTCCGGTTCAAGGCGGCTCCATTCGATGCTGAACCGGTAGGCGCGGTGTCCGAGTTCCTTCAGCAGCCGCAGATCTTCATCAAACAGATTCCAGCTGTTGCAAGCCATTCCGGACGGTTCCCGGAATCCGGGAATGGTTCCTTCCTGTTCCATATGCCACCACTGGCTGTGGGTGTTGTTTCCTTCGATCTGGTACCCTGCACTGCCGCTGCCCCAGAGAAAGTTTTCCGGGAAAGTGAACGGGGGGATTTTATGAAGATTCAGCATAGAAGATTCTCCATTCTGGTTATTGTTTTTCCGGCATATTCAGCACCGGCGGCAGAAATACCGGTGTTGTTCCGTCTGTTTTTTCTCCCCGGATGGAATGGATCAGATACCGCACTGCGGTTTCTCCCAGTTCGGGAAGCGGCCATTGCAGACAAGGCAGTTCGGGGTACGCCGGGGCATCTTCCAGCGACGCCGGGAAAATACCGTCCTCAACTCCCCCCCATTCCAGCTCATATTGCCATAATCCGGCAAGCCGAGCGGAGTAACAGACAACTGCAGCGGGGTGCGCTCCGGCTTTTTTCCAGCGTCTCAGAAAAGCGGCAGCTTCACGCCGCAGCTTTGGGATATTGTCGGAAACAATGGTCTCCGGACGGTCTTCCGGCAGAATTTCCGCCGCTGCGCGGTACAGTGTTTCCTGGCGTTCCTGATAGCCCCGGTGTTCCAGCGAAATTGTACTGAACACCAGATGCCGGATTCCATATTCTTTTTTCATTCGGGAAAGCAGCATCCGGCATCCTGCGGCATAATCCAGCCCGACATACGGAAACGGCGGAATGCTGGTCATCAGACGCAGTATTCCCTGACACGGGATGTTGTTTTCACGGAAAGTCGGGTACAGATTCCGCAGATAATGACAGCCGTAAAAAAGTATGCCGTCAAAATACGGATACCCCATTTTGTCCTTCAGACTGGCAATCATTTCCTGTTCATTGCTTTTCTGTGGCAGGATGCGGATGTCATAGCCGGCTTCAGCTGCTGCGGACACCACACCGGACAGTACGCGCGAAAATGCGTTGTCTCCCTGGAAATCATAGTACTGATTGGAGGGGAACAGCAGATCGTCCAGAATGAGATTGATGGTTTCGCTTTTTCCGCTTCGAATCCGGCGGGCGTGATAATTTCCCTGGAAACCGAGTTCCTGCGCAATTCGGCGGATCTTCTGTGCTTTTTCTGCGGAAACCTGTCCGGCATCCTTGCCGCGCATCACCAGCGAAACCGCCTGGGAGGAAACCCCCGCGGATTGGGCTATTTCGCGAAGTGTCGCTGATTTTGAATTGTGAAGAATCTCTTTCATCAGTCTTTATGACCTTTATCGTTAAAGGTTTTCTGGGCTAACTATACAACAGCTTTCAGGTTTGTCAAGCGGTATTGTGAAAAAAAATTAAATTTTGACAATGACAGTCGCGTCCTCTCTGACAGCACTGCCAAAAGTCTGCAGCTGGTAAAAACAACAGCTGAAGTTCTGCTGATAGATGAGGTTTTTGTAGCCGGAGATGATGAGTTTCAAAAAAAGGCTGGCTTGCTTATTACCGAAAAGATCCAGTCGGGGATTACTGTTGTGATGGTTACGCATGATATGGGGGTGGTCAATCATCTCTGTACCAGGGTGATACAGATAGAACATGGTATTTCTCTTCCGGAATTGTCAGTGCAGAAAACAATTGAAAGATATTTACAGCAACACCGCATGTCATAATCTGACTGGATTTTCCCGATGGAATGCACTTGGGTTGTACGCGGGACGTTTGCTCCGGCTGTCCGGTAAAATTATGATTGTTTCTTTTCCGGCACAGAAAGCGTTGCTCCGGCACTGGCGACGACAATACAGAAAACTGCCAGCCATTGCAGTCCGGAAAGAATTTCTCCCAGAAAAATCAATCCGGAAAGTGCCGCGAATGCCGGCTGCAGACTTTGCAGTACACTGAAGGTTTTTGCCGGCAATTTGCGCATGGCGATCAGATCCAGAGAAAAGGGAAGGATGCTGGAAAACATGGCAACGCCGAATCCCAGCAGAAGCATTTTCCAATTCAGCAGAAGCAGGTCGCCGCTGAATATGCCGAACGGCAGAATCAGCAATGCCGCTACACACATGCCGCAGGAAACCGCATCGGAATTCCGGATTTTCCCGGTAATCCAGCTTGCAGACAGAATGTAGCCAGCCCATAAAAGCCCCGCAACCGCCACAAACAGAATTCCAATCCAGTCCGATGTGCCGCTCTGCCACGGAACAATCAGCAGAACTCCCGCCGCCGCAAGGACAACCCAGATGAAATCAACGAGTCTCCGGGATGCCGCCAATGCCAGCCCCAGCGGTCCGATGAATTCAATGGTAACTCCAATGCCCAGCGGAATCCGCTGTATGCCGTAATAGAAAGTCAATCCCATTCCGCCCACGGAAATACCGTAGAACAGGATGCAGAGCCATTCTTTTCTGCCGAAGCTGAAGATGCGCGGCCGGTTGAAAAGTGCCAGGATCAGACCGGCAAGTCCGATACGGAGCGTGATCGCGCCCGCCGGTCCGATCAATGGAAACAGGTATTTGGCGACAGAGGCTCCGCCCTGAATGCTGAACATGGAGGCGAGAATGGCGGCAACCGCCCATTTTTTGTTGAATGTCATAGCTGATCCTGTCATTCAAGGAATGCCGTGAACCGGCAGATCCGGTCCATCGCCTGCTGCAGCAGCGGTACATCCATGGTGAAGGCGATCCGGATGAAATTCCGGTAGGCATTGCCGCCGTATGCCGAAGCATGAACCGTTGCAACATGTTCCTTTTCCAGCAGAGAGAACACAAATTCCCGGTCGGAAAGCCCCGTTGCCGAAATGTCGACCAGCGCGTAAAATGTTGCCGGAATCGGACAGCACCGCAGATGCGGATTCCGGTTGAGTCCGGCATACAGGGCGTTGCGCCGTTTTTCAAATTCCTCCAGAATCGTCCGGGAACCGGACTGTTCACCGGTCAAAGCGGCAATGGCAGCATATTGTGCCGGAAGCGGTGCGCAGGCAACAACGTTTTCCTGCATTTTGGTCATAGCCGCGACAAAGCCAGCCGGAGCAATTGCCCAGCCGATACGCCAGCCGGTCATGGCGAACCGTTTGGACAGCCCGTTCACCACGATGGTGCGTTCCGACATTCCCGGCAGATCCGCAATACTTGAACTTTTTTTCCCGTCATAGACCAGAGAATCGTAGATTTCATCGGAAAGAATATAGAAGCCGTGTTTTTCCGCCAATTCGGCAATTCTGACCAGCGTTTCCTTCGGAATCACAGCACCGCTGGGGTTGTTCGGCGAATTCAGAACCACCAGCCGCGTTTTCGGAGTAATCAGCCGGGCAAGATCATCCGCCTGCACTTCAAAATTGTCGTCCGGACGCGTGTAAAGAAAGACGGGTTTGGCTCCGAGCGAGCGGACCACCTGGGAATAATTGATCCAGTACGGACAATGAATAATAACTTCATCGCCGGGTTCCAGCAGGGTGTACAGCGCAAGGAACGCCGCTTCCATTGCGCCCACCGTGCAGATGATTTCCTGTTCCGGGTCAAGATTTCTGCCGTGCGATTTCAGGTAATCCGCGGCAATGGCGCACCGCAGATCAATCAGCCCGGCATTGGCGGAATAGCGGGTCTTTCCCGCCATGATTGCCCGGCAGGCGGCTTCCCGCACCGCCAGCGGAGGCGGCAGATCGGGATCCCCCAGAGTCAGGTCAATCACATCGGATAAACGCGAAGCCCGGTCGAAGATTTCGCGCGGCGGAGAGGGTTCAACACAGCGGACCCGTTCAGCGATTTCAATCATTTTTCATATATTCCTTTTTTATTTTGTTCTCCACAACCGGAGCCTGATAATCTTTGTCTCCCCCCAGTTTCTTCCAGCGGAAATAGATATACTGCATGGCGGCAGCGCAGAGAATCGTGAAAATCAAATCCCAGATGAAGATATACTGATAACCGAAGCGGTCAATGAACAATCCGCCGGCGGCATTGGCGGCGATCAGCATCAGCGCTTTCACCATGGCGTTGGCACTGGAAAACTGTCCGAACTGGGCTTTCGGAAAAAGCCGGATTGCCAGCGGAAGTCCGGAACAGTTCTGCAGTACGTAAACCGTGGTGAGCAGACCGGTGGTGACGGCAAATGTCAGATAATCGCGGCAGAAGAAAAATGCCAGCAGATTGACCACAATCACCAGGTATGCCCCCGCCAGATAAACCCGCAGCGGATGAAAACGGTCAATCAGAAAACCGACCGGAATTGCCAGGGATATTATGATGATGCTGCCGATTGCCATCAGCTGCCCGTACTGTCCGGTGGACAGCTGAAGCGTTTCCGTCGCGTAGAGAATATTGAACAGACTGCGGCAGACTGTGCTGGCGTAATTCAAACCCAGTCCGATGAACAGAATCATCCAGTACGGCATGGAGAAACATTCTCGGCTGTATTCCTTGATGTTCTGCCAGATGCCTTTATGCTGTTTTTTCGGAATGTCGTCGTATTTGCCTTCTTTGACATGGAAACACATACCGCCGAATCCGAACAGATAAATCAATGCCACGATTACGCAGACCAGCGACATGTGGGTTTTGACATGGGGCAGAACCACCAGATTGAGCGTCAGTCCGGCACAGCTGCTGGCTATCCGGAAAAATCCGTTGAAACGCCCGATCCATTCTTTCGGAACAACGTCCGAAAAAAGATAGTAGTACACGCATCCGGCGAACAGGTCGAAGAA
Organism: uncultured Victivallales bacterium; assembly: GCA_934661375.1. GTDB lineage: Bacteria > Verrucomicrobiota > Lentisphaeria > Victivallales > UBA1829 > SIG94. The sequence goes on from CAKUJH010000004.1 coordinate 75,351, forward strand.
ACAGAATCCGATGACGAATACACACAGCAGCGCCACTACTACGGTTTCGACATTGGCACTGCCGCCGGCGGTGAATTCCGTCAGCCAGCGTCCGATCCGGTCGCTGAATCCCATCAGAATCAGAAACAGTGAAACAAACGGGACTCCGCAGAGCAGATACGGAATCCGGCGTCCCCACCGGGATCGCGTCCGGTCGCTTGCGGTTGAAATCACCGGATTGACAATGAAATTCAGCAATGCGGGGATTGTGCCGCACAGCAGACCGATCGTGAAATTGCTGGCGTTGTGGGCTCGCAGAATCAGCGGCATGATGATGGGACGAAGATTTTCCAGCAGGACCAGACAGAAATCACCCCAGAGCAGCCAGCAGAAAAGAAGTGCCAGACTGCTGCGGGTGTAGGTCAGTGTCCCGCAGCGGAAAACGGCTGCCGGTTCACTCATGTTTCAGCTCCACGGTACAATCTTCATAGATGGACTGGTACGCCGCGTTCATGACCCGGACCGCTTCATAGCTTTCCCGCAGTCCGGTTTCCGCCCGTTCCCGGCGGCCTTCAATGGCGGCGACAAACGAACCGATCAGGCAGTCTTCCGGATTGCCGGGAACGCTGGGCACATGCTCGACCAGCAGCCGGTTCGGACTGGGCATCCGGTCTCCGAGAACATAGCAGTGCCGGTCAAAGAAATCGGCGGCAATGTAGCCTTTCGTGCCGGTGATCTTGAGATTGCATTCCAGGGATTTCGGCCAGTAGAGACGGCGTACATCACAGCGTTCTTCCATGTGCGAGTAGCTCGGATTGATGAAATAAGGAATTCCGTTGTCCAGAGTTCCCGTAATCGCGGCATGATCCTCCACTTCCAGATGCAGCCGCTGATTCCGGGCGGACATCGCTTTGACCGTGCGGAACTCCCGTCCGGTCAGCCAGCGCACCACGTCATAGGGATGCGGGTGATCCGTGATCGCACCGCCGCGGAAAATATTGGAACCTTTGTGAATCGGAATGCGTTTGCCGTAGGAGAGCAGGGGATCTCCCCAGTTCGGATAGTAATTGCAGGGACTCTGGGAAATGTTGGTCAGGAAAATGGAGGTGATCTCGCCGATCCGTCCCGATTCCAGAATCTGTTTGGCATAAACGAACTGCGGATTGAAGTGCAGTTCCAGTTCGGCGGCAATGACCCGGTCGTAATGTTTTTCGATTTCCAGCATCTGGCGGCATTCGTCTTCATTCATGGAAATCACTTTCATCATATAAATATGAAGATGACGGCGCACCGCTTCCTGGAACATTTCAAAGTGTTCGATATTGTCGCTGCCGATCAGCACGATTTCCGCATCGGGATTTTCATCGAACATCTGGATGTAATCGGAGTAGAAATGAACCCGCGGGTTGTCGCCGATCCGTTCCCGCGCCGTCTGCATTCTTTTCGGGTCGAATTCCGACACTCCGACAATTTCCAGCGCGGAAATATCGCGTCCCGCACCGGTGATGTAAAGCGAAATATGCGGATTGGCAGTTCCGGCAATCAAAGTTTTGTAGCGTTTCATCTGTTCCATGCCTCCAAAATCATCTGATGAAGAATATTGCAATTGAGTTTTCCTTTCGGCAGTTCTCCTTTTTCCATGACCAGACGAAAATGCATTTTCATCCATTCGTATGGTCCGGAAGCCATGCCGGATGTGCCGTTTTCCGTTACCAGCATTTCCATTTTTTCCGCATCGGCGCAGAGAATCCCTTCTTCATTGATGAAACCGATCAGCGGCTGGTTGGTAACACACCCGGTCTGGAAATATCCTTTGATGAAAGCAATGTCCGGCATCGTGTCCGGCAGACATTCATTCAGTTCTATTTCCGCGACAATGTCATCCGGAAAACGGATCAGGGAGAACAGAGAGTTTTTGTCCGCGTTCCGGTTGATGAAGATTTCCTCCGGAAGTGTTCCGGTGATGGACGCCGCCGCATCGACCATAGGCAGGAAGCGTTCGCACAGAAATTCTTCTTCGGACGCCGCCGCATTTTTCGCCGGACGCGATGACGTCATCCGGAATGAACTCAGAAAGCCGGAACGTTCATTTTTGACGGCATTGCGGAGTTTTACCGCGATGGGAAACTGGCGCCAGTAAAGCGCAGTGTAAAAGTTTTCATCCGTACGGGACAGAGCCTCCCGGACACTCAGAACAGGAATTGCATTCATAGAAATCCTTTCATTTTTCGATGCGGAAAAGCATCGTATCTCCAGTTTTCATGTTTCGTTCAATGCGGCGGACATTCTGCAGAGTTTTTCCACTGAGAAGATCCGTCAGATTCATCGTGCGGGGCAGTTCAAGGCAATGCTCTCCGTCGGAAGCGGCATGAAGCATGATGAAACCTTCATTGGCTCCGACGATGTCGCCGGTGCGGTTGTAAATATGCACTCCCGCCTGTTCCGCAGCCCCCCGCAGAAGTCCGGCAGTGGGACGCGTGAGACTGTAAATGCTTCTGCCGCCCCAGGGGGCTTCCGCACTTACAACGGCGGGATTTCCCTGAAACTCCGCGATGGTCTTGAAACCGTTTCCGACCGGCTTGAATCCGGGGTCAAACGCATAGTATTCCGGATCCTGACGCAGATAACGGGCAAGCGGATCGTCCGGAGCGGTGATTTTCAGACGGGAACGCGGGACTTTCCGCACTGTTTCCAGTTTGATTCCCGTCAGCAGCTGACTGATTCCCGTGCTGACTCCGCCGTAAGTGATGAAGCCGGGCGCGTAAAACCACAATGCCGCCGCTTTATTTTTCGCCAGAATGGAATGGATTTTTTTCACCTGTTCCCGTTCATTGCCGCCCAGATACCAGAGATTCGGGAAAACATAGAGTTTGTACTCCGGAATTTTTCCTTCCAGAAAATCACTGTACAGATACGTATCGAACGGAACACCCGCCCGCCAGCATTCGGAAACCGCGTTCCGGACATAATCCCGGTGCTGTTTGACTGAATCATTGACGAACATCATGCTGACTTCATCCATGATCAGAGCCACTTCGGCAGTCGAACGCCGGGGCTGATTCCGCTGTTCCTTTTCAATCCGGGCAAGCTCGGCAATCTGCCGCATCAGTTCTTCGTTGTGGAAGGTGCGGACGCCTTCCAGCAGCAGCCACTGAATGGACGTGCCGCGGGTCAGGGCATTCGCAAGAGTGCGCGTGTTGACTTGCAGGGTTTCTTCCAGTGTCGGCGTGCGGTAAACCGTATCGAAAGAAGTGAAACAGGTCCGCATATCCGCTTCATCGAAATAGAGTTTGCCATGAAGCGTGAGCGATGCCGTGTAGTCGTTGAGATAATCGCCTTCCTGTCCGGCGCGCCGTCGGTCATACGCCATGCAGCCCATCATGAAATCGACGTTCGGATCACGCAGGACACGTCCCAGGGAGTGGAATCCCTGGTTTTCCAGATCCGGATGCCAGAGCGTGTAGCCGAAAAACACTCCGACCGGTTTTTTCACGGACATTGCCTCTTTGGCGCCGCGGGCAAACATGCCGATGCAGTCTGCAACGGTATCGCTGGCGAACATCCGGTAGTCGATGACCCGTCTGGCTTTGGGATAGTAGCGGAAAAATCCGTATTCCGAGCGGCGGCGTTCTTCCGGCGGCGGAACTGCGGCTGTCTGAAGCGTTATTTCCGTATTGCCGTAGGCACGCTGAAGCGCGGCGTCGCTCTTGTAGCGTTTGCCCAGCCATTGACGGAACGCCGCCTGATTGCATTCCGAATAATCCACATACCCGTTGTGGCTGCCCCACCAGTACCATTCGCTGGCACGTCCGCCGGCAATCAGATACCCCGCAACTCTGCCAGCCCAGGGGCCGCTCTCCACATGCCGGATGAATGTCTGCATTGCCTTCATGGCATCCTTCCGCCAGGACGGACTGTTGAACGAAGGCTGAAAGCGGTCTGTCTTTCCTTCCGGGGTGCAGCCGGCTTCCTTTTTATGCTGCGCGCACCACCAGCGCGGCATGTCGATTTTGAGACGGATCAGCAGAAAATTTTCCGGACTGGCTTTCACCGCCGCTTCCAGCTGCTGATCCACAATCGTCCAGTCGTATAGGTCCGGACCTGTGTACCAGTCGCGGATTCCATTTTTCCAGATGGTGAGATTCTGGACACAGACTCCGGTCAGCCGGATTCCCGCCGCCGCAAAATCCCGTTCCGAAGCCCTGGCATCGGAATCTTTGTCTTTTGCGGAGACACATGACATCATGCCGGGCAGAATCTGTCCGTTGCGGCTGAACGCCGGTGCGCCGTTGTGCATGACCACTTTCACTGGAAGATTTTTTACGGATTGCACCGGCGGAAGATTTTTTTCATATTTCTGTGTCAGCTGCAGTTTGGTTTCAAATCCGGGCGTCTGCGGAGCAAGGGTTTCTTTCCAGCGGTCGGGAACCTGAATGGTGCCGGATGGATAGTACTTCCGTTCCGCTTCGAAGTGTGCGGAGACTTCTTCCTGGGAAAGAGTGCGGTTGTAGAAAGAAATCCTGCCGATCCATCCGTCGAAGAATGCGATGGTGCCGCCACCGCCGCCTTCTCCTGCGCCGATCCGGACAGACGCATCGGTCCAGGGAATAAATTTCCCGCGGGCGATGCTCCGGGCAGCCGGTTTGCCGTTGATATAAGTCCGGAATTCGCCGTTTTCAAAGGTGCCGGCAATATGATTCCATTGTTCCGGAGTAACTTTCGCGCAGTCCTTGAGCGGAATCAGTTTGGTTCCGTATTTTCCCGTGCGCAGTTTATCTGAATAGCGCAGCACGCCTTCCCAGAAACGGGAAAACGGATTGATGAAGGAAAACAGCGGGACATTTTCAAACAGCTGAAGACTGATTTCCGCCGCATCGCGGGAACGGTCGCCCTTGAATACAATGGTGTGATAGCCTTTGGCTCTTGGACCCGGCACAATCCAGGCTTCCATGGAAAAATTCTTTTCATTGAAATTTTCCGGTTTCAGCTGCATTTCCAGTTTCTGTTCCGGGATGTTCCCCATCAGAACCGGTTTGCCGTGTTCCCCGAAGGATGCTGTCGGCGCCTGTGCCAGCAACATTGCGGGAAGGCAGAAAAGCAAGAAGGTATGGAGTTTCATTGTTTTTTCTCCGTTATCTTAAGAAAAGACCATATTTATACCAGTCTGTGCTGGCGATCCGGCTGCTGATGCTTGCCTGACTGGCTTGCGTATTATTGCGCGGAAAACCGGAATTTTCCAGCAGAGTGCGGTCTGCCGAAACGGCATGTCCGTCCACGAATGTGGTGTTGCAGCGGTTGACCTTGTGGGCATCCCAGAAACTGCGTTTGTTCTGCAGATCCACCCTGGAATATCCGTAAGGTTTGTCAAAATTGCGGATGTCGGCGAAAACCACTTTGGAGGACGGCTGCGGAATGCGTTTGAACAGGACAAATCCAAAAGCTGATGTGGATTTATACCCGGATACATAGGGATGAACACCGTCCCGGTCATAATAGAGCGTTTTGTTTACCACGCCCCAGCCGTTGTTGAAACCATAACCGAACACCGTAAACCGGTAACGCATTTCTGTTTTCTCCTTTCCGGTCTCGATTTTTCTGCTGGAAAAATCATTCTTCGGGCAGCTGTACGCTTTGTATGCGCTTTCCGGTTTCGGAACCAGTCCGGCTTCGATCAGCCGGTTGCCCCATTCCGGAAGGGTTGACCAATGCGTTTTGTTGTAGGCGGATATCTGCTGATCATAGGCGTCCAGATACGCATACAATGTCAGAAACAGTGATTTCTGATTATTGATGCAGGAAATCATTGTCGCCCGGTTCCTTGCCGAATTCAGCGCAGGCAGGAGCATACCCGCCAGAATCGCAATGATCGCAATCACAACAAGGAGTTCTATCAGTGTGAACCGCAACAAGTTACGTTTCAAATGCGGAATGCGAGATGTGAAATGGTTGGCAATGACTGTTGTTTTTTTCATGGCAGGGTTCTCCTTTCTGATCTTTTTTCGCAACTTTGATTTTCCTCTGTTTTCATATTCTGCCCATTCTCCGGTTTTAATGTTTCATGTCCGCAATCTCCTGTCTTTTTAATTTCATATCTCATATTTCATTTTTTATTCAGCACCCGGTTGTAGTTTTCACCGATCCGGTCCCACAGTTTGAGCGGATCCGGCGCAGCGCAGGTCGTGCCGTACCCGCCCCGGAATGTCCATGCCGCCAGACGGTCCACACCGAGATCGCGGTACAGGTCAACAACTTCATCAATCTGGTCAAAATTGACGGGCTGACGGAAATATCCCTGAATCCAGCGTTCGCAAGGTTTGTGGTACTTGCGGGCGATGGCGACGGTCCGGCGGGTGATTTCCTCGAAGAATTCCCGCGGCAGCTGCCAGTTGATGATCGTGGTGGAAAACACATCAAACCACGGACATTTTGCAACCATGTCCCAGTCGTCGTATCCGCGGTTTTCGGTCTGGTAATAGTTACCCAAAGTCGCATGAACACAGCAGGTGATTTCCAGTTCCGGTTTGAGTTCCTTGAGCTGACGCGAGGTGTCCGCCAGAATGAACAGAGCTTCTCTCCGCCGGAATTTTTTGACGTCTTCATTCATGATGCGCGGCATTTCATAATGATAGTGCATACGGAATTTTTCCATGCAGACCGGACACCGGCAAGTCCAGTCATCCCCGGCATTTCCCTGCGGGGAAGCATAGGCGCGCGGCAGTGCATAGTGGGGTTCATCCCAGAAAAAGCCGTCGGCGTTCGTTTCCGCCGCGAGAGTCAGACAGAAATTCTGGAAATATTCAATGAATGCGGGGGTGTTGAAACAGGCGTTCGGCATCCGTTCGCCGGTTAACGCGGAAACCTGCCGGTTTTCGATATTGTCCTGAAGAAATTTGCTGACCTGTTCTCCGCCGAAATACTTGCCGATTCCCCAGGGATCTATCAAAGCCCGGAGTCCGGTTTCGTGCGCTTTGTCCACGATGAGCGGCAGAGTCGGACGCCAGAAATCGAAGTCGAATTCCGTTACAGCAAGAATGACCGTTGTGCAGCCGTGCTGTTTCATTTCCGCGAAATCCCGTGCCGCCTGCTCGACACTGCCGAGTCCGTAATAACTGATTGCTGTCTGTGTGATTGCCATTGCATCCTCCTGTGGTGGTTATGTTATACTGTCCATGAGCTTTCCCGCCGGATCAGAACCGGCTCAAACAGCCGGGGTACTTTTTCCCGTTCCGTATCGTCTTCCGCAAGCAGCAGCTGCAGCGCGCTGAAGGCGATCTGCTGCACCGGATAGCGGAGAGTGGTCAGTGAAGGGAACACTTCCCGTGCAATCGGCAGATCATCCACTCCGACAACGGCAATGTCTTCCGGCACCCGGAGTCCGCAGATATGGGCAGCGCGCATGATCCGCAAGGCAATCAGATCATGATAACAGAATATCCCGATGCGTTTTTTGCCCCGGCAGCGGTTCTTCAGGAAGCTGCACAGCTGTTCCATATTGCTTTCTGTCCGGCAGAATATCCGGTTGACGGTGTCAAAATCAATTCCGTTTTCGCGCAGTCCCTGAAGATAGCCTTCAAAACGGGCGTCTTTGCTTCCGAATTCCGGTCCGGCATACAGATAACTTGCGCATTTCGAATCCGCCAGATGACGGGCTGCCAGGAATCCGCAGGACAGGTCATTGACGCCGCAGACGTCGGCATTCACGCCGGAAACTTCATGTCCGATCAGTACAAACGGCAGATTCAGCGCATTCAGAGCGGTCCGTGAACCGCTGCCGGCGGGACAGATGATGAATGCTTCCACGCCGCATTTCTTCAGCAGTTCAATATTCTTTTTTTCTTTGGTCAGATTGAAATCACTGCCTGCCGCGATGATGTCGGCATTGCAGCGGCGTCCCGCCGTTTCCAGCGCATTGAGCAGACGGCTGGTGAACGGGTTGTCCATGTTGTTGACCATGACGCCGATCCGGCGTCCGCGGTCTTTTTTTCCGGTCCGGATGCCTCTGCCGATGACCAGGTTGCGCCCGGACCGGGAGAGCAGAGAATCTTTCTTGAGCAGGTCAACGATTCTCTGCGCGGTTTGAAGTGAAACGTTGAAATTGTCGCAGATATCCCGTATCGTCATGAACGGCTCCCCCACGCCGCCATGTTCACCGCGCTGCAATTCCTTTGCCAGCAGTTTTGAGATTTCCGCAACTTTTGATTTCATGTTTTTCCTTCCCGCCGGGCATATTTCCCCTGCATAACTCTATTATATAGCAGGTAGAACAATTCCGCAACGGGAAGTAGAACAATAAAATCGGAATTTTTTTTCTGAAACCTCAATTTTTCCGGTCAAACAGCAGCCATGACTGCTTGGGACGGCGGTATTCATCCAGCAATCCCTTGTTGTTGAATCCGCGCGGACGCATGACCTTGCCGGTTGTTCCGGTATAGGTGTTGGCATTGCAGAACAGCCACAGGATGACTCCGGACCACGCCGGATTCTTCTCTATGGAATCCATGACCGTATGAATATATTCGGTCTGATATTCCTCCGACCACGGCGCGCCGCTGTGATCTCCGCAGATTGCCGCCGCTCCGATTTCGCTGATGATCCGGGGTTTGCCTGGAAATTTTTCCGCCAGAGAATCCAGAAATGCCGGAATTTCGGCAATTTTTTCTTCTCCGTACCAGGCAGGATAAACGTTCAACGCAATTATGTCCGTCAAATCCAGACAGCGGTCGGTATGGGGACGGTTCGAAGCAAAAGTTGCCGGCCGCGACGGGTCAATTTCATGACAGATGTTCATCAGCCGCCGGACCGCTTCGACTCCCGGTTCCGTATTGCTGGCGCATTCATTCAGAAAACCGTGAATCAGCAGCGAAGGATGATTGATGGAAGTACGGATGGTCAGTTCCAGCTGTTCTGCCAGTGTATCCATGAATCTGCTGTCGGACAGATCCTGAACGGGATTGCCCCAGGACAACGGTTCCTCCCAGACCAGGATGCCGAGCCGGTCGCACATTCGGAAGAAAAATTCCCGCTGCGGATAATGTGAACCCCGGACAAAATTGAATCCGGCGCGTTTGATCTGGAGCAGATCCGACGCAATCAGGGACTCCGGGGTGGCGGGTCCGAATTCCGGATGACTTTCATGCCGGTTGACGCCGCGCAGCTGAAGTTTTTTTCCGTTCAATTTCAGATGATCGCCATGCCAGTCTATGGTCCGGATACCGAATTCTGTTTCTTTTCCGTTGACGGTCAGTTTATGCAGGAACGGCGTTTCCGGACTCCATAACCGGAAATCCGGTACACGCAAACGGATTTTTGGTGCGGTTTTCATTTGAATTTCCGGCTGTTCATCGAAACGGATCGTCAGAACCGGGGCATCTGTTTCGACCCGGATTTCCACTTCGCCGGTTTCATGATTCAGCGGAATGACGGCAAGATACCGGATTTCTACCGGTTCAACCGGTTCAAGCGTAACGTGGTCATAGATTCCCCCGAAGCCGTAAAAATCATAATATTCACGGAACAGCGGATGTCCTTCCAGCAGGTTGTCCGTGCGGATGACCAGTTCATGTTCGCCGGCGGAAGCGGAAAATTCGGCGGTCAGCGGCGACCATGCCAATGCGCTTTCCGCGATCAGGTCCCCATCCCAGAAAACCGCCGCCCGGAGTCCGAAGGAACCGATCCGCAGACGCTGTCTGCCCTGCTGCACTTTCACTTTGCGGCGGTAATATGCGAAGCCGCGCTGATTGAAACGCAATCCCATGGCATCGAAACAGCCGGGCACGCTTGCGACCGAAGAATATTCCGGCGTTTCTTCCAGGTTTTGGCAATAGGCAAAATCCCAGATCCCATCCAGATTCAGCATGATGCACCTCCTGTATGACCAGTCATTTTGCGGGTGTTTTTTACGGAACAGCCAAAAAAGCAGCATGAAACTGTCTGGACTGTTCCCCGGTTGATTCTGGAGACTGTTTTCTTCATAATATTCCTTCCTGTAATGGATTATTGATTTGCTCTTTTTATAAATTAGGCTATATTTCATGGAATTCAATCTGACAGAATGGTAAAATTGAAGCATGGAAAAGGAAAAAGGTAACAGAATGGAAAATTTACGGGATTTCGTCATGGCAACCGGCTGGCGGGAAACGGGATTCTATGTGCGCGGCACCGGACATTTCATCATTTCCGAACGCGAACCGGATAAGTATGCGGATTTCGGAGAAATATTCTGGTGCATTGCCGGATGCGGAAAATTCAGAGCCGCCAGCGGAATCCGGTATGATCTGCTGCCCGGCAATGTCTGGTATTATCCGCCCCGGTCGCAGCATGTGATTGACCCGCAGCCCGCGGGATTCAATTACCGGTGGCTTTCCATTGACGGATCCGATGCCGGAATGTTGTTCAAGGCGATGAAAATCCGTCCGGGCATCAATCCGGCGGGGGCTTGTCCCGAACAGCTTTTCGCCAATATTGAACTGGAACTGCAGAATACCACGTCCCATTCCCAGATGCGCGCTCTGACTTCCGCATTCGAAATCCTGACCATGATCACTGCTCCGCAAACGGAAAAACGGCCGATGCTGGAAAAAATCCGGACCCTGATTCATAAAAATTATGCCATGCCGGATCTGAATGTTGCCCGGATCGCCGATCTTTTCCATATTCACCGGGTAACTTTATCCCGGACTTTCAAACAGGCATACGGCATATCGCCCGGCGATTATCTGAATTCCATACGGCTGCAGGCTGGAATCCGTCTGCTGAAAGAATCCTGCATGTCCATCAAGGATATTGCCGCCGCCTGCGGTTATTCTTCCGGCAGTTACTTCGGAAAAGTATTGATGTTCCGGACCGGGTACACTCCGAAACATTTCCGGAAAATGATGAAGTGAGTATTCGGAGGAAATAAAAAAATTCCCCGGCTGCACTGTCATAGACGGAACCGCCGGAGAATTGAAAGGGAAAGATTATCTGCCGCTTTTGAGCTGTTCCTGGATTCTGGAAAATTCAGGAGTGCTGTTTCTGCGCGGCCATTCCTTCGCAGACGGCAGTATTTTGTTGAAGCGCAAACCGATACAGTAAACGCTCTCCTGTCCGGAAGAATCCCGCAGGTACAGCGGCACATAAAGCAGTTTTGCCGCAGAATCATAAACTGCGCCCGGCGTCAGCCAGAGCCGGATCGCCGCCCAGTCATGTTCCACGGAAACCGTCAGTTCCGGAGTTCCTTTGACGGAATAATTCATGAAGGAGAAGGCAATGCGTCTTACGGCGGCATCGCCGTCCAGCAGGAAACGTTCCTTGCCGGCTCCTTCCGTCCGGGTGTTCACGGGAGCCGCGCCTTCCGCCGCGACGGTCAGATAACGGTATCTGAGCCATGCCGGAGTTTTTCCCGGCGCGATGGCGGCACACATCCGTTTCTGAATATCCGCGGGGAGTACAACGATGCTCCAGCGCAAGGGTTTCAGGGTATTGGTCAAGGCGTCGGCAATGGTTCCGGCGCGTTCACACCAGACCCGATCCGCCGCAGTGAAACGGGGATCCGGAGGAAGCTGATGAATGCGCTGTCCGGCGTTTTTGGCGGAGGCGGGTTCCGTTTTCTGCGGCGGCAGAAATTCCAGGAACCGTTTCAGATCGCCGGCTGACAATGCTGTCCCGGAAGCGTCTGCGCAAAGCGGAAAACGCTGAATCATGCCGATGCAGTCGGCATATTGTTTTGCCCGCGCCGTGACGGCATTCTGACGGAGCAGCGCGCAGGCGTCCTCGACATAATGAGTCCACCAGCCGATGTTGCCGGCTTCATTTTTCCCTTGCACGATGGAATAATTCAGCGCGAATTGTTCTTCCGGCAGAACGGAAATGACGTTCCAGGCTTCAAGCGGATTTTTGGGAAGCGCATTCCAGTTGGCAACTACCCGGAGACAGGTTTCCGTGTAATGCGGAGTCAGGACCGCCATGACACCGGCAAATTCGCCGATGGTCTGGTCGCGGAGTTTCCGGTTGGCGGGAGAAAGCAGTTCCGCCGGAATTTCCGCAAGATGCCGCCGCAGGGTTTCATAAACCGTACCGAGAATGGCGTTGGTGCGGTACGCTTTGAGCGTGGCATTTCTGTCCTGGAAATCCTGATAGCTGGCGGGATGGAAGCCCAGCGTATCCGGATAATTCCGCCAGTAGGCAATATATTCCGTAAGATAGGAATCGAAGGCATTGCGGATATCCTTGATTCGTGTCGGAACCTGAATGGTTCCGGTGTTTCCTTTGGGCGAAGCTGCGGTTTTCGCCAGCAGAGCCGCGGCGTTCTGCATCAGCGGCAAAGCGGCTTCGGGGTCGAAATCCTGACGGTATTCCAGTTTTCCGACAGACTGTCCTGCCAGTTCCGGCGGAATCCGGAAAACATTTTCCTGCTGTCTGGTGCCGGCGATCCGGTTGCGCAGGGTTTCTCCGGAGGCGGGCAGACGTCCAGCCTCTTCATTCAGCAGTTTCCAGCGGGAATACTGCATGGCGGCATTCATGGCACTGCGTTCCGAAACAATCAGGGAGTCGTCTTTGCCCAGGGCGTCTCCGCAGATTGCCGCAAACCAGTCAAAGGCGGACTGCTGTTCTTTCAGCTTCTGCTCATTGGCTTCCCAGTTCTGCTGAAAACCGTTTTTGCCGGATTTTTCCTGATGCAGCGGCGCGGCAGCCAGTTCGCGCAGACGGATGGACAACTGAGCCAGAGTCATCGGACCGATGGAATCGGCAGCGGTTTTTTTGATGCCGACCGGACGCATACAAAGCTGATAGAACTGCGGCATCCGTTCTTTCTGAACTGCGGTGTCTGCGTTAATGGCATTCAGCACCGTTTTGCGCCAGAGTTCGATTTTTTCCTGCTGCATGGAGGTGTTTCCCCGTGCCGGATTCCGGGCGGATGCGGCTGCGGACAGCGCTTTGTAATCCTGTTCGAGCAGATCGCGGAACGAGGCGACCGCCTGGTTCAGGATCGTGATTCCGTGATCCTTGTAATCCAAAATTCCGGATTTGACCGCAGAACTGTTCTGGCCATTCATCGGGAAAAGCTGTTTGCCGGTCCGGATGAATTCCTCGGTCAGCGCGCTTCGCTGTTTCAGGTTTGCCTGAAGCTGTTCCGGTGCGATATTGGCAGGCGAGACGATCTGCTGGCGGAGCTGTTTGTCCAATTCCGAAAAACGAAGGACATTCTGCAGATGTTCGCGCAGCTGTCCGTATTTGCTTTCCGGATAAATGTTCAGATTCTGCCATGCCTGCATCAGACGTTCTGCGCCGTAGCGGCAGGAACGGCTGAAATCCTTGGAAAACAGGAAGATGTTGTCCGTCATGGAGCTGGTCGTGCGGTCTTCCGCGTAAGAGGCAAAGTACGCCAGCGAGGCTTCGCTGATGTCCGGGTCCAGATAACGCATGAAATCCGCAATGCTTCTGTTGTCCCGGTCTTTGCGGTCGTGCGAGAAGAGATACCAGGGTTTCTTTTTCAGGGTTCTGCTCCGGATGAATTCCCGGATGACCGCGCCTTCCGCGGCGGAAACCGTTTTGTCTGCCGGGGTTTTCAGCAGTTCCTGTTCGGCGATTTGAATCATGGGTTCCATCAGCATGTTGGAAAGGATTCCGTTGTGGATGATTTCCCGTTCGGCGTACCCCATATCGGTGAATGAGCCGAAAAGCAGGAATGAGGAAAGCCGGAAGGCGAACGGCGGTTTGACCGGAGTGGTCAGCATATCGTATTCCGATGCAAACAGGTTCATCCGGAGGATTGAGCTTTCCCCGGAAAGCGGCAGGGTCGCCGTCAGTTCCCAGGAATTTTCACCGTCGGGTACGATCAGCGGCGACTTTTTCAGTGTGCCGTCGCGGAGTTTTTCGGCAATGAACTTGTAATATCCGGTCTGCGTTTTCAGGTTGCGGCTGATCTGCGGACTGACATATAAGCCGCTGAGCAGGAAGGTCAGCCCCATGCCGAGCAGAATCAGACTGACCAGATAGTACGGAATATTGCGGCGGAAGCGTTCCGCGGCGGTGAATTCCGCCAGGTCTCGCCGGCAGAAGATGAAATTATGCAGCAGACTGCGGATGAACGCGCCCTGCCGTTCCGGACGCGGCTGTTTGATGACCGGCGCATCGTCCACGTTTTTTCCGAGGGCGGAGGCATATTCGGCATCCAGACAGACCCCGGCGTCTTCCGCGGAGGTGAAGAACACGCCGGACAGGATTGCTTTTTCCGAAGCATGGAGGTTTTCTGTGCCGAACAGACTTTTGAGATAAAGGGACAGCACCGGTTTCAGGGAATTGAAACTTTCCGGGAAGGTGAAAATATCCCCCGCGGCTGCACCGCGTTCCGCGCCGGATGCATCATGCACCTGACGCGACAGCATACCGGAAAGCCGTCCTTCGCAAAGACGGTTTATGACTTTTTCCCAGAAGCTGTCAAAATCCGCGGCGGAAAACGTTCCGGCATGTTCGCAGTTCCAGCCGAACACATCATTCCGGAAAGCATCTTTGGCATTGTCGAAATATTCACGGAATCCGACCAGCATGTCGCATTTGGTCACGACCACCCAGCAGGGCAGGAGCATCCCGACGGAACGGATCAGCCGGTTCAGTTCCGAGGCGATCAGCAGAGCTTTTTTCCGGACCTGCGATTCTTCATCCGCCAGCAGGGCGTCTGCGGGAATCGTCAGAATGATTCCGTCCAGCGGATGTTTCGCATGTTTTTTCCGGATCAGCTTGACAATCTTTGCCCATTCTGCGCCGGAGCCGTTCATCCATCTGTCGAAGAAAACCCGTCCGGCGACATCCAGCACCACCGCCTGCGGTGTTGTCCAGAAACGGAGAGGTACCGATTCCCCTTCCTGCTGATTTTTGTCTTCTTCAACGGAGACGCGGGTATCCATCTGACATTTCCGCAGCAGGGAGGATTTGCCGCAGGATGGTTCGCCGAGCAGCATAAACCAGGGCAGGTCATAAGGCTTCCGTTCCAGTTCGGACAGCATTTTCATGCCGCGCCGGAAAAGACCGGGGATCATTGCCGTCCGGACCGTTACCGTCTCGCGGACAGAGTCTGCACTGTCTCCGCCGCGGGCGAGGCGGTTCAGATTTTTCCATGCCATGAGATCGTCTTTGAGTTTGGCGGTTTCCTTGTTCTTTGCATGATTTGCGCGGAATTTCCGGTACAGCGGAAGGCACACTCCGAAGACCAGAAGCAGCAGAATGACAAATCCTGCAAGAAGGAGCAGCCAATGCTCTCCGCACCAGTTGATGAATGTATTGCCGGTTGCTGTCTGATTCATTTTCTTTCTCCTGCGGCGGACTGGTCAAGGCTGTCCGCTGTTTTTTCCGAATCCGTGGAAATGGATGTTGCATAGACTGCGCTGTTCAATGTGCTGCGGTATTCCAGCGTTGCTTTCCGCAGAGCCGCATAATTGTAGATCAGACAGCCCAGCGCGAATACGAAGCAGCAAAGAAGAATCCAGAGCGCGGCGCCTGCGGAATGTTTCCGGGGACGTCCGGGTTTCGTGTTTTCTGCCGGATACGGAGTAACCGGCTCCGAAACCGGGTTGAAATTATGGGCGAACCGCGCGGCGCAGAGCCGCATCCGGTGTTCGATGTATCCGGGATCGCCGCGGTGAACACCGTCGAATCCCAGTCCCATCATGAAGAAAAATTCTTCCAGACGGTTGTCCGATTCCGGGTCGTCGATGGTCTCCGCCAGCAGTTCAAAGAATTTTTCGTCGCCGGAAAGTTCCTTGTATCTGCGGGCGAGCAGCGGCCATTCTGCGGAAAACGGCAGATTGCCTTCCTTCACCATATAGTCAATGAAGAAAAGCAGCGGTTTCTCGATCCGGGCATATTCCCGCGCCAGAATGTCATCGGCGGCGAGGGTCAGACGGATGGCATCGAACCGGAGTTCCAGTTCATGCTGGAACGATTCCATGGACGGTGCCGCACCTGCGGCTGCCCGCCGGCGTGTTTCGCATACAAGCAGAAGAACCGGACGGCATAATTTTTCAAGTCGGCTGCCCATTTGCGCCTCCTTTGGTGTTGATGGTGATGTAAAGCGAGGCTTCCAGCTGCGGGAACGATTCGGCGGCATAGTCGATGGCTGCGGCGTTTTCCGCAATAATGTCGTTCCAGATCCGGGCGGATTCATGCCGTTTCAGCAGAAACCACAGTGTATTCGGCAGGGACGGCAGACAGCGCGGCGGATAATGCAGTTCCTGGAGTCTGACGCCGCGGACCCGTCCGGCGAGAGCGGAGGGATTCACCAGCTTGAATTCATCGCCCAGTTCCAGTGCATTCACAATTTTTCGGGAGTCGGCGGAACAGCTGACCGCCAGATAATATTCGCCGGCGGAGGCAAGGCGTTCCGCATCCAGCCGGGCAACCGGAACTCCGTCCTTGTCAGCAAAGTCGATTTTGACAAAGCCCAGTCCGCCGCCGGCAAGAATCAGGGCGCGGATTCCGTGGAACAATGCCTGAAAAGCCGGCGCGGCGTCCGGATGCCGGTACGACGGAACCGGTTCGAAAATCCGTTCCGGGTGCAGGGCGCAGAGCTCGCCGAACAGTACGGACAGTTCCCGGTACAATCCAAACGGATCTGTGGAGCAGGGTTCCAGTGCCGCCTCAAACCGAGCCAGCGCCATGTTGACACAACGGAGCTGAAGCATATTGTAGAGATTGGTTCCGGACAGGGTTTCGGGCGAACAGCCGGATTCGGACAGATCGCTGACCAGACGGTCGCGCCGCTGCCGGAGTTCCCAGACCAGATCCGTCAGCTGCGCATACAGCGGACAGTCCGGGGTAAGACGCAGGAACGGCGGCAGATAGTCCGGGTCGGCAGCCAGTGCTGTTCCGGATGCTCCCTGTGCCACTCGAACCAGCCGCAGAACCGGCAGCAGTACCATGTCTTTGGCATCTCCCGCCACCAGCCGCACGTTGGGGACGCGGCGGACCAGTGAAATCTCATTTTCGCCGGAATTTTCATCCCGTACGAGTTTTTCCCGAACCAGAAATGCCCGTTTGTCGTTTTCCGATTCACCGAGGTTCCCTTCGTGTTCGGAATAACGCGGAATGGCAAGGTGAATCAGAATTCCGCCTTCACCGATTTCCTGTTTTGACACATCCAGTGGCTGGAGCACCGAATTGCCCGGCATACTGACGCAGGTCCCGTCCGGCATGACGGCGGAAAGCCGCAGAAACTGAATTCTGCCGCCCCGGAGCGCATCGGTGTTCAGTTCGTAATCCAGCAGTCCGTACGGGAAAGCATGGAAAATTTCGCGGTCCTTGTGGAGCGCATCCGCTCCGTATTTCTGAAGCTGCTGAAAATG
The DNA here is from genome assembly GCA_934661375.1 of uncultured Victivallales bacterium. Lineage (GTDB taxonomy): Bacteria > Verrucomicrobiota > Lentisphaeria > Victivallales > UBA1829 > SIG94. The sequence continues at coordinate 92,648 of CAKUJH010000004.1, forward strand.
GTGCGGCTGAATAAACAGACCGTCCGACCAGAATATTTGTTCATCAAATCTCATGGTAATTCCTTTTTCGGTTATTTTTCACTCCGGATCAGCCCGGACGGCGTTATGCGGAAATGCAGGGTTTTCCTGAATAAAAATGATTTATCGTATTTCACGGAAATTCTGCGTCCGTCTGCTTTCAGATCGCCCCGGATCGGCAGGTTGACATACAGAATCAGTTCATCCGGGGATTTTTCCGCCCAGCGGTCCCAGCAGTCCGCACTGCCGGAAAGGGTCCGGGTGCGGAGCGTGTATTGGGAAAACGTCAGCGTCTCCGGACGAAGAGATGTCCGCATCGGACTGTCCGGCTCGAAGTAGAAATCCACATCCGCATTGCCGGCGCGTCTGGCTTCATCGCCGCCGGTCGCCGCTATATCCACTTCCAGCGACGGGCATATTCCGAAATGTTTTTCCACTTCCGGCGCGACCGTGACTTCCACATTGGGGGAAAGACAGCCGCAAAGCAGCAGCGCCAGCACTCCCGGTACCAGTATTTTTATTTTCATGACAACCTCCGTTCCGTATTATTTCCAGCGTTTGTATTCTGTTTTCGGTATGTTCTGCGATGAATCCGGATTGGATTTTCCGGTTATCGCTTCATGCGGCGCATTCAGTTCCGTCAGCGCATCCGGCCAGAGATTTCTGGCGAGAACCACTTCCATCCCCAGTGAAAAATAAATCTCATATCGTTCCGGAGCTTTCCGGGTGCCGCCCGGCGCCATTGCCATCATCAGCAGTGCGCTGTTGAGTCCGGTTCCGGGGAGTTCCGGCGGTGTCGGAATAATGATTTTTCCTTCCGGCGCCATGTCTCCGAAACTCCAGAACGCCGTATAGGCAAGCATTCCTTCCGGTGTTCCGGGCGCCTGATTTCCGCATTCCAGAGCCAGACGCGAATTCACCTCGTCCGGAGCGGCAACCCAGCGGTACACCGCCTGAACTGCCGCTTCGGAACGTTTTTTCCGGTCCGTCATCATTTGCAGGGATACTTCCGGAGTCGCCGGATATTTCTGCGGCAGAGCCGCTTTGACCTGGGCGGCGACCGCCTGCCGCTGTGTTTCGATTGCTTCGCGCAGACGCAGAAACGCTTCCATTTCCGGCGTATCCGTGCGGTTGATCCGGTAGGTCAGCGGCGAAGTTTCCGCCGTTTGTTTCGCTGTCTGGAACCGGGCTTCCGCGGTTGTTCCGAACCTCTGCCGGGTCAATTGACGCAATGCCTCCCGTTTCTGCTGATAAAAATCCCGGACCGGAGCGGGTATCAGACCGGTCAGCGCGCTGGTTTTTTCTTTCATTTTTGCGGAAGCCGCCGCAATTCCGGACGGGTCTTCGGGCGGCAGAGCCGGGAAGGACGCCAGTTCTTTGAGGTCAAAGTCCGGCATCTTCGCCATATTGTCAATATCGGTCGGATTCCCTTCCAGCGCGGGCAGGGTGACTCCGGTTTTTTTCAGCTGCTGACGCAATTCCGCTGCGTGCGGATTTTCCGGCGGCTGCTCTGCGTTTTGAAGTTCTTCCAGAAGAGAGAGCAGACAGATATAACCCCACCACACTGCGGCGCGGCGGTGCAGCATACGCGCGATGAATTCGCAGCCGTCCCGGAACAACCCTTTCTGCCGGAAGGCTTCCAGCAGTTCCATGGATTCCGGGTGTGCTTCGAACAGCGGTTTCAGATCCGGACGTATTCTGTAATTTTCGCGTTCGGCGACAGGACGCCACAGCGTATCACGCAAAAGCACGGAGTGCCGGTTCATCCATTCCAGTTTGTCTGCCATAATACCTGCCTCCCTTTACACCTGCGTTTTCAGCGCATTGATTTTGGTTTGCAGTGTTGCCACTTGGGTGGACATGGCGGTTGCCGCTGTTTCCAGGGCATTGGCATGGTCGGTAACCGCAGTTACATCCGTGGTAAGTGACTGAATATCAGTCCGTATTGCGGCGAATTTGGAGTCCAGAGCCGCGGCGGCTCTGGTGGCGGAAACACTGACGGAACTTTCCAGTCCGGTCAGACTCAGCCAGAACCCGGTGAAAGTGATGGAGGCAAGCGTAAAGCTGGCGCCGAATGCTTTCACGTCAATTCCGACACCTACGGCTGTGGCGGACCCGCCGGTCGCGGAGGCATCGGCAATTTTTGCTCCGGCTCCGCCGAACGATACTTCCGCTGTCCATTTCGATTTGCCGGAATCATCCGCTTCCGTGCTGTTTTTATCCATTTCGACATTTCCATCGGAAGGACTGCCTTTCCCGGAAGCTCCGGACTGCAGAAAATTTACGCATCCGGAAAACGGACTGCTCAGACTGTCCAGAATATTTTCATTTGCACTCATCAGAACCTCCTTATTTGCTGCCCGCGCCGTCGGCGTAATCGGAAATGGTTTTGTTGGACAGGTCATTCACGAACTTGACATTCAGATCCAGCTGATGACCGCGGACAGTGATGCTGGAAGACAGTTCGGAGGCAATGCTTCCGTTGACGGTTTCCACCGCCTGCCGCTGCACATCCAGCTGTTCCGCAAAAGCCTGAGCGCGGATCAGCTCCCGTTCGGTAACGGCAACCGAAGGAGAACCGCCGGGAATTTCCCGGAACATTTCCGCAGACGCTGCTGTGCTTCGGACCGTATAGGATGACATGTTGCCCAGTTCCCCCGCAGTCCGTGCCAGTGCGGAATACGTACCGCGGAAATTGGCAGCCGGCGGCAGCGATGTCTTGGTGTCGCACATGACGCTGCTGTCCAGATCCACTCCGCGGTCTGCAATGGAACGCGGCTTTCCGTCCGGTGTCTTGCCGCTTTTCCAGGCGTCCAGAGTACGGGTGATTTCGTTCAGCCCGGAGGTTTCATCCAGATGGGAAAACGCATCGGTCATCTTGTCGCGCGGCACGGTTGCCACATCCACGACTGCGCCGGCTCCCATGAGAACCCCGTTGGCAACCTGGATGGATGCGCCGAGCGCATCGGTCAGCAGGGCGGAGAACAGACTGTTGAACCGGAGGTTTGCGCCCGATACGGAAACTCCGTCCGTCGCATTGATGCAGACCGTTGAATCGTAATTGGTTACGGTGTCCAGCACTTTCAGCGACCGGAGCATGATACCGTTCTGGTTTACTGTAACGGACGACGCCCCCGAAACCGACCGGACCACGCCTTCGCTTTGCAGATTCACCATGCGGCTGCCGTTGATATTGACCGCCGCCGCGGAAATGTTGAGCGTACCGTCCGTTTTGATGTCGATGCCCTGCTTCGAATACTGGAGAATCGACCCTTGCGTGAACAGTCGCAGCACATTGCCGGTACAGAACGGATTGCGGTCCAGTTCGAAAACACTCACGGCTTCTTTTGCCAGCGCGGTCAGAGCCAGCGCGGAATCATTGCCCGGCGACAGAAAATAATTTTTCCGTACCGTCAGCAGACGCGGTTTCCAGTTCAGCTCGACATCCGCGCGTTTCTCCTGACTGTTTTCATCAAATGCCAGCTGCATGAGAAACGCATAGGCGGTTCCGTCCACGATTTTCTGTTCCATGGCTTCGGAAGCCTGTTCATAACGGGAAAAACCGATTTCGTCATATTGACCGGACAGATCCTTTTCTTTTCCCGGAGCGGAATACCGCAGAGCGGAAGCATTGCGTGCGTGAGTATCTGTCCCGTCGGTGAATTCGCTGAAAGCTCCCGTTTTATCCGGGGAATATCCCAGCAGCACAACTTTGTCCGGTTCTTCCAGAAGCAGCACCCGTTCGCCGACGCGCGGGAACCGGTACAGTCCGGAACGTTTTCCGCCGAGCGGCATATTCATTTCCACATCAATGCAGGGATTTTCGGAATCGGCATTTTCGTTGCGGACCAGAAAACGCCAGGGCGTATCCGGCATGGAGCGCGGCGACTGCACCAGCGTGTTGCGGGTTTGCGGGTCATCCGTCTTTCCGTTGATGTCGCAGACAATTGCCTCCCGGATGACCGGGGCTTCGCTTCGCTGCATTTCCGGTTCTTTCGCGCAGAAACGCCTGTCCTGCGCGTCTTCCGCATAATCCATGCAGTGAAAGGACAGTTCAAAAACTCCGGCATCCGTGGAATCATCCAGCGTAACGGACAGTTCCGAATGGAGAATTTTCACTGTTACCGGCGGATCGTCCGGCTGCGCCCGGTAGAAACTGCGGATTTTCAGGATTTCGCCCGGTACCGGCAGCAGCAGAGAAGTGGTCCCGTGCCAGTCATCCTGTTCCAGACGGAACGCCCTGCCTTGCGCTTCTGCCGCGCAGTCTGCACTGGCGGATACGGTGTCATCGTCAATGTCATTTCCATGATCTGCCGGAGTTCTGTCAGAAAGATAAACGCTGCTGCCGTCTCCGTTTTCTGCATGAATGGTCCGGGATTCCAGCGGGTGCAGGAAATTTCCTTTGACGGCATCTGTTCCGATTCCGACGGACGCGCTGAACTGTTTTATGGGAAACGCCGTATCTGCGGAAATCATACTGAAATCGAACACTCCGTTTTCCGCTTGTGCCGCCAGCTGGTTCTGCTGATCCGCCGGATAACCGGTGAATTCAAAGGCACAGGTTCCGGGATATGCGTTGCCGTCGGAAAGATAAAGCATTTCCTGTCCGGCTGTTTCGTGGCGGAAGAAAAAAGAAATACCGTATCGCGCCATAATCCGGCGGACGAAATCGAAATCGGTTTCATCGCGCTGGAAGAAGCGGAGTCCACCGGAATATTTTTCCGCGGTTATGTATTTTGAATCGATCACTGCGGAAATGCCGTGCCGACGGAATACCGACTGAACGGTTTTCAGCGGCGTTGTGTCTGGATAATCCAGGGTCCGGCGGACGTATTTCAGCGCGGCGGCTTCCGGTTCAAGAGTCAGATGCAGCAGCACTCCTTTGGTGAAGCGTTTGCCGAACTGTTTCAGCCAGCCGGGATGCAGGGATGCGGCTCCGGTTACGGAATAACGGGTTACAACGCCGTGCAGCGGACGCCGGATAATTCCGCCGTTGTAAAACTGTTCAATGGTCAGCGTAACGCGTTTCCGCAGAAGATCGTTCTTCAGCGATGAAAGGGTCAGGCTGGATTCCGGAATGACCAGGTCGGCGTCCGCACGGTACAGTTCGGAAATCCCTTCCCGGAGGGTAAGCCCCCAGACCTGGCTGTCTGCCAGTCCGCCGTCCTGAAACTGAATGTTGATCTGCGATTTCATGATGCTGCCTCAAACCAGAAAATTGATTCCGACGGTGATTGCTTCCGCTGTCGCAACGGGAACTCCGGTTACCGGGTTGACTCCGGCAACCATCGAAGTCAGCGAGGCGACGGGGCGTCCTCCGACCAGATAGGTCGGATGCATGGATACGGTGATTGCGCCGGTGCAGACCGCCCCCGTTACCGTGTCTCCCATGCAGGCGACAGGCAATCCGTTGACCAGAAAACAGGGGAATCCCGGACCGGTGATCAGGTCGCCGGTCGCGGAAACGCCGGCAATTGTCGAGACGGGGAACGGCATGTCAGACCTCCTTCCGCAGTTTGAACCGGTAGATGAAACGGCCGTTTTCGGCATCGAGTCCCGCATGGGAGAACGATTTCCCTTCCATGACGGTTTCCAGAAATTTCATGCTGAGTTCCGGCAGCAGATCGTTGTTGATGATCGCGTCGATCATGCGTGCGCCCGACGCAATGTTATCGCACCGGCTGATGATTTCATCCCGGACGGCATCCGTGTACGCCAGTTCTGCATGATAGTTTTCTTTCACCCGGCGCACGACTTTGTTGAGTTTCAGGTCAATGATCCGGTTCAGCGCCGCTTTGCCCAGCGGATAGTACGGCACAATGGAAAGACGTCCGAGCAGTGCCGCCGGAAAATGTTTCAGCATGGCGGGACGGACTGCGTTTTCCAGAATCTTGACGTCCGGCAGATGCTCTTCATCGCCGCAAAGACGCATGATTTCCTCGTCGCCAACATTGGTGGTCAGGAGTATGACCGTGTTCCGGAAGTTGATGAGGCGTCCTTCGCCGTCCTCCATCTGACCTTTGTCGAAGACCTGGAAAAAGATTTCATGGACATCCGGATGCGCCTTTTCGATTTCGTCGAGCAGGACGACGCTGTACGGTTTGCGGCGGACCGCTTCGGTCAGCACACCGCCTTCACCGTATCCGACGTACCCCGGAGGTGCGCCTTTGAGCGTGGAAACCGTGTGGGCTTCCTGAAATTCACTCATGTTGATGGTGATCAGACTCTGTTCGCTGCCGTAAAGCTGGTCGGCAAGTGTGAGCGCCGTTTCCGTTTTGCCTACGCCGCTCGGTCCCGCCAGCATGATGACCGCAATCGGACGGTTGGGATCCGCCAGAGACGCCCGTGCCGTCTGAATCCGGCGTGCAATCAGTTCCAGTCCGTGTTTCTGCCCGATGACCCGTCTGTTCATTTCATCGGCAAGTTTCAGAATGGACTGGATTTCGTTTTTGACCATGCGGCCCAGCGGGATTCCGGTCCATTCGGAGATAATGGTGCAGACTGCCTGTTCATCCACCTGCGGGAAAATCATGGGCGTTTCGCCTTGCAGATCACGCAGTTTTTTCTCAACGGCGCGGAGCTTATCCAGAGTTTTGCTGTCCTGTCCGTTTTCCCGGAGCTGATCCCGGAGCCGGGTGTATTCCCGCACCAGCTTCTTCTCTTTTTCCGTCCGTGCGGCAAGTTCGTCGCGGTGTTTTTTTTCGGCGTCAAGTCCGGCTTTCAGTTTTTCCAGGGCTTCCGTGTGATCCTGTCCGGACGCCTGTTCACGGGTCAGAATATCCGTTTCCAGTTCCAGAGCCGCAATTTTCCGGCGGGAATATTCCAGACTGGCGGGTTCGGCGTTCTGGCTCATGGCGACTCTGGCACATGCGGTATCCAGAATGCTGACCGCTTTATCCGGCAGCTGACGGGCGGGAATATAGCGGCGGGACAGTTTGACTGCCGCTTTCAGCGCTTCATCCAGCACCAGCACTCCGTGATGTTTTTCCAATGCCCCGACCATTCCGCGCATCATCTGAATGGCCTTGCCGTCATCCGGTTCATCCACTAAAATGTTCTGGAAACGGCGGGTCAGTGCCGGGTCTTTTTCGAAATACTTGACATATTCCTGCCAGGTGGTTGCCGCAATGCAGCGCAGTTCGCCGCGGGCAAGGGCGGGTTTGAGCAGATTGGCGGCGTCGTTCTGTCCGGCGGCTCCTCCAGCCCCGATCAGAGTGTGCGCTTCGTCAATGAACAGAATGATCGGCACATCGGAATTCTGTACTTCCTCAATGACGCTTTTCAGACGGTTTTCAAATTCCCCTTTCATGCTGGCTCCCGCCTGAAGCAGTCCGATGTCCAGCGAACGCAGCACTGTTCCTTTCAGACAGTCCGGCACATCCCCGGACGCCAGCCGCTGGGCAAAGCCTTCAACGACAGCGGTTTTTCCTACGCCGGCTTCTCCGGTGAGAATCGGGTTGTTCTGCCGTCGCCGCATCAGAATGTCGATGATTTTACGGATCTCCGAATCTCGTCCCACGATCGGGTCGCATTTGCCGTTCCGGGCTTTTTCCGTCATGTCGACCGTATAGAGCCGCAGGGCTTCCCCTTTGCCCATCGCGGGCGCACTCAACATGGCTCCCGCCTGACCCGTTGCCGCGGATTCCCCGGAGTAAACCACGGAAGTTTCCGTTGAATTCTGTACAATTTTCCGGAAATTTTCCTGCAGCAGATCCGCATTGATTTTGGCAAATTCCATGCTGATGTCCAGCAGAGTACGCGAAAGTTCCGGTGTCTGACGGATCGCCAGCAGCAGGTGTCCGGTGCGGATCGCCGTTTCGCTGAAAACCAGCGACGCCAGCATCCAGGCTTCTTTCACCGCGATTTCGATCTGATTGGAAAAATCGGATATGCTTCCGGCTCCGCGCGGCAGACGGTCCATCGCCGCGGTCAGGTCTTTGGCAAGTTTCGCCGTGTCCAGCTGAAATTCCCGCACGGCACAGCTCCAGTCCGTGTTGTCGGTCAGCAGTATCTGGTTCACCCAATGCACCAGTTCCACATAGGGATTGCCGCGCGTTTTGCACAGAATGGTCGCGCTTTCTATGGTTTTATATGCGGTCTGGTCCAGTTTTCCGAAAAGCTGAATGCGTTTCAATTTACTCATAGTCAACCTGCTTTCTGTCCTGCCGGACAATGAAATTTATCGTCGGCTGTTTTCTGTTTCTGTTCATGTTTTCCGGCAAAAAGACCGGATGCCTCTATGCGGACTTCGGTTGTCCGTCCCGGCAGCCGTCCCAGCCAGAAACTGCGGCCCAGGGCGATTGTCCCGTCCAGTTTCGGTTCCGGAACCGTTTCTGTCCGTATCCTGTAAATGACATCGAACCGGTTGGTCTTGTTCATGTATGCGGCAGTCAGCGAACAGAAATGATCGAACGCCGGTGTGCCGGGAGCCATCCGGCAATACTGCCGGAATGACAGCGGTCCGAGATGTATGTTGATTTTTTTGGTCGTGCTGACATAACGCGTTCCCGCCTGCGTGTTTACGCCCAGCAGTCCGTTTTCCTTTTTTCCCAGCTGCCAATGACACTGCGGCGGGATGGGATAAGTGCCGAATACCCGGTCTTCCACTTCAAGCGGCAGCTGAAAGCAGTGCTGCAGACTGGCGGTGAATCCCGCACGGCTGCGGCAGAAGGAGGAGAAAAACGGAGCTGTCGTGATTCGGGTGTAGGACGCGCCCGCCCAGGACGGATTTTCAATGCAGGATGGATATCCCGCAAGTCCGCGCATGATCGAGGCAAAATTATCGTCCCCCGGACGGTCAAACCAGACTGCGGCTTCTTTTTCCGCCCATGCCCGGTAGAACAGCGTGATGAAGCGGTGGTTGAAAATATCCAGAAAACGCTGCCATGCCAGATCGTAATAATTATGGGAACGCTGGAAAATGTACGAGGTGAAATCCAGCGGCATCGGACCGTTCACTCCGCAGAAGCCCATGAAATACACCATCAGGAGTGCCGCCGCATTATGGCTGCCTTCATGAATTTCCGCAATCGCGTTTTCCGGAAAATGCAGATACGGCTTCTGCGCAAAACGCAGGATTTCCTCTTCGGCTTTCTGCGCATGACCCAGTCTCTGACGGCTGTTTTTCAGCTGTTCAAACCGCCGGACAATCTCCAAGAAATCAGGTTCCGTTTTTCCGCAGGTCAGCTGCTGGGACACCTGTTTCACAAATTTTTTGATGTTCACATCGTCCATTCAGTGATTCTCCCCTGCTGTTTGGTGAACAGTTCCAGACGCACCGGCGTATTCAGCGGAGCGTAACTTTCCAGCAGTTTACGCAGAACGCAGGCAAAGATGTAAAAACCGGTTCCGACACAGCAGGTCTCATCCAGAGTCAGCCGGAGTTTCCAGCCGTTTTCAAAAAAGATGCAGCCTTTCCGGATGAAGCGGAACACTTCCGGCGCACTTTGCAGTTCCGTGATGCCGTCCAGCAGTTTTTCCGTTTCCTCGGTGTTTCGGGGCGAATAATTCCGGATCAGTTCCTTCAGAATTTTCAGCGGCATGATGTCTGACTGCCACAGCATGGTGGAGAAATGAAGGGTCAGACAGCCGGTCTTTTCCCAGGCTTCCCTGCTGCCGTCGGCGATCAGCGGCGGTGCCGGATTCCCCGGCGGAACCGCGAATCTGGCTTTCCGGACCGTTTTCGGCAGAACCGCAGTCAGAACGGCGTCCCCGCGCAGCAGAAGCGGCAGATCCCGGTTGGAGCAGAGCAGATCCGCCTGAAACTGCATCGGCTGATTCTGGTACTGACGGATCATTTCGCCTGAAAATGAAAGAAAAACTTCGCTTCCGTGATAGGAACTGCGGCTGTGCCGGTTGTCGCCGAGCAGCCGTTCCCGACGGTGTGCCGCAAAATATTCCCGGTCGGAACAGTCCGTGAAATCTTCGCAGTTTTCGTACAGATTGCGGACATTCTGAACATTGCGGTTGTTCGCGTCAAACAATTCAACCCGGTTCACCTGCATGATTTCGTAATCCAGCGGTGCGGTCCGGTCCGGAACCACCTGAAACTCATGACGGAGTGAAAAAGAGGTTCGTTCCGAGCGTTTGGCAAACAGATTGACTGCCGGGACGCAGTTCAGCCGGAAAGTATCATTTTTCAGCAGATGCACCAGTTCCGTATTCCTGCGTCTGAATGTGAATACCAGTTGCAGTTTGCCGTTTTCCGCCCGCTGCAGCAGTCTGGAAAAATTTTTCAGCAGCACGAATTTCTGTCCGGCGGGGAACGCCATGAAGCGGTAAAGCTGTTCCACTCCTTCCAATTGACTGTGCTGTTTCTGCGGGGAAAGAGTCGTGTCATCCAGATCCGGAATGCCAAAAGAGACATCGGCGCATTTCTGCCAGGAAGCTCCTTGCCGGACATGGCATCCGGTCAGGTCAATCTGCAGAAGACGCTGAATTTCAGATGCTTCGGCGTCGTTCACATTCAGATGAAGAAGAAGCCCGTCCGGCGTGTCCGGAGAAATATTCTGCGGATGAACGTCAAATTCCAGGTAAAGACCGGATTCCCCGGTCAGACCATAGGACCCCAGTTCCAGTGTAAGATATTTCGCGGAACCAAGGGTAATATTGAAGAGCGGCACATCCCACAGCGTGGAAAATGTGCATGGCGTCTGAATGCCCGGTATGTTCGCCTGAAACAGCGATCCGGCGGGCAGCAGACAGCCCTGTCCAAAGTCCGGTTCCTGCAATTCCAGTACGCAATGTGAGGGCAGGGGGGCAAGAAGACGGGGCGCAGCCGAAGCCAGCACGGATTCCAGCAGACGCGGATTGCCGTCGTCAAATTTCTTCTCCACCCGTGCCGCCAGAAAAGCGGCTCCTTCCAGCAGACGCTCGACATAAGGATCAGGGCATTCGTTCGCGGAAAGTTCAAGACGCGAGGCAATCTTCGGAAAGTCCTGCGCAAATTCGCTGCCCAGTTCCCGCAGATGTTCCAGATTCGTCTGGTAATACTCTAAAAACGTCTTCTTCATCTTATGAACTTGCCTCAATTCATTTCGGTTCGATCGTTGCGCTGCCGGTTTCCAGATTCAGACGGCTGATGAACAGAAATTCTTCCTGCAGAGGTGTAACGCGGAGTTTGCCGGAAATCTGCAATGCGACTTCCTGCGCAGAACTCTGCTGCTCCGCAAACGAAACGTCCAGTGAATCCGGCTGAATGCGCGGTTCGAAACAGCGGATCTGAAACAGAATATCTGTCCGGATCCGTTCCAGTGCCGTTTCGTCGTGCGAAAATCCGCAGAAATCCGCCAGACCGAAAGCCAGCACAGAACTTGCCGCATCGGGATACGGCTGCATTTCCTGTTCCGGCAGGTGCGATCTGGAATTCAGAATCATTTCCAGATTCCGCAGCACATCCTGTTTCAGCTGTTCCAGAGACAGCACCTGCGGCAGCTTTTCCTTTTTCAGCTGCGGTTCGCTGTCGGTCAGCCGGCTCAGCAGACACGGCGGAAAACGATCCGCGGACCGCATGGTTGATTTTGCTGAACTCATCTTCTGCTATGGTTCAAAACCGGAATCCGCCGTCATGCAGACAGGCGAACCCCGGTTTTTCTGTTGTTTCCGGAATCAGGAATTGGTAACCTGGTCAAAGCTGGCTTCGACCGCACCATCCAGAGTGTTGTCCGGTTTGACCGGCGTAACTTTCCAGGTGATCTTCTTGGCGAAGAGTTCCACGTCTTCCACAGCCTGCTGCGCGGCGGAACTGCCGTTGCTGTCCAGCACATCCACCGTATGGACATGCGCTTTGGCAATCTTCACGTTTTCCAGTTTGACTTCGTACACGACAACCTGTTTTCCGCTGATGGCGCGGCAGGACTGGAATTCCACTTTCGGAATGTCCTTGCCGTTCATGCAGAACTGCTGGAGTTTCGGAGTTGCCTTGTCGCAGAGATGAGTGAACGCAAACGCTTCAAATTTGCCGCGTCCGCTCACATCCGTTCCGCGTCCCAGATCGACTGACTGGACGGCACCGTGTGCAAAGCTCTGCACTTCAATCCATTTGGAATGTTTCTTGTCGAGAGATTCACCATCGATTCCGTCAATTTTCAGGAAGAAATCACTTGCCATTTTTCACCTCGTGCTTTATATTTTTTATTTCAGGCGGCTTCCCCGTCCCCGGGAAAGCCGTTTGCCTCATTCCGGGTTATTTCGCACCGCTCGGAACTTTGGTGGTCAGACGCAGCGACGTGGTCAGACCTTCGAGCTGGTAATGGGGACGCAGGTAGAACCGGGCATTGTAATAGCCGGGCTGTCCTTCCACTGCTTCCACTTCGACTTTCGCTTCCGCCAGCGGATATTTCGCCTTGACTTCTTCCGAAGCGTTGGGGTCGCTGGTAACATAATTGGCGATCCAGTCGTTCAGCCACTGCTGCATGTCGGCGCATTCCTTGAACGAACCGATTTTGTCGCGGACAATGCACTTCAGATAATGGGCGAAGCGGCAGGTTGCGAAAATGTAGGGCAGACGCGCCGAAAGGCTGGCGTTTGCGGTCGCATCCGGGTTGTCGTATTCCTGCGGCTTGTTGACCGTCTGCCCGCCGAGGAACACCGCGTAATCCGTGTTCTTCCAATAGCAGAGCGGCAGGAAACCGTTCTTGGAGAGTTCGGCTTCGCGGCGGTCCGTGATGGCGATTTCCGTCGGGCATTTCATGGCGACGCCGCCGTCATCGGTCGGGAAGGTGTGGGTCGGCAGGTTTTCAACTGCACCGCCGGATTCCACACCCCGGATTCTGGCGCACCAGCCGTATTCCGTGAAGGAACGGTCGATGTTTGCACCCATGGCATATGCGGCATTCATCCAGTTGTATTTGCCGTTGACACCGGCTCCGGTTTCCTCTTCGAAATTGAATTCCTCCACCGGGTTGGTGGTCGGACCGTAGGGCATCCGGCTCAGGACGCGCGGCAGAGTCAGCGCAACATAACGGCTGTCGTCTGATTCACGGAAACTGCGCCATGCCGCATATTCCGGCGTACTGAAAATCTTGGACAGATCACGCGGATTTGCCAGTTCCAGCCACGAATCCAGATTCATGATGGAAGGAGCAGCTGCGGAAATGAACGGCGCATGGGCTGCGGCGGCAATCTGGGCGATTCCGCGGAGCATTTCAATGTCCGGCGCAGTCTGGTCAAAATAATAATCGCCGATCAGACAGCCGAACGGTTCGCCGCCGGCAGTGCCGTATTCCGCTTCGTAGATTTTCTTGAACAGCGGACTCTGATCCCATGCCGTCCCTTTGTATTTTTTCAGGGTTTTGACAATATCCTTTTTGGAGATGTTCATGACGCGGATTTTCATGGATTCGCTGGTCTGGGTGTTGTTGACCAGATACGCGAGTCCGCGCCATGCGCTTTCCAGCTGCTGGAATTCTTCGTTGTGGATAATCAGATTCACCTGTGCGGAAATCTTCTTATCCAGTTCCGCGACAATTCCTTCGATGGTCTTGACGGAATCGCCGGAAACCAGGCTGGCATTTTCCAGAGCCTGACCGACCAGGGTTTTGACTGCACTCTGAACCGCAGTATTGGCTTCTTCCGATTTCGGTTTGAATTCCTGGCTCAGCAGTTTTTCGAAATCGGACATTTCAACGGTCGCTGCGTTCAGGACCTCATTCTGTTTCAATGTTTCGGGCATGTTTTTCCTCATTTCTCTTCCGCTTTGCCGGCTTCTTCTTTTTCTTTCGCCTTCTGGGAGAGGGCTTTCATGAGCGCGGGGTCTTCCAGAATCTTGTTGATCAGTTCCTCGGCTCCGGATTTGCCGTCCATGTACGAAAGAAGGTTGGCAAGCTGTTTCCGGGCTTCCAGCAGCTGTTTGATTCCGTCAACTTTGGAAGCGACTGCCGCCGGCGAAAAATCCTCCATGCTTTCGAAGGTCATATCCACCGGCAGTTCGCCTTCGCCGCTCATGGCGTTGGGAACCCGGAAAGCGACACGCGGCTTCATGCTTTTGAGCCGTTCATCGAAATTGTCGCAGTCAATATCCAGAAAATTCCGGTCTTCCACTTTCGGAAGCGGTTCCGCCGGTTTGCCGGAAAGATCCGCCATGACACCTGTCACAAAAGGAAGGTTGACTTTCTTTTCCGCTCCGTAAAGCTCAACGTCATATTCAACCTGCACGCGCGGCGCGCGGTTTTTGCCGATGAACTTCTGTCCACTGTTTGAAGATTTTGCCATATTTCAGCTCCTTTTGGTTGTTTTATTTTTCAGGCTTCGTCATTCTGTTCATTCCGGATTCCGAAAATCTCCCGGCCTTTTTCCTGGGCGCCGGATTCAATTTCCCCCAGCAGATCCAGAAAATTCATATCTGCCATCCGCATCGCCCGGCGTACCAGAAACGGTACGGGACTGGTCGGTTCCGCCTGCTGGAAATATTCCGCCGCTTTCTGAAGCAGCAGCAGTGCCTCCGCTCGGCTGGATGGTGCAAACTGGGATATATTCACCGCGGCTGACGGCATGGCGGTCTGCGGACGTGCCGCGGAAGTTTCCGCGGTTCCGGTTTCCGTATCAGCTGCTTCCTGCGGCGCGGCATTTTCAGTCAGACAGCAGGAACTGTAAAAATTCCGGAGTATTTTCAAATCCGCAAACAGCGCGGCAAAATTCAGCGAGCCTTCTCCGGCATGACTGTCCACCGCCTGAACAATATCCTGCAGTGCGGCATACACCGCGTCCGCCTGTTCTTTCCGGCTCTGCATCTGTTCACTGGAAACGGCACGCATTTCCGCATGGAACAGCGCGGCGTCGATTTTTCTGCCGTCGACGGCATCCAGATCACCGGTTACAACCATCAGGTCGCGCAGTGTGTACCGGTTGCTGTCCGTCAGACGCTGGGAACGGAAATGGTTGATGAACATAATCGGATCATTGAATGTTCCCGGCGGCGGAGAGAGAATCGACAGAATGTTCAGACGTTCCGTCGGGTCGTTGTCGTCATCCGGGTCGAGCTGCGGATAGAATTCATCCCACAGATCCCGCACGAGATACCGCATCAGTTCCAGCCCATCATGGAAACCCTGCAGACCGCGCAATGCGAAACCGGCGAGGGAAAGGTACACCGCGACCCGCAGATCACGGGTATTTTTCCAGAGTTCGAGACAGTTTGCCTGAAGTTTTTTCCAGTCCGGATCACGACCTTCAATAATGGAATCGCCCATCTGACTGGGCTGCACACCAGTTGCCAGGTTTTCCAGTTCCATGAACAACGGAGAATATTCCTCATTGGTGCCGCATCCGGAATTCGAATCTGACGAAACCGGCAAGCACATTTTTCTGATGTCAAATTCCATTTCTGTTCCCCACGTCCTGTTTTTCAGCCGGAAAACCGCCAGATTGCGGTATTCCAATCATACCATAACCTGTTTTATATATTTTTCAATTCAGTTTTTTACTTTTTTTTCGTTTTTTTTGCAGGAATATCGGGGTACGGAATTTGCCTTGTTCCGCGCATTTACTTTGAAAAACGATCATCATAAAAAATAAGCATCTCGTGCAATAAGCGACTTGATTTTTCTTTTTGATGTGATATATTTTAATTTTTGAAAAAAATACCGGAATCACAATTGCAATTCAATAAAAGAGGGGTGCAGATCAATGAAGAAAAAACTGCCGCTGCTGATTGCAGCAGTCATTATCCTGGGTGCGGGATATTTTATTTACCGGAATTACCGCGAATCCGAACTGAAAAATCTTGCCGGATTCGTTTCCGGCAACGGGCGTCTGGAAGCAACGGAAGTGAGTATTTCCACAAAACTTGCCGGACGCATCGACGATATTCTGGTGGATGAAGGGGATTTTGTCAAACGGGGGCAGCATCTGGCAAAAATGCAGACCAATGTGCTGGAAGCTCAGCTGGCTCAGGCGAAAGCTAAACACAGTCAGGCTGTTACGGAAGAATCCAGCGCCCGTGCCATGATTGACGTTCGCCGCAGCGAAGTCGAAGCAGCCAAAGCGGCGGTCCTTCAGAAGGAAAGCGCTCTGGACGGCGCCCGCAAGCGTTTTGAACGTTCCAAAGAGCTGATCAAAAGCAATGCCACGTCCAAACAGCAGTACGATGATGATGAAACAGCGTATCTTTCTGCCAAAGCGGAAGTTACCTCTGCTCGAGCCAGTGTGCGCCAGGCGGAAGCCGCTGTAACGGCGGCACAGGCGGAAGCGGAAGGCGCGAAGGCGTCCATTCAGGCGGCACAGGCGGATATCGCGCGGATTGAAGCGGATATTGACGACAGTCTGCTGCTGGCTCCGCGTGAAGGCCGCATTCAGTACCGGATTGCTCAGCCCGGTGAAGTGCTGTCGGCTGGCGGACGGGTGTTGAATCTGGTGGATCTTTCGGATGTCTACATGACCTTTTTCCTGCCGGAAAAAATAGCGGGAAAAGTCCGGATCGGTTCGGAAGTCCGGCTGATTATGGATGCCGTCCCGAATATCCCGATTCCCGCCACGGTTTCCTATGTGGCGAGTGTGGCGCAGTTTACACCGAAAACGGTGGAAACCAGCAGCGAACGGGAAAAACTCATGTTCCGGGTCAAAGCCCGCATTGCTCCTGAACTGCTGAAAAAATATATGACACTGGTCAAAACCGGTATCCCCGGCGTGGCTTGGGTGAAACTTGATCCGGAGGCAAAATGGCCGTCCTTCCTGCAAAACACGAAAATGCCGTGAATACAGCCGAACCGGTCGTCCGTATTTCGGACGTCTCGCTGCATTACGGCAAGACGCTTGCCTTGAATCATATCACGGTGGATGTGCAGGCGCGTCAGCTGGTCGGTCTGATCGGACCGGACGGCGTGGGTAAATCCAGTCTGCTCTCGCTGATTACCGGCGCTCATGCCATGCAGACGGGCGAAGTGTGGGTGCTGGGCGGCAGTATGCGGGACAAAACACACCGCAATGAGGTTTGCCCGCGCATTGCCTACATGCCGCAGGGGCTGGGCAAGAATCTGTATTTCACGCTGACTGTGGAGGAGAATCTTCAGTTTTTTGCGCGTCTGTTCGGACATGATGCGGCTGAACGCCGCCGCCGGATCGACCGTCTTACCAAAAGTACGGGTCTGTATCCTTTCCTGAATCGTCCGGCGGGCAAACTTTCCGGCGGTATGAAACAGAAACTGGGACTTTGTTGTGCGTTGATTCATGACCCCGATCTGCTGGTTCTGGATGAACCGACTACGGGGGTGGACCCGCTGGCACGGCGTCAATTCTGGGACCTGATTGCGTCGGTTCGTGCCGAGCAGCCGAACATGGCGGTCATGGTCGCCACTGCATATATGGATGAAGCGCAGCGGTTTGACTGGCTGATCGCCATGGATGACGGGAAAGTTCTGGACACCGGAACGCCTGCCGAACTGCTGGAAAAAACCGGGTGCAGCAATCTGGACGCGGCATTCATCCGGCTGCTGCCGGAGGAAAAACGCGCAACGCACAAGGATTTGGTGGTTCCGCCTTTGTCGGAGGACGGCAAAGAGGATATCGCCATTGAAGCGAACGGGCTGACCAAGCGTTTCGGTTCATTTACCGCAGTGGATCATGTGAGTTTCCGGATTCGCCGCGGTGAAATTTTCGGATTTCTGGGTTCCAACGGCTGCGGTAAAACAACTACAATGCGTATGCTGACCGGTCTGCTGCCCGCAACCGAAGGTACAGCCAGTCTGTTCGGCAATCCGATCGGCAATGACGACATGGCGGTCCGGCTTCATCTGGGGTACATGACGCAGGCGTTTTCGCTTTACAGTGAATTGAGCGTGCGCCAGAACCTTCAGCTGTTTGCGCGGCTGTACCGTCTGCCGGAAAGCGAAATCGGTCCGCGGGTCGGGGAACTGCTGAAACAGTTTGAGCTGGAAAAGATTGCGGATGAATTCCCGGATTCGCTTCCGCTGGGTATCCGGCAGCGGCTTTCGCTGGCGGCGGCAGTGGTGCATCGTCCGCGTCTGCTGATTCTGGACGAACCGACTTCGGGCGTTGACCCGGTGGCGCGGGATGGCTTCTGGGAACTGATCATCAAGCTGTCGCGGGAAGACAAGGTTACGATTTTCATTACGACTCATTTCATGAATGAAGCGGAGCGCTGCGACCGGATTTCTCTGATGCATGCCGGGCTTTCGCTGGCGTGCGGCAGTCCTGCGGAACTGGTGAAGGAACGTCATGCCGCAACTTTGGAAGAAGCCTTCATCGGTTATTTGAGCGATGCGGATCCGGCGTCGAAATCCGCTTCGGCGGAAAAAGTCGCCATTTTTTCCGAAACCAAAAAAGAGCCGTCCGGCTGGCAGCGTTTTTTCAATTCCTTTTTCAGTATTCAGCGATGGTACAGCTGCTGCTGGCGAGAAACGCTGGAACTGATGCGCGACCCGATCCGTCTGACCCTTGCCCTGTTCGGCGCGATTCTGCTGATGGTGGTCATGGGCTACGGTATCAGCATGGACGTGGAAGATCTGTCGTTTGCTGTACTGGACCGCGACCAGAGCGAGTTGAGCCGTAATTATACACTGAACATTGCCGGGTCACGGTATTTCATAGAACAGGCACCGGTACGGGATTATTATGATCTGGACCGGCGGATGCGGAACGGCAAGCTGAGTCTGGTGGTGGAGATCCCCCCGCAGTTCGGAAAAAAGCTGGAGCAGGGCGAAGCGCCGGAAGTTGCGTTCTGGATTGACGGAGCCATGCCGATGCGCGCGGAAACCATCGACGGCTATGTCAATGCCATGCATTCCGAATGGATGAGCAATTATCTGAAAACCCGGCTGGGGACGTCAGCGACTGCTCCCGCATCGCTTGAAACCCGATACCGCTACAACCCGGACGTGCTGAGTCTGCCTGCAATGGTTCCGGCGGTGATTCCGCTGCTGCTCATGATGATTCCGGCGATTCTCGCCGCGCTGGCTGTGGTGCGCGAAAAAGAAATGGGATCCATCATCAACCTGTATGTAACGCCGTTGACCCGGGTGGAATTTCTGCTGGGCAAACAGCTGCCGTACGTGATCCTTTCCATGTTCAGTGCGTCGCTGCTTCTGCTGATGGCGGTAGTGCTGTTCCATGTCCCGATCAAAGGCAGTCTGCCGCTGATGCTGTTTTCGCTGTTCCTGTACTGCACTATTTCCACAGGAATGGGGCTGCTGGCTTCCTCGGTAACGCGCAGTCAGATTGCCGTGATTTTCCTGACCATGATCGGGACTCTGCTGCCGGCGGTGCAGTTCTGCGGTCTGCTCAACCCCGTAACCACTCTGACCGGTTTCGGCAGGTTCATCGGCATGATTTATCCCACTTCGTACATGCTGGTCATCAGCCGCGGCGTATTCAACAAGGCACTGAATTTTTCGGATCTGCACATGTATCTGCTGGCTCTGGTGATAATGATTCCGGTCATTTTCTTCTTCGGAACCATCCTTCTGAAAAAACAGGAAACGAATTGAGGCGATGTCATGATTAAACAGAAAATCAAGAATATTTATCAGCTGGGCGTGAAGGAATTGCGCGGTCTGCTGCGCGATCCGCTGATGCTGATTCTGATTGCTTACGTATTCACGCTGGGCGTGTATTCCTCCGCCACCGCCAAGCCGGATTCGATTTCCAATGCCGCTATCGCGGTCGTGGATGAAGACGGTTCGCAGCTGTCCTCGCGCATTGTCGACGCTTTCATGCCGCCGATGTTCCAGCCCGCCAAACTGATTACGCGTCCGGAAATTGATCCGGAAATGGACAAGGGGATGTATACTTTCATTCTGGTGATTCCTCACAGTTTCCAGCGCGATGTGCTGGCGGGCAGGACGCCGGCGATCCAGCTGAACATCGATGCCACCCGCATGTCGCAGGCGTTCACCGGCGGCGGCTATATCCAGAAAATCATCCAGAAGGAGCTCACGGATTTCCTGGACCGCAGCGGCGTCAGCAATGTGCCGACCATTCAGATGGTTACGCGCAACCGGTTCAATCCGAACCTGACGCAGTCCTGGTTCGGCGGAGTCATGGAGCTGATCAACAACATCACCATGCTCGCCATCATCCTGACCGGTTCCGCCCTCATCCGGGAACGCGAACACGGCACACTGGAACATCTGCTGGTGATGCCGGTTACGGCGTTTGAAATCATGGTCTCCAAAATCTGGTCCATGGGACTGGTCGTGCTGATGGCTTCCTGTCTTTCGCTTCTGGTGGTGATTCAGGGATTCCTGCATGTGCCGGTGGAAGGTTCTGTTGCTCTGTTCCTGTGCGGAACGGCACTGCACCTTTTCGCCGTTACCAGCATGGGGATTTTTCTGGCGACGATTGCCCAGAACATGCCGCAGCTGGGGATGCTGCTGATTCTGGTGCTGATGCCGATGCAGATGCTTTCCGGCGGTATGACGCCGCAGGAAAGTATGCCGGAAGGCGTCCGGCTGGTCATGCAGCTTGCGCCCACCACTCATTTCGTGGAATTCAGTCAGGCGATCCTGTACCGCGGCGCGGGGCTGGATGTGGTGTGGAGACCGTTTGTCTGGCTGGCGGGAATCGGTTCCGCCCTGTTTGTGCTTACCTGGATCCGTTTCCGGAAATCGGTCGCATAATTCCCATCTGTTTTTCTGCTGAAACTGCTGATGATTTTTATTTAGTCAGCAGTTTCAGTCCCGCAATTCCGCCGGCAATCATAATCAGACAGAGAATGCGCAGGACACTGCATGATTCGTTGAACAGGAAGAAGCCGGCTTCCCGCTTTTTCAAAATCCGGGGAAGTCCGGCTGTTTCATGAAGATGCGGTTTCCCGCCGTTTTTTATTCCACATAGCGGAATCTGGTCATCCGCCATTTCATGGTCTTCTGATCCCGCACCATTTCCACAATCAGTTTGGTTTCTCCGGTGATTTTATCGACTCCGGGTTCATACTTCCCGACTTCAGAAAGGGTGTTGCTCAATTCCGTAAATGAGCCCGGCGCACCAATCAGTTCATATCCGGAATTATCCAGTTTTTTGCGGACATATCCGGTCGACAGATATTTTGCTTCGGGTGTGATATTGACAGTGCCGCTGTCAAATTCTCCGTTCTTGTTCCAGTCAACCATCTGCGGCGCGCCGCCGACATCCCGGATTACCTGTGCCACAACAATAATGTAGACATGGTCTTCCGGTCCTCCTGCGCCTGCATTCAGCAGGTTCATGAAGCGTACGGCATACTGCTCCCGTTCCAGTTTTATATCGGTTGAATCTGCCTGCGGCTTGAGCAGGAGATTCCGCAAATTTTCCTGGATATGTTTCAGATTGTTTTGTTCTGTGGAAGACAATGCTCCATAGCCCGGTATTTTTTCAAAGTTGGCATCCGCCGGATCCATCAGAATATCCGTACGGTTGCCGAACGGCAGAATCCGGCTGCGTTCCATCAGCAGATGTGCCAGACAGCTTTTGCTGCAGCTGCCCGGATCACTGCATGGTTCAAGGCATCTTCCATCCGCATCAGCACAAACCAGACTGTCGCCGAAGGAGGAATTGCCGGTTGTTCCGAAAGGTTCTTCCGCTTCTCCGGCAGTTAAATCCTTTTTCCAGGTAACGTCGGTCTTGAAAACCTGTTCCAGCGCTTTGTGATATTGCGCATTGATGTTGGCTTTGCCATAGACATACAACGATTCGTCAGTGTCGCTGAACTTGATCTGATCCAGAATATTGGCGTCGCCTTCTTCAAATGTGCCGGGAATGAGCTGCGTTGCATCCGTTGCGTCAAATATTTTTCTTTTGGCAAGATTCAAAGTTTTCCATGCTTCGCCGCGCGAAATGCACCCCAGTTCCCACAGCGATCTCATCGGCTCATGCCGGATATAAGATGTGGAAAGACGTGTTCCGGCAGTGAATGCCGGATCTTCTGCCATTTCCAAATCCACGGCGGTTCCATCGGAAAGGGTTTCCGTAAGCAGTTTGCCGGAAATGGTGCTGTTCACATGTTTTTCTGTGCCGCTGCTGTCCACAATTGTGCCCGGATACAATTTATCCAGTTCATCCGCCGCGGTTCCGGTTGTTGGATATTCGGCATCACTTTTGGTGATTTTCCAGTCATCGTCGCTGTGATTGACCAACGGGTCTTTTGCTTCGTAGGAAATAAAGAATACCCATTTCTTTTCACCGACCTTTTGGGTCTTGGTTTCTTCTTCATCTTTTAAAACCGCAAAGTCCCGTTGGCATGCAATGGATTGATCCGGACCATAGTACATGACCGCATATCCGGGCTTGAAGTTGATGTGCTGAATTTCCAGCCAGTTCAATATTTTTTGTTTTGCGGTGGATAGATCTGGTACAGTTGGCGGCATCTTACTAACCGGTAGAGTAAAGCTGTGTGCGTTGCTGTCACCAAAGGAATAATATACGGTCTGTTCTGGTTGCGATTTCCAGAATTTAGACGTTAGTGTATACGCGGGAGATGCGTTCCAGTCGGTCTGAGCAAAATAAAAGTTGTTTGCTCCATTGTTATCCAAATTCAGATCAATCTTGTTCCATTTGTTTTTTTCAAGTTGAGCTTCATTTGTTTTCAATTTCAATGACGTTGAAGGATCTGTAACAATTTCATCCAATTCTGCGGAAAACGAGGTAATGCCAGAAATATCATTTTGCTTTTTAAAATCCCGCAATTGTATTTCCAGATGTCCGGTTTCCGGGAATTTCACGGATGCCTCACTGAAGTCTGTGCCAAAAAAGGGACAGACCAGTTCTGCGCCGCTTTCCACGGTAATCGTGTATGATGGTGTGAATTTGTAGTCCGTCAGTTTGCCAGTATCATCTTTTATTTCCTCTGCCTCTACATCCGCCTTAATAATAACCCGGAAGCCGATTTCATTCAGCATGGGATGTCTGCCGACTCCTGCATAGGTCGGCTTATCGGTCAGCCAATCAGTCCCCATCTTATCTGATACCGTTTCAGCTGGATCTGAATCATGGGGACCGGGACGGTTGTATTGCAGAATATTGGCGGCAATTTGCTGTGCCTGTATTTTTTCCTTGTCGCTTTTATCCGCCATGCGTTTCAGCCAGGGAATGAAGGAAATGGATTTATCCCCGGATGCTTTGGCTTCTTCCAGGGTTTTGTCTGTTTCCGATGCTCCGATCAGTTTGTCAACCGTCATATCCTGCCAGAAAGTGTCGGCGTCCGCGGCTTTGTAATAAGGGAAATTACAGCGCAGATACAATTCATCATCTGTTTTTTTGCCGTCTTTGTTTTTGTCAACCCAATAAACTTCAGCAGCTGGTTGCAACCCTGAACCTATCACGTCGTATTTGTAATTTGAGTCAATAGTTGGTTGCAGACCTAATCCGCCAACTCCACTTGAAAGAAAGTTTCTTATTTCATTTTTATCCTCATCCGCTTCAGGTATACTCAGTATCTTAAAAAATTCAGTAAAAGACCCAATAAACTTAGGAAGCGATTTACCTCTCAATTTATCATTCCAATAATTCGGCAGCTTCAATTCTTTTTCGGTGGAGCCGTAACGGCTGGCTTCGCTGCCCAGATTCACCATTGGATCCATTCTGCCGGAAAAAGAAACAGCCGCATACGCATAACGCCCGAGAATCCGTTTTTTGCCGGATACCGGGTTGTTGTCCGGTTCATAAAGATACTGCCAGCGTGCGCCATTCGAACGGTATGCGGTATCGGCATCACCAGTCGAACAGTATAATTTCACCCCGTCCAGCAGGGTGTCCATTTTCCAGAGAAAATCTGTCTCTGCCGGGTCTCCGGAAATTTCCTGTGAATATACTTTGGCTGCGGAGAAACCCCGTTCCACCGAATAACTTGCATGAGCCAGTGCGATATTTTTTGCTATATGCCGGGCATAAATCATATCCCCGGTGTTGTCTGCAATCTTGCGGTTCAGCAGTGCTGTGGACGCAAAACCCAGGGCAATTACGGTCAGCAGACCCAGAATGCCCAGTGTGAAGACAATCGCCACTCCTCTGGAGTTTCTGCTGCTGCGGTTCTGTTTTCCGTTTGAAAAGGACTTTTTCATAATCTTGCTGTTCCTTTCCGGTTAGTCATTCTGTCCGCGGTCCAGCGTAATAATACGGGACAGGCGCAGACATCCATTATAGAGGATTGCCTCATTGGTTTCTTCATTTTCGGGCGGAGCATTGCTGTCCAATGCGGTTTTGACAGCAGTGTCATACAGATTTTGTATTTTAGCCCGCAGATCCGCTTCGGACGCGGCGTCTGTGAAACGGTTTTTCAGGGTTTCATAAGCATCATCCGCAAGCAGAGTCATGGCGATGATGACCACATCCGGGAATTTATCGGCGGCAGAACTGCTGACATCAACAGCCGTACTCAGATTTCCTTTTTTATATGCTTTGACAGAGAAATCAAGAATGTGTTCCGCAACGCAGTTCTCATCGACCGGTGTTTCTGCCGCCATGGCTGAAATCCAGTCTTTTCCGCTTCGGGTAAACCAGGTAACATCAGAGGAAAAATCCATATCCGCTTCTTTTTTCTCCATCCGGTGGAGCTTCCAGTCCGCTTTAACCCATTTGTAGAAAATCTCGGCATTTCCCGCTTCGGTCTGGGCGGCAAAAATGACTTCGTCCGGCGTACCTGCGGAAATTTTGAAAAATTGGTAATTGCTGTCGTGATTCGGTTCATAATAGGCACAAGCCAAGTCGTTCGCCATGATCTCCATGACAATGCGGGCGGAATCGTAAAGAGATGTTTTGCTGCCGGTACGCGACCACACGCCCTGTGCGGCGGAAAAGAACTGCATCAAAGCCAGCATCAGCAGCATGAAAACGCCCATGGATACCAGAACTTCCAGCAGCGTGAAAAAGGATTTTTTGGATTTACGCATCATGACTGGCTCCATTATTCATATTTGTTGAATACATCAAAAACATAAAGTTTCTTTTCTCGGGTGTCGTACGGACGAACTGCCGGCCAGCTGATTTCAACATAAACACGCCGGGAATATGCTTCAGTGCCGCTTTCAATACCGGGAACCGGACTGGAATCCCGCCAGATCGCAATGAACGCATTGACTCTGCCGTCCGGGGATTCTATGTACAAAACATTGCCGTCCGAGGTTGTCCGGAGACCGTAAATCCCTTTATCCGCCAGACTGGTGGTGTTCTTGCTGAGATCAGGCGAGGTTGCCGGTTTGGTTTCGGAAAGATTTTTCACTTTATCAAAATCGGAAAAGATTTCGGCTTCCAGATAACCCATGAGTGTTTCGGAAACCTGACCCAGATAGTTCTGGTTGTCGGCAGTGCGGTTAGCCTCGATGGCAGGGGGGAAGAGCGCCATGATGCCGGCGATGCCTATGCCCACTACGGCAATCGCCATAGTGATCTCTATCAGATTGAATCGGCGTATGAAGAAACGGCTCTTTTTCATTGGTTACTCCATTGCTTAATTGACCTGTGAAATTTGCCTTCTCCATTTATATCACATATTTCAGCAAATGGCAAGTCGAAAATAAAATTTTTTGCTGTTTTTTTGGTTATCTTCAGGCAAATACATCTGAAAATACCAGGTTTCGATGAAAAATAATGGTCCGGCTGTTTTTTCATCACCCAAACAGGAGAAACTGTCCTCGGATGGCGGCATGGAACAGAAATGATTGTATTCTTCATAAAAAACAGAGTTTTCTGCATATAAATACAGTGGAAAAATTCGTGATTCTGTGCATATTATGGGGAAACACAGATTTTTCAGCAGAGAGGAGTTCATCATGCGTTTCAGACAGGTACACCTGGATTTTCACACATCCCCGGCAATCCCGGAGATCGGAGCAAAATTCGATAAAAAAGAATGGCAGGAAACTTTGCAGCGGGCGGCGGTCGATTCCATCACCTGCTTTTCCAGCTGTCATCACGGGTGGAGCTATCATCCGACGCAGGTCGGGAAAATGCACCCGCATCTGAACTTCAATCTGCTCCGCGCCCAGATGGATGCCTGTCACGAAATCAATGTGAAGGTTCCCGTGTATCTGACCGGCGGAGTCAACAACGTGGCGGCGGAGGCGCATCCGGAATGGCGTGAAATCAATAAGGACGGCACATATTCCGGCTGGGCACGGAGTCCGCTTCAACCCGGATTCCGTCTGCTGTGCTTCAACACGCCGTATCTGGATTATCTCTGCGCCATGATCCGGGAGACCGTAACGCTGTTTCCCGACGCCGACGGCATATTCATCGACATCATCGGGCAGTGTCAATGTTTCTGCGAACACTGTATGCACGACATGCTGGAGCAGGGGTTGGACCCGGAACGGGAAGAGGACCGCATCCGGTTCTCGCGTCAGACACTGCTGAAATATTACCGCCGCGCCACGGAAGCCGCCCGGATTCACCGCGCCGATATGCCCATATTCCACAATTCCGGCAATGTGACCAAGGGCGACACGGAAATTCTGAAGTATTTCAGCCATCTGGAACTGGAATCCCTGCCGACCGGCGGCTGGGGTTACGATCATTATCCGATGTCCGCCGCCTACTGCCGCAAACTGGACAAGGAATTTCTCGGCATGACCGGAAAATTTCACACCACGTGGGGCGAATTCGGCGGGTTCAAGCATCCCAATGCTCTCCGTTACGAATGTGCCGCCATGCTCGCGAACGGTTCCAAATGCAGTATCGGCGACCAGCTGCACCCGTCCGGACAGCTGGACCGCAGCACGTATGAGCTGATCGGCACGGCGTACCGGGAAGTGGCGGAGAAGGAACCTTGGTGCGAACATGCGGTCAGTGCGGCGAAAATTGCCGTTCTCGGACAGGAGGCGCTGGGGGAACACAACAGCGGAAAACGCGAATTTCCCGGCGACATCGGGGCGTCCCGCGTTCTGCTGGAACTGCATCAGCCGTTTGATTACATTGATGCGGAAATGAGTTTTGAACCGTACCGGATGCTGATTCTGCCGGACAGTGTTCATCCCGGTCCGGAGCTGGCGGAACGGCTGCGGAAATTTGTCTCCGTCGGCGGAAAACTGGTGCTGTCCGGAACTTCCGGCATGGATTCCGAAAACGGCAGATTCCTGTTCGACATCGGCGCGGATGATTTCGGAATGAGTGAATACAATCCGGACTACATTCAGTGCGAACCGGATTTTGCGCCGTCGTTTGTATCGACGCCGTTCGTGATGTATGCCGCATCGCGGCGGATCAAAGTACGGGATGGCGTGCGTTCGCTGGGAAAAATCTTCGACCCGTATTTCAACCGGACGTATCGTCATTTCAGCAGTCATCAGCATACGCCGTACCGTCCGGAGGCATCCGGATATGACGCCGGAACTCTGCACGGGAATATCCTGTACTTCGCGCATCCCGTGTTCACGCTGTACCGGGCATACGGGGCAGTGGCGGTCAAGGAATATATCGGGCGCACCTTGCGGCAGTTTGCGGGAGCGGACTGGCAGGTGGAGACCGATCTGCCTTCGCAGGGCAGAGTGACCATGATGCATCAGGAAGCGGAAAACCGCACGATTGTGCATCTGCTGTATGCGAACACCATTCTGCGCGGCGGTGTCTGCGAAGTCTCCGGCGGCAATCTGGCGGGACGGGCAGCCATGGAAGTGATTGAAGACCTGAATCCGTCTCCGGCATTTCACCTTTCCGTGGCAGTGGACCGTCCGGTCCGCAGTGTGACTCTGGTTCCGGAAGGGAAGGAGCTGGCGTTCCGGCAGGAAAACGGCAGAATTGAACTGGATATGGAACCGTTCCGCTGTCATCAGATGCTGGCACTTCAGTATTGATTCCGGTTCAGAAAGATGGCGGACCGGGGAGAAATCCGGTTCGCTGTTTTCGGCATCTGCGTCCGGAAAACCGGAAAGTTTCTTGATTTTTTTTGACAATACGACTTGAGAAATCCGGTTTTCCGTGCTAATATATCTGTTTTGGAGGCAGAAGACGCAAATGGCAGATAATTTTCTGGACAGAATTTTTCCGTTTAAACGCAACTGGTTGGAACTGGAAGATTTCAGAATTCATTATGTGGATGAAGGGCAGGGACGTCCCGTAGTGATGTTTCATGCCTGTCCCATGTGGTCGTTTGCCTACCGTTTTCTGATCCGCGATCTTGCGTTTGACCACCGGGTGATTGCTTTCGACCTGCCGGGATTCGGCTTGTCGTCCGGCGGAGAACATTTTGACTACACGCTGAACGGCTACATCAATGTGACGGAATCCCTGCTGGAACATCTTCAGATCGACAACGCCACGCTGATTCTGCATGGATGGGGCGGCACGGTCGGCGTCGGCTATGCGGTCCGGCATCCGCGGCACGTCAATTCGCTGGTGATACTGAACACGCTGGCTTTTTCCTCCTATTCGATTCCGTGGCGTCTGCGTTTCTGCCGGATACCCTGGCTGGGCGCGAAGCTGGTGACGGATCTGCGGCTGCTGCAATTCGGCAACCGTGCCGTTCATGCGCGCGACATTGCCGCGGCATATGAATACCCGTACCGCAGACGCGAAGCCCGGCAGGCGCTGTACCGTTTTGTGGAGGACATCCCGACGGTTCCGGAAGCGGAATCCGCGCAGCGCATGATGGAAATCGAAACCGGGCTGTGGATGTTCCGCAGCACTCCGTCGCTGATTCTCTGGGCGATGCGCGACTGGCTTTATCCGCCGCGTCTGCTCAAACGCTGGAAACGTTATCTGCCCAACGCCGAGATACATACCATCGACCGTGCAGGCCGTTATATTCAGGAGGATGCTCCTGATGAACTGAACCGTTATATCCGGGCATTTTTTGCCCGGCATCAACTGTGAGACCGCATCATGAAACACACCGCAGGCATTCAGCTTGAAATGAATTTCGACGGACCGAAAGGCAACCGTTTCAAGGAAAAACTCGACAACGGAATATTCCAGGTTCTGCTGGAAGTTACTCCGCCGCCGGGGAGCATTCCGCTGGAAGACGCCGTGGCGCGTTTTGCCGATATTGAATATACGGTGTCCGCCCGGACCGATCTGCCGGTGGTGCTGGCGTTCATGGATTCTTCCGCCGAACCGGAAAACGGCATCGATACGGTCAGTTTCGCTTCCGCTCTCTGCAAGATGGACCGCGACAAACATCTGCTTTGCGTCAGCGGTCGCTCCCGTCCGCTGCGTGAACTGGAAAAACTACTGGGACATGCAGCCGCCGAAGGGTTCCGCAATGTACTGGCTCTTTCCGGCGGCAGTCTGCCGGAAGATACCGTGCGGGATGTCCGCAGCCGCATTTATACGGAAAGCGTTCATATTCTGCGGAGCATCCGTGCGCATTTCAGCGACACTCTTTATGCCGGCTGTGCGGTGAATCCCTACTGCTATGTTCCGGAAACTTCCTTCCCGCAGTATTTCAAGCTGATGAAGAAACTGAACAACGGAGCGTCGTTCATCGTGACGCAGTACGGCTGGGATGTGCGCAAACTGCAGGAGCTGCGCTGGTTTCTGGCTTCGCGTTCCATGCACGTGCCGTCGATTGCGCGTCTGCTTCTGCTGACTCCGGACCGTGCGGATGCGATCTGTTCCGGCAAAGTTCCCGGAGTGCATATTTCGCCGGATCTTCAGTCGATGCTCCGCCGGGAAATGACCCATTCGCTGGCGCAGTTTGAAGCGGCGCAGTGGCGGCGTCTCCAGATACATGCCGCGGGGGCGCGCTTCCTCGGATACAGCGGAATCCAGATCGCGGGCGTTGACCGCCCGGAACAGGTCAATGTTCTGCTCAACCGGATTTCCGAAGCATTCAGCGAATTCACTTCTTTCGATGACTGGCGCAGCGCCTGTCTGGATTATTATGACCGTCTGGAACTGGCGCCGTACCCGTACCGGTTCTATGAATTTGAAGGTCTGCTGTCATCGGCGCAGCCGCCGGAACAGCCGGTGCGGAGCCGGGCGGACATCGCCCCGGTTACCGATTGGGAAATGCTGCGTTACCGCTTGGCATCGAAACTGTTTGCCCATGCGGACCGGATGCCCGCTTCGGAAAAACGCCTGACCAAGAAGCTGCTGGTTTCCTGCCGCTCCTGCCCGGACTGCCGGCTTCCCCAGATGGGATTCATCTGCCCGGAAAACTGTCCGAAGGGCATGGCGAACGGTCCGTGCGGTTCCGTCGGGGTGGACGGACGCTGCGAATTCGGCGGAAGGGAATGCATTCATGCCAGCCGGATGCGTCTGGCGTCGGTGCTGAATGATTTCGCCCCTCTGGAAGAGACGTGCATTCCGCCGCCGGAAGAAGACTGATTTTTCCGGAACTGCCGGATCCCCGGTCCGTTTTTCATGTCTGCAACTCTTTCTTGTTGTATTCACAGCATGAAAAAGTGCAAAAGTGCAACAAATAGTGCCTTGAATCCATTTTCAAAAACCGTTTTCTGCATTATAATATGGTAAAGAAAACAATCAGGGAACAGAATGGAGACAGAATGAAAACAAAAATTATCCGGACAGCGGTGATTGGACTGGGGCGGATCGCGTGGAGCGATCATCTGCCGGAACTGCTGCGGCGTCCGGAACAGTTTCAGGTATGCGCCGTGGTGGATCCGCTGGCGGAACGCGGCGAAGAAGCCCGCACGGAATTCGGAGTCGGACATCATTATGTTTCGCTGGATGAAATGCTGGCTCATGAAACTCCCGACCTGGCGGTGGTCTGCTCTCCGACTGTTTTTCATGCCGCGCAGACCATTCAGCTGCTGGAACACGGCGTGAACGTTTTCTGCGACAAGCCGGTGGCGGCGTCTTTGGAGGAAGCCCGCGCCATGTTTGCCGCCGCGGAGAAAAATCAGCGGAAGCTGATGGTGTTTCAGCCGCGGAGAATGTATGACAAGTCCTTTGCCATCAAGCAGATCATGCAGTCCGGTAAGCTGGGGGAAATCTATCAGCTCAAACTGTATATCGGCAACTATGTGCGGCGCAACGACTGGCAGGCTTACCGCAAAAACTGCGGCGGAATGCTCCGCAACTACGGCGCGCATTACGTGGATCAGATGATGTATCTGCTGGGCGAACCGCTGGATCCGCTCTGCTGTCAGACCGCCCGGATCGCTTCGCTTGGCGACGCCGATGACGTGGTCAAAGTGGTTCTGCGTGGACGCACCAGCGGCATTCTGGCGGATATCGACATCAACCAGGCTTCCGGATTCATTCCGTTTGTCTGGGCGGTTTACGGAAAAAACGGCGCGGCGTATCTGATGAAGCACGGCGGCAGCTGGACAATTCATTATTTCGATCCAGCCGAACTCGCCCCGGAGGAAACTTTTGACCGTATGGCGGCGGAAAACCGGCAGTACCCGCACGATACAATCCCGTTCCGTTCGGAGGAATTCCTGCCGGAAGTTCCCGGCGGCTACACTTCGCTGTTCTATGAAAATCTGCACGGCTGGCTCTGCGGCGCCGCGGAACCGCTTGTTCCGGCTTCGGATACCCTGGCGCTGATGGAAACGCTGGAACAATGCCGGTTCCTGGCGGAAGGGAAGTGAATCCATGCGGCTGGACTGGGATCATCTGGAAGTTCGCCTGGTGAGCTGCGGGTATTCGCAGTGGCCCGCCGGCGTATCCCATTCCATGACCTGGCAGAAACGGGTGATTCCGGAC